>JBBRBG010000066.1:0-42227 GCA_038206055.1 Haliangiales bacterium
CCCGATCTACGGCGACGCGGGCGCACTCTACTTCGCCACGGTCGCCGGAACGATCGAGCGGGTGGGTGTGCCGCGCTCCGCAGCCGCCGGCGGAGACACCACGACCGGAGCCATTCACGCGAACGGCAGCTCCGAGACCACATATGTCAATGCACCGTTCACGCTGCTCGGCTGGAGGACGCTCCTGTGATGCCCGCCCCCGTCCTTCGGCGCGCCCGTCGCCGCCACCACGCTGGCTTCACGATGGTCGAGCTGATGATCACGCTCGTGGTCACCACGTTCGGCCTGATGGGCCTCGTCGCGCTGAACACCACGTTCTCGCGCGGCGGCCAGATCATGAATCAGTCGCAGGAGGCCGTGGCCATCGGCAAGGGCGTGCTCGAGGATCTGCGCAGCAAGCGCACGCCCGACCTGTCCACTGCCCTCACGGGTAGCTCGACCTCGTCGCCGCCGATCGATCGTCCGAGCTACACATCCCTCGCGGGCCGCAACGGCATGACCTACACCGTCGACGTCATGGTCGCGACCGTGACCCCCACCCTGTGGCGTATGCGCGTGGTGGTGCGCTGGACCGACGACACCGATGGCCGCACGCGCGAGCTGCCGCTCGAGCTCCTGCGCCCGAGCACGGAGGCGTTGTGATTCGCGTGCGCCGTCAGCGCGGCTTCACGCTGATCGAGCTGATGGTCTCGCTCGTGATCAGCTCGCTGCTCGTGACGATGCTGCTCTCGATCTTCGCGCGCATGTCGTTCGCGTTCCGCGAGCACCAGGTGATCATCAACATCCAGCAGGTGCTATCGGCCGGTCGCAACTCGCTCGAGGCCGACGCGCGCCAGGCGGGTCTCGCGATGTCCCAGGGCTTCACGATCGCGGGCGATGCGCTGCTCCACTCGCCGGTACGGGTCGTCAACAGCGCGACCGGCCCCGACGAGGTCGGCTTCTACTACGCGGATCCCACGGTCCAGGCGCTCGTCGTCTCGGGTCCGCCGCTACCAACGGCGATCTCGCTGATGGTCGATGACTCGGCGGGCTTCGCCATTGGTGACCTCGTGGTGCTGTCGACCCCGGATACCACGTCGGTGGCGAATCCGCTCGGGGAGTCCGAGGCGAACATCGCGCAGTTCACGGCGTGCGTGGTCAAGATCGCGACCCTCACCGCGAATGAGATGTCGTTCCAGACCAGCGGCGAGTGGGGCTCCGGTACGAACGCGCACTGCTCGTCGCCGGTCGCGAACAGCACGATGGTCTACAAGTTCATCGCGCACTACTGGCGCATCGATCCCGACCGGGCCGAGCTCGGTGCGTTGCAGCTCGACGCGACCGGTGCGCTGACCGCCACCACCGCGTTCCAGGATCAAGCCTACGGAGTCAGCGATCTCCAGGCCGCGACATACTTCTTCGACGGTGACGGCACCGACACCGATGACCCCGATACGGACGCACTGCGCGACTGGCAGTCGAGCGATGCACAGACCGCGATGACCGCGCCGCGCGCGCTCGGCAGCCCGTTCCCGCCGCCCCTGATGATGACGATGAGCCTCGTCGCGCGGACCACCGCGAACGTCGAAGGTGTGACCACGCGCCAGACGCCGCGGCTCGTCGATCCGGTGCACGTCGATCACAACGCAGTCGGGGATCGCCCATCGGTGCCGCTGCCGAGCGCCACCGATCCGCGCCTCATGGGGAACCGGATCTATCGCTACCTCACGTTCCAGGTTGACCTCCGCAACATGGGAGTCGGTCGATGAGGCAGCAACATGGGTTCACGCTCGTCGAGATGATGGTCGTCGTCGCGATCCTCGCGATCCTCACCACGCTCGCGATCGTCGAGCTCAAGCCGAAGACGAAGCCGATCGACGTGGCCTCGCGATTCGCCGGGCTGGTGTCCGATGCGAGCCGCGTCGCAATCAAGGGTGGAGCGGTGCGCAGCGATGTCGTGCTCGCCGAGGGCAGCAAGCGCCGCAGCCGGATCGTCGGCTCGGTCACCAATGGTGTCGTCGGCTTCTCGGTCGAGGTACTGACCGAGGAGGCAAATACGCCCACCCCGCGATGGGATCAAGTCCAGGCGATGTCGATGCCGCGCTCCGTGGCCGCCGAGGACTTCGCGATGTCGGTCGGCGATCACGCGAGCGTTTCGCTCGACACCGACTGGTCGCAGTTCGAGCTGAGCTGCTTCCCCAATGGATCCTGCACCGCGAGCTCGTTGTTCTTCTCCTCGCTCGAGGGAGCCTCCGGCGATCGCCACGCGCGCGTCTCCGTGCTTCCGCTCGGGACCGCGACGTTCATCAAGAACGACTGGAACTAATGGGTCGGCGTCAGCGCGACCGTGCCGCTGTCTTCGAGGATCTGCTCCACGATGGGCCCGGTGCGCGGCTGCATTCGCACATGCATCGATGAATCGATCTCGAGCGTGCCCGTGGGGAGCGCTCGATCGGGCGCGACGTCAACGGTGCCCTTGTAGTGACGCACGAGCGCGACCAGATCGACCATCGCGTTCTTCGCGACCGATGGATCGGTGATCGTCTGCTCCTCCCCGATCCGCTGGAGGTCGATCGCGACCTTCCACCCCTGTGCCGTCCGCGCGAGCAGCGTGTAGGTGGCGGTCTGTTTCACGACCACAGGGCGCTGGTTGAGGATCGTTACGACTCGCCAGCTCGCGCCCACTGCCACCGCCTCCTCCGGAAGCGGCACCACGATCGAGAGCAGGCGCTGGGTCAGGTCGTCGATCGCCTCGCGGCTGTGCGAGGCCTGGGGATCGTCCGCGAACGCGATCGGTCCGAGCTGCCCGCGGGCATCGAATCCGATGGTGAGCCGGCGATTCTCGCTCGCCTTCCAGGCACCAAGGTAGGCGAGCGCCTCGGGCGTGGCCGTGCCGACAACCTCGCCGGGAAGTGGCCGTGCGCGGAGCTGGGCCGATCCCGTCGACGCGACGGCGAGGGCGGTGCGGATCGGCGGGAGCGAGGCCGTCTCGCTCCAGGTGCCATCGGCCAGGTGGCGCGACGTCAGCGTCATCTCGATCCGCGTGGTCGTCTCGCCCTCGCCCACGGCGTAGCGCAACACGGCGAGCTGGCCCTTGCCGGGATCGAGCAGGCGGAACGATTGCTGCTTCGGAAGATCTACGATCGGCTGCGGGAGCCGATCGACGCCGAGGTCCTTCGGTGGTCGAACCTCGACAGGTGGCAACTTGGTTGGCGGCGGCGGAGGCGACCCACTGTCCTTCGAGCCACAGGCGCACAGCAGCGCTACGAACAAATGTGCGATCGGCCTCATCGTGGGGTCAAGTATCCGACATGGTCCTCGTCGACGAAAGGTCCAGATCCGTAACGGATCGAATATGCAGCCTTAACCGACTGCGTGATAGCCTGGTGCGTGATGGATCAGGGTCGCATCGAGCGTGTACGCGTGCGCAGTCAGCTCGGCTTCACACTCATCGAGATGATGATCACCGTGGCCGTGATCGCGATCCTCGCACTGATCGTTGTTCCGCAGTTCTTCAAGGAGAGCCGCAAGACGAAGAGCGCTTCGGAGGTCACGCCGATGATGGCCGAGCTCGCCGTGCGCGAGGAACAGTACAAGTCCGACAACGGCGTCTACCTCGCCGCCGCAACATGTCCCGCGACCACAACGCCCGCCGGCACCGCGGCGGCCTCGTGCATCACCGCGGGCGCGCCGGGCAGCGAGTGGTATCAGCTGCGCGTCAATCCCGTCGAGACCACGCTGCGCTGCACGTACGAGGTCGTCGTGGGCACTGCAGCGGGCACGTCGGTCGCGGCCTTCAGTTTCACATCGCCGCCGTTCAACTGGTTCTACGTGCTCGCCACCTGTGACATGGACGGCGACAGCACGAAGGACGCCACGTACTTCATGAGCAGCGTCGATTCGAAGGTGCTGAAGATCAACGAGGGCTACTGATGCGATCCGAGCGCGCACAACGCGGCTTCACGCTGATCGAGATGATGGTGGTGGTCGCGATCATCGCGATCCTCAGCCTGCTCTTGATCTCCGCGTCGAGCCGACCGGTCGGAGCGAGCGCGCGAAACTCCTCCGAGCAGATGGTGTCGACGATCAACTTCGCGAAGCTTCGCGCCCAGGCCACGCGTCGGGTGCACCGGATCGCGTTCGATCAGAGCCATGCCTGGGTCACCGTCGCTTCGAACACCGGTCTCGTGCCCCCCGGCACCACCACCTACACCGACGTGGTCCAGACGATCACGTTCCCCACGGGCGTGAAGATCTACGACATCGCGAACGCCGCGCAATCGACGCCGGTCGGCAGCGCGACTGACAACACGGGTCTCACGTACGACCTGTTCATCCGGCCCGACGGCCAATCCACCGCCACGACGCTGTTTGTCGGCGACGGTGTGCACCAGTTTCGCGTCATCGTCTATCCGGTCACGGGCGGCACGTACGCCCGTGAGTGGTGGTGAACTTCATGAGAGGCAGGACCATGCGGACCATTTTTCGCAAACCGATCGCCGCGTTACTGTTCGTTGCTGCGCTCGCGTCCCCTGCAGCTGCCGACAAGCAGTTCAATCCCGGCGCGCTGATCTTGCCGACGAGCTCGGCGTACCAGACGGACTGCGGCGCGGTCGCCGTCTACGGCCTGGTCTACGACGTGCTTCGCGCGAACGCCTATCTCGCCGCGAACCCCGCGTTGGCACCCGGCGGGCCGATCGAGATCTACTACTCGTTCAAGGACGTCAAGGCGTCGCCGAACCGCTGCACGCCGACGAACAAGAACACCAACCCGGCGCCGGCCGCCGACCCGAAGTGGATCGATGGCTGCGACTTCAACGTCTATGACAACACCAAGACGCCGGTGAAGCTCGTCGTCAACACGTCGACCGACTTCTCGGGGGCGACCACCGACCTGTTGGTCAGCACGCGCGACACCACGCCCGACGCCGTCGGTGTCAACCCGAAGATCTTCCCGGGCTTCGCGGCCCAGAGCGTCGACTTCGCGCTCGGGGTCAACACGGTCCGCTACGCCGGCGCCCCGTTCATCATCGACTCCGTCGACGCACCGACGTTCCTCAAGTTGCTGCAGGGCACGCTCGTCGCGAACGACAAGGCCGACGGCACGGGCAACACCATCGACTTCAGCCCGTTCCGCGTGAACAACGGCTCGTGTAACTACTCGAGCGACACCGGCGGCTGGGTCAACATTCATCGGGCCAAGACGATCTTCACGGCGCCGGCACCGAAACAGTTCATCGCGGCACCGCCTCGGGTCGCGCTGCTCGCAACCACGGCTGGTCTGTCCACCTACGACACCCAGTACAACGCCGCGGTGAACATCTCGAACAGCGGCAGCCCCGGTGCCGCCGAGGTCGGCAACGTTGTCACCATCAAGAGCGGGTCGAACCACAATCTGGCCGTCGGCGACTACGTCAGGATCCAGGGCGTGGGAGTTGCGGCGTACAACGGCTACTTCGTCGTCACCTCCATCCCCGGCTCGAGGCGATTCACGGTGAATAACGTCACCACCGGCCTTGTCAACGCCGGCGGCGGCAACTTCCAGCGCCCGGGAGCCTACGAGATCGGGACCACGGTCACGATGTACACGACGAACCCGCACGTCTACTCGATCGGCTCCACCGTCGCGGTCTCTGGCATGACCCAGGCGGGATACAACGGGGTGTTCACGGTCACCGCGATCCCCACGACCAAGAGCTTCCGTTACACGACGGTCGCCGGTCTCACCCCCGAGTTCAGCGGCGTGGGCCAGTCGCAGATCAACGTCGCCGGAGCGACGAAGAAGGTGTCCGACGGCATTCTTCAGAAGTATCTCAAGATTGCCGGCCTCTCGTTCTCGGGTGCAGGCGGTTGTCCCCCCGGAGGTATCAACGTCGGCAACCTGGCGAAGTGTCCGCTCGGCGGCGTCCGAGGCCAGATCTACGACACGTTCGACTTCTCGGACATCACTTCCGGCCTCCTCGACGCGAACTACAAGATGATCTGGACGCCGCACTGGGAGACCACCTCCGATGCGATCTCGCTCCCGAATGCCGGCGAGCAGACCGCGATCAACAAGATCGCCACCTTCCTCGACGGGCAAACCGGTCTGATGGCCGAGTGCCACTCGATCGAGGCGTTCGAAGGTTCCTATCTGAACGGTGGGCTCGGCGGGGCCTCCGACCCGAGCTCCGGCGGAACGGCTGGAACGGGAAGCAAGGGGATTGCAGCGGGACAGTTCCAGACATGCGTCGGTTCGGCCGGTGCCTGCACGGGTGGCGCGACAGACTTTGGCGTCGACAAGGACGTGGCAAATCCGGCCAAGGACCTGTTCTGGCCGAATTGCTCCGATCCGAATCGGTCGGGCTCGGACACCTGCATCTACTTCTCCGCTCCTGGCGATCCGTTCGCGCAGCCGGGTGACTTCAGCTGGAACGACAAGGGTGGTTCCGTGCAGAACTTCAAGCCGAACAGCAGCACGGGAGCGATCTACAAGCCGGGCGTCACGCCGCTGATCTCCGGCGTGCGCAGCCTGAACATGGGGTTCCTGAGCTCACCCGCAGCGGCGCGCGCGATGATCGACGCGGACTATGCGACCCGCAGCAACAAGGACAACGACACCACCAAGGGCAACATCATCTACGTCTCCGGTCACGACGTCTCCGGCCAGGTCTCCGGCACGAAGGTGATTCTCCAGACGCTGCTCCTCCTCGGCGAGCCGGCGATCAACACGATCACCACCGAAGTCAGCCGTGCAACTCCGATCACATCGACGATCACCACGTCGAGTGGCGCGGTGAACGCGGTCGTCCAGGGTTCGTTCGAGCTCATCCAGCCCCCGAACACCACGCTCACCGCCGATACCGACGCTCAGGTGGCGGCCTTCCGGTTCCCCGATGTGATCGGTCACATGCGCGCCTTCGATACGGCGAACATCACCACCTCGCAGATCGACTTCGCGTCGATCGCTCCGGTGTTCGACGCGGCCACCGCGATGCCGAACACGTCGAACAGCTACACGGGCTGCGGTACGGCGTCCTACGGCGCGGGGACCACGGGCAACTGCCGCACGATCTTCACGCACACGGCCTCCAGCTACGCGCCTCCTCCGGTCATCCTCGACAACACCGCGGTCGCGAACGTGCCGCTGCTCGCGGCGATCAACGCGACCGTCTCGGGCACCACCGGCACCATCAGCGCAGGCGGCGCGTTCCCCACGTTCATCCAGCGGCTCCTCGCCGGCACCGAGTCATCGCCGGGCGTGTTCGTCCCGAAGCTCGGCGGCGTTGATCGTTCCACCGTCGCGATCATCTCGAGCAGCCTGGTCGCGGGTGGCGCGCGGCCGAAGGTCGTCTACTTCGGCGGCTCCGATGGCATGCTGCACGCGGTCTGCGCGAGCGAGGTCGCCAACACCGGCTGCCCGGTTGGCGCGCTCGGCCGCGAGCTGTGGGGCTTCATCCCGCGGCTCCAGTTGCCGCTCCTCCGCAAGAACCGGGCGTTCATCCAGGGCTCGCCCCGCACGATGGACATGTACGGCGACTTCACGAGCGGGAGCGGCACCGGCGCGAAGAGCTTCCACACGATCCTGATGTTCACGACGGGCACTGGTGATCCGGCGACCGCGGCGCAGATGCCTTCGGTCACCGCACTGGATGTCACGAACCCGTATGCACCCCGGATCGTGTTCGAGTACTCGCTCGCGAACGCGGCGTCGCGTGCCGCCTTCGAGCCGGGTCAGGGCCTCGTGCTCGCGGCCGGTCCGGTGCGCGTCGGCGGCGTCTACAAGAGCTACGCGTTCGTCCAGACCAACAACGGCGGCACCGCCGGCGTCGGCAACGTCGTCGCGGCGATCGACATGGAGACGGGGCAGTCGGTGTGGCAGAACACGATGACCTTCCCGGTCAGCGGTGTCGGCCGCGCGATGGGCGCTCCTCCAGACACGGGCATCCCGAGCGGCGCCGTCGGCGTCGACAAGCTGGGCACCGGCGGCATCAGCGATGTCGTGTTCACGAACCTGTACGGTGAGATCTGGCAGGTCGACGCGACGAACGGCGTCAGCCGTCACGGCACCAATCCGCTGTTCCGGTACTCGACCGATCAGCACCCGTTCGGCGCGTCGCCGACGATCTATCAGAACAGCGGCCAGCTCTATGCGATGGCCGCCTCTGGTGGCTACGCGGATCTCTCCACGTCGCCCTCGTTGTGGAGCGCGACGGATCAATCGGTCGTGAGCGTCTCGCTCAGCACCCCCTTGGGTAGCGCTCCGCTCAACGAGACCACCGGGGGCGTCTACCAGCCGTGGACCTATCCGCTGGGAAGTGGCGACAGGTCGTTCTCTCAGGCGATCGTCGTTGGCGGCACCGTGTTCATCACCACCGACTCCGCCGACGTCAACTCGTCGACCTACGGCGCAGCGGGGGCCGACACCGGCAAGGTGTACGCGCTCAACGTCGGCACCGGCGCGCTCGACACGACCGTCGTGGTCCGTGGCGGCGCGGGCTCGGTCAACACGAACACCGCCGGCACCGAGGTCTACAACCTGAGCAAGGACAAGGCGGAGAAGTTCGTCGCAACCGCAACCGTGGGTGAGGCTCCGCCGGCGGCGAGCACCACGAAGATCACGCGTCTGCTCTGGCTGCGCACGCTATGAACCAACGCCCTCAACGGAGACGCTCGCAGGTGGGATTCACCATGATCGAGGTCATGGTGGCGATGCTGCTGACCGCGATCGCGACGTCGGGAATCATCGGCCTGTACATCGTCGAGACGCGGGCCTCCGGCTTCTCTCGGCACAGCACCGAGGCCACCGTACT
Source organism: Haliangiales bacterium (assembly GCA_038206055.1). GTDB lineage: Bacteria > Myxococcota_A > Polyangia > Haliangiales > Haliangiaceae > JABFXX01. The sequence continues at coordinate 8,772 of JBBRBG010000066.1, forward strand.
CGCGCAGGACCAGATCGAGATCCTGCGGACCGCGAAGTTCATCGGCGGTCCGATCACCACATCGGGCCTCGACGAGCACGGGAACCCGGGCGGCATGTTCACGCGCATCTACACCGCCACCCTGGGGGCGGGCCCGACGCAGCCGTACGATGACCTCCTTGTCCAGGTACAGTGGACGGAGGACGCCGTGCCGCACTCGGTGATCCTGCGCTCGCGGAGGAACCAATGATCCGCGTGCGCCGCCGGCGCCGTGGCCAGGTCGGCTTCACGCTGATCGAGCTGATGATCTCGCTCGTGATGTTCTCGTTCGCGGTCGCTGGGATCCTGGCCGTGGCGGTCGCCATGGCCTCGGGCTTTCGCGAGCAAAAGCAGTCGATCGGCGCCGAGAGCTCGGCGCGCGGTGGCATGGGCTTCCTCGGCGATGCGATCCGCGGCGCGAGCCCGGGGCTCCCCGGCGGCAACTCGCTGACGCTCGAGACATTCAACACCACGAGCGGCAACTGCCCGGCTGGCGCGTTCCTGCTCGCCGATCCTGCGGGCGGGACCGATGACCTGACCGTCGTGTTCGCCTATGGATCTGTGGTGACGTCGACGCGTCAGGCCTTCGATGCTGGCACCGATACGTCGCTCGACGTCGTCGATGGCAGCCAGTTCCGGCTGAACGACTGGATCCTCGTCACCAACTACGGCCGCGGCCACGTCGTCCAGATCACCGCCGTCACCGGCAACAACCTCACGATCGCGACCGGCTCGTGCACGAAGTCCGTTGTCTCGTCCTACAACGCGGGCGCACTGGTGGTGCGCGTGCTGCGCGCGCGGTTCTACATCCAGGCGCTCGATCTCATTCCGACCCTGTTCATGGATCCCGATGCCGAAGGCCCGGCTGCGGGCGAACCCCTGGCCGAGGGCGTCGAGGACATGCAGCTCGAGCTGGGTGTCGATCCCGCCGGGGACGGCGTGAGCGAGGTCAAGAGCGCCGCGAACGATGACGAGTGGAGCGGCAACTACGCCGGCGACTCGGTCCCCCTACCGACCGACATCATTCGTGCGGTGCGACTGACCCTGATCGCGCGCTCGACCGCGCCGGTGACCGGCATCGGTAACTTTTTTCGACCGGCCGCGGCGAATCACACCGCGTCCCTCCTCCCCGACAACTTCCGCCGGCGCGTCCTGTTCTCGACGATCGAAGTCCGTAACCTGGGAGGTTCGCCATGATCCGCCGCACACGTGGCCGCCAGCGCGGAAGCGCAATGCTGGTGACGCTGATCATCATCGGTGCCCTGCTCGCGGGGGCGGCCGTGCTTGTCTCCGTGCAGCTCGCCTCGAATCGGTCGTCGGACCTGACGCGTAGCGGGATGTCGGCGTTGTACTGCGCCGAAGCCGGCCTGTCGGCGGCGCGGCCGTTCGTGGCGCAGAACTACACACTCCCCGGCGTCGCCGTCCCCACAGGGTGGGGCAGCGCGCTCACGGCCTCCGGTACAACACCGATCCCGGATCTGTCGGAGCCGGACTTCATCTACAGCGGGATCACCGCGGCGGGCCACGACCTCGACGGTGACGGCATTGCGGACTTCACGATCTATCTGAAGGACAACGGCGACGAGGGGACCAACCCCGACAACCCGCAGGCGGATAACGACCTGCAGATCTTCATCGTCTCCAAGTGCATCAAGTACGGCGATACGCCGAACGAGGTCCAGGAGCTGATCATGTTCAATGGCGCCACCCAGTGCAACAAGGAGCAGATCGGCGGCCAGGACAACAACGGAAACAAGAACGACGGCTGCTAGTTCTCACGCCTGACTCACCCACACGCCGTCGGGCGAGCCGTACACTGCGCGAGATGCGCTCCTTAGTTCTCCTGGTCCTGATCGCCGGCTGCGGCAGCAACCTGCCCAACTACAACTACGCCGCCGAGACCGATCCGCGGAACAGGGAGGTCGTGCTCGGCGTCGGTGACGTCGTGTCGATCAACGTATGGGGCGAGGGCAACAGGGACCTCAACACGGAGGCGACCATCCGCCCCGATGGCACGATCACGATGCCGCTCGTCGGTGACCTCAAGGCAAGCGGCGAGACACCGACCGCCCTCAAGACGAACATCAAGGGGAAGCTCGCCAGCTTCGTGAAGGTCCAGGAGTCGGAGATCACGGTCGCGCTCAAGACCTGGCGCAGCTATCGGTTCACGGTCCAGGGCGAGGTCGTGAAGACCGGCGTGTTCACCACCGACCAGTACGTCACCGTTGCCGATGCGATCGCGCTCGCCGGCGGCCCCACCCGGTTCGCGCGCCGCGATGGCGTGCTGCTCCTGCGAAACGACCCGAAGACGAAGGAAACGAAGCGGATCCCGCTGGACTACGACATGCTCGCGTCGGGGAAGCGCCCCGAGATGAACATCTTCGTGCTGCCGGGCGACACGATCTACATTCCGTAAGATTGCGCCGAGCCACATGCGACTCCCCGGAGCGTCATCCGTCCGGATCGGGCGATGACCTCCACTGTTTCCCAGCCGCAAGGCTCGCAGGTAACTCCGCCGCCGTACATGCACCCGTTTCCCTTGGCGCTCCAGGTCAAGATGAAGCGGTTCTACGGGCACATCTTCCTGGCACCGAACCGCCTGTACTTCGTGTGCGGGCGCCAGGGTGGGGCGTGGGCCGCGGCGATCGGTCAGAGCCTCGGCGGCATGGTCGGCGGTGCGCTGGTCGCGCTCGGCACCCCCGGGGCGGGCAACGCGCCGACGGTGGTTGACGAGTCGCAGGTCCAGGCGGCCATCGTGGCGAACCCCGGCAGCATGATCTTCGAAGCGTCGCAGCTCACGATGATCAAGCACACGATCTTCTGGCGCATGTTCAAATGGCAGGGGCAGACCGTCGGCCTGCCGCAGGGCATGTCGAAGGACCTCAAGGCCGCGCTCGGTCCGTGGGCGCGCTATCACAACGTCCCGACCAAGGGCATCTGACTCTCGACCGTCGTCGTCATCCCGTGGTCGTGGGAGGCAGAACAGCGGTGACCACGCCTCGTTCGCGGGAGCGCTGTGAGCTGAAATCAGCCACTGGAAAGTAGAACGTTCTAGTGTCTTGTTACGGTTTCCGCGGAGGTTCTCATGCGGAAATTGGCGCTCGTGGTCGCGGCTTGTTGCGCAACATCATGCGGGACTTCAAAGCCGCCATCACCGACGGAGGAGGTGGTGGGTTGCGAGGGCGCCTCCCTGCTGACGAATCCGTCCGATCCGGCGGAGCGAGGTCCGTGGCCGGTCGGAGCGCGGACCGTGACCATCGGGGACCTGACGACCGAGGTGTGGTACCCGGCGATCGTGGGCTCGGAGATCGGGCTGGCGACCGAGCTGTACGATATCCGGAAGGCACTTCCGGCGACAGAGGCGGCCAAGATTCCGGACGCCGACAACCCGTTGGCTCCGTGCGACTGCGTGCGCGGTCTGCCACTGGACGCGAGCCACGGCCCCTATCCGGTCGTCATCTTCGTCCACGGTACGGCGTCGTTTCGTTACCAGTCGCTGCACTTCGCCACTCATTGGGCGAGCCGCGGGTTCGTCGTCGTCGCGGCCGACCATCCGGGCCTTCGGCTCGCAGACGTCCTGGGAATGGCGTGTGGGGCTTCACCGCCGCCACAGGCGCTTGGGGCGAACCTCGACACGCTGATCGCTGCGCTCGCGTCACCGGCCGGGCCGCTCGACTTCCTTGCCGGGCACATCGACCCGACGCGGATCGCGGTCAGCGGGCACTCCGCCGGCGGTGGTGCAGCCGCGGCTGCGTCGACCAAGCCCGGCGTACAGGTCGTGATCTCGATGGCCGGTGCGATGGCGACCCCCAAGGCGGCGACCCTTCGCTCCACGTTGTACTTCGGCGGAATCGTCGACTCGATCGCTTCGTGGGGCACGGTCAAGAACGCGTGGTCTGGCTCGCCGACACCTCGCCGCCTGATCGGAATCTCCGACGGCGGTCACCTGACGTTCTCCGATCTGTGCCAGGTCAAGAATGCGGCCGGCAAGGACCTGTTGCAGATCGCAAAGGACCATCAGGTGTGCGGTGCGCAGCTCGCGGGATTTCTGTTCGACTGCGATCCCACGCACGTCGACGGTCCCACGGGCTGGGACATCGTCAACCATGCGAGCTCTGCGGTGCTCGAGACCGTGCTGCAGTGCCAGCCCGCGACCGACCTGAGTCACATCCAATCGCGCTTTCCCGCGGTTGCCGACTATCAGGAAGCGTTGTGAGATGCAGCTACGGGCAATCGCCGAGATCTCCGCAGGTCGGCGGCGGCTGCGGGCGCGGAGGCGATCGGTTGGCACGGAGTGGCCGGGATGTGCACAGCTCACGACAGGCGCATCCGGAATCGTCACAAGGCGCGCAGTGAATACGCGTAGTTTTCTCTGGCGCACGAAGTGCACGGCCGGCCGTCATGCGATGGATCGGAATCCTTCTCCTCGGGGCGTGCACGACATCTGGCGGCGAACCCAAGCCCGACCTGAACGGGCCCTACAGCTGCGGAAGGCTGACCTGTGGGACGGGTGAAATCTGCACGACCTATAGTGCCGGTAGTCAGTGCGGCGTGGACCCGAGCCGCGGCATCGGACCGTACGACCTGATCTCTGCGTCGTGCGAACCGCTGCCGGCCAAGTGCAACGGCGTTCCGAGCTGCGGCTGCGTGACCAACATCGGAATCTGCTTCGGCGAGCACGACCGCGAAGTATCCTTCGGCTGCATTTGACGGCTTCGTTCGAACGCGGCGGATCGCGTTCGCATCTACCGTGCGGGCTGATCACGAACGCATCGTGGTCGGTGCCGAGCGACCAGCGGACCGCCCGACGCGTCGTCGAGCTGGCGCCTTGACGAATCGACAGCGTGTCGCGATCATCCGTAGATGCTGGTCATCGAGCATCTTGTCTGGGCGATCGCGGCACTCGGGGTCGGCTGCAGTGACGTCCCCGAGTCCGTGTCATTCGACCGGGCCGAGGGTACCGCATCCGGGCTGTCGGACTGCATCTGCCAATATTACGACGGGACCAACGGTGACCTGGACCTCGGGCTCACGTGCGCGGGCTCCAACGACACGTTCGACAGTATCTCGCTCTTCGGTGATCCGAACGCCGTCACGGTCGAGGGTGCTGGTCAGATCCTGTTCTTTCCGCGCGGCGACAATACCGACTTTCGCGCAGGCGCGGCGAACACTCTCCATCCACTCGGCGCGGTGACGCGCGCGAGCGACACCAAGGTGATCCGGGCGATCGACGGCATCGAATTTCGTTGGGACGAACAAGATGCTTGTGACTCCTCGCGTGGCTGTCTGGTCCGGGAGTTCCACCTCCTTGCAGGCGCCCTCCACGCCGGGCACGGCGGCTGTGAGGACTACTACGCCACGCTCCGCCTGAACACCGGCGCGTGACGGTACGAGCCATGTGAACCGTTGCGACATGGGCGCTCGGTGCCGCGCGGCTACTGGTTCGCCACAGTGCGCGCGTTCGAACGAGCTGTCCGTGTGGCAAGACCCCCGGCGAGGCGTTGGCCTCACCCGATGGGAGTGATGGTCCCGCGCGCCGCGCGCGAGATTGCCGGAGGGCGCTGGGCGTAGTCGAGCAGCATGGCGAACTTCGCCGGCTTCGCAAATACGCGGAAGCCTGCGGGCGCGAGCTCGGGAGAACCGGTGACGACCGCAACCGGAGTGGCCGCGAATCGCTGCTCGCTCTGGATGAACTGGAGGACGGAATGCCCGAGAACGCCTGGCATCATGAGGTCGACAAAGATCGCCACCGGCGTCAGCACTTCCTGGAGGACTGCGATCGCCTCGGCACCGTGGTGCGCGGTCCGAACGGTGTACCCGGCGCCGACGAAGCGGTCGCGCAGGACGGCGAGCACATCTGGGTCGTCATCGGCGATGACAATGGTCCCGCGGTCGGTTTCCTCGATGTTCGCAGGTGTCACCGGCATCGCAGAAGTCTCTGCAATGCTCGAGCCGCTAGGCCGGCGCGTCCGGGATCAGGGGCAGCGCGACCACGAAGGTCGACCCGCGACCGAGCTCGCTGGTCACCGAGATCGTGCCGCTCAGCTCGACCAGCAACCGCCGCACGAGGGAGAGGCCAAGACCAACGCCGCCGTAGTCGCGCGAGGACGAGCCATCGACCTGGTGAAACTCGTCGAACACGCGCTCGAGATCGCCGGGCGCGATGCCGATGCCCGTGTCCTCCACGGAGATCTCGATGCCATCGCCGCTCATCGCAGTGCGCGCGCGCACGATGATCGAGCCTGGATCCGGTGTGAACTTCACCGCGTTCGATAACAGATTCAGCACGACCTGATTGAGCTTTGCGCGGTCGGTGATGATCGCCGGTAGCGGCATCAGATCGAGCTCGATCCGCAGTTGCTTGCCCGCGAGGATCCACTGCGCGTTGGCCACGGCGGTCGGGAGCAGCTCACCGAGGTCGACGCTCGCGAGGCTCACGCTGCGATTTCCGGCGTCGAGGCGGGCGACCTGGAGCAGGTCGTCGATCAACTTCATCAGCGCTCGCGCACTCGTCTTGACCTCGGCCATCGCCATGCGCTGTTTCTCGGTGGGTTCGCCGTAGATGCCCTTCGCGACAAGATCGCTGAGGCCGAGGATGCCCTGCAGCGGCGTGCGCAGCTCGTGCGTGATGTTCGCCATGAACTGCGCCTTCTGTTTGCCGGCGTCGACGAGCTCGTGCGTGCGGGACTCGAGGCGCTGTTCGTTCGCGCGAAGCTTGCGCAGGATCCCCGCCGTGTAGAACGTCGGTGCGCCGATCACGAACGCGACGAACGCGAACGAGAGCCCGAGGTAGGTGACGTCGCGCCCGCCCCACTCGGCCGGGGTCGGGAAGTGCGGGAGGATGCCGCTCGCGGTGAGGAGGCCCATCGCGACGAACAGCACCAGGCAGAACGCTCCCATGAGGACCGTGGTGGTCAGGTTCGTGAGCAGGGCGAGCACGGTGACCTCGATCGTGTAGATCGCCACCAGCGGGCTCGCGCTATCGCCGGTCGCCCAGATCGCACCTGTCATCACGACCGCGTCGGCCGCGACGTTGATCCCGCCGAGCTCGAGCGCGTAACGGTCGGTGCGCAGCCCGATGAGGGCCAGCGTGTTCGTCACGAGCTTGAGGCCGAGCAGCGCGCCAAACGCCCAGTGCCAGCGCAAGACGCCCGTGCTGACCGCGATGGCGGTGAGCACGGCAAAGCACGCCGTCAGCGCGTACCCGCTGACGATGCCGAGCATCAGGGTCTTCGGATTGCGAAGACTCGCGAGCTCGTCGAGGAACCTCCGCCGGTTCACGACTACGGGTCGCCGACCAGCTCGTGCACGCACTCGAGCAGCACGTCGAGATCGAAGGGCTTCAACAGGAAGCCCTCGGCCTTGACGCTGTTCGCTCGCGCGCCCGCGCTCTCGAGGTTGCGATAGACGGCGCTCATCATCATCACCGGCGTCGCGCGGCCGTGCTCGGACTGCTTGATCTCGAAGCACGCCTGGAACCCGTTCTTCTTCGGCAGCGCCGCATCGACGAGCGCGAGGTCGGGACGGTGTTCGTTGAACTGTTCGACGCCATCCTGGCCGTTCGTCGCCACCGTCGTTCGATAGCCGTGCGCGGTCAGGAATTCCGACATCACCAGCGCACTCACTCGGTCGTCTTCGATGATCAACACGTGGCGCGGTTGGCGAACCATTCGGAGCATTGTGTGAGGTCAACGCTACGCTCGACGACGAATGCTTGGAACAGCGTTCCCACTGTCATCATTTGCGCTTGGTATGCGACATCGGAGCTCGCTACCCCAGTGCTACCCGACGCCGGATTCACTTCCGCTTCGCAAGCTCGGTCGCGCGCGCCTTGAGATCGATCACCTCGTCGTCCGCGACGAGGTGCATCGTCACTGGCTTGCCGTCCAAGATGGTCGACAGGTCGGCCTTGGTGCCGCTGCTCGCGATCTCGTACGTGCCCTTGGTGAAGGACACGTTGCATTTCGCCGTGTCTTTCGAGCTGTCACCGCCCGACGACGTCACCACGCCGGCCGACGCGACAGCCTCGATCGAAGGAACCGTCAGCTTGCCGTTGAGAACCTCGGCGTCGCTGGTGCCGTGCACGCTGCAGAACGTGGCGGAGCCGGGCGCACCCATCACCTGGTCGGTACCGACGGTGATCTTGTCGCCCTTGACCTCGAGGGTCATACGCATGAAATCTACGACCTGGCCGTCGTCTCCTTTGAAGCTCTGCCGGAACATGTCGGCGAGGACCATGTCCTTGCCGTCAACGGTGACCGAATCGACGCGATAGGTGCCGCTGAGCGATCCACCGGGCGCCAGCTTCTCGCTCTTCGCTGACTTCCCACACGCGACGAACACCACGAAAGCGGCCAGCAGTTGCCTTGTTGTCATCGGCCGATCGTAGCAGCGTTCGCTTGGCGTCGATCGGGTACCCTCGGCAGCGCCGTGCGCAAACCGCCTCCGCCAGACCACCGAACCGATGTCCTGAACGCTCGGCGCGAGCTCAAGATGTCGCGAAGTGCGCACGCCTATGTTCGCGGCAGCACGGATCAGTTCTATCGGTGGATCGAGACGCATGGCGACGCGCGGATCCCGTCCGGACCTCCGATCTGGATCTGCGGGGATTGCCACGTTGGAAATCTCGGTCCGATCGGCCATCACGAGGGGCGGACGGTCATCGAGCTTCGCGACCTCGATCAGACCGTCGTCGGCAACCCGGCGCACGATCTCGTGCGTCTCGCGCTGTCACTTGCGATGTCCGCGCGAAGCTCGGACCTGCCGGGTGTGACCACGGCGCGGATCACCGAGGACCTCGTCGCCGGATACGAACGCGCCTTCGCGGGGGACACGGCCGATGAAACTGTGGACGAGCTCCCGCAGCCGATCCGGGTCGTCATGAAGCGCGCCGTGCGGCGAACGACCAAGAACCTTCTCCGCGAGCGTCTCGGTTCCCACAAGCGGCAGATCGTCCTGGGGCCGCGATTCTGGCCACTCGACGCAACGGAGCGGGCCGCTGTGGCCGCGCTGGTGCCAACGCGACCGATCCGCAAGCTGGTGACGCTGCTCGCCGAGAGGCACGACGAAGCGCGGATCGAGTTTGTCGACGCCGCCTTCTGGGCAAAGGGCTGCAGCTCTCTCGGGCTGTGGCGAGTCGCGCTACTGGTCGAGATCATCGAACCAGGCAAGAAGCGCTCCGAGAAGCGGACGCCGTCGCTGCTGGATGTGAAGCAAGCCGTGGGCGCGCGCAGTCCGTGGGCGGGGGGGATGGATCCCGGCCTGGCGCACGGGGAGCGCGTGGTACGGGGCGCCAAGAGCCTCGCGCCCGCACTCGGGCAGAGGATGGCGTTCGCCGAGCTGCTCAATCGGTCGGTGTTCATTCGCGAGCTGCTGCCACAGGATCTGAAGGTCGAGCTCGACGAGATCTCCGTGGAGAGCGGCCGCGAGGTCGCGTACTACCTCGGCATGGTCGTCGGCCGTGCGCACGGGCGGCAGCTCGATCCAGCGGCTCGCCGGGGCTGGGAGGCGGAGATCGCGAAGCGCCGATCGAAGTCGCTCGATGCACCGAGCTGGCTCTGGCAGGCCCTCATCGAGCTCGTGAGCGTGCACGAGCACGCGTATCTCGAGCATTGCCGTCGCTACGCGCTGGCACTCGATCGTGCCGGGCAGGACCAGCCCGAGGTTGCGCCTGATGAAGAGTCGCCCGCGCTCGTCGCTGCGTCGGACTCGCCATCGATGCGGTCTGTCGAGGACGCCGCGGACGCGCCGGTCACACCGGGATCGTGATCGCGAACGTGCTGCCGATCTTCGGGATCGACGATACGTCGAGCGTACCGCCGTGCTTGCCGACGACGATCGCGCGCGCCACCGCGAGGCCCTGACCTGCCCCGTCGCCGACAGGCTTCGTCGTGAAGAACGGCTCGAAGATCTTGTCGATGATCTCGATCGGGATGCCGCCGCCGGTATCGGTGATCTCCACACGGATCTTGTCGGACATAGGCATACTCGTCTTGATCCGGATCTGACCCTTCAGCCCGGTGCCCTTCGTCATGCCGCCGACCGCATACGCGGCGTTGACGATGACGTGGAGGAACGCCTGGCTGAGCTCACCGCGATGGCACTCGGCGAGGGGGAGGTCGGCGAGATCGGTCGAGACCTCGGCGACCGCCGCGGTCTCGTGGCGGCACATGACGAGCGTGCTCTCGATCATGCGATTGATATCCGTCGGCACCTTGCCCGGGGTGTTCGACGCGGCGAAGTCCTTCGTTGCACCCACGATCTTGCCGATCCGATCGAGCCCATCGAGCACGCGCGCGGTCGCGCCGGTGAGCTGCTCGCGGAGGAAGTCGAGATCTCGCACGTCGCGGATCTGTGCCGCACGGGCTTCGGCGGCCTCGGGCGTGGTCTGGCGCAGAACGATCTCGGAGATCAGCGACGCGTAGTCGGCGGCGCCGGCCTCGAGATCGTGGATGCCATCGCGCAGGAAGTGACAGCTATCGGTGACGAACTGGAGCGGCGTGTTGATCTCGTGCGCGATGCCGGCGGCCAGGCGGCCGACAGCCTCGAGCTTTTGCGCCTGGCGGAGCTCGATCTCCATGCGTACGCGGTGCGCGATCTCGGCGCGCAGCAGCTCGTTCATCGCGAGCGCTGCGGCGGCCGCTTGCTCGTGCGAGACAGCGTGGGCCTCGAGCAGCTTGGCAGTCTCGACGCCGTGCCAGTACTCGCGCGACGCTCGCCCTCCGAGGGCGGACATGTAGACGAAGAACACGCCGTACAGGGCGGTGAGGCCGGGGGAGATGTAGCCCGCAACGCCGCAAGCCAGCGTCGGCAGGAGGAGACCGGCGAGCGCGAACATCTGGACCAAGCGGTTGGGTGCGAAGGCAGTGACTCCACCGACCGCAATTCCGGAGACCAGGATCGCCATGACGAGCGATTCCATACCCGAGCCGGCGCGAAGCTGGACCGCTGCGTTGATCACGCCCCACACGGTGTTGACGCCCACTCCGCCGATCGTGATCAGGATCCACCGCTCGCGCAGGGTGCCGCGGCTGCCCGTCGTGGAGTGGCGTGCGATCAGGCGAATGCCGAGGAACAGGAGGACGAGGCCGACCACGACTGCGCCCGAAAACCCGTGCGATCTCGGCATCGTGGCTTCGACGAAGCTCAGCGGGGCGAGGTGGGCGACTGTCCCGGAGAGGGACCGGTGACCCAGCTCCCGGAGAGCCATCTCCTGGACGTCGGTGTCCCCGTTTCGCCTGGCCATCGTCCGTTAGTTCGGCCGCGCGCGCGGGGTGGATAGAGCCACTGTGCGGTCCTGCCTCGGGTGCCATGTGCTCGGCCGGCCCACACGGCGAATCAGAGACGCGCGAGCTTCACGGTCAGCGGCCAGCGGATCTCGCGGCGCTCGCCCTCGGGCCAGATCGCCGCCAGCGCATTGCCCACCGCCTCGAGGGGACCGGTGCCGCGCGCGGCGACGAGCTTCACCGTCGCAGACCACGTGGTCAGGTAACCCACGAGCTCGTCGCGCGTCCACGAAGCGGTCATCGCGAGCGGAGGAGCGACGATCGCGGGCCACGGCAGGACGAGATCTCGGTAGCCATTCTCGACGTGCTCGCGCTCGGGTGGCCAGTACGCCCCCGCATCGCCGCGGTAGTACCTCGCGATGATCGCGTTCGCGGCGGGGTCGTCGACGACGAGGATGCCGTAGCTGACGAGCGCGACCAGCGCGCCGGGAGCAGCGACGCGCGCCACCTCGGCGGTGAACTTCGGCCAGGCGAACCAGTGCGCCGCCTGCGCTGCGACGACGAGTGCGATCGAGCGGGGAGGGAGGCCGCTCGCCTCGGCCGGAGCACACCGGTACTCGACCTTGGGGGCATGCGTGGCGGCGTCGAGCTGCGCCTGGGCGGGATCGGTAGCGATCACGCGGGCGAACCGCGCCGCGAGCGCGACGGAGAGCTGGCCGCTGCCGCAGCCGACGTCCCACGCCGTGCCGCTGGGCGCGCGATCCGCGAGGACGTCGACGAGCTCGGGTGGGTAGTGCGGGCGATAGGTCGCGTAGCGCGCCGCGATCGTGGAGAAGTGGTCGGCGAACGTCATCTCGCTTGGATGCCGCGAGTGAGCTACCGGTAGCGGCCCTGGAATCCGACGCCCAGCTCGAGCTCGAAGCGCATCCACCGCGAGAACGTGGCGGTCTCGCCGAGATAGAAGTAGAAGCCGTACGCCTTCTCGAGGTCGAACCACAGGCCGTTCATGTTGCGCACCCCGAAGTCGGTGCCGCGGTCCGCGCCGCCGGCATCCTTGTAGCCGGCGAAGTCGAACACGAGCTGCGCGGTGGTGAACAGCTTGCTCGACTTCGCGTCGCTGAAGAAGAACCGCGCGCCGGGAGAGAAGTGCAGCATCCGCGGACCGGGCGCGCTGGTCTGCGGGGTCTGGTGAAAGTCGGTTTCGAGGCCGAGGCGAAGCTCGCCGAACAGGTCGATGCGGCGCGCGATGCCGTAGCCGAGCTCGATGTCGAACGCGAACGGCGCGCGGCCGGTGCACACCGGCGCGTTGCCCGTGCTGGTCGAGTTGTCGGTCGCGCCGCAGTAGTCGGTCTTGTCGTAGGAGACGATCGCGCGCATGCCGACCGCCGCGCGGAGCGAGACCTCGAACATCCCCCGGTGGGAGGTCGTATCGCGGTCGGGCCGGGTCAGGGCCGGAGGCGGAGGCGGCGGCGGAACGCCCTCCTTGGCAGGCGCCACGTCGTCGGCAAACGCCGGTGACGCCCCGAGTAGAGCGAGACAGATCGGGACAGCGGCCCCACGCATCGACAGCACGCTAACACGGCCCGGTAGCAGACGGAGACGGTGGCCTCCGCGGCCCCCCGGCGCTACCTTCCCACGGTGGTACGGGATCCCCGGTCCGGGTTGACCAGACGGCGCCTTCTGGGCGCTGGCATCGCCGCCGCGCTGCTGGCGCTGACCGGCCGCCGGGCGAGGGCCATCGGGCCCGGGGCGAAGTTCAAGTTCGGGCAGCTCCAGCTCGGCGCGGGTACCTCGTGGAACCCGCGGCCGAATGCGCTGCGCCGGATCGGCTGGGAGATCGAGAAGCGGACGTCGATCGATGTCGAGCTCGAGCCCGCACTCGTCTCGCCGACCAGCGACTCGCTGCACGAGACTCCGTTCCTGTATCTCGCCGGCGAGCGCGAGATCGAGCTGCCGAGCGCGGCGGGCATCGAAGGTCTGCGCCGGTTCCTCACGTTCGGCGGGTTCTTGCTGATCGATTCCGCAGAGGGCTCCACCGACGGCGCGTTCGATGGCTCGGTACGCAAGCTGATGGCGCAGGTACTCCCGCCCGTCGGCACCCAGAAGGGCCTCGAGATCGTGCCGAGCGATCACGTGGTCTACAAGTCGTTCTACCTGCTCGACAAGCCGCTCGGCCGTCTCGCGATCCAGCCTGCCATGGAAGGCGTGGTTCGCGATGGCCGGCTGGTCGCCGTGTACATCGCGAACGATCTCGGTGGCGCATGGTCGCGCGACGACTTCGGCAACTACGACTTCCGCTGCGAGCCCGGCGGCGAACGCCAGCGCGAGCTCGCGTTCCGCATGGGCGTGAACATCGTGATGTACGCGCTGTGCCTCGACTACAAGGCGGATCAAGTCCACGTGCCGTTCATCATGAAGCGACGGCGCTGGAAGCCCGATGACGGCGCGCAAACCCCGACCTTGCAGCTGAAGCCCAAGCCGTGAACATCGTCTTGTTCTCGTCGCTCGTGCGCTACGGCCTCGCCGCGGCGTTCGTCGTGCTGCTGATCGCCACCGTGCTCGCGGTGCGCTCGGGGCGCGGTGGTCTCGGTGCCGCGCTCGGCGTGGCGGCGCTGCTCTCCGGTGGTGCGCTCGCGGCCGAGGCGCTCGTCGCCCTGACGGTGCGGCTCGCAGCGCCGGGCGCCACGGACTTCAACGAGTACCGCTGGGTGATGCTCGCTCCGTGGGGACGCCTTGGCCTCGCGCTCGGCGGCGCCGCGGTGATCGGCATCGTCGCGCTGTCATGGCGAGCGAGTCGAGGTGCACCGGCGTGGCGCCGTGCGACGATGATCGGCCTGCGCGCGGGTGCCGCCGTCGGTGCGCTGGTGGTGTTCCTCGAGCCTGCCGTCGAGCTGCGTCAGGTCGCGCGCGAGCCAAACCGGATCGCGATCCTGATCGATGACTCGAAGTCGATGGCGCTGCGCGAGACGCCCGATGGCCCGACGCGGATCGAGCGCGTGCGCCAGCTGATCGCGAATTCGCAGGGTGCGCTCGCCGACTGGGAGCAGAACCACAAGATCGACTACTACACGTTCGCCGAGACGCTCGCCGCGACCAGCCCCACGGCGCTCGCGACCGATCTGGCGACCGGCAAGGCCACACTGATCCGCAAGGCACTCGAATCGATCCGCGGCCGCTACGAGGGCCGCGATCTCGCGGGCGTGGTGTTGATCTCCGACGGTGCATCGACCGGCGGTTTCGACGAGGACTCCGGCGACGGCGCGGTTCGCGACTTCCTCCGCTCGCTCGATACGCGCGTGCACACGGTGTGGGCCGCGCGCCCGGGCCTCAAGGACGTCTCGGTCGCGAAGGTGATGGCCGACGAGTTCGCGTTCGTGCGCACCGTGATGCGCGTCGAGGCGGTGATCCGGACGACCGGGCTGCCGGCGCGCCAGGTGCCCGTGACGCTCTCGACCGACGGCCAGCCCCTGCGCCAGAAGCTCGTCGACTTCCCGGCGGGCGAGAAGGAGATCACGGTGACGTTCGAGGTAACGCCGATGCGCGTGGGCCGCTACGTCTACGAGGTCTCGGTGCCGGTCGCGCCCGACGAGGCCGTGACGAGCAACAACACCCGCAGCTTCGTGGTCCGCGTGATCCGCGACAAGACCCGCGTGCTGCTCGTCGCCGGTCAACCGACGTGGGACGTGCGCGCGCTGCGCCAGATGCTGAAGAGCAACACGAACGTGGATCTGATCAGCTTCTTCATCCTCAGCACGCAGGACGATGTCTCGCTCGTGCCGAACGACGAGAAGTCGCTGATCCCGTTCCCCACGCGCGAGCTGTTCGAGCAGCAGCTCCTCAGCTTCGACCTGATCATCCTGCAGAACTTCGAGTTCATGCCGTACGGCATCGGCGACTATCTCGAGAACATCCGCAGCTACGTCGAGGGCGGCGGCGGGCTCGCGATGCTCGGCGGCCCGGTGTCGTTCACCTCCGGCGGGTACTTCGGCACGCCGGTCGCGGCCGCGTTGCCCGTCGAGCTGTACGGTCCGTTCGATACCGGCCCCGTGCTCGACACGACGAAGTTCAGCCCGCAGCTCACCGAGGCGGGCACGATGCACCCGGTGACCTCGCTGCGCTATGCGGCCGAGGACAACATCGCCACGTGGAAGTCGCTGCCGCAGCTCGAGGGCGTCAACCTCGTCGCGGGCGCGAAGCCCGATGCGGTGGTGCTCGCCACCCACCCGAGGCTGAAGACCAAGGCCGGCAAGCCGATGCCGGTGATCACCGCCATGGATTACGGCAAGGGCCGCTCGCTCGCCATCACCACCGATACCGTGTGGCGCTGGGGGTTCGTCGCGGCGGCGAAGACCGGCGACAACGGCCGCCAGTACACGAAGTTCTGGCAGAACGCGCAGAGCTGGCTGATCCACGACCCCGCGCTGCAGAACCTCCACATCGATAGCGATGCGGTCGAGTACGCACCCTCGCAGCCGGTGCGCGTGGCCGTCCGCCTGCTCGGCCGGGACTACCAGCCGCTGGCCGCGGGCGTCGTCTCGCTGGTCGTCAAGCGGGGTGCGGATCCCGCGACCGCCGAGAAGGTCTCCGAGGCCAAGGTCACCGTCGCCGACGACGGCACCGTGGTGCACGAGCTCGGCGGCCTGACGGCCGGCGTCTATCGCGTGGAGGCCCACGCCACGATCGGCGGCCGCCAGGTCGAGGCCAGCGACATCTTTCTCGTCCGCGAAGGCGGCACGGAGCTGGATCGGCCCGTCGGCGATCCGGCCACCCTCGAAGCGATCGCGAAGGCGACGGGCGGCTCCTCGCTCGGCGCCATCGATACGCTCCCCAGCGACCTCGAGCTCGATCCACCGCGGATCGTGCGCGTCGATCGACGCACCGATGTCGAGCTGTGGAGTCGCCCCGGCCTGTTGTTTCTGGTCATCGGCCTCCTCGGTCTCGAGTGGCTCTTGCGCCAGCGAAGCGGCTACTTGTAGAAGGAACCACGCATGGCGCTCTCTATCGACAGTCTCGTCACGGATCTCATGTTCCAGGGCAACGCGGCGATCGATCAGGCAAAGCTGATCGAGGGTCTCGGCGGTCAGGACGTGCTCGAGGCCAAGCAGCTGCTCGACGTGGATCGCCTCGATCCCCGCGCCGAGATGGAGCTTTCGCCCTCGATGCCGTTCCGCCGGCGTGGCGAGCGGCGCCTGATGATCATCGACGAGAAGGCGATCGTGCCGCGCGAGGATCCGCAGGCCGATCCGGTCATCAAGACCGACCTGCGCCCCCACAAGGAGGCGTTGATCGCCACCTGCACCGTGCTGCCCATCCGCCTCGGCCGGCTGTTCTCGCTCGGCACCTGGGGCGATGCCGTGCTCGTGGCGCGGACGGCCCGCGACCTGCGCGGCATCGCGCTCCTGCCGTACGCGCTCGATCCGCAGGTCGACGTCGATGGCAAGCGCCGCCAGACGCCGCTGTCGCAGAAGGAGTTCGAGACGAAGATCCTCGCGTTCGAGAAGCGCCTCGACGAGCTCGACGAGGAGCAGATCATCGCCGGCCTCACGGGCGTCACGTTCGAGCGCCGCGGGGATCTCTTGATCGTCGACGTCCTCGAAGTCGACGGCACCTGGGACCAGCGCAAGTCGATGCTGCTCGAGACGCAGCTCTCGGCAATGGAGCGGTTCTCGATGCTCCCCGGCGCACCGCAGCCGAAGGGACCGGCGAAGATCGAGGCGAAGCCCGTTGCCGCGCCCGCGAAGGCAAAGCCAATCGAGCCGCCGCCGCCCGCGAAGGAGGAGCCGAAGGGCCCGCCGATCAGCGCGCGCGAGGTCGATGGCGGCGTGGTGCTCGTGTTCCCCGCGGAGCGCTTCGATCTCGAGGTCGCGGCCGCGCTCGGCAAGCGCGACTGGGACCACGTCGTGCGCCGCTCCGATAACTTCCCTGGTGCGATGCGCGACCGGATCCACCGCGATGGCGCGGGCTGGATCGCGCCGCTCGAGTTCCTCTCCGAGGTGTTCGTCGATGGCAAACCGCTGACCAAGGCGGACTTCGAGCGCGACTCGCAGAAGTCCGACGGCATGAAGTCGCTCGACGTGCACTTCCCGCGGTTCGGACCGGTGACGCTCCTCGAGATCGCCGGCAAGGGTCGGTTCGTCACCACGGCCGCCGCCGACACCGCGGCCAAGCTGGTGGCCGGCTGATGCGGCTCGCGCTCGTCGCCTGTGGACTCGCCGTGCTCGCAACCACCGCGAGCGCTGACGACGACTTCGGCAAGGCGAGCGTGATCTTCGCGCGCGGGACATCGCTGTACCGCGTCGACGCGAAGGGAAAGGGCGAGACCGAGATCGCTACGCTCGCGGCGAAGGCCGCCGTGCGCGCGCTTCGCACCGATGCAGCGGGCAAGGTCCTGCTCGTCGATCTCGGCGGCAAGTGGTCGTGGCTCCCGCTCGATGGCTCGACGAAGACGCTCACCGATCTACCGTGCGCGGATGGGCCGGCGCAGCTCTCCGAGGATGCGGAGCTGCTGGTGTGCCGCAACGCCACGGGCGGCTCGCTGATCGTCAGTGTGAAGGATGGCCGGACCCGTGCTGTCGATGTGCCCTCCGTCGGTGCGCGTATCGTCGGTGCGCCCCCGGATCGGCGCATCGTGTGGGCCGACAAGACCGGCGTCTGGGCCGCGCCGACGAAGGACAAGGACTTCAAGCCGAAGCAGCAGGTCGCCGCCGAAGCGCCGCTGCGCTCGTTCCTGCCCAGCCCTGATGGCACGCGCGGGATCGGCGTCTACAACGACAAGGTGTTCACGAGCGTGAAGGACACCAAGCCGGCGGAGGTCCTCATGGGCTTCGCGCTCGACGGTCAGGCCGCGCGCCGCAAGATGATCAAGAGCGGCGTGCCGGTGGAGTGGTCGCACGATGGCAAGTGGGTGCTCGTCCAGGACGGCGGAAGCGCGTGCCTGATGATGGCGAACGGCGGCCAGTACAAGTGCTGGAAGGGCTACACCAGCGCGTCGATCTCGAGCGATGGTCACTTCGGCCTTGTGCTCGGAAACCGCGACGGCAGCAAGAAGCAGAGCGCCACGCCGCCGAAGAAGAAGGGCCAGGCGCCGCCACCACCGAAGGCCGTCGAACCAACCGACGAGCCGGAGAGCGCCGAGGGCTCGGGGCCAGTCGATGATGTGGAGGTCGCTCCGCCCACCGGTCCGCTCGCGCTCTACCGCACGCGGCTGGATGGGGCGTTCAACGATGCGCCTGCGTTGATCGTGAAGGTCGTCGACGGTGCAGCGGTGTGGATTCCCGCACCGCCCCTCTGAATTGCGCTACGCGCTGGTCAGTCGCGCACGGCGCGGAGCCCGAGGTAGCCGAGGCCCGCGATCGCGCCGAACTTCACAAGCGGGCTCGTGCGAATGCGCATCGCGAGGTAGCCGAGCCCGAACGCGATCGCCACGGCCTTGACCGGAGACGCCTCGATGAACGAGGTCGCCTTCTCGAGGACGGCGGAACCGTTGTCCGAGATCGACTGACGCATGTCGCCGGCGCGCGCCTTGAGCGACTCGACGGCATCCTTGCCCTGATCGACGAACGTCGTGACGTCCTCCTTCAGGTTGGCCGCGGTCTCCTTGAGGGAATCGACGCTGTCCTTGACGGTGCTGTTCTCGTTCATGTGGTGAAACAGAAGCACGCGCTGTGCCGGCGCTGAACGTGCATTGTTCACGCGCATGAGTCTGCACGACCACATGACACCGACGATCTCCGGGAGCGCGCCGCGCGCCCGCGCCCGCAGTGTGCTCGCTGGCCTCGGCTTCGCGGCACTCAGCTACGGCGCCTCCGCGCTCGGCGTCCTCGCGATGCGCGGCAAGGGCAGCCCGAACAGCCTCTGGTTCCGGAGCCGCAAGAAGCCCGCGTTTCAGCCGCCGAACTGGTTGTTCGCCCCGGTGTGGAGCGCGTTGTATGGCTCGATCGCCTACTCCGGCTGGCGCGTGTGGCGTGCCCCCAGCTCGCCGGAGCGGACGAAGGCGCTCGGGTTGTGGGCGACCCAGCTCGCGCTCAACGGGGCGTGGACGCCGTTGTTCTTCCGCGCGCACATGCCAGGCGCGGCGCTCGTAGATCTCGTAGCGCTCGATGCGGCTGCGAGTGCGTATGCCGTTCAGGCCGCGAAGGTCGATCGTCAGGCCGCACTCGTCGTCGCGCCATATCTCGGCTGGCTCGCCTTCGCGACCGCACTGAACGGCAGCATCTTCGCCAACAACCGGTAGTCGCGGTACACAGTCGGTTCGATGTCGTACCGGCTGCTCGCGCTCGATCTGGATGGCACGCTGCTGCGCAGCGATCAGCAGGTCGATGCCTCCGATATCGCCGCGATCCGGGAGCTGCAGCGCGCCGGTGTCACGGTCACGATCGTCACGGGGCGCCTGCAATCGGGCTCGCTCGGCGCCGCCGCGGCGTGCGCGATCGAGGGCGTGATTGCCTGCGCCGAGGGCAGTCACCTCGTCGAGCTGGCATCGAACACCACGGTCGCCCACCACCCGATGGAGCTCGAAGTGCGCCGCGTGCTGCGGGACACCGTCGGCGCCCACGGCCTCGCCGGCTTCGTGTTCGACGCACAGGGCATTCATCACGATCACTCCGGCGCGCCGTATGCCGGTTACGTCCGCACCTGGTCGCCGAACGTGCGCGTCGTCGAGGAAGAGCTCGCATGGCAGACCGAGCCGATCGCCGCGGTCGCGATCGGCGAGCGCGACCAGGTCGAGGCGGCGCATGCGGTGCTGCGCGAGCACGCAGATCGTCTGTTCTCCGTCAGCTTCCCGGTCAGCCAGTGCCCGGGCAAGTACGCCGTGCTCGTACGGGCCGCGGGCCCCACGAAGGGCACGGCGCTCGCGGAGCTGTGCCGGATGGTCGGGTGCACCACGCGCGAGGCCGTCGCGATCGGCGACTGGGTCAACGACGTGCCGATGTTCGAGGTCGCGGGGCGGTCGTTTGCGATGGGCGGCTCGCCGGATCACGTGAGCGCGAAGGCGACGGATCGCCTCGAGCGGATCGCGGGCACCGGTGGCGGAATCGCCGAGGCTGTCCGCCGCGCCTGGGGATGATCGACCGGGAGGGTGTCAGGATCTGGGCAGTGAATGCCCGGAACTTCTAGTGTTTACAGTCGGTTGCCTGGTGGTCGGACCATGGCATCGAAGCTGCTCTTACTCCGGGCATGCGTCGCTCCGTCACCACCATGCTCGTCCTTGCCGCGCTCGTTGCGCCTGCTGCCGCTCAGCCGGGCTCCGACGATCCGCCGCCGCCACCGATGACGAACAACTGGAGCGAGGTCTCGCACATCAACGGCACGCCCGTTCCGGTGGGCGAGCACATCGACTACCTCGTCACGCCGACCAGGCGGTTCAACGTGGCGATCAATCCGATCGGCTGGCTCGTCGGGTTCTACGGCCTGTCGGGCGCGGTCGCCGTCACCGACAACATCACGCTGCGCGGCAACTTCGAGTTATTCGACTACGAGTTCCTCGGCGCCACGAAGGGCTACGAGGTCGCGCTGAGCGCGCCGATCTATCTGAAGCGCGCGTTCTCGGGACCGTTTCTCGAGCCCGGTGTGATCTACCAGCAGACGATGGATACGCCGTGGGACCTGTTCTCCGACGGCGATCCTCCAATGGCGGTAGCGCACACGTTCGTCGGCCCCGAGGTGCTGTTCGGCTGGCACTGGACGTTCGACTCGGGCCTCAACTTCTCCGCTGCGCTCGGTGTCACGCGCAACATGACGGCGAGCACCAAGAGCGCTGACGGCTACGACGACGGCAGGCACGACCCGATGCCGACTGGTTATATGCGCGTTGGCTACGCGTTCTGAGATGATGGGCGGCGGTGGCCGCGGGCAAGAAGCGTCGGTACGGCAAGCACGACGGCGTGCCGGCGCGCCGCTACACGCTCGCACCGATCGCGCCGGGTGAGCAGCTCGCGACGCCTCTGCTCGTCGAGCCGGCGTGGGACGGCCACCGCGTGCTCGCGACCCGCGATGGCGAGCGCGTGCGGCTCGTCGCGGCGGATCATCGCGACTGGACGGCGACGTTCCCCGCGATCGTACGCGCGCTCGAGAAGCTGTCCTCCGGTCACCTCGCGCTGGACGGCGTGATCTGCGTGCTCGACGCGCGCGGAACGCCCTCGTTCGAAGATCTACGCGCGCGCGTGGCGGCAGGCACGGTGACCACGGCGGTGCTGATCTGCTGGGACCTCCTTGCGCACGGTGACGAGGACTTACGCGAGGTGCGCTTGCGCGATCGCCGCGCCCGGCTCGTCGAGCTGCTGGCGGGTGCCCCTTCGGTGGTGATGGTGTCGACCGCGCTCGATGGCGACCTCGACCGCGTGCAGCGCGCGGCATCTGCACTCGGGATCCGCGGCGTGGTGGCGCGCGCCCTCGACGGAGCGTACGCGGCCGCGTGGCGCGCGCACGGCGAGCTCGGCTGGCCGCGCAGCCTGTCGCCACCGCCGCCGCTCTCGAACGCCGACAAGGTGCTGTATCCGCGCGACTCGATCTGCAAGCGCGACATCGTCGGCTACTACCGCGACATCGCTCCCGCGCTGCTTCCGCACCTCGTGGATCGAGCGGTGGTGGTGCAGCGCTGGCCCGATGGAATCGACGAATTCGACTGGTACCAGCACCGGATGCCACCACGCGCGCCGGACTACCTGCGTGCGCAGTTCGTGGATGGCGTGCGGCGGATCGTCGTCGAGAACGTCGACGCGCTGCTGTGGATGGCGAACCAGGCCGGGCTCACGTTCCATTCGTTCGCGAGCCGGATCGCATCGCTGCCGGAGCCCGACTACGCGATGATCGATCTCGATCCGGGCGATCGTTCGACGTGGTGGACCGATCTCATCGACGTCGCGCTCGGCGTGAGGCGCGTGCTCGAGCTGCTCGAGCTCCCGAGCGTGGTCAAGACGAGCGGGCAACGCGGCCTGCACGTGCTCGTGCCGCTCGCGCGAGGGCACACGTTCGCGCAGGCGGAGGAGCTCGCGCGCGGTATCGGCACGATGCTGGTGGCACTCGTACCCGACAAGGTCTCGGTCGAGCAGGACAAGGACCGGCGGGCAGGGCGGTTGCTCGTCGATCACAAGCAGTTCGTGGCGAAGACGCTCGTCGCGCCGTACTCGCTGCGCGGAGCGGATCGCGCGCCGGTGTCCACACCGATCGCGTGGGACGAGGTCACGCACGCGCTCGATCCGCGGGCCTTCACGCTGCGCAGCGTGCGCGCGCGCGTCGATGCGAAGGGCGATCTCGCCGCTCCGCTCCTCACGGGCAGCGCCCGGCTCGATCGCGCGCTCGCGCAGCTGCGGGACCGATAGTCACGGACCTCCGGGGTTACTGCGGTGCGTCACCGAAGTCACACGCCGACAGCCCCGGGCACACGTAGTCGAACGAGCCCTTGACCGTGATCTGCTTGCTCTTGATCTTGCCGGCGATATCCACCGTGCCCGCGACGTGGCGGCTGTCGAGCGCCGTGACGTCCACCGTGCCGGTGGCATCGGGCATCGTGTCCTGGCCGAACGCGATCATGATGCTCGCGCTATCGCTCTTGCCCTTCGCGAACGTGAACTTCTTCGGCGTGAACGGCATGCCATCGAGCTTGCCGCCGCCGGGCAGCAGCTGGAACCGGAACTTCTCACCGCTGCAGCTGATGACGTAGCCGTCGACGCCCATCATGTTCTTGCGCTCCTCGGGCGTGTACCAGTAGGAGACGTTTGTCGCGGCCTTGCCGCCGGGCACGGTCTGCTCGGCGGTCATCCCACCGGCGACCGTGAGCGTGCACGTGCCGAGATCCGCCGGCGGTTGGGCCTTCTTCTTCGGCACGGGACGCGGCGGTGCATTCGCGCGATCGACCTCTGCCTGGGGCTTATCCTTCGTGTAGTCCTCCTTCTTTTCGGGACAGCCGGAGAGGACAAGGACGATCGCCACAAGCTTGCGCATGGCGCCGACAGTACCAGCCGGGGGCCCTATACTGAGCCGGCCTTGCACCTGAACGAGTTGCTCGACGTCATCTTCCGATGGGCACACCTCATCGCAGGGATCATGTGGGTCGGTAACTCCATGCTGTTCAACTGGCTCGATCGCAACCTCGAGAAGGTCGCCGGCCAGCCACCGCTCTCGCAGGGCAAGATCTTCATGGTCCACTCCGGCGCGTTCTACGACGTCGAGAAGAAGCTGCTCGGCCCCGGGGAGATGCCGAAGATCCTCCACTGGTTCAAGTGGCAGAACTTCTCGACGTGGGCGACCGGCATCTGCCTGTTCGTCATCGTCTACTACATGAACGGTGCCGGCGGTCTCGTCGATCCGAGCGTGCACGACGTCGACCGCACCGTCGCGGTGGTGATGTCGATCTCGATCATCTTCGTCGGCTGGCTGATCTACGACGCGTTGTGGAAGACTCTCGGGGAGACCAACCCGCGCGCCGCCACCATCATCTCGATCGTGCTGCTGTTCGCATCGATCTTCGGCTTCGCGCAGTTCTTCAGCGGCAAGGCCGCGTTCATGCAGACCGGCGTGGTGATCGGCACGCTGATGACCGGCAACGTGTGGATGTGCATCGTGCCGTCGCAGCACGAGCTCGTGAACGCGACGAAGGAAGGGCGCGACCAGAACCCGGCGCTGTCGATCCGCGCGAAGCAGCGCAGCATCCACAACAACTACCTGACGTTCCCGCTCCTGTTCATCATGCTGTCGAACCACTTCGGTTCGGCGACGAGCCACCCACTCAACTGGCTGATCCTGATCCTCGTGATGATCGGCGGCGCCGGCATCCGCCACTTCATGAACGTCCGCTACCTCGGCAACGGTCGCGAGCGGGCGGTGGGTGCGTGGCTGTTCCCGGCGGTCAGCGCGGGTGCGTTCGCGATCGCCGGCCTGATGATCGTGACGCGGATCGACGCGCGCAGCGTGATGGACGTGCAGGAGCCGGTGTCGTTCAAGCGCGTGCAGGAGATCATCGCCACGCGCTGCGTGCCGTGCCACAGCACGCATCCCTCCGACGACGTGTTCACCTCGCCGCCGAAGGGCCTGCGCCTCGATTCGCCGCGCCAGATCCAGGTCAACGCGTCCGCGATCATGCTGCGCGCTGTCGAGCAGCAGAACATGCCATACAACAACAAGACCGAGATCACCCCGCGCGAGCGCGGCGAGCTGAAGAAGTGGATCACCGACGGCGCTCGCCTCGAGTAGGGCTAGATCCGCCTCTGACAGCCGGACCGCGGATGAATCTCGCGTAGTTCCGGTGGTGTGCGGGATCCGCACGCCGGTGCGCTGTCAGCGCAAGCCGATCGACGTCAGTGGTGGTGACTGCGGTTTGCAGTCACCGTGAGTCACATGCAGTCGCCGAGTGCACGCACGAGAGCGAGAGCGCATCGCCAGGATGACCACGCCGAGGTCGCCGCGATGCGCGAGTCGATGCCGGTCGCACGCGTCAAGCTGCGGGCGCGCGCGACGTCCTCGCATCCCGCGATGGCCAAGGCCCCCACCGTCCGAGCACCGAGGCCCGACGACCGCGAGCGGTTCGGGGCGTACTACCTGCACGAGCAGCTCGGCGAGGGTGGCATGGCGTCGGTGCACCGCGCGACGCGCATCGATGGCGTGGGCGGACCGGTCGCGCTCAAGCGCCTGTGGGCTCACCTCTCGGATGACCGCGACTTCGTCGAATCGTTCGTGCAGGAAGCGCGGCTGACGCGCCTGCTCAGCCACGACAACATCGCGCAGACCTACGAGCTCGGAAAGGCGAACGGCCTCTACTACATCGCAATGGAGCTCGTCTCGGGCCCCACGCTCGATGCGGTGATGCGCCAGTCGCGGACCGCGGCCGGAGCGATGCCGCTGCCGATCATCGTCGAGATCCTGATCCAGCTCTGCGACGCGCTCGATCACGCGCACAACCTGTGCGACGAGCTCGGCCGTCCGCTGCACATGATCCACCGCGACGTCTCGCCGGCGAACATCATCCTCGCCAACAACGGCATGGTGAAGCTGATCGACTTCGGCATCGCGAAGGCCGCGCGCTCGCGCGTTCAGACCGCCGCCGGATACATCAAGGGCAAGCTCGCGTACGTCGCGCCCGAGTACACCTACGGTAAGCTCGATGCGCGCGCGGATCTGTTCGCGGTCGGCGCGGTCGCGCACGAGATGCTCACCGGTCACCGGCTGTTCGCCGCCGCGACCGAGATCGCGACGATCCAGAACGTGCGCCAGCTCGCGATCACGCCGCCCTCGCGCCACGACCGCAAGGTGACGCGCGAGCTCGACGACATCGTGCTGACCGCGCTACAGCGCGACCCGGATCAGCGCTGGCAGAACGCCGCTGCGATGGGCCGTGCGCTCCGCGGCGTGGCCGAAGAGGTCGGGCGCGTCGATAGCAAGGAGCTCCTGCGCTGGGTGCAGTGGGCGTTCACCCGCGAGCCGTGGAGCGAGAGTGGCGTGGGCCGCATCCTCGACACGCTCGAAGGCGACCGCGCGAGCGCCGCGCACATCCCGGCCGCCCGCGAGCGCGAGGCTCCGCCGACCGTGCCGGCGATTCCGGCGCTGATGCGCAAGCCCAAGTTCAAGGAGGCTTCGCCTCCGGCCGAGGATGAGGACGCGCCGACCTACGACGACGCGCCTCCCACCGAGGCGTTCTCGAAGTCCGAGCACACCCAGCTGACGAAGCGCGCGCAGGCCCGCTGGACGAAGGTCCTCGCGGCGATGTTGATGGTGCTCGTGGCGATGGTCGCGTACGGGCGCTGGTCAGGTCGGCTGTAGCTGGGACTATAATCGCGCGCGAATGGTCGACCTCGTAGTTCGGTCTCGGCGCGTTGTTAGCGGTGGTGCCATCGGGCCGAAGGCGATCCACATCGCCGGCGGAAAGATCGTCGCCGTCGCTGCGTGGGACGACGTCCCCGCTGGCGCTCGCCTCGACGACATGGCTGACCTCGCCGTGATGCCGGGCATCGTGGACACCCACGTTCATCTCAACGAGCCCGGCCGCACCGAGTGGGAAGGCTTCTCCACGGCGACTCGCGCCGCGGCGATCGGCGGCGTGACCACGCTCGTCGACATGCCGCTCAACTCGATCCCGCCGACGACCACGCGCGAAGGCTTCGCCGCGAAGCGCGCCGCGGCGGCGGGCCAGTGCAGCGTCGACGTCGGGTTCTGGGGCGGCGTGGTCCCGGGGAACTCCAGCGAGCTCGCCGGCATGGTCAGCGACGGCGTTCGCGGCTTCAAGTGCTTCCTCATCGACAGTGGCGTCGAAGAGTTCGGCTGGGTCGGAGAGCAGCACCTCGCGATCGCGATGCCGATCCTCGCGGGCCTCGATCGCCCGCTGCTCGTCCACGCCGAGGTCGCGGGGCCGATCGATGCAGCAACGAAGGCGCTCGCCGGCGCGGATCCATGCAAGTACGCCACGTATCTCGCGTCGCGCCCCGAGGGCGCCGAGGAGCAAGCGATCGCGATGGTCACCGGCCTGTGCCGGCAGACCGGCGCGCGCACGCACATCGTGCATCACTCCGCGGCGAGCGCCCTGCCGCTGCTCGCGGCGGCGAAGGCGCAGGGCTTGCCGCTCTCGGCGGAGACCTGCCCGCACTACCTGCACTTCGTCGCCGAGCGGATCCCCGACGGCGCGACCGCCTTCAAGTGCGCCCCGCCGATCCGCGATGCCGCGAACCGCGAGGCGCTGTGGAAGGCGCTCGCGGCCGGCACGCTCGACTTCGTCGCGAGCGATCACTCGCCGTGCTCGCCGTCGCTCAAGGCGATCGAGCCCGGGATGGAGATGGGCGGGCTCGGCCCGACCGGCGAGAAAGCCGACTTCGTGGCCGCATGGGGCGGGGTCTCGGGCCTGCAGCTCGCGCTCCCCGTGATCTGGAGCGAGGCCCACGCGCGCGGCCACTCGCTCCTCCAGATCGTGCGCTGGATGTGCGAAGGCCCGGCGCGCCTCGCGGGCTTCACCGGCCGCAAGGGCACGATCGCCGCCGGCGCCGACGCCGACCTGGTCGTGTTCGACGACGCCGGCACCACCACGATCACGGCCGACACCGTTCACCATCGCCACAAGGTCACGCCGTACTCCGGCGAGACGCTGCGCGGCGCCGTCCACGCGACGTACCTGCGCGGTCAGCGCGTCGCGGAGAACGGCAAGGCGATCGCCACCGAGCTGGGAGCACTGCTATGAGCGAGCCGGACCTGCCAGCGTTCACCGATCTGCCCGACCTCGCGAGCGATAGCGTCGGTGGCGCAGCGCTCCTCTGCAACGACGAGTTCTTCGCCGAGAAGGAGAACTTGTTGAAGCCCGCCGCCGCAGTGTGGAAGGACCACCTCTACACGGATCGCGGGAAGTGGATGGACGGTTGGGAGACTCGTCGCTACCGCCCGCTCGACGGCGTTGCGCCCGGCGCCGACTCGACCATTCACGACTGGTGCATCGTGCGCCTCGGGTTACCCGGCGTGATCCGCGGCGTGGTGATCGACACCGCGTGGTTCCGCGGCAACTATCCCGCGTCCGCCGCGCTCCACGCCACCGAGCTCGATGATCCACTCGATCTGCGTGCGCTCGAGACCGCCACGTGGACGGAGCTCCTGCCGCGCACCGACCTCAAGGGCGATCACAAGAACGCGTTCAAGATCGCGAGCGGTCGGCGGTTCACGCACCTTCGCCTCGAGATTTTTCCCGATGGCGGCGTCGCGCGGCTTCGCGTGCATGGTGATGCAGTGCCCGTGTGGTCCAGGCTGCGCGCACTCGGTGGCGCGGTCGATCTCGCCGCGCTCGAGAACGGCGCGGTGGTCGAGACCTGTAGCGACATGTTCTTCGGCTCGCGCAACAACCTCATCAAGCCGGGGCCGTCGCTGTCGATGGCGGATGGCTGGGAGACCCGGCGGCGCCGCGGCCCGGGCAACGACTGGGCGATCATCCGGCTCGCCACCGCGGGCTCGATCGAGCGCCTGCTGATCGATACGTCTCACTTCAAGGGCAATGCCCCGGCGCGCGCGACCGTCGAGGCGGTGCATGCGCCGGGCGTCGCCGCCGATCGACTCGCGGGCTGGCGCACGCTGATCGACACCGCTCTCCAGGCGCACACGCGTCACGTGTTCGATCGCGAGCTGCGGCGCGTGGGGCCGATGACTCACCTCCGTCTGTCGGTGTTTCCCTGCGGCGGCGTCGCTCGGCTGCGCGCGTGGGGAACGCTCACGCCCGATGTTCCCGTGGGCCTCGCGACGCTCGATGCGATGTCCACCGACGACGCGCGCGTGGCGCTCCAGCGCTGCTGCGGTTCGCGCGCGTGGGTCGAGCAGATGATCCAGGCGCGTCCGTTCGAGGATGCATCGGCGCTGCTGCGGATCGGCGAGCGGATCTGGTGGTCGCTCACCGAGGCCGATCACCGCGAGGCATTCGCGGCGCATCCGAAGATCGGTGAGGCGAAGGTGCCGGCCTCCGGAGATGCCACCTGGTCGACGACCGAGCAGAGCACCGCAGCAGCGGCGCCTTCGCACACGCTCGCGGAGCTCGCCGCGGCCAACCAGCAGTACGCCGCGAAGCATGGCTTCATCTTCATCGTCTGCGCGACCGGCCGCAGCGCCGAGACGATGCTGGCGGAGCTCCGTCGCCGACTCACCACATCCACCCGCGAGGAGTTGCACACCGCCGCCGAGGAGCAGGCGGCGATCACTCGCCTTCGCTTGACCAAGCTGACCGGAGAGCTCGCATGATCACGACGCACGTCCTCGATACCTCCATCGGCAAGCCGGGCGCGGACATCGCGATCGAGCTCGAGCGCGATGACAAGGGCACCTGGAAGCTGATCGGCGGCGGTGTCACCGACGCAGATGGACGCCTCAAGACGCTGACGCCCACGGGCCCGGTGATGCCCGCGCGCTATCGCCTGCGGTTCCAGACCGCGCCGTACTTCGCGGCGCTCAACGTGCCGTGCTTCTTCCCGGTCGTCGAGATCCAGTTCACGGTCGTCGACGGTGCGGCGCACTACCACGTTCCGCTGCTGCTCTCTCCGTTCGGCTACTCGACGTACCGCGGCAGCTGATCACGGCTGGTCACCACGCGCAGTGAAGGTGATCCTGGTGGTCGGATGCGTTGTTCGGCCCGAGTACCTCGATGGCCCCGAGATCCCGGCACGCATTCATCCACGATCGCGCGAGCGCACTGTCGCCGTTGATCTGGACGCCGTTGACCTCGTCGATGTCGATCGCACGACCGGCGTAGTGATACGAGTTGGTCGCGTGGTTCGCACCCGCGATCGCGGTGACGAAGAACCGGAACCCGTACTGGGTCCGCATCCGGTCGATGGCGGTGAGCATCATCGACGACAGCTGGACGCTCGTGCATGGGGCGTTGCCGTAGCAGCTCGTTCGCGCGCCGCGTCCGGCGGCGGCATCCCGGAGGTTGGACAGCGGATCGGCGCCGTCGTGACGCCCGAACGTCTGATCCCAGAACGTCACCAAGCCCGCGTTGTGCGCGGCTAGCAGCCGGCCGGCGGCGCTCCCGCTGCCCGCACAGTAGCTCGCGTTCGCGATCAGCGCGTTCCAGGTGTAGAGCCCGACCACGCCGGTTGCACCGAGACAGTGATCCGTCTGGAACTCCTTGACCCGCGTCTCCGTGGTGACGCCGAACGTCCCGGTGACATCGATGCTCGCGCCGTAGGTGTTCTTCAATACGCTCTGGATCGCGGAGACCGCATCCCGCTGGTCGCCCTTGCCGACCTGCACGACCAGCTGCTCCCACGTCGAGCGCCCGAGCACGCCGTCGGCGGAGAGGCCGACCGCGGTCTGGAACTTACCCACGGCCTGCAAGGTCCCCGCCCTGAACGCACCATCGACGGTGACGGTGCCGCCGCGATCCCGGAGGAGGTACTGCGCCGCCGCGACGTTCCAGCTCTGGTCACCGCTGCGTAGCGTGGGCCAGCTCAGGACAGGAGCAGCGGCGAGTGGCGACGATTCCGGCTCGGTCGTCTCCGAGGCGTCACCCTCGCCATCGACGCCGACCGTGCAGGAGGCAAGACACGCGAGCAGCACAATCCACTTGGTCATGCTCGGCTCCCGAGCAACTCCGAGGCCGCTGGCCCGCTCAGCCTAACCAACCGTATTCATGGCATCTCCCTCGAACCTGTACGGGGTTCTGCACCCGTATTGCTGCAACTTGAAAGTTGCACTGCTAACATCCCAAATCTGGGCTGATGTACGCGTCCCGACAGCGCGACCGGGTCGGTGATACAACGCCCGGACCATGCCGGTCCGCACCACGCTGTCGGAGAAGAAGCTGTCCAAGGCCCTCGACCGCGTGCACGAGGCGCAGAAGGACGTGCTCGCGCTGTACCCGGGTGACTCTGGCGCGCGGCAGCCGGTGCACACCGTCTACGGCGGGGCGCACCTGTTCAAGGCCGAGACTGCGAAGAAGCTCGGCGATCTCGCGCTCCGCTCGATGGACACGTACGCACCCGATGCGACGACGTTCGGTGAGGCGATCGGGCTCTCCGGCTCGCTCGCACCGAAGGTCTACGAGCGCGTGAAGGAGAAGCTGCGGCGCGAGGCCGTGGAGGACTTCCGCATCGACTTCGAGGATGGCTACGGCAATCGCTCCGACGAGGAAGAGGACGGCCACGCCGCCGCCGCCGCCACCGAGGTCGCGAGTGCGCACGCCGCGGGCACGCTGCCGCCGTTCCTCGGGATCCGCATCAAGCCGCTCACCGGAGACCTTGCCGCCCGCTCGTTCCGTACCCTCGATATCTTCGTCACCGAGCTGCTCGAGAAGACCAGCGGCGTGCTGCCGGAGAACTTCGTCGTCACGCTGCCGAAGATCACGAGCCGCATCGATGTCGAGGCGCTCGTCGACGTGTTCGAGCTTCTGGAGGATCGCCTCGATCTGCCGGCCGGCGCACTCAAGGTGGAGTTCATGGTCGAGACCACGCAGAGCATCTTCGACCCGAACGGTCGAACGGCGCTGCCCCGCCTCCACCGCTCCGCTGCCGGCCGGCTCACCGGCGCGCACTTCGGAACCTACGACTACACCGCGAACTGCGACATCACCGCCGCGCACCAGAAGATGCGCCACCCCGCGTGCGACTTCGCGAAGCACGTCATGAAGGTCTCGTTCGCGGGCACCGGCGTGATGCTCTCCGACGGCGCGACAAACATCATGCCCGTCCCCGTGCACAAGGGCTCCGATCTCTCGGACCTCCAGAAGCGCGACAATCGCAACGCGGTCCACGCCGCATGGCGCCTCCACGCCGACGACGTTCGCCACTCTCTCGTCAACGGCTTCTATCAGGGCTGGGACCTCCATCCCGGCCAGTTGCCCACGCGCTACGGCGCCGTCTACGGATTCTTCCTCGATGGTCTCGCACCGGCATCGGAGCGCCTCAAGAACTTCGTCGACAAGGCCGCGCAGGCCACGCTCGTGGGCGACGTGTTCGACGACGCGGCGACCGGGCAGGGCCTGCTGAACTACTTCCTGCGCGGCATCGCGTGCGGCGCGGTCACCGAGGAGGAGGCCCTCCTGACCGGACTCTCGCTCGAGGAGATCCGCTCGAAGTCGTTCGTCAAGATCATGGCCGCGCGTCGCGCGAAGACCTGATCAGAACGGCGACGGTTCGCCGTCGTGGTTGCTGACGAAGCGCAGCCCGGCCGCTTCGTTCGGGTTCATCGCCTTCGTGGTCTCGATCGTGCCGATCGCGCAGGTCGCGTTCGGATCGAGACCCGTGCACTCGTGGTTCATCAGCCAGTACCAGTGGCCATCGACCTTCGCCACCACCTGGAACGAGCGCAGCGGTGCGCTGATGTGGAACGCGCCCTTGTCATCGGTCTCGCCGGTGACCCGCGACGCATCCTTCGCGCACGGTGTGGGCGCGGGCGTGCCGGGCTGCTTGCATAGCTCCACGCTGATGCGCGGCAGCGGTGTGCCGCCCGTCAACACGAATCCGGTGATCGTCGCGCGCGCGCTCGGGGTCGCCGCGGGTAGCGCGTCGGGTCCCTTGCCGGTGACGACGAGCGCGGCGATGTCGCCACCGAGAGCGGGCAGCGAACCCGCCGGGTATTCGGTGCGCGTGCCGTCGGCGCCGACGACCGTGAGCATCATCGTGCGGAGCGCGACCCACAGGCGGCCGCTGCCGTCGATCGCCTGCGAGTAGCCCTCTAGCCGCGCCTTCGGGACGACCTCGGTGAGCGCACCGTCCATCGCGATGTGAACCAGCGAGTTCGTGAGGCACGACTTTCCGACGAGCGTGTCGCCGACGAACCGACCGTGCGAGAACCCGGGCTCCGGAAGGTCGACGACGGTGACCTTGCCCGCCACGATCCTCATCAGCTGATCGCAGCTCAGCACCCACAGCTCGCCATTCGGCGCGACCACCGTCTGATGCCACCACGGCCGCATCGAATGGCCCTCGGTCATCACCTTCGTGCGCACGATCGGCTTCCACGCGGCGCCGTCGAGCACGAACACGTCGTTACGGCTGCTGAGGAACACGTGCCCCGCGCCGTCGAAGTCGATCGATTCGAGATCCGGAACCTCGACCTTCTCGCGCGTCCACTCGCCACCCTTGCGGTGGGCCACGCCGCGATCGCCGCCGACCCAGATCGTACCGTCAGGTGCGATCGCGAGCGTGTCGAGGCCGAGCAAGTCCTCGGGCGCACCGAGATCGGTGCGCTGTCCCGCGCTGATCTCGAACACTCCGCGATCTCCGAGCATCACCGGATTCGCGCCGTCGAGCGCCATCGCCTTCACGTACAGCGGAAGTCCCTGCGTGGCCGGCTCGGGGAATCGCGCGAGCGTGGCGGTGCCCTTTTCGATCGTGGCGAGGCCGACGTGGTCGATCCACGCGTACGCCGGCCCGGCTGCCTCGGCCTTCGCGGGAATGGGCGCCACCGCCACGTCCTGGCCGGCGCCGCGGTAGGTGCCCGCCTCGAGCGCAGTGCGAACCGCCTCCCGGTCGCGCTTCCGTTCCGGGGACTCCTCCCGCCCCGACGGAGGCTTCTTGCCGCAACCCGTGAACAGGACAACCAGCGCGAGCAGGAGGGCAGGGTGGCGCATGCGCGGATAGCCTAACGCGGCTTCTCCGGGGTTGCGGTCGCGAGCGGTCTCGGGTAACTACAGGTCCTCACGGCGGTCGTAGCTCAGTTGGTAGAGCGCCAGGTTGTGGTCCTGGATGTCGCGGGTTCGAGCCCCGTCGATCGCCCCGAAAAATCAGCCGGTTGCGGCGGCCTCCTTTCGACGCGGCGAGTC
>JBBRBG010000067.1:0-42092 GCA_038206055.1 Haliangiales bacterium
GGAGATGCTCCCTAACAAGCGGCATCAGTCAGGAACTGGTCGCTATGCGAGACACGAACGACGACGGAACGCTGACCGCGGACGAGTTGACGGTCCGGTGGAGTACAACCGCAGGGGAGTTCGTCTCGACCTCCGAAACGCTTCAGGTTCTTGACGACGGTTCGATCATGAGTTCGACCGGTGGCCTTCTGCTGCGAATGACCGACGCGGACAACAGCAGCGACTCGCTCCAACGCGGCGAGACATACGTCGCGCACGACCTCGGGTTCGGGGTCGCAAATGGACAGCCGATTGACCCGGCCAAAGGCATCAGTACGGCAGTGGCCGTGCTCGCACAGCCGGGGCCAACCCCACCGGCTCGTCCAGACGGCTGCTCGTGGCTCGCGGGCCGCTGGACGTTCAGCAACTCGTGTGACGAATTCCTCGCGAGCTGCTGGGTCTACCAGGATGGATGCGCCTTCCACACCGACTGTGGATTCGTTGAAGGGACCGGTACGATCGACGGTGTGGCCCTGACGTTCGGCTCGCAGTGCGACGCGCACGCAAGCGGAACGACGATCACTGGTTCGTGCACAACGACGCCGTGTGGGTTCACGCTCAGCCACCAATGAGCCGTGGCAAAGTTTTGCCACCGCACACCAGATCCGCCCCGAGCAGGGCGGACCGAGGCGGATGAGGGGTCGAGATAAACCGTCGAGACTGCTGCAAGGCCACGCGACCGTTGATGGTTTCGTGTTGTCTCGGCGGGGTTCGAGTCCCCCCATTCGCACTGCCGGGGCCCGGTCTTCGGGCTCCGTCGTCCCTTGCCCTCGCTGAGCCCCTCGGGCCTCAGCCCCGGCGCCTGGAGTGCGAATGCCACAACACGATGAGTGGGTGGCGGTGGAGGCGGCGTGTACTCAGGATAGTCAGCGGTGTGCGTCTCGCCAGTGCTCGACGTCGGCGAGCGTGGCCTCGCTGAGCGGAACGAGCTTGCGCCCGAGCGGCGAAGCCTTCGCGGCGGCGAGGCCCGCGGCGATGGACGCCTCGGCGTCGCGCGCGAGGGCGGTCGCGGCGACGTGATCGCGGGTCTCCCAGAGTGCCTTTGCGAGCGCGAACTGCGCGAGGCCGAGGCGGCTCGACGAGCGGTCGCTCTTCCTGCCGTAGATCTCGACCGCAGGTCGGAGGACGCGGACGCCGCGCTCGTACTCACCCATCGCAACCCAGGTACGGCCGAGGCCGATCTGGGCGCTGGTGACCAGATCGGCGCGCTCGAGGCGCGTCGCAGTGTCGATCACCGCCTGGAAATCCGCGGCGGCGTTCGCCGTGTCGCCGGTGCGGATGCGGATCCAGCCGCGGTTGTCGAGTGCCTCGATGCGCATGGTCGCCGCGGTCTCGTCGGCGGACTTCGCCGGGATGAGATCGATGAGACGGTTGTAGGCGGCGACCGCGGCACTCGGGTCGCCCGAGATGTCGTAGAAGTCGGCGAGGTCGGCCAGCGATGCGGCGAGCTCTGGAGCGTTCAAGGTCGCGAATAGCTCGACCGTGCGGCGCTGATGGACGATCGCACCGTCGAGATCGTTGTTCTGTAGTGCCTCGAGAGCGAGGCCATCCTCGAGCGCCGCCGCGGCCTTATCGGCCTTGACGAAGCGCATCTCGATGCGTTGAGCGGTGCGCGATTCCCGCTGTGCGTCGTCGGAACGAGCGAGGGAGACGTAGGCCTGCCCCAGCCGCCAGCGTAGCTGCGACTCTTCGAGCCCCTCCCGCCCGTACCGGCGCTGGACCTCGGTGATGCGCTGGACGAGCAACGGCACGAGCGGCACGTTGTCGCCGCGCCGGTACATGCACTCGGTGCGCGCATCGAACACCTCGTCGATCTCCGCCTCGTACTCCTCGTGCCGGAGGCGCGCGGCGCCCGCGGTGGCCATCGCGAGGAAGCGATCGGCCTCGCTCGACCGGCCCTGGATGCAGAGCGACCGTGCGGACAGCGCGAGGGCCCGCACGCGCGTGGACGGGGCGTCGAGTTGCTCGGCGAGTGGTCGTGCGCGCTCGAGCGCGGCATCCGCTTCGACGACCTTCGCGCGATCGAGCGCGTCCCTTGCCCGGGTGAGCGCGATCTCGAGCACCGCCGGAAGATCGTTCGCGGCCTCCGCGCGCCTGGTCACGGTGCCGAGCTCTACGCCCTCGCCGGTGACCGCGAGCGCGAGGTCGCGCATCAGCGCCTGGTGCTCGACGCCGCCCGACGACAGCCGCGCGGCATCGTCACCTGCGCAGCCTGCCGCTGGTGGTAGGGAGATGACGTGCTTCCAGGTTGCGAACACGTCGCCGGTGCGGCCTGCGATCATGCTCGCGATGGTGACCTCGAGGTTGGACTTCCGCGTTTCGAGGCACGCGAGCCGTCCGGCGATCTGGGCCGGCGTCGCGCGAGCCGTGACCTCTGCAACACACGCCGCCCGGCGCTGCGTGGTCCATCCCGCGGCATAGCGATCGAGTCGTCGCTCCAGCTCGACGAGCGTATCGGGCAAGTGGCCCTGCGACGACAACGCAGCACCGAGCGCATGCCGCTGCGAGGGCCCCCACACCGGATCGATCATCGCGGTCGTCGCCTTGCAAGCAGCATCCACATCGGGCGCCGCCGCGCCGCGCGTCAACAGCAGCGTCGTGACGATCGCTGCGCCGACCGCCCCCGTGCCGAGCGCCACGTACGGCCAGCGCCGCGACCGGGGCTCGAGGTCGGCGAGCAGCGCGGTCATCGACGGGAACCGCTCCGCCGGATCGGCGCGCAGGCCGCGGCGCAGTGTGCGCTCTACCGCGGCGGGGACAGTGTGCTTGCGGGGCGGTGGCGCGATGGTGCCGTCGGTGATGCTTGTCTGCAGCTCGTCGAACGTCTTGCCCGGGAACGGCCGCGTTCCGAACAGCGCCTCGTATGCGGTGACGCAGAAGCTGAACTGATCGGATTGCTCGGTCGCCGCGCCGCGCGCCTGCTCGGGCGCCATGTACGCGGGCGTGCCGAGCACGGTCCCCGTGAGCGTGAGCTCGAGCGCCGCCATCACCGCCGGGCGCACGAGCGTGGGTTCCTCCTCCGCGTCGCACGCCAGACCAAAATCCCCGACGAGGACGTCGCCGCCGGTCGCGACGAAGATGTTATCCGGCTTGAGATCGCGATGGATCAGACCTGCCGCATGTGCCGCGATGATCCCGCGCGCGGCCGCGCATAGCGCGCGGAGGATGTCCGCGGTCGTCTGCTTCGCGGCGAGCCACTGGCGCAGGTTCATCCCATCGACGAGCGCCATCGCGACGAACACGTGCCCGTCGTGCTCGCCGACGTCGTGCACCGCGACGACGTTTGGATGCGAGAGCCGCGCGAGGGCTTGCGCCTCTCGTCTCAGCCGCGCCGCCGGCGCATCGCGATGCAGCATCTTGATCGCCAGATCGCGATCGAGCTCGGGATCGCGCGCGGCGTAGACCACGCCCATGCCACCGGCGCCGAGGCGACGCAGGATCCGGTAGCGATCGATCTTCTGCGGCGCCTGCTCGCCACTCGTGTGGTCGGGCTCGGTGGCGACGGTCTCCATCCCCGAGGAGTCGAACAGTACCCCGAGCACGGCGCGGCAGCTCTCGCAGGCCGCGGCGTGGTCCGCGATCGCGGCGCGCTCGTCCCCTGACGCGCTGGCGACCTGCGCGAGCACTTCAGGATCGGGGCACAGCACGCACCCGACGCTAGCGCGATATGCTGCGCGTGCGTGAGTGGAGTGTTGCTGGAGAGCCAGGTGGCGACCCACTGGGACGCAGGCCGCGCGGCGTGGCCGACCGTCGCGGTCAAGCGCGAGCGGTTCGCCGCGGAGCTCGCACGTCGCCTCGGCGCTGATGTCTCGGAGGACGCGTTCGCGAAGGTCTGCGGCAGCGATCTGTACCTCGCGATCGCGTGCGCCGACGGGGACCCGGCGGCGGTCGAGTGCCTCGATCGCGAGTACCTGCGCGACGTCCAGCACATCGCCCGCAAGCTGCGCGCGACACCCGACCAGGCCGCCGAGGCGAGGTCGCAGCTCGCGCGCGTGCTGCTGGTCGACGAACCCGGCCGCGTCGCCGGACTCCGTGACTATGCCGGCCGCGGCAACCTCCGCGGCTACATCCGGGTGATCGTCACGCGCGACCTGATCAAGGCGATCCAGCGCGGCCGCCGCGAGGAGCCGATCCTCAACGATGAGATCCTCGCGCGTCTCGGCACGCAGCACGATCCGGAGATCAGCATGCTGCGCGCCCAGTATCACGGCGCGGTTCACGATGCGATGCACGACGCGCTCACGAAGCTCGAGGACCGCACGCGCGCGCTGCTCCGCTACCAGATCGTCGACGGCTGGAGCGTAGATCGGGTGGCCGAGATCTACGGCGTGCACCGCGCCACCGCCGCGCGGTGGATGGTCGCCGCCCGCGCGACGCTCGCCGAGGGGATCCGCGCCGAGCTCGCCGCCCGGCTCGAGATCGATCCCGACGAGGTGGCTTCGATCATCCGCCTCGTCCAGAGCCGGGTCGACGTGTCCCTCGATCGTCTGCTCGGGACCGGCTGATCCGGGATGCGAGCGTGTACGTTCCGCCGATGGGACTGCGCATCCGCGACATCGCGACGGCGCTGACGGCCCGCACCTACAGCGCCGATGGCGAGCTCCAGCTATCGATCGATGGCGAGACCTGGTCGCTCATCGTCCGCGAGGGCAAGGCAGTGCGATGTGCGCGGAGCGATGCCGCGCCCGATCTCGTCATGCAGCGCGATGCGCTCGGTGCGCTGTACCTCGGCGGCGTCTCGGCCGCGCGACTCGCGCGCGCGGAGCGGATCGCGGGGAGTGCGGCCGCGCTGGGGCGTGCGGATCGGATGTTCGCGTCGCCGGTCGCTCCGTGGTGCCCGGAGCTATTCTAGGCCACCTCAAGCGTGGAGCAGGCGATACGCGCGCGGTGTCAGTCCGAGCTCGCGCTCGAACGCGCGCTTCATCCGCGCGGTGGAGGTGAAGCCGCACGTGCCGGCGAGCGCCTTCACCGGCTGGTCGCTCGAAGCCAGCAGATCGCGTGCGCGCTCGACGCGGAGCTTCTCGAGGAGCTTGGCCGGCGTGGTCGAGAGCTGCTCGAGACAGCGACGATGGAACGTGCGCGGCGACAGGCCGGCGCGGTGGGCGAGGGAATCGAGGTCGGCCTTCGCGAGGTTCGCGCGCGCCCACGCGATGGTGGCGCCGAGGGAGTCGCCGGCGGTCTGCGCGACGAGCGCGTCGCTCCACTGGGACTGGTAACCGGGGCGTCGCATGTACAACACCAGGCGCGCGGCCACCTCGTCGGCGATCTCTCGGGTGAAGTCCTCCTCGACGATCGCCAGAGTCATGTCGATGCCGGTCGTGACGCCGGCGGAGGTCCACGTGCGACCGTCGGTGACAAAGATCGCGTTCTTGTCGACGTTCACGCCGGGGAACATCTTCGCGAGGCGCTCGCATGCAGACCAGTGCGTGGTGGCGCGCTTGCCGGCGAGGAGCCCCGCGCTCGCGAGGATGAACGCGCCCGAGCACACCGAGCACATCCGGCGCACCACCGGTGCGGCGCGGAGGAGCCAGCGCGTGAGGCGCAGGTCGGCGACGGCCGCGGAGACCGCCGTTCCATCGCCACCTGCGACAACGATCGTGTCGCTCTTGTGCGGTTTGATCCGGGCGAGCGACTGCGTGCGGATCGTGAGGCCGCACGAGGTGCGAAGCTCGCCGCCGGGGATCGACGCGACGATCACGTCGTACGTCGGCAACTTGCGCACGCGGCCAGCGGCGGCGAACACCTCGGCCGGACCGGTCAGGTCGAGCGTCTGGACGCCTTCGAACACGATGATCACGGCGCGGGCCATTGGCAGAAAATAGACGAAAGTTGTCATGGCTGCCACCGCGATCTGGCGCGAGGATGTGGGCATGAACCTCGGCTTGCTCCTGTTCCCCGGCCTGACGCAGCTCGATCTCACCGGTCCGTTCGAGGTGTTCCACCGGATCCCGGGCGCGCAGGTTCACCTGGTGTGGAAGGACCTCGCACCCGTGGCGGCGGACTCCGGGCTCCGCATCCTGCCGACGATGACGCTCGCCGACTGCCCACCGCTCGACGTGGTCATGATCCCCGGCGGCTTCGGACAGATCGCGCTCATGGAGGATCCCGAGATCCTCGACTGGCTCCGCGTGCAGGCGAAGACCGCGAAGTACATGACGGCCGTGTGCACGGGCTCGCTGCTGCTCGGCGGCGCGGGCCTTCTCGACGGCTACCAGGCGACCACGCACTGGGCGTTCACCGAGCTGCTCGCGGCGTACGGTGCCACGCACGCGCAGGGCCGCGTGGTGATCGATCGCGATCGGATCACCGGCGGCGGCGTGACGGCCGGTATCGACTTCGCGCTCGTCCTCGCCGCGCAGCTCGCCGGCGACGATGTCGCGAAGGCGATCCAGCTCGGTCTCGAGTACAACCCGGCGCCGCCGTTCACCGCGGGCCATCCCGATGTAGCCGAGCCGGCGCTCGTCGCGAAGGTGCGCGAACGGCTCGTGTCGCGCGGGCGTGATCACTTCGCGAAGCGCGGCTGATCCTCGCCACGGTCCTGTCACAAGCGCGGCATACTCTGAGGTCCGTGCAAACCGTTCGCGCTGTTGTTTCCCGCGATCCGCAGAGTTGCTATCGCGCGTTCGTGGATCCCGCGACGCTCGGCGCGTGGGTGCCGGGCCTGCGCAAGGCGCGCGTGATCGCGCTCGATGGCGCGGGGCTGCCGCTCGAGATCCTGTTCGAGTTCGGCCCGTCGCTCACGTACTCGCTCGTCTACACGTATGACGCGCTCGCGCACGAGGTGACGTGGGAGCCACGCACGGGCAAGCACGATGCGGTCGCCGGCTTCGTGCGCTTCGATGCGTTCGAGGACGGCACGCGCATCACCTACGGGCTCAAGCATGGTGATGGTCGATCTCCCGCCGAGACGGCGCTCGGCGACATCGCCGCACTCGTCGCCTCTTTCGTGCGGTGGATCGCCCGTTGAGCAGATACGTGCGCGACTAGCGCAGCGTCGGATTCCCAACGTGCAGCGACGTGCATCTTCGCGAGATCGTGGCGGTCGTTTCTTGTGTGGCGCGTTCACTCGGTGCTTGTGAGCGCGCGATCAACCTGGCTACGGTGCCCGCGATGAGGGACATGACGCGGACGTTCTCGCTGATCGGACTCGCAGTGATCGCCCTCTCCGGGTGCGGACCCGACGGGAGGAAGAACCCAGGAAGCGGCGGGGACGACGACTCGACAACCTGTCCGCGCTGCTCCGACGACAAGTTCGCGGTCATCGATTGCGATGGCAACGCCACCCAGTGCCCGCCCGATCAAGCGTGCAACGCGGGTGCGTGCATGAATGCGTGCGAGGCCGCCGAGAAGAATCACTCGTCGGTCGGCTGCGACTACATGGCGGTCGACATGGATGCCGCCGATGGTCCACCGCGCGACGCTTGCTACACCGTGTTTGTCGCGAACACGTCGCCGGGGCAGGTCCACATCAACGTCGAGTGGAACGGCCTGCAGCTCAACCTCGCGCAGTACGCGAAGCTCCCCATCGGCGCGGGCCAGAGCATCACCTACGGCGGCTACGATCCCGTCGCCGGCCTCGCGCCGGGCAAGGTCGCGATCATCTTCCTCGCGTACGCCCCTGCCGGCGGCCCGTTCATGGGCAACGTCACGTGCCCGGTGCCCGCCGCGGTCGGCACCGACGCGCAGATCGCCGGCAATGGCTTCGGCAAGGCGTTCCACGTCACCACGGATCTCCCGGTGGTCGCGTACCAGATGCTGCCGTACGGTGGTGGTCGCGCCGCTGCGACCGGCGCATCACTGCTCGTGCCGACCTCCGCGTGGGGCACGAACTACGTCGCGGTCAGCGCCTACGATCCGCCGCCGGGCTCGATGGCGCCGATCCAGGTCGCGCAGGGGCCGTCGTACAACGTTGTCGCGAAGGAGGACGACACGCATGTCACGATCCGTCCGAACCAGCCGATCCTCGGCGGTGGCGGCCTGCCCGCGGGCGCGAAGAACGCGCCGTACTCGTTCACGCTCGCGAAGGGCCAGTACGCGCAGATCACGCAAGGCAACGGCTTCTCCGGTTCCCCGATTTCCTCCGACAAACCGATCGGCGTGTTCGGCGGCCACCAGATCATGTCGATCGATCGCTGCTGCGGTGATCACGGCGAGCAGATGCTCACGCCGGTCAAAGCGCTCGGCTACGAGTACGTCGCCGCGCCGCACGGCAGCCGCAAGCCGACCGCCGAGCCGCACATCTATCGCATCTACGGCGCCGTCGACGAGACGCACCTCGAGTACGACCCGCCGAGCGTCGGTCCGGCGGTGGTCAACCAGGGCGCGATGATCGAGATCCGCACCATGGCCCCGTTCACCGTGCGCTCGCAGGGCGCCGATCACCCGTTCTCGATGTTCACGTACATGAGCGGCGGCGGCGTCAACCCGGGTGACGAGGGCTACGATCCGAACTTCGGCGGTGGCGATGGTGACGCGGACTTCGTGCGGCTCGTTCCGCCCGAGCAGTTTCTCTTCCACTACGTGTTCTTCACCGATCCCACGTATCCGTTCACCACCCTCACCGTCGTGCGCAAGGCGAAGGGCGGCACGTTCGAGGACGTCAAGCTCGACTGCCTCGGCGGTCCGGTCAGCGACTGGTCCCCGGTCGGCGTCGATGGCCAGTTCGAGATCGCGCACGTGAAGATCGTCGATCATTTCAACGCGATGGGCGGCTGCAACAACGGCGTCCACACCATGGACTCGAAGAACGGCTTCGGCGTGTGGGTGTGGGGCTGGGGCTCGAACGACACGTCCACCGGCTGGGTCAGCTACGGCTATCCCGCGGGCGAGGGCGTGCTGCCGATCAACGACGTCGTGATCCTCACGGAGAAGCCCGAGGACTCGATCACCACGGGCACGCAGGACTCGGTGAGCCGCATGGCCCTGCCGACGCCGCCGTGGATGATGTGGGCGCCCGAGGCAGCCCCGATCGTCGCCGAGTAGCTGGCTTCGCGCACGACCCTCGGTGATCCTGCCCGCATGGAGCAGGACGAGGGGACCGACACGGCGGCGAACACCGTCACGTCGACGACGGGAGAGCGGCCTTCGCTTCCTCCGGCGGCCATGGGGCTGGGGCCACTCGCGCAGCGGTACCGGCTGGGCGGCGAGCTCGGGAAGGGCGGCATGGGCGAGGTGCTCGACGCGCACGACGACCAGATCGGACGCGACGTGGCGATCAAGCGGATGCGCGCCGAGGCGCCGAGCGAGAAGCAGATCGCGCGGTTCATGCGCGAGGCACGGATCCAGGGGCGGCTCGAGCACCCGGCCGTGGTGCCGGTGCACGAGCTCGGGCGCGACGCGGCGGGCAAGCCGTACTTCGCGATGAAGAAGCTCGCGGGCATCACGCTCACCGACATCATCAAGAGCGAGCCCTCGGTGAAGTATCCGTTCCAGCGCCAGCTCCGCGCCCTCGCCGATGTCTGCCTCGCCGTCCAGATGGCGCATGAGCGCGGCTTCGTGCACCGCGACCTCAAGCCCGACAACATCATGATCGGCGACTACGGCGAGACGTACGTGCTCGACTGGGGGGTCGCGAAGGTGACCGGTGAGGACGACTCCGCGCTGGTCTCGACCGACGATGGCAATCCGCTGGTCACGGCCGCGGGCGCGGCAGTCGGCACCCCGGGCTACATGGCGCCCGAGCAGGCGCGTGGGCTCAGCGACATCGACGCGCGCGCGGACGTGTACTCGCTCGGCTGCGTGCTGTTCGAGGTGCTCACACGCGAGCGGCTCCATCCGGGCGGCGAGGCCGGGATGCACTCTGTGGTGCACGGCATCGACTCGCGGCCCTCGCACCGCACGCCGGATCGCGAGATTCCACCGGAGCTCGACGGCCTGACCGTGCGTGCGACCGTCACGGACCGCGAGCAGCGGATCTCGACGGCGCGCGAGCTCGGCGAGCGGATCCAGAAGTTCCTCGACGGCGATCGTGATACCGAGCTCCGCAGGACGCTCGCGAAGGAGCACCTCGTGAACGCGCAGGCCGCATTTGCCGAGCACGATCGCCGCGCGGCGATGCGGGAGGCGGGCAGGGCGCTCGCGCTCGATCCTCGGCTCCACGCGGCCGGCGAGCTGATCACGCGGATGATGCTCGAGCCACCACCCACGCTGCCGCCCGAGCTGGTGAGGCAGTTCGACTCGGAGAGCGCGGATGTGGTGCGGCGAACGGCGAGCGCGGCGGCGATCGCGAGTGGCAACTACTTCCTGTTCGCACCGTTGCTGATGGTGGTCGGCGGCGGCGCGAAGCTGCCCGAGCTGATCTGCATGGCGGCGCTGTCGCTGATGGCCGTGCTGTTCCTGATGTGGATGCGTCGACCGGGCCGGCCGTTCCTCTCGCTGCCGGTGATCATCATCCACGTCGCATTGATCGCCGTTGTCGCGCGCATCTACACACCGTTCCTCCTCGGCCCGGGCGTTGCCGCGGTCACCGCGATGGGCTTCATGACCGGACCGCAGTACGCGAAGCGGCAGGCCATGTGGGTCGCGATCGTCGCGTTCCTCGGCGTGATGCTGCCGTTCCTCGCCGAGCGCGCCGGCTGGCTGGCGCCATCGCTCACCGTCGGCGAGGGCTTCGCCGTGATCACGTCGCCGATGTTCCACTCCGCAACCGGGCTATTCGCGCTGCTCTCGCTGTACACCGCCGCGATCATCGCCGGCTGCGTGGTGATGACGCGCGGCCTCAAGACCGCGGAGCGCCGGGCGCGCGCGAGCATGCACCTGCAGGCGTGGCAGCTCCGCCAGCTCGTCGCCGATCCAGGCCGCTGAGTTAGCCGGCACACCCGTTGAGCTACGGCGACGTCGAGATCGGATGGCGCGGCATCACCGGCTCGATCGGCGCGGCGTATCGGTGGTGAGCCGCCGACGTCACGGTTCAGGCGGCGAGCTCGGTCTCGTACTCGTAGGTCTTCCGGGTGAGTCAGTTCTTGACGACGCGAACGCGGTTGTAAGGAACGAGCTCGCCGCGGCCACCGTCGGCGAAGTACAGTCGCGAGCCATCCGGCTTGAGCGAGAGGCCTTCGAGCCCGTAGATCTCGGCCGACAGCTTGTCGTCGCTGTCCTCGTAGCCCGCCATGCCGTCACCGACGACGGTCTCGACCGCGTTGCCGACGATCT
This sequence comes from Haliangiales bacterium, assembly GCA_038206055.1. Lineage (GTDB taxonomy): Bacteria > Myxococcota_A > Polyangia > Haliangiales > Haliangiaceae > JABFXX01. The sequence goes on from JBBRBG010000067.1 coordinate 11,191, forward strand.
TGCGAATGCGGTAGTTGCCGAGGTCGGTGACATAGATGTCGCCGTTCGCGGCGATCGCGATGCCCTGCGGATGGTTGAACCTCGCGTCGGCCATCGCGCCGTCGGCAAACCCGACGCCGCCGCCGGTGAAGGTCGAGACCGCGCCGTCGAGCCCGACGATACGCAGGCGATGGTTGTCGAAGTCCGCGACCACGAGCTTGCCGTCGGCGCGCTGCACCAGATGATACGGCGTGGAGAACCGTGCGTCGGCACCGGTCGCATCGACCATGCCCTTCGCGTCCCACACACCGGCGAGCACGGTGAGCTGGAGCGTGCTCGGGTTCAGCACCTCGACGACGTGGTGCACGTAGTCGCCGATCGCGATGCGGCCGTCGGCGAGCACGGCGAGGCCACGCGGGCGGCCGATCTTCTGGACGACCATCTCGGCCGTCTTCGCACCCGGGTTGATGCGCCAGATGGTTCCCGACATCAAGCTGTGACCGTCGCCGGTCGCATCGTTGTCGGTCGATACGTAGAGGACGCCGTCCTTGCCGAACGCCAGGCCGAACGGGCGCTTGAAGTTCACCTGCTTGATCACCGTGGAGGTGTCACCGGTTTCCACGTCGACGACCCGGATGAGGTCGTTATCGAAGTCCGCGACGTAGAGCTTGCCATCCGGGCCGTACGCGACGTTCACCGGGTTGTTGAGCCGTGCCGTTCCGCGCGGACCGTCCTTCGCACCCGCCTCTGCGGCGCCCGTGAGCGTCGAAACGCCCTCGGTGAAGGGCGGCGGCATGTCATCGCCAGCCGGGTTGGTGCTCTGGGTGGCGCAGCCCACGAGCGTGGCCGCCAGGAGAACGCACAGGGAGAGCTGGGTCCGCATCATGGTCGGAGAAGATAGCAAGAATGCTGCCCACCCTCGGGAACCGTCGGATCTCACAGTTTTGCGTGCGCCGGCGCCCACCGGGGAGTGCGATCGCGCTCGGGTGTCCCATTCGCCCCACACGGCGCTTCACCCCGCCAGATCGCGTGCATCGGCGCTCGGGCGCTACCGCACAGCGATCCGCGGTGCCTCAGAACGCGGTGGTGACGAGCGGCAAAACCAGTGGCGTGGCCCCGGCGGGCTCGCCGTCGCCAAACGTGCGCCGGTAGCCCCGATACACGAGGTAGCCGAAGCCCACGTTCGCCGCCGCGTAGACCAGGCGCGCGGGGAGCTGTTTCCAGCCCGTCATGCACCACTGGTTGAACGCCTTGACGACGTCGTTTCCCGGGCCGAACAGCACCACATCCTTCGCGAAGTCGATCCACAGACCGGTCGCGAACACGGTGAGCGCGAGCTGGCCGTACTTGTTTTTCGGCCACCCATCGGTGAGCACGAGGGATGCGAACCCTCCGAGCAGGATCGCATCGGTGATCTTGGGCGCCAGGTAGAAGAAGATCCGATCGCCCTTCGACTTGAGGCCGTGCACGTAGGTCCAGCCGAACCGGAAGTACCCGGAGCGCGGATCGCGACCGGGCGGGAACAGGTGGATGAGATCGACGTCCGCGCCGACCAGCTTCGCGCCGAGTGCATGACTGCCCTCGTGCAGTGCGACGCCGATCAGGTATGTGGGCGGCGCCATGCCGACGCCGACCCAGAACAGTGTGCGGTCGCTCGGCTCGCCGCGCGCCGTCCCGGTAGCCAGGACGAGCGAGACGAGGATGACCAGCGCGCGCACCGTGGGCGGACGATCGCATACAGTCGCCGTCATGGCGCGTGCGAAGACAAAGAAGCCGGTCGCGAAGGCAGCGAAACCGAAGGCGAAGACAAAGGCGAAGACGAAGGCCAACGGAAAGGTCCCGGCGAAGCGCGCCGCGCCGGTCGAGGACGACGACTCCGAGCCGAGCGACACGGAGCTCATGCTCCAGACGCTCGCGTGCCCGGTCCAGACCGCGGAGCGCCTCGCCGAGATCTGCCAGGACGCCGTGATGCGCGTGAAGCAGGACCTCACCGGCATCGCCGCGGCGGAGCTCGTGTGGCGCAAGCGGCCCGAGCGCGAGGCGGTCGCCATCGCGGTGCAAGGCCTGGCGACCGAGCTCGAGCGTCACGGCGAGATCATGGTCGCCCTGTTCGAGCAGCTGAGCGCGATCGCCCAGGACGACTCCGACCACGGCGACCTCGAGATCCCCGACGTGATCGATCGCCTGAAGCCCCTGCTCAACTCGCTGTCGCCGGAGGAATGACGTAGAGCGCGTCGACCTCCACGAAGCCGAGGCGATGCGCGAGGCGAAGCGAGGCGAGGTTGGCCTCGTCGGCGCCCCACACCGGCTCTCGCCCTTGTGCGCGCTCGTCGCGGATCAGCTGCGCGGCCACGAGCGTACCGAGCCCGAGCTGTCGTGCACCGGGGAGCGTATCGACGGATACATCGAAGTACGCGGCGCTGCGCCACGGCGCATATGCGAAGCACATCGGTCGCCCGTCGACGAACACCGTCCACACGGTGGTGGTGGCGGCACGGATCTCGGCGGCGAGCAGCGGCGGCAGATGATCGAGCGGGGCATCGCCAAGTGGCACGGCCCCTTCGAGCGCCGGCAGCGAGTCGGGATCGGGCAGCGTGTGGAGCAGCGCGCGCCCATGGGGGAAAGGAGGAGGTTCGGTGGTCAGGATCGTGTAGTCGGGAACCGCGCGGCGGAGCTCGGCGAGGTCCGCGTCACCGGTGATCACGCAGAGCTTCGCGCGCTCGCTGCCGACCGCGCCTTCGCGCGTCCAGCTCTCGGGATCGGCCGCGATGCCATGCGCCTCGATCCACCGGGGAAGATCCGGTAGCGCCAGGGTCATTGCTTCTTGGCAGGAAGACCACGCAGGTAGCCGATGGCGGCCTTCGCGTCATCGAGGAGGCAAGGGTTGAACGGACGGTTGCGCAGCGGTCCACTCTTGATCTTCTTCACCACGGCGCGCTCGAGCGCGGCGACCGCGCGCGGGTCGTTGAGCGCGCGCAGGTGGCTCACGGCGTCCTGCCGCTTCTCGCAGGTGCCTTCCTGATCGAGATCGAGCGTGTATGCGGCGAGCAGGTCGACCTGCTCGAGCATCTTGCGGCGCTCCACGACGGGCCGCACCACGTGACGCCGCTCGAGGTCCTGGCTCACCGCCGCCTTGAGCAACAACTGCTTCGCTTCCGGATCCGAGGTTTGCACCCACAGCTCGAACGCGCGTGCGACGACCTTGACGTCCTTGTCGGCGGCCATCGCGCGGAGGTTCGCGCGGAGCATCGCGTTCGTCTCGAGACCGACCTTCTGGGTCAGCGCCGTCTCGTAGGCCGCGAGCGACGCCATGCTCTCGTGATTCGCCGAGTGCGCGTGGCCGAGGATCAACTGCGCCATCGGATCGTTCGCGATCGCGACCTTGTTGCCGTCGAGGATCGCGATCGCCTTGTCGGGCTGACCTGCTTCGAGCGCCGCGTTCGCCTGGCCCGCCGGTGATTTGGGATCGAGCACCATGTCGGCGTCGCCACTGCCACCGCCGGGCCGGGTGACCACCGCGATCACGATCCCGATCACCATCGCGATGCCCGCGATGCCTCCGTACAGCGCCCACCGCGGCTTGCTCGCCTTCTTGCGCAGCGTGGTGGCGATGCTCGCATCCGGCTCGAGCGCGTTCGCGACGCCGCTTCCGCCCGCACTCGCGGTCGCCTGCGCGAGCCGCTCCTCCGGCGTGAGCCCGAAGATCGGCTCGCCGCTCGGCCCCGTGTACGGCAGCCCGAGGCCGACACCACCCTGCGGCAGCTTCGGATGATTCGCGGCGAGCTGCGACGGTAGTCCGTGGCCCTTCGCGGGCGTGGCCACGCGTTGCGCCCGCGGAACCGAAAGCTCCTCGTCGATCGCGTTCGCGATGTTCTCGCTTCCGACCTCGCTCGCGAAGTCGCTCGCGCCGGTGATCCGGACCTGACCATCATCGGAGACCAGCGGCTGACTGCCTGTATCGCCGACGCGTTCGAAGCTGACATCGGTGACGCCGCCATCGGGCGTCTCGAGCGCGTGCTCGACCGCGGCCAGGTAGACCTCGGCGCTCGCATAGCGCTCGCTCGGCTTCTTCGTCAGGCCCTTGACGATCAACCGCTCGATCGAGCTCGGGATCGGGCGACCGCCCTTGATCATCCGCTGCCGCATCGGCGGCACGGGCCGCGCGGTGTGCATCGACATCACCTCGAGCTTGTCGTCGGAGTAGAACGGCGGCGCGCCGGCGAGCATCTCGTACGCCATCACGCTCGCCGCGTAGAGATCCGCGCGGCCATCCATCGGGTTTCCGAGTGCCTGCTCGGGGGCCATGTAGATCGGCGTGCCGAACGCCATGCCGGCCTGCGTGAGCTTGACGCCGTCGTCGAGGTCGACGCCCGACATCGCCTTCGCGATCCCGAAGTCGAGGATCTTCGCGAAGTCGAGGTCATCGCCCTGGCGGATCAGGAAGATGTTCTCGGGCTTGATGTCGCGATGGATCAGCCCGGCGGCGTGAATGTGCACGAGGCCGTCGAGGATGCCCGCAAGGATGTGCAGCGCGCGGCCCGGTGCGAGCTGACCATCTTGCTCGAGCACGTCGGCGAGCGACTTGCCGTCGAGCAGCTCCATCGCGAGGTAAAGCGAGCCATCGGGGAGGCGCCCCGAGTCGTAGACCGCGACGCAGTGCGGATGATCGATCTTGCCGACCGCGAGTGCTTCGCGCTCGAAGCGATTGCGCACGTCGGGCGAAGCAGCGAGCGACGGGTGGAGGATCTTCACCGCGACCTGGCGACGAAGACCGACGTGCGCGGCGCGATAGACGAGACCCATACCGCCGCGCCCGAGCGTTCCCTCGAGACGGTAGCGGCCATCGATCACCATGCCGATCAACTCCTCGCCATCGCCATCCAGCGGATTTGGCGTGGTCAGGGCCACCGGATCGGTGCCGTCGTTGGGCCCCATGGGACGTACCATCATGCCATTTGCGAAGCGCCTCGCCCACCAACCCCCTGGGATTCCTCGCGATCACCTGCCGTTAGGGTTGCCAGATCGGGGTAATCATGTACCCCTGCACCATGCCCACGAGTCACCTAGCGCCGATCCGCCGGGAAGTCCGGGTCAGCGCGACGCAGACGGTGGCGTTCGATTTCTTCACGCTTCACGTCGGCCTGTGGTGGCCGCGTGGCTCGAAGCACGTCGAGGGAACCCTCGGCTTCGTCGACGGTCAGCTCGAAGAACATGGCGCCGACGATGTCTACGTGTGGGGGGAGATCATCACCTGGGATGCGCCGAAGGGATTCCGGATGGCGTGGCGCGAGCCGCAGCACACCGACGACCAGCGGACCAACGTCGACGTCGCGTTCCTGTGGGACGGACGCGAGACCACCGTGCGGGTCGTGCAGAGCGGTTGGGATCGGGTGCCGGATCCCGCATCGGCCGCGAAGCGGGCAGGGAGCGACCGCGGATGGCGGGCCGTGCTCGATGCATTCGAGGCTGCGGTCCCGCGCACGTAGCCTTGCCAGCGGCTGGCCGGATCGGTAAGGTCCGTGTCCTTCAACCAGCCCGGGTAGCTCAGCTGGTAGAGCAGCGGACTGAAAATCCGCGTGTCGGCGGTTCAACTCCGTCCCCGGGCACTCTCGAAACGACCGAATTCGCTGATTCCCCGATGGAACGAGCGTGGTCGTTCGCCTCGCTTCGGTCGAACGCCGCGAGTCGCGATCACCATCGCCCGCAGTTGCGAGCCGCCGGATTCCTGTGATTCATCAGATCCGTGGGTAAGGGCCGCCTCGAGGCATTCAGCGACGGTGTGCTCGCGATCATCATCACGATCATGGTGCTCGAGCTCAAGGTCCCCCACGGGGCGGACCTCGATGCCATCACTCCGCTCTTGCCCGAATTCATCTCGTACGTCGTCAGCTTCATCTACGTCGGCATCTACTGGAACAACCACCACCACCTGATGCACGTGGTGAAGCACGTCGACGGCTGGATCATGTGGGCGAACATGCACCTCTTGTTCTGGCTCTCGATCGTCCCCGTGATGACCGGCTGGATCGGCGAGCACCCGTCATCGTCCGTACCGGTCGCCGGCTACGGCGTGGTCCTGTTCATGGCGGGCATCGCCTGGCTACTGCTCCAGAAGGCGATCCTTCACAACCACGCGTCTCGCGCGGAGCTCCGCGGCGCCATTGGCTCCGATCTCAAGGGCAAGCTCTCCGGCGTTGCGTACCTGTCCGCGATCGGCCTCGCATTCCTGTCCTCGTGGATCTCGATCGGCATCTACATCGTGATGGCCCTCGTCTGGATCATCCCGGACCGACGGATCAGCCGCGCTGTCGAGTCCCACGTGCCGTCCGGATAATTCGTGAACAGTGAAACTCAGAACCGCCGATTGTCGCGGCGCGCGGCCGAGCGCACGGTGCGGCGATGGCACACCACAACATCCTCGAGCTCGACAGCAAGATGAACGAGCTCATCTTCAGTGGCAAGGCGATGGAAGCGTTCGAGCAGTTCTATGCGGAGGACGTCGTCATGCAGGAGAACACCGAGGCCGAGTACGTCGGCAAGGCGTTCAACCGCAAGCGCGAGCAGGATTTCTTCGCGACGGTCGAGGCCTGGCACGGCGGCGGGGTGACCGCGAACGCCGCGCACGGCGACGTGTCGTTCTCGGAGAGCACCATGGACGTCACACTGAAGGGCGTGGGGCGGATCCAGATGGCGCAGACGACCGTCCGCCGCTGGAAAGACGGCAAGGTCGTACACGAGCGCTTCTATCACAAGTGATCCTCGGCCTCGCGCCGACGTCGATCCTCGGGCCGACGGTCGGTTCTCCGCCAGCGGTCAGATCAACGTCGTCGGCTCGGGCGCGCTCAGCTCGTCGACGAGCGCGTCGAGTGGTCCAATGGGCTCGGCCGCGGCGGGCAGCCGGGCGACGAGGCGCGGTAGCTCGGCGGCGATGCGATCGCGCACGCGCTCGCGCAGCGCGGCGACATCATCCATGCACAGGCCCGTGGTCGGGATCGGGGCGAGCACCCGGGCCACCGCATCTGCGTCGCCGAACCACCATGTTCCCTTGGGCCGGCACGTGCGGGTGCCGTCGAGCACCACGGGCAGGATCGGCACGCCGGCGGCGATCGCGAGCTCGAACGCGCCATCCTTGAATGGGGCCAGCTCGCCATCCCGCGAGCGGGTGCCCTCGGGGAACACCATCAGCGACAGGCCACTCTCGAGGGTAGCGCGGGCTTCGGCCATCATTGAGCGCACGCTGCCGCCGGATCCGCGCTCGAGCGCGATGTCGCCGCCGAGCTTCATCAACCAGCCCACCAGCGGCGCGCGGAACAGCTCGACCTTCGCGATCCAGCGCATGTCCCACGGCAACGACGACAGCAGGAACGGATCGGCGCTCGACTGGTGGTTGGCGACCACGACGTAGGCCGCGTGATCGATATCGGCGGGCCCGCTGCCTTCGATGCGGAACCGCCACAGCGGCGTCAGGCGCGCGGTGAGGCGGCCGAACCGGCGCATCCAGCGGCCGCGCCGACGGATGTTGCGCCGACCCAGGAGCGTCACCACGCCGAGCACCGGCAGCCACGCCAGCAGCAGCAGGATGAACTCGAGGTAGCTGTAGGCGCCCAGGACGACTCGCCGCATGCCGGGACTGTAGGTACGCGGAGGCCGGTCGTCCACCACGGATTGGTCATCGTCGAGGAATCGCCCGTCTGGGCGCGGGGTAGCATGGGGGATGCGCGGGAACCATCAGCAACGGGTCCTGGCCGTTGCCGTGGTCATGATCGCCGCGTGCAGTCACCCCGACGACTACGCGCCGCTCCCGCCGATCAATATCGATGCGGCCGTGTCGTGCGGGAAGACCACGTGTGCGTCGCTCGGCGCGACGTGCGGCCCGATCGGCGATGGTTGCGGCGAGGTCGAGTTCGATTGCGGCACGTGCGCCGCAGGACAGGTCTGCGGCGGCGGCGAGGGCGCTCCGTTCACGTGCGGCGCGAACCCCTGCAAGCCGCGCACGTGTGCGGACGCCGGCGCGACGTGTGGCCGGGTCGCCGACGGGTGCGGCTCGCTGACCCCGAGCTGCGGGAGTTGCGCTACGCCCGAAGTCTGCGGCGGCGCCGGCGTGCGCAACACCTGCGCCGTGCCCCCGTGCACGGGGTTGTGCTTGCAGGTCGCCGCGTGCCCCGCGCAGCCGAAGACCACGATCACCGGAACCGTCACGGCGCCGGGTCACGCGGCGGGATCCCCGTTCGGAGCTCCGGATCCGATCTACGGCGCACTGGTCTACATCCCGAACGGTGCGGGCGGCGCGCCGACCTACGGCGTCAAGCCGTTCACGCCGGGTGTGTCGTGCGATTCGTGCCGCTCGCTCGTGTCCGAGCCTCCGCTCGCGACCGTCACCACCGGCGTCGACGGAACGTTCACGATCGCCGACGCGCCCTGCGGTACGAATATTCCGCTCGTCATCCAGCTCGGGCGCTGGCGGCGACAGATCACGATCCCGAGCGTCGCGTGCTGTGCGAGCACCGCGCTGACGCCGGCACAGACGCACCTTCCTCGCACGCGGATCGGGGAGCCCGGCGACGTCCGCAGCGACATCCCGCTGATGGCCGTCAGCACGGGCGCGGTGGATCCGCTGCACTGCGTGCTGCGCAAGATGGGCATCGCCGACACCGAGTTCACGAACCCGCTCGGTGCGGGACGCGTGCACCTCTACAAGGACACCGGCGCGCAGATCGACGCGACCACGCCCGTCGCCTCCGCGCTGTACGGCAATACTGCCGAGCTCGCGAAGTACGACATGTCCCTGTTCGAGTGCGTCGGCCAGCGCGCGCCGAAGGCACCCGCGGATCAGGCGCGCGTGATCGCATACGCGAATGCGGGCGGCCGCGTGTTCGCGACCCACTTCAGCTACGTCTGGCTGACCGACAATGACGGGACCAGCACCACGAGCACGGGTCCGCTGCCGGTCTCCACCACGGCGACCTGGCAGGTGGATCAGGGGCAGTACCCCACGGCCACCGCGGTCGTCGATCAGAGCGTTCAGGGCGATCCGGAGACCCACGCGCGCCGCGTCGCGTTCGCACAGTGGCTGGTGGGCGTCGGCGCATCGACGACGCCGGGTGAGCTGCCGCTGCAGGCGGTCCGCAACGACTTCACCGCCGTCAACCCGGCGAGCGCGACCGCGAGCGGCACACCCGCGCAGCGCTGGCTCTCGACGACCACACCGTTCACGGCGCCCGTGCAGTACACCTTCGATACGCCCGTCGCGTACGCGCCATCGAGCCCGCCCACGAAGCGCTGCGGCCGCGTGCTGTTCAGCGACTTTCACGTCACCGACGCGCTCGCCAGTGGCACGATGTTCCCGACGGAGTGCGTGGATGCGCCGATGTCGCCGCAGGAGAAGACGCTCGAGTTTCTGATGTTCGATCTCGCGACCTGCATCGGACCGCCGCCCACGCTGTGTCAGCCGCGGACCTGCCAGGACCAGGGCTACAGCTGCGGTTACGCGGGCGACGGCTGCGACGATGCCGTCGTTCTCAACTGCGGCGTGTGCACCAACGGCCGCACGTGCGGCGGCGGTGGCGCGAGCATGTGCGGCACCGCCGCGTGCGTCCCGCGCGCGTGCAGCGAGCTCGAGTGCGGCCTGATCGGCGACGGCTGTGGTGGCGCGGTCGACTGCGGGCAGTGCTCGCCGGGCGAGAGCTGCGGCGGCGGTGACGTCCCCAACACGTGCGCGCTGATCCTGCAGTAGCATCGCCACGTGGCCGATCACTCGAACCGGGATGTCGGCGCACCGAAGCCGTTCGCGCACTACGATGAGCGGCACTATCCGACCCTCGATGTCGTCGAGGCCTACGCGCGCTGGGCGCCGACCTACGACGATGTCGACGACCGCCTCGACATCGATCTGCTCGCCGCGTCGCCACTGCTGCGCTCGCGTGTGCCCGGTTCGCGCGTCGTCGACCTCGGCTGCGGCACCGGGCGAATCGGTGCCTGGCTCCTCGCGCAACAGGCTCGCGAGATCGTCGGTGTCGACCTGTGTACCGAGATGCTCGATCGGGCGAGGACTTCCGCGATGGAGAGCAGCAGGTCGCGGTGGTCAACCACGTGCACGCCCTGCGCGACTTCTTCCAGCTCGCTGTGGCGCATTCGTTCGACGTCAAGCACTTCGACGAACGCTTCGTGACCGACGAGTGGGCGCTCGCGGTGCCCGGCTACACCAAGCACGTCGGCCTGCCGGTTGCACATCTGTGGGTCTACGAGCGTCGATGAAGCTGTTCACGTGCGCCACCTGCCGCAGCCTCGTGTTCTTCGAGAACGTGACGTGCACCCAGTGCCGCCATGCGCTCGCTTTTCTGCCCGACCGTGCGGTGATGTCCGCGCTCGAGCCCGTCGACGCATGGCTCTACTGCCGTCTGTAACTGGGCGGTCCCCGAAGCGAGCCCGTGACGATCAACATCCTCTGCCCCCGCGGGCCGCACGTTTTTTCGTCGCCGGCCCCCCCTGGGATATTGTTCATCCGTGGAGATCGCTGATTGGGTCCGCGCGGCCCTCAGCCGCGCTGAAGACTGGTGCGCGGAGCTCGAGCGCCAGCGCGTGGCGGTCGCAGCCGAGGCTCCGAGCCCTGACCGGCTGGTGCGGATGGTCGAGCTCGCCGATGCGATGGAGCACATCGATCCGGATCGCACGCGTGCGCTCGCGCTGTACCTGGCGGCGTGGCGCGGCGGCGAGCTCGGGGCGCGCCCGCAGCTGCTCGAGCTCGCGGCTGAGCTCCGCGCGTACCTGACGCTGGCGGAGGTCGCCGTCGCGGATCACGAGGCGACCCGCGATCCGGATCGCCTGGTTGCTGCAGGGCGCGCGTTGATCGATGGCGGCCTGGTCCAGCGCGCGACCGAGACTTTCATGCGCGCCGCGGAGGTGCACGGTTCACTGGCCGATGCGATCGCGAAGTCGTCGCGCCTGACCGACGTGCGGGTGGCGCTCGCGCTCGCGCGGTTCCAGAAGGTCGACGTGGAGCGCGAGATCGATGCGTGCCTCGAGCGAGCGCGGGGAGCCGGTGATGGTGCCGCGCCGATCTACTTGCTGGCGCTACGGCTCGCGCGCCTCGCGAAGCTCGATCGTAACGAGGCAATCCTGCGTGGTGCGGTGCGCTCGTGCCCCGGCAACACGGAGCTCGGGGACCTGTACGCGGACGTGCTGCTCGACCGTGGAACGGCCGATGACTTCCTCGCGCATCACCGCGCGCGCCTGGAGGCTACCGTTGGCGAGGCCGCGTGGGTCGAGTGCGTACGCGGCGCCGCGTTCGAGCTCGTGCTCCGTGGGGTGCATCCCGGTCTTGGACTCCGCATGCTGCGCACGAGCATCGAGTACGCGTATCGCGCGCAGAGCGGGATGCGCCGGCACGTCGCCGCGTGGGAGCTGCTCATGGCGGGTGCTCGCGAGTCGCGCTCCACGGTCGCGCTCGCGCCATTGCTCGCCGAGGGCCTGCGCGTTCCACTGCCCCCGACCGATGCGCTCTACGTCGCCTTGTTCGGCCTCGAGATCGCGTGGCGCGACGCCGGCGATGTGATCGCCGCGCAGCCGTACGCTGCCGCGCTCCTGGATGTGGTCCCGGGCCATCCCGTGGCGGCGGCGTTCCTCGCCGTGGCATTCCCCGAGCCACCGCCGGCGGAGGATCCAGAGCCCGTGCTCCCGACGGTGACGTTCCGGATGCCGGTGATCTCACGTGTGTCCTCCGCGGACCTCCGGCGCGATGCCTCGCCGATTCCCGCCGAGCCGCCGCTGCGCGCGGATGCGTCGTCGCGATCGCCGCGCAAGGTCGTGCCTGTCGACGTCGTGATCGAGCTGCCGAACGGCGCGTTCTTCACGACCGTGATCCGCGACCTCAGTACGACCGGCGCGTTCATCACGACGAAGCGGACGATCGAGATCGGGACCGTGGTCTCGCTCGAGATCAGGCTGCCGAGCGTGCTCAAGGTCGCCGAGCGACAGGTCCGCTGCGAGGCCAGGATCGTGCGTCGCACGGAGCGCGGCGTTGGCCTCGCATTCGTCGCTCCGCCGGCGGAGCTGACCGCCGGGATCGAAGCGCTCGTCGGTTAGAGCGGGTGGACCGTGAACACGCCGGTGCCGGCGTAGCTGACGTCGTCGGCGGGCAGCGTGCCACGGCCCTCGGTGTCAATCACGCTGCCCTCGTTGACGTACGGATCGAGGTTGATGGAGTCCTCGACGACGAACTTCATGGTGGTCACCGCGCCGGGCATGTTGACGTGTGCGATCTCCACGCGGGGCAGACTCGAGCCGCTCTGGCTGCTCTTCACGAACACGTGGATCTCCTGCACGAAGCTCCAGTCATCGGAGTCGCCGGGAGGCCGCGACGTGTCGGTGATCTGCAGCTCGAGCGAGGACAGCGTGACGCTCTCGATCGGGCCGGTCGTCTGCTTCTTGATCTTCGCCGACAGGTCGAGATCGAGCGCCAGCGGGAACAGGATTTGAAGCGGGCCAGGGATCGGCGACCCCTGGACGCGCTGTTCGGGGATCGGCTGCTCGATATCGAAGTCGGCGATGCCACTGCACGCGGCGAGACACGTGATCAGGACGGGGAGTGCACGGTGCATCCGATCACCATACGGTGTGCCGGGGTCGCGCGGCCGTAAGGCCGTCGTGAGGGGCGGCGCTAGATCCCAGTACCGGTCAGCGGAACGGATGCAGTGGCGCCGCTCGCGTTGAGGACCAGCGTCGCGGACTTTGCCCCGCTCGACTGCGCGAAGAATCGCACGTCGACCGTGCACGACGCGCCCGCGGCGAGCGCGTTGCCGGGGCAGTTGCTGCTCCCCATCGTGAAGTCGCCGGGGTTGGCACCGGTGAACGTTGCAGTGGCGTTGCCGCTCGCGTGCGTGCCGGTGTTCGTGAACGTGAATGTCTGCGGCGTGCTGAACACCCCCGCGGCGACGCTGCCGAAGTTGCCCGAAGCTGGTGACGCGGAGAGCGCCGTGTCGATGCCGGTCCCCGAGAGGTCGAGCATGATGCTGGAGCCCGGGCTCGCCGTCATCATCACCTGCGCCTGGTAGAGGGCGGCGCCGGGCGGGTGGAACCCGACCGCCACCATGCAGGTGCCGGCGGGTGCGAGCGGTGCACTGCAGTTCGTGGTCAGGCCGAACGCGGTCGGATTCGCACCGGCGAGCTGCACCGCGATCGTCCCGGTCGCACTGACGCCGGGGTTCGTAATCGTGAACGTGAACGGCGCGCTCGTGCTTCCGATCGCCCGCTCGCCGAACGTCGCCATGCTGTTGTTCGGCGCCAGCCGCGGACGATCGTCGACGACCGCGGTACCGGCGAGCGCGACGACCGCTTCACCACCGGGCAGCGCATAGATGGTGAGCTTTGCCTGCTTGCCTCCGGTCGGCGTGTCGGGTCGGAACTGGACCTGCATCGAGCACTCGCCGAGCGGCGCGACGATGCCGCCGTCACAGCCATTGCCCACGATCCGGAACAGCGCGGCGTCGGTGTAGGAGAGCTGCGCGCCGATCGGCCCGGTGCTGAGCGTGCCGTCGTTGACGACCGTGATCATCTGGAACGGCGCCGTACTGTCGCCGGCGCGCACATTGCCGAAGTCATGCATGCCGGGCGTCGCGGTCAGCATCGCCGTTCCCGCGGGCGAGTCCGGCCCGGCGTCCTTCGGCGAGGATGGGCTGTCGCTACACGCAGCCAGGCTCAGTATCAACGGGACGATCGCACGCACTGGGCGCAGCGTACCCGATCTCGCTACGGGCAGCTCACCGTCGAGGACGTGACCACGACCGCGAGACCGCGGCACACGACCTTGCACTCGGGGGCCACGCATTCGGTCACCGTGCCGCGCGCGGTGTCCTGGAAGTCCACGTTGCACGGACCACCGGCGCAGTTGATCGCCGCGGTCGCGAGCGAGCTGACGCCGACGGCGCACGCCGATGCGCCGTTGCAGTCCCACGAGCACTGCGTCTCCTCACAGGACAGCGAGCACGGCGCCCCCGGGCTGCAGTCGTGCGAGCACGAGCTCGTGTCCGCGGCGCAGCTACAGGAATCCCCCGAGCACTGGATCCCGACGCTGTCGTCAAACAGCGCCGCACAGCCGGCCACCATCCCGAGCACCGCGACCCACCGGACCATCATGGAACACTACAGCGAGCGGGGATCGCCAGCGGCGGCAAACTCTGACGGGTGGTCAGTTGTGCGTGCCGCCACGCGCCTTGACGGATTATCCGAACAGGTCCGACCTGTTCTGCTACGTTCCCCAGCGATGGGGAACATCGCGAGAGCCGTGCTGTGCGTGGTCGTGATCGCTGGCTGCGCGTCGTCGAAACGCGCCGACGGGGGCGATGCTGGCGAGCTCCCGGCGGAGACGGATGCACCGATCGCGGTGGATGCGATGATCGACGCCAACCTCGCCGACTTCGGTGACCCCTGCACCGACTCCAATCAATGTGACAGTCACCTCTGCATCGCGGCCGGAAGCGGCGGCGTGTGCAGCAAGCTGTGCGGCATGTGCCCCGATGGCTGGGGTTGCTTCGGCGTGCTCGGCGCGATCGATCCGGGACAGGTCGCGTTCGTGTGCGTGCCGACCTCGACGCAGCTGTGCAGCCCGTGCCTCGCGGACACGGAGTGCACGTTGATCGGCATGGACAAGTGCCTCACCGAGACCACGGGCCGAAGGTACTGCGGCCGCGACTGCTCGACGGTGTCGTGCCCGACGGGCTACGACTGCACCACCGAGACGATCGGCTCGGCGACGTATCACGAGTGCACGCCGCACTCGGGCGCGTGCGACTGCCAGAGCGCAACGCAGCAGGGAATGATGGACACGTGCAGCATCACCACGCTGCTCAACACACAGTGCACCGGCGCCAGCACGTGCAACGGCGTCAACGGCTGGGGCTCGTGTCAGCCACCGTCGGCGACGGATACGCCCGACGCGACGTACGTCGACTCGAACTGCGATGGCATCGACGGCGAATACCTGAAGGGCATCTTCGTCTCCGGTGCAGGCGTCAACAACGGGACGTGCGGACTCACGCACACCACGCCGTGCCAGACGATCTCGTACGGCATCGTGCGCGGCGTGCAGACCTCGCGGCCGAACGTCTACGTGCAGGCGGGGACGTACAACGAGGTCGTGGTGCTGCTCAACGGCGTCAACGTGTGGGGCGGCTTCGACTTCAACTGGCAGCGCGGTCCTTACTCGAACACGGCGAATCGCGTGACGGTGACCGGCGGGCAAGACACCACCGCGGGCGGTGACAGCGAGTACATGACGGTCCGCGCGCACGATCTGATCGTCCCGGTGACGATGGCGGACCTCGTGCTGCAGGGGCCGAACGCACAGGGCATCGGTGGTTCGAGCGGGCGCGATGGCCGCTCGAGCTACGTCGTCCACGCCAAGGCCGCGATGGTGACCTTGTCGCGCGTGCAGATCGTCGCGGGCACCGGCGCATCGGGCGCGAGCGGCGCGGGCGGCACTGATGCCGCGGTGGCCGATGCGCAGGGCTTCATGTTCGGCGCCAACGGCGGCAACGGCGACCAGTTCATCACCCCGTGCAACAGCTCGTCGCGCGGCGGCGCGGGTGGCGCGGGTACGAACTCGTGCGGCTCGTCACCGTCGTCGCGGCCGATGAACGGTGGACCCGGCGGCCAGGGCGGCACGATGGACACGAACTGCAGCGTGTTCTCACTCAACTACAATGCGCGCGCAGGATCGAACGGAACACCCGCCGGCTATCAGAACGGAAGCTTCGGACTCGAGGGCCTCGGCGGATCGGGTGGTGGTAGCTGCGGCCCGACGTCGGATGGCATCCAGGGCTTCGTGCAGAACGGCGCGGCCGGCGGCGCGGTCGCCGGCGGCTACCTCGGCGGCGTCAACAGCGTCTACTGGTACGCGCGCGCCGGAAACGGCGGCGGCACCGGGCAGAACGGCGGCGGTGGCGGTGGTGGTGGTGGCAGCGGCGGTTGCGACGGCGGCACCGATGCGTACGGTCCGGGCGGCGGCGGCGGTGGTGCGGGCGGTTGCGCGGCGCTCGGTGGTGGTGGCGGCGGTGGCGGTGGCGGCGGTGCCTTCGGCATCGTCGCGGTCGGCACGTCGACGGTGACGGTCGAGAGCTGCTCGCTCACGCGCGGCGTCGCGAGCGCGGGTGGTGTCGGTGGTACGGGCGGTCGCGGTCAGTCGGGCGGTGGACGTGGCGTCGGCGGATCCAACCCGGGCTCGGCGTTCCCGGGCGCGGGCGGCGTTGGCGGTCACGGTGGTCACGGCGGTGGTGGTGCCGGCGGGCAGGGCGGTCGTTCGGTCGGCATTCTCAACACGAGCGACTCGAGCGTGATCGGCACGTGCTCGCAGTCGGGCGGCTCGGCGGGTGGCGGTGCCTCGGGCGGGCCGTCGGCCCCGAACGCGCCGGCGGCGGAGCGCGATGGGAACACCGGCGGCGGCGGCGGCACCGGCACGCTCGATCCGACCCGCACCTGCGTCAGCGCCGGGAACTGTTAGCCGGCGCGCCCGCGGAGGCGTGACACCAGCTCCGCGCGGTTCGTGACGTTCACCTTGTCGAACAGCTTGGACAGCTGATTCCGCACGGTGCGTGCCGAGGTGCCGAGGATCGCGGCGATGTCGAGGTTGCGAAAGCCGCGCTCGACATAGAACGCGATCTGCTGCTCGCGCGGCGTCAGCGCCTCGCAGTTGTCGGGCTGCGTCGTGTGCGAGCGTAGCGACGCCTGCGAGAGCGCGATCGCGGGGAGCAGTCGGGACAGCGCCGCCTCATCCTTCGCGCTGAACGCCCGCGTGCGACCGTGACGGCTCAGGTACATGATGCCGCAGCGCTCGCCGCGGAATGTGACGTGAGAGACGAGCTGGCTCGAGATGCCCTGCGGTCGGATGATCTCGGCGAACAGCGGGAGCTCGCGGCGCTCCTTCGCGCTGAACACCTCGGAGTCGCGATACGAACCGGTCTTCGCCGCCGCGATCTGACCCTTCTCCTGACCAGTGGTGATGCGCGCGTAGTCGCGCAGCAGATGCTTGTAGAGCTCGAGGTACTTGCGGTCGCGATTGAGCGCGATCGGCGGCGCCGGCCGGTGCGGTAGCGGCAGGTAGATCGCGCTCTCGAACGGAACGTAGGTGGAGAGGTTCCCGAGGATCCAGCGCGTGAGCTCTGGCTCGCCCGCCGCCCCCGTCGAGACGTCCACCAGCTCCCCGATGAAGGACGACCGCGTTTCGGGCACTGGTACCTTTGTACCATCGACGGCGATTCCTCGACGACACAGGATGGCCTGTAACGCTGGCCTTCCGGCCGCTACTACCAAGGCTCCATGTCGTCATTCAAATACTTGTGTGTGGTCGGTGTACTCGCGGTCGGATGCGGTGGTTCCAGTGAGCCGCCGCCACCTGCCCACATGTTGACGCAGGAGTCGCAGGACGCGCTCGCGAGCATCACGCGGGATCCAGCGGACGAGAGGAACGCGACGATCACGTTCTCTCCGGTGCCCGGAGAGCTCGCGGATCTGCAGGTCGGCGAGATCTTCGTCTTGCCGCCGACCAAGCCGCTGGCGAACGGCGGGCTGATGTTCCGGATCAACTCGACGACGCGGGCCGGCAACACCCTGACGATCGAAGGCCGGCAACCACCGCTCAGCGACGTGTACAAGGACGACGAGCTCACCGCGGACCACACCCTGACCGCGGCCGACATCGACATGGATGCCACGATGGCGGAGGTCGCGGAGTTTCTCCCCGGCGAGTCCGCGCTGGTTGCGGGTCTCGGCCCGCGGCCCACGCCGTCGGTGACGCTCCACTGGCCACGCATCGACTTCACCGACGACTTCATCCTGTGCGAGGGCTCGATGCCCTGCTCGCTGACCGGTCACGTCACGCTCCCCGATCCGCAATTCCATGTGGCCGTCGGGTTCGACTGGAGCGGCGTTAACCGCACGGAGTTCCGCGTCAACGTCGATGGCGAGATCGCGATGGAGGTCCGCGGTCGGATCAGCACCCCCGGTATCGGTACGTCGGTCCGCCTGTTCAGCCTTCACTTCGCCGTGATCCCACTCGGTGTGTGGTCGTGGATCGAGCCCCGGCTCACCTTCCGCCTCGGTGCGAAGGCCACGGGCATCTTCGACGTGGTGTCGAGCGGCTTCTCGGGCGGTGTGCACCTTCAGGCCGGATCGGAATGGACGCGCTCGGGCGGCCAACGCGACCTCGGCTCGGCGACGGCGACGGGGACCTCGCACGCGGAAGGCTTCTCGCAGACCACCGTCCTCGCCGACATCTACAACCGAAACGAGTTCGGCTTCTTCGTCTATTCGCTCTCGGGACCGTACATCTACTGGGAGCAAGGCCCGCGGCTCGACCTGGCGACGCCGCGCCACCCGTTCGTGCAGGTCGGCTACCACGTCGGCACCGGCATGGGCGGGCGGTTCGACGTGCTCGACGAGGCGATCCTCTCGCTGATCGACTACTCGCACGCGCTGTACGAGCACACGTTCTACTTCTGGCAGTCCTCGAACTCGAACCCTGCGATCTCGCTGTACTCGCCGAGCTCGTACACCGCAGTCCAGCCGAACGACAACGTCGGGTTCTCGGTCACCGCCTACGATGTCGAGGACGGCCCGACCCTCGACTCGCAGGTGACGTGGTCGAGCGATCTGGACGGCACCCTCGGCACCGGGCGGAACGTGTCGCACCGGTTCTTCTCCGGCGGTCCCGGCACCCGCACGGTGACCGTCACCGTCAACGATACCGACGGTGGCACGGACCACCGCACCGTCGGGATCAACCTGCCCGCGGTGAACCCGACGGTCACGCTGCTCGACCCGCAGTCGTCGCCGACCACCTACCCGACGCTCACGCCGACCGCAGTCTCGGCGAACGTGACGAGCCCGTACTTCCCCGCCGGTGACTTCTGCACGGCATCCGGGCAGACCATCAAGTGGGAGAGCAGCTACAAGTACGACGACATCAATCTGGCGGCGGCGACCGGTTGTGCGGGCACCATCACGTTCAACTCCGCGGGCCCGCGCACGCTGACGTTCACGGCGACCGACCGCTGGGGCCAGACCACCGTGCGAACGGTGACGGTGACCGCGGTGGCCGCGCCGACCTGCTTCGTCACGATCAGCCCGAACACCAGCGCGACCCTCACGAACTCCGGCAGCCCACTGTCGGTGACGCTGACGCCGGATATTCACGGCTGCTTGCCGGGCATGAACTACATGGTCATCAGCTCGACGGCCAACGGCGGCTATCACGAGCGCATCTACAACAACGTCGGCGTGTCGGTCACGTACACGCCATCGACCGACCTGGCGGACGACGGGTTCCTGATGACGAAGCCGTTCGACACGGCCTTGCAGACCATCGACGTGAGCTTCGTCACCTCGTGGGATGACGGACTCGGGAACACCGGTAGCGCGCAGAACACCCCTCCCCTCCACCTCCACTACCAGTGGAACTGATGCGGGCCACATGGATGGCGATCGTGCTCGTCGCGGTCGCGACCACGCCCGTCGCGGCGTTCAAGCTCAAGACGCACATCTACACGGCGAACATCATCATGGATGACGTCGTCGATGGCTCGGTCTACTTGCCGGGTCTCGAGACGATGCACCGGTTCCAGGTCGGCAACGGCCCGTTCGACGACAACGCCCTGAACGCGATCTGCGATCTGGTCGAGCCCGCGCTCGCGTGCCGGGTACCGACGGGGCCAGAGCTCCAGATCCGGAACGAGCTCTTGCGCGAGGCGGTGTTCCTGTTTCCGGAGATGGTCCGCGGCGGTGTGCTGGGACCAGATGCGTTCCCCGACTTCATCTGGGGGCAGCAGTCGACCCACGTCAATCACGGGCGCACCGTCAAGAGCTCGCTCACCGACATGGTGGGGCCCACGCAGCTGCGCAGCATCTTCGGCGGTGATAACCAGGGCGACATCTACTCCGGGATCCCGTTCATCACGCTGGTGCCGGCAGGCGTGAGCAGCGTGATGCTGGTGCCGCACTTCAATCGCGATCCGCTGGATCCGTACACCTGGCGCGCGATCGACTACGGCGTCTATCTGCTCGGCAAGGCGTACGCGTGGAATGCGGATGCCCCGCGGGGCAGCGCGCGCTACCTCGATCGGCTGCGCGCGATCGCGTTCTCGTTCGGGTACCTGCTGCACATCAGCGGCGACTCGAACATGCATACGATCATCAACCGCCAGGTCGGGAGCTACTTCGACATGCTGAGCGGCGCAGGGCTGTTCGGGCCGTTGACCGAGGAGGTCAAGCACATCACGGCGGAGGGGCTGGTCGATGCGCACATGACGCCGGGCCTGTTCGGGCCGGTCGGCATGGTGGATCCGAACTCGGTGGACCCGAAGCTGCCGGGGACCAACGGCGTGGTCGCCCACGGTCCGATCGTGCCGCCCGCCGGGTTGTCGTGCCCCGCCGCGCCGGTCGCGCGCTGGGCGTACTGCAATCCGATCGATGCCGCCGATCATCTGACCGGTTCGTGCGTGGATCGCCCGGGGAACCCGTATGGCGCGTGCGATCCGTGGCGCGAGCTGTGTTACTCGCCCGAAGAGGCCGCCGCACAGCTGGCCGCGGTGCGCGAGGGACTCGACAAGTGCGCTCAGCGCACCCCGAACACGTGCTCGGACCCGAGCACTTGCCGGCTGGCGCCCTACGCCGACGCCCTGAAGCCTCTGCCCTCGACCTGCGATCCGGATGACATCCATGTGACGCGAGATGGCGAGGGCTATGTCCGCGAGCGCAGCAACGCGTGCATCGCAGCGAACTGCGCGTTCGATACGACGAAGTGCCCGCAGCCGGGCCTGCTCGGCTTCGACGATCGCGAAGCGCAAGCGCCGGTATGTTCGACGGATCCCGAGCGGTTCGGGACCAATCGCGCGGCGTTCCTCTTCGGGACCAAGATCGCCGCGCCCACGGACTTCCTCTACCTGACGATGGTCGAGGATCCGAAGCACGAGATCAGCGACATCGCGAGCCTCACCGATGCTTCGACGACGACCGACTGGGTCGCGAAGCGCGGCGTCGGCGGGCCGTACCTGAAGGGCCTGCTGGCTCTGCGCGACGACCTGAAGAACCTCGCGGAGCTGTCACCGATGGAAGGCGGCCTGCGCGGGGTCTCGTTCGATCCGGCGCGGCTCGGGCACACGATCTCGGCGCTCGCGAACACCAACACCGCGGCGGGGCGATTCCTGCGCGGGCTCGGTGATGGCATCGATCGGATCCAGCGCGGGCTCGACGAGCTGAGCCGTGGGCTCCGCTGCGTGCTCTCGTTCGGGCTCCTGTGC
Organism: Haliangiales bacterium; assembly: GCA_038206055.1. Classification (GTDB taxonomy): domain Bacteria; phylum Myxococcota_A; class Polyangia; order Haliangiales; family Haliangiaceae; genus JABFXX01. Next base: position 32,454 of record JBBRBG010000067.1, read on the forward strand.
ACGACGCCGGAGTCGCCACCGCTGTTCACACCCTCGGTGATGCTCGGGCGGCGTGCAGCACTGATCGACGAGCAGCTGCGCCGGTATCTCGACATGAGCGTCTGCCTCGCGCAGAACATGGTCGACGGTGCGCAGACGGACGGGCCGGTGATTGCGGATCACTGCGACGACCTGCGCTGGTATCGCGAGAACCATCGCATCGCGACCCTCGCGCACGAGCACCTCGAGGCGGCGCTGGGTGCTCCGCCGGAGACCGGGCCGAGCTTCCTGCAGCGCTGCCTCGGTGTGCGCGAGCATCCGGACGAGCCGCACGGTACGGGGGGCGTCATCGACCACGGATCGTTCGGGTTGACGCTGAAGACGGCGGAGTCGTTCCTCGTCGATGACACGTTCCTCTACGTCCTCAGCCTCCATCCCGACGACCTCGGGATCGTGGTCCCCGAATTCGCACAGCTGATCTGGGTCGAGCTCAACGTGCTCGTCGCGGACTACCTGACCGCGCCGCTCTCCGACGTGTTCAGCAAGGCGGCGGGTGGCATCTGTAGTCAGATCGTCGCGGCGAACCTGCCGGATGCGCAGGCGATCGGCTGGGCGCTGACGAACCTCGAGCGCACGTTCGGCTCTCACAGCGAGGAGCTCGCGGTCGCGATCGCGTTCCTGCGCGAGGACGCGCTGAGCGATGCCGTCTACCGCGACCAGGTGCAGTCCATCCTCGCCTCGATCGATCCGATGCTGGTGGTCACATTCACCACGCTGCTGACCAATCCGCCGACCTCCGAGAACCGGTTCGCGATGCAGAGCCAGGCGATCGTCAACGCGCTGCTGGGCAGCCCTCAGTTCGCCGCGCTCGACAGCCCGCAGGTGCGCCACCTGAAGGCGTACTTCGGGATGGATCGCACCGCGAACGGCGACGTGCTGATCAACCGCGCCTGGCCGGTATGGAACACGCTGCAGCTCGGCAAGCTCGTCGCGCTCGGCCTGCACGGGATCGAGGGCCTCGAGGCCGCGGCGAACGCGATCCCCTCGCTGGCGTTACCGGTCGGGAGCATCGATGCCGATGCCGCGGACCTCCTGCACGCATCGCGCGCGGGCAAATCGCCCGAGCTCGATCTCGCCACCGACCTCGCGAGCTTCTCGGTGCTCTACCGGCCCGGACCTGATCCGTGGTGCGGCACGGTCGATAGCAACCTCCTGTGCAACGCCGTGCCGAGCCTCGACGATCCTGATGACTACGAGCACTACGGGATGCCCGGTTATCCGTTCGCGATGCTCGATGCGACGAACGAGCGGACCATCACCCCGGGACCGCAGCGCAACCGGTCCACGCTGATGGATCGGGTGATCCTCGACACCACGCCCGATCCTGACCTCGCGTTCGACGTGTCAAACTTCGCGCTCGTGGCGCCACATCCGGGACCGTTCGTGGTCTCGACCTCCAACGTCGCGCGCGTGTTCGGCAACGTGTTCGGGCCGTACACCTGCAACAACCCGGGGTCGAAGCTCCAGGACCGGCTCGATCGCGACGGCGACGGCATCGTCGACGCCTGCGACAACTGCCCGCTCAAGTACAACCCGGGGCAGGAGGATCGCAATCTCGACGCGGTCGGCGACATCTGCGATCCCACGTCCACAGCGCCGCCGATCCCGCCCGTCGGGATGCGGTCGCCGCCGGCGAGCGAGCACGTCGCTGGGTGCGAAGGCTCGGTCGACAGCGACCACGATCTCGTCGGTGATGCATGCGACGTGTGCCCGGGGGGCGATGACTTCAAGGACGCAGACCGGGACGGGGTTCCCGATGCCTGCGATTTGTGCCCGGGTGTGCGCAGCGAGGACCGCTCCGATTCCGACGGTGACGGCACGCCCGATGTCTGCGATCTGTGCCCCAACATCGCCGAGCAGGACGCCCAGGACAGCGACTGCGACGAGGTGGGCGACCACTGTGACAACTGTCCGAACGTTCCGAATCGCGATCAGCTCGACTCCGATGGCAACGGCGTCGGCGATGCGTGCGAGGACGCCGGTTGCGGCGGCTGCCGGTCTGGATCCGGTGGCGGAAGCGGGGCGCTGCTCGCCGTGGTCGGTGCGCTGCTGCTGCGGCGGCGTCGGCGCTAGCCGCGCGCGACGTGCTCTTCGAGCAAGTGCAGCCGGTCGTTGCCCCAGAACAGCGCGTCGCCGACGAACATGCTCGGCGCGCCGAACGCTCCGCGCTTGACGGCCTCGTCGGTGGTGGCGCGCAGGTGATCTTTCGTCTCCGGTGCATCGATCGCCGCCACCATCGCCGCGCCGTCGAGGCCAGCCGCAGTGGCCGCCGCGCTGATCACCGCATCGGCGGTGATATCCTGGTTGTCGGCCCAGTAGGCACGAAACAGCGCGAGTGCGAACGGCTCGACGGCTGCGCCGCTCCGCTCGGCGGCGGCGAGGGCGCGCTGGGTGCGCAGGGTGAGGAGCGGGAACCGAGTCGGGAACGAGAACGGGATCTTGTAGTGCGCGCACCAGCGCTCCATGTCGCCGAGCATCCACTTCGCCTTTGCGGGGACGCGCGCCGGCATCTCGTTGCCGGTCGACTTGAACACCGCACCGAGGAGGAATGGACGCCAGCGAACCGGGAGCCCGGTGCGCTGCGCGACGCCGGCCATCTGGGTGGCGGCCAGGTAGCTGTACGAGGAGCCGATATCGAAGAAGAACTCGATCTCGCGAGGCATTGGCCGCGACGATACCTCAGTCCCGCATCACCACGAGCGTGTAGTCACCTGCCTTGCGGTTGAACGTGTCGGCGACCACGTAGTACGTGCCGGGTACGAGCTGCACGCTGACTTCGGTGTCGCCGCGCGCGAAGCAGCCCGCGGCGGTCGGCGCGTCGCGGAGGATGTGGAGATCGATATCCGCGGCACCGTCGGCGACGTAGATGTGGAACATGCCCGCGGTCGTCACGTCGAGGCGGTAGTAGACCTCGTTGCCGAGCTCGGCCTGGGTGCCGCACGCGGGGTAGCTGGTGATCGCGTCGGTGCCGAACGTGGTGGTGTCGCGGCGATCGGCGAACGGCACCTGTGCGATCACGAACGGATCCTCCGCGGAACCGGAACCCTCGAGGCGCGGTGCATCGGCATCGGGGGCGGGCTCGGAGGCAACCACGGTGCGGCGCAGGCGATCGAGGGTCTGCAGCACGATCAGGTTACGGCTGTTGTTGCCGTGGGCGAGACCGGCGGCGGTGAGCTGACAGGCGCCACCGGAGTACGTCTCGAGGTGGAGGTTGTCACCGCCGAGGCCGTGACCGGCGAGCGGCAACAGCTTGCGGTGCAGATCCACGAGCGGGACGCCGCGGGTCTGCGCCACGCCGCGGGCGATCGCGTTGTAGCGCGGGACCTCGAGGTCGGCGGCCGCGTTGTCGTCGCGCGGAGGGATCGTCGAGAGGATCGGGATGATGCCCTGCGCGAGCAGGATGTCGGTGATGTCGGCGAGGTTCTGCGCGTAGCGATCGATGCGGGCGTAGCCGATGTCGTTCGTACCGAACATGACGGTCGCGAACGCGGGGTGGATCGCAAGGACCTCCTGCGCGAGCGGCGATGGAGATCCGGCGAGCACCTGGAATGCAGACCAGCCGATGACCGCGGCGACCGACGTGCGAGCGTACGGGGTGGCGCCCGCCGCATCTCCCGCCTTGAAGTGCGCGACGGTGTCGGCGAGGTCGCGGCCGTCGAGCATCACCTGGACGCCGCCGAAGCAGCCGAGGTACGAGGGCGTCGCGGTGTGCGAGTCGCCGATCTTCGCGAACACGGTGTCGCTGCCGGTGGTCGTCGCATGCACGGCACGCAGGTGCGCGACGAGATCGGGCGTCAGCGGCGACAGGATCGGCCCCTCGGCGTACTGCACGGGACCGAGCGTTGCGGGCGACGCGTCGGTCGCTGCATCGGTGCCGGCGGGCGGCGCCGAGCACGCGGCGAGTGCGACGAGCAGCACCGTACGCTTGATCATGATGTCCCGCGCACGGGAGGACCATACTACGGCGTCGACGGCAGCCCCGAGAGAGAGAACGTGTAGGTCTGGTGATCGTCGTCGAATCGGCCCGGATCGAGCTTCGTGGCCCACACGGCTTCGACGAGGCAGCGCGCCATCCCACCCGGCGTTGCGGTAGCAACGTCGACGACCTCCATGCGCGTGGTCTCCAGCGTGATGTCGACCGTCCACGGCGCCGACGGGGTCTGTGACTTCATGCACGAGGCGATGTCGAACATGCTGTCCCAGTCGGGCTCGGACCGGAATGCAGCGGATCCCAAACCCGAGCCACGCCCGATGGTGCCGTAGCGGCCCACCCCGATCGTGCCGAAGCCCGAGCCCAGGCCGATCGGCGACGGGCGCACGCCGGGCTCCGCTGCGACGTACGACGTCACGGGCGAGACCGCACGCCCCATCATCGCTACCGTCATCTGCTCGGCAGGGGACAGGCTCTGGTGCTGATCCTCGCCGAACACGAACGCGGCGGTCGCGATCGAGAACTGTGCGCTCGTGGTCAGCTCCTTCCTCACGGGGTCGCTCCACAGCCGCCCGGTCAGCGTGACGCGATCCGGCGCGGGGAGCGCCTCCGTATCGCGCATGAGCCGTACGCCCTCGCCCTCGTGGAGGATGTTGCCCTCGATGTCGAAGCCGGTGACCGCCGCGTCCTCGATCCTCGTGGGGCGCACGAGCTCGAGAACGGTCGGCGCGAGATCCTTGATCGTCTTCGCGGGGAAGCCACCGAGGTCCGCATAGATGCCGTGGTGGTTCGTCGCGAGGTGCGCGAAGTCGGCGTCGTCGCGGCGCGTGAGGTTCGCGCGGTCGTCGTTGTCGAGCTTGGGAACGATGACGTGGACCACGGTCTCGGGGGACAGCGTGGTGAACGCCGCGAGTGCGATCTGGTTCGTCAGCGACTGGCGCACGAGCTCGTCGGTCGCGAGCACCACACGCCGCGGGCCCACGCGATCGACGAGGATCCGCGAGGCGAGCAGGGCGCCCTCGTCGAGGTTCGAGCCGTTGCCGAGCGCGAGCTTGTTCGCCTTGCGTGCGCCGGCGATCGCCGCGGGTAGCTCGCGCACCGGGACGAACCGACCGAACACGCGGTCGGCGTGGCGGCGAAACGTCACGAGCTCGATCTCCGCATCGGGCACGTGCGTCGCGTAGGCGGCGACGAGATCGAGCTGCGCGTGCACTCCGCGCTCCTCCATCGTGTAGCTGGTGTCGATCACGAACACGACCTGCGCGCGCTTCGGCGTGGGGACGAGCTGCGGTGCGAGGTCGAGCTCGAGCCGCGAGAACGCGTGCGCGTTCGAGGCGACCACCTTGCCGAGCCGGCCAACGAGCTGCGCGATCGGCGGCGGCTCGACGGAGATCGTCGCGATGCCAGCCTCGCTCGCGTTCGCGGGCGCATCGGGCACGAACATCGGCGTATCGGTCGCGCTCGCGATCGTCTTGTCCTTGCCTTCTCCGATCGACAGCGACCAGCGGTCGAGCGAGCCGGTATCGAGGCCCGCATGGTCGGAGACGATCAGCCGCCATGTCCCGGCCGCGCTGGTGCCGGGCGGCAGCTCGAGCGTGTACGTGCCGCGGATGTCGTTCGCGCCGCTGCCGGTGCCATCGTGCACCGAGACGCGCTGGTTCTGCGGCGTCAGCAGCTCGACGCGCAGATCGCTCTTGTACGTGTGGCGGAGATCGATCGTCAGCTTCGCCGACGTGAAGTCCTTCTCGGTGTGGCTCGAGCTCGGGAGCACGAGCTTGCTCGCGACGTAGCTCGCGCCCTTGTCGATCTCGATGAGATCCTCCCAGTCCTGGTGCGCCGGCGGATCGAGCCGTACGGCGGTGTCACGCCTGACCTCGCGGCCATCGATGTTGACCTTCGTGGTCGCATCGCCCCAGCCGAAGTGCACGTTGACCACCGGCGTCGCGAGCGGCAACGACGAGGTGTCCGACTTCGCGAGCTCGCGGACGCGCGGATACGAGATGAAGTAGCGCCCACCCGCGTAGCGCGTCGGTGCGGTGAGCGTGTACTCGACGGTCGAGGTCGTCTTCGGCATCACCGGGAACACCTGAAGCGACAGGGTGTCGGCCCACATCCACGCGAGCAACGCCGGATCTTTCGGCTTGAACTGACCGATGCCGGTCATCTCCTCGTAGAGCTTCGCCGCGGCCTCGCGCTCCATGAGCTGGCCCGTGTACCAGATGTTCTTCGCCTTGATCCGGAGGCCGGTCGCGGCGGCGCCGTAGGGCAGGCCGAGCTGGAGCTCCACCTGCTCGGCGAGGTCGCCCGGGTTCTTGAACATCCGGCGCACCGTGTAGGTGGCGATGCCATTCTCGATCTTGATGTCCACGGTGTGGGACGTCTCCACCAGCGGCATCGACCTCGTCGCCGAGAGTTGATCCGCGTGCGCGGGAGAGACCAAGGCGAGTAGCGCGACGCACCCGGCAAGTCGGAGCATGCCGCTAGGACACCTCTCTCCCCGGTTCGGTTCCGCGGATCGGCTAGCGGCCCATGGCGCGCGACGGCTGGTGCGGCTCGTCACCACGCAGCTCGTTGAGCGCCTCGCCCGGAAGCGGAAACCAGCGCAGCTCCTCGAAGTCCGCGTTGCGCGGAGGATCCTCGAGGTCGAGGGTGCGGAACTTCTCGGCGCTCGCGGCGATGATCCGGCGCGCCTCCTCGAGATAGTTCGGCAGCGCCCACTCTGGCTCGCTGGCGTGCCGCGAACGGTAGGCCAGCTTTCCGGTGCGATACGACAGCTCGCGGAGGCGCATGACCGACGTGTCGATCGTGCTCCGGTGGCTCCACGATCCGGTATCTGGATCGAACGCGTAGTCGGGAAGCAGGCGCCAGCCTTCGTTCGCGATCAGGTGGATCGCGTCGAGGAGGAACTGGAACTGCGTCTCCGACAGGAAGTAGTTGAAGTTGACGCGCACCCAGCCGGGCTTGATGCCCTCGCACCCGCGCACGATCTCTCGCTCGAACTCCTTGCTGGTCTCGATATCGATTCCGAGCAAGCGATGACCGTAGGGTCCTGCGCAGCCGCAGCCGCCGCGTGACTGGATCCCGAACAGGTCGTTGAGGAGCGCCACGACGAAGTTGTGGTGGAGGTACGCCTTGCGGTGGCGAACCACGAACGACACGATCGAGAGCCGCCATGCCGATTGGTTGCCGAGAATGTACAGATTCGGGTTCGCCGCCCACGACTTGATCGCACGGTCGATGAAGTCGACCTCGCGCTCGCGGATCGCTTCCGCACCGACGGCTTCCTTGAGCTGGAACACCAGTCCCGCGCGGATCGACTCGATGATCGCCGGGGTCCCGCCTTCCTCGCGGTGGACCGGATCCGTGACGTAGCGGTGCTCGCTCTGATTGACGTACGCGACCGTTCCGCCGCCCGGGCACGTCGGCACCGTGTTGCGCAGCAGCGCGCGCTTGACCACGAGCACCCCCGGCGTCTGCGGCCCGCCGATGAACTTGTGCGGCGAGATGAACACCGCGTCCTTCGCCGCGAGCGGATCTCCTGGGTTCATCCGGATGTCGATGTACGGACCGGCGGCGGCGTAGTCCCAGAACGAATGGGCGCCGTGCTGATGCAGGAGGCGCGAGATCGCGTCGGTATCCGAGGCGATGCCCGTGACGTTCGACGCGGCCGAGAAGCTCCCGATCTTGAGCGAGCGATCCGCATAGCGAACCAGCTCCTCCTGGAGGTTCGCGAGATCGACGTGACCATCGGCGTCCTCGTGGATCACGACGACATCGGCGATCGACTCGCGCCACGGAAGCTCGTTCGAGTGGTGCTCGAACGGGCCGATGAACACGACCGGGCGGTCCGCGGCGGGAATCCGCTCGGCGAGCTGATAGCGGGCATCGAGATCGGCGGGGATGCGGAGGTTCAGGCAATCGATCAGCTTGTTGATCGCGCCGGTCGCGCCCGACCCGGTGAAGATCACCACGTCGTCTTCGTTGCCGCCCACCGCGGTGTGGATGACCTGGCGCGCGTCATCGCGAAACTGCGTGGTCTGCCGACCGGTCCCGGAGGCCTCGGTGTGCGTGTTCGCGTAGAGCGGCATCACCTCGTCGCGGATGAACGTCTCGATGAACGACAGCGACCGCCCCGAGGCCGTGTAGTCCGCGTACGTCACACGGCGCACCCCGTACGGACCTTCCAGGGCACAGTCATCGCCGATGATCGACGAGCGGATCGTCTCGATCAGGCGCGCGCTCGCAGGATGCATCCCGCTCGGATAGCACGCCCACCGAGTGTTTTGGAAACCTTCACAAGTTCGTGACGTTGAGCGGGCAGGCGGGCACGGTGAGGTGGTCCTCGGAGGCCAGCTTCGCCTTGGTCTTCGCCTCGGTGAACATCTTCGTGAACCGCGCGGTGAACGCATCCACCACCTGCCGGTACGGAGCGCCCTTGTACCGGGTCACGTTCTCGAAGCTCCACTTCATTGCCTTCGCCGAGTAGTTCGCCGACCCGTTGAACAGGGCCGCGCCGGCCGGGTCGTCCTGGTCGATGATCATGAACTTGTGGTGCATGAGCTGGAAGATCTCGGCGGTGCCCGGCCAGTAGTGGACCTGGACGTCGAGGCCAAAGTCGATGCCCGCCTTCTCGACGCAATCGCCGAACGCGGGGTTGCCGAGCGCCTCCTGCGAAGCGTCGAGCACGAGCTTGATCGTGAACGGTTGCCCGTCGGCCTTTGCCTTCTTCGCGCGCATCACGAGCGAGGCGACGATGCCGGGGTGCGCGAGCATGTCGGGGGCGAGCGAGATCGAGCGCTTCGCGCTGGCGATGCCGTTCGTGACGTTCGTGTAGGTGATGGATTCGCCGGTCGCGATCACGCCGCTCGGCGGGAACCATGTGTCGGCTCCGTTGCACGCGTCGAGCTTCGCGACCACGGCCTTGCGCACGTCATCGGACTTCTGCGGCTGGCCGGGAACCACGCCTGCCTCGAACATCACGTCGACATCGCAGGTGAACGAGCGGATGCGGTCGGCGTTGCTCGGTCCACGGAGCACCACCGAGTTCTCCTCGTTCGTGATGAGGCCGGTGCCGGAGAAGTTGTTCGAGCCGGTGAACACGACCTGATCGTCGACCGCGACGATCTTGGAGTGCATGATGCCGACCGACGTCGAGTACGTCATCCCGTTGAGAAACCGCACCTCGGCGCCCTGCGAAGCGAGCTGCGTCGTGCGCGAGGTCGCGATGTTCTGGGCCTCGTCCATCACGATCTTCACGTGGGCACTCTTGTTCTGGATCGCCCACAGTACGGCATCGACGACGGGCTTCGCGGCGGCGGAGCTGGAGATGTTGAAGTTCGAGATCCGGATCGTACCGCCCTGCTTGACGTTCTTGATCGCGGTCGAAAGCATCTTGATCATCACGCTGCGCGGTCCGAGGTTGTTCTGATCCGCCTGCGTGCAGTCGTGGCCGCAGCCGGTGTTGTTGAAGATCGGGTACGTCGCGGGCCACGACTCCACGGCCGGCGGTTGCCACGCAGCATCCGGGAACACCGGTGCGTTGGGGTTCGGCAGCGCGCCAAAGCCACCGAGCGGCCTCACGTTGAGGAGCGCGGTCGCGGGCTTCGTTCCCACGTTCTTCACGGTCAGCGAATAGGAGCCGGGCTCCGACTGATCGAACACGATCGTCG
>JBBRBG010000068.1:0-40916 GCA_038206055.1 Haliangiales bacterium
TGGTCGGCCGCGCTCGACACGACGAGCATCTTGATTCCCGTCACGATGAGGAACCCACCGAACACGTAGATGATCCAGCTGAACTTCGCGATCAGGACCGCGCCCACGGCGATCATCGTGCCGCGCAGGATGAGCGCGCCGGCGATGCCCCAGAACAGCACGCGGTGCTGGTAGATCGCAGGAACCCGGAGGAAGCCGAAGATCATCGCGATCACGAAGATGTTGTCGACGGCCAGCGACTTCTCGACGACGAACCCGGTGATGTACTTGATCGCCGCGGAGCCGCCGTCGTTGTAGATCGTGCTGCCATCGGCGCCGGTTCGCGCGACCGCGGTCGCATCGACCCCGGTGCCGAGGCCGAACCAGTGGTGATCGTAGCCGACGTAGACGAACAGGGTGAACAGGACGCCCAGGCTGATCCAGACCGCGGACCACCCGAGTGCCTCCTTGACCTTGACGACATGCGCCGTCCGGTGGAACACGCCGAGGTCCAGCACCAGCAGGAGAAGAATGAACACGATGAATCCGGCGTACAGAAGTTCCATGACGACCTCCCGAGTAGAGATGTGCGAGCGAGGGCCAAGCGGTGTGGTCAGCCGGTCAGCGCGGGCCGAGGTCGAGGTGGCGAGAGCGGACGGTGAGCTTCATGGCGGTTCTCCTTCCTCCACAGGTAAGGCTCGACCTCGCTCCGGTCGTTCAGAACGTTTGGCGCCAACGCTGCCGTTTTATCGAAGTTTCTCCGCCGAGGAGCGCTCGCACCGGTCCGCCGAGTCCCAGGCTCGGGCGCGGAACAGTTGACCCACGGTTCGGGTCACGCATAGTTCCCCGGATGACCTGGCTCAACTACCACCACCTTCTCTACTTCTATACGGTGGCGCGCGAAGGCGGCCTCGCACCCGCCGGCAAGGTCCTCCGGCTGTCTCAGTCGGCGCTGAGCGGTCAGATCAAGCGGCTCGAAGAGCAGCTGGAGAATCCGCTGTTCGAGAAGCGTGGGCGCAAGCTCGAGATGACCGAGACCGGGCGGCTGGTCTACCACTTCGCCGAGGAAATCTTCGGCCTGGGCAACGAGATGCTCGATGCGGTGCGTGGCCGGCCGACCGGGAAGTCCGGGCGGCTCAAGATCGGGGTCTCCGATACGGTGGCCAAGCTGCTGGTCCGCGAGTTGCTCGCCCCGGCGCTCCGCGACGAGACGATGGTGCTGACGTGCTCCGAAGATCGGTTCGATCGCCTGCTGGTCGATCTCGCGAATCACGAGCTCGACGTGGTGATCGCGGAGGGGCCGGTGCCCCCCGGCGCTCCACTCCGCGCATTCAACCATCTACTCGGCGAGTCGACGATGACGCTCGTCGCCCCCCCGGCACTCGCACCCACGCTGCGCGCTCGGTTTCCACGCGGGCTCGACGAGGCACCACTGCTGCTGCCGTTACCGGGCTCGGTGCTCCGCCGTGACCTCGACGGCTGGTTTGCCGCCAACGACGTGCGGCCGATGGTCCGGGCGGAGGCCGAAGACAGCGCCCTGCTGAAGGCGTTCGCCGCCGACGGGATGGGCGCGCTGTTCGTCCCCACCGTGATCGCGACGACGGTGACCAGGCGCTACGATCTCGTCGTGATCCGGGAGATCGATGAGGTCCGCGAGCGCTACTACGCGATCTCGGCGGAGCGCAGGATCACTCACCCTGCGGTGGCCGAGATCCGCGCCGCCGCGCGCTCGAAGGTGTTCTCGTAGCTCGTCGGTCGCGAACCTCAAGACTGACCGTCCGACGGCTCCCAGCTCGGATCCATGGCGTAGCGGAGCAAGCAACCGACGCCGCCCACGCGCATGAGCGTGTCACTGCCCTTGACGGTCTCCACCTCGACCCCGCGCCGCTCCGCGATCCGGACCATGAGCTCCTTGCGGTCCGCGCGTTGCAGCTCCTTGGACGTGCATGCCGAACACTCCTCGGGCATTCCCGACAGCGTATCGACCCACTCGCACGCGGTGCAGAGCCAGGCCGGCCCCGGCGGGTACTCGCTCGCGACGATCAGCACGTCGGCCTGCCCTCGCCTCAACGCGTCGAGTGTCCGCTGCGTTCCCGCGACAGCCAGGCCGTCCCGCCACAGCGCAGTCACGAGCTGCGTGACCGCATCCCGTGACTCCTGTTGTTCGGCCTCGATGAAGCTCGCCAACGTGGTCTCGACGACGTCCGTGGTCGAGGCTGTCGCTGCCATCGGAAGGCTGTCGACGAGCTTTGCCCGGAGGTGCGCGGGCAGCTGATTCCGGATCAGCGCCGTCAGCTGAGCGTTGCCGGCCAGGATCAGGTGGCTGTGTTCGCTCGCCGCGATCAGCTTCTCGAGGATACGGATCTTCTCGTCCACGAAGCGCTGACCTCGGTCGCGCTGGTGGTTCTGGTAGTGCTCGTGGGTCCACTCTCGCCCGACCCGCTCGCGCAGCTCGGGCCGCTTGGTCCACGCCTCGCGGGTGACGGCCCCGAGGTTGACCTCGAGGATCCGCGCGCTCCGCGCCGACGCGATCAACACGACGTAGCGGTGGTACGTGTCCTTGAGCTCGATCAGATGATAGATGTCGGGGGTGGCGCCTGCCGACAGGTGATCGGGGACGGGAACCTGAAACTGCATGGCCACGAAGACCGGTCGTGCGCCCCCACGTGCGAACACGACGACCCCGCGGGTGCCGGTGTGGAGCTCGGTCGCCAGGTAGCTCCGGACCCGCTCGATCGCCTCGTCGACGACGACGCCCCCGACGCCCACGAGAGTGCGAGCACGTTGCTCGAACACCTCGCTGGCCTGCGCGTGGGTAGCGCAGGCCAGGTAACAGCTCACGAGTGGCTCGTCATTCGGCTCGACAGCGATCAACGACCGGATCTGGCTGGTCAGCTGATCGACATCGATGGGGCGTGCCCCCCTCCGCGTGGTCGCGTTGATCACGCTGCTCATGTCCGAGCTCCGCTGGCCCTGGACGGCGTGCCGAGGGGCCCGGAGACCTCGACTCGGCACCGCTTGTCGGCGCCTTCCTCGGGGCCGTTGGGTGCGTGCTCCACGACGGAGCTAGATCGTTCCATTCCCTTGAAGCGAAGCGCGAGTTTCATGATGACCCTCCTCGCTTCTGTCTAGCGACGGCATTCGCCTCCGACCATCTCGTAATCTCAGACTGTCAGAGTGCGTTGTTCGAAGTGTTGTCCGGCGATCGTGCACGGCCCACGCTCTACCGACCTCATCCAACCACGTTCAGCCAGATCTCGTTCCGCCGCAGGAACCACGGTATCCACGGAGGATCGTAGCGATTGACCTCGGGCTCTCCGAACGCGACGAGGCCCCGTGCACCGATCCACGCGCGCAGCGCCGCTGTCTTGTCGGCGTACTTTTCGTCCGTCCACCTGCCCGAGAACCGGTGCACCGCGACCCGGGCCGCCGGCACCTCGGACAGGGTCACGCGAGCGTCGTCCGGTACCGGTAGGCTTTCGAGAGTCTCCCCGAGCGGCATCGTGAACGTGACCACCCATGCACCATCCACGGACCGTTCACCCACGGGCGCCGTCATCGCGAGCTTCCGGCTGTCGCGGCGCTCACCGACGGGCTCGGTCATGGCGATGGTTTGGCGGACGCGGTTGCCACCGAAGATGTAGCCCGCGAGCCTCCGAAATCCCTCGTTGCCGGCCGCGTCGAACGAGCTGCCCGTGACCCGCGTCTCCGCGACCACACGCGCTTGGTACCGACGCACGTCGAATGCGTCCTCGTGGATCTCGAGCGTGAACGAGGGCTCCGCGACTGCCATGAAGTTGTTGGACCACGGCGGGAACGAGCTGGCAATGGCGCTGGTTCGCGCTCCCGGGCGTAACTCCGAGAGCGGCGTGAGGGCCGCTCTAGCCTCCTTGCTCGAATCCGTTCTCGCCCTCGACATCCTTGATGTCGGCGTCGAAGTCGTACTCCAGAGTATGGGTGCTGCCCGGCGCGAGCTTGAGCATCCAGACGAGCGTGTTCTCCGGCGTCGCGTCGGGCGGCTCCGTGAAGTGATAGACCGAGCGGTGCTCGTTGCCCATGACCCGCAAGGTCACGAGCCGGAGCGTCTTCTCCTGGTCCGATCGATTGATGATCTCGTAGGAGATCCGGTGATTGAACGGCAAGGCTCTCTTGTCGGTCGCTTCGGTGATCTTGACCGCACGGAAGGTGGAGATCGTGTCGTCGATGCCTGCCGGTAGCGAGACCACCTCGCCTTGCCGGCTCTGATTGCGGATGGTGCCCGACTCGACAATGATCTGGTTGGCCTCGACCGAGCTGCTGGTCTGATTCAGATCGACCGAGAAGGGGTTCTTCACCTGTAGCAGGACGTGGACCTCGTCCTTGCCCGCATAGGCATTCCACTCGCGGATGAACGAATAGTCCGTGACCTTGTTGCCGAGGTTGTAGGTGATGTTGCGATGCGGATAGAGGTCGAATGCGCTCAGCTTGAATGTGGACCCTGAAAGCTTCTCCACGCTCACCGCGTTGTTCAGCACCAGGGTGACGTCGCAGTTCTCATACGGCTGGCTCGCGTCCATGTTGACCGCGGCCAGAAGCTGGAGGCTCGCGGACTTCGCATCGGTGATCTCCGCCTTCAGCTGGAGGGACCACGTGATATCGGGCAACGCGTAGTTGAACTTCAGCTCTCCGGGGGGCAGCGAAGGAAGCCCGATGAGCTTCTGTGTCACCTCTTTCTTGGAGTCCTGGATGGCCTGGACGGTGAACCACTTCAAGCTCTGGTCGCCCTGAGAGAGGTTGATGGCCGTGACGGTCGGGGGCAGACGAAGCCTGCGAGCTTGCAGCGCGGCGGAGTCGATGACTCCCGAGACCACGCTCCCGCCGGCACTGTAGATGGTGATGCTCTTCGCGACGGGAGTCATGTCCCCGGGCTCGTGCTGGACGGCACACGCTGCCGAGCCGAGAACGAGGAGACTCGCCACGCACCGTTGTCTTGCCTCGCGCATGTCAACTCCTTCCGATCACTGAGCTCGCTCCGCGGTCATGAGGTTCGACTCGCCTTGCTTGAAGGCGTAGCCGTAGCTGAACGGGAGCCGCCCCGTCGAGTTCCTCTGCATCTCGGCCTTCAAGTCCTTCTGCAGGTGCTTGCCGAACTCTGGCGTGGGCGCTTCGTACCTCCCGTGAAACCTCAGCTTCCACGTGTCGCGCGCGAACAGTCTGAGCGGCACGCCCGAGTCGTCCTGCACGACAAGATCGCTCTGCGTGAGGATCAGCGAGCGGATCTGCTCGAAGTGCGCCGGCTCCTCGATGCCTTCCTTGTGCATCAGGTACGACGCCGACTTGATCATCGTCACGAACCGTCCCTGGCTCTTGAGGTACGGGAGGAAGTCGGGCGAGCTCTTCGCGAGGTTGGCGTCCGCGACGTTCACCATGAAGTAGCGGATCGTCTTCACCTTGCCGCCGGTTCCCCGGAACGTGATCTCGACGCCCGGAACGCGAGAGCGGGAACGTCCGCTCGCGGAATCGTCCGCGGCCGTTCCCGGGACGAGGACCCCGCCTTTGCCGATGGCGATCCTCCTCGCACCCGTCACCTCGCAATCGCTCATGGCGAGAAAGAACATGAGCAGGCCGGTCACGCTGTTGAACGATCCGTTGCCCAGCTTCTTCTCCATGGCCTTGGTGAAGAAGTAGTTCACCTGGAGGATCGTACTCAGCGACGCCTTGAGCTCGGTCAAGCCCGAGCTGATCGCTTCGTCCCCCATGGCCTGCAAGTCCGGAATCGACCCTGCGGGTTCGAGACCGAACATGAGATAGGAGTCGGCATCGGGGAAGACGGCCAGCGCATTCCCGATGTCGGGTCCGCTGAACGGGTAGAACACGGTCGAGTATTTCGCCGGGGCACGGTCCGTCCACCAGATCCGCATGCGCTCGAGGTTCGGCTGCTGAAACTGCTTCCAGCCGGCCCCTAGCTGTTCCGCGTAGTCTGCGTAGGACTGGGTGCGAGCGTGTTCGGCGAGCTTCGAGTCTGCCGCGACGCCCTTGCCCGCGAGAAAGCGCGCGGTTTCGGCGAGGTCGGAAGCCGCGGCCTCACCGGTGAGGCTCACCAGCAACGCCCCGCAGAGCGAGGCAACGGCAAGGGTGCAGTGCACTGCAACGGTGTACGCGCAGCACAATCGTCCTATTCCGGCGCCCGAACCACCTGCCCCCCCTGCGCACCGTTCCCGAGCGCGCTCCCGCCCACTGACCTCGCTGCATCTTCCGGACGCAAACCCCGTCGATGGTCGCGTACTACTTCACGAACGTCGACACGTACGCTTCGATCTGGTCGGGCTTCGCGTAGCCGCCGCCCTTGCCCTGCTGCCCATTTTCGCTGAGGAAGCTGCTCGGACACGAGCCAGTGCCCCGAAACGTCTTGGTGCCCAGGATCGTCTTGGTGGGTACGTCGTAGACCGTGACGTCGGAGTCGATCAGGTAGACGACATAGGACGAGCTCGCGCCGCCCGCGCCGCGATACGTCCCGCAGTTGATCGTGCGGATCCTGCTGCCCGTCTTGATCTCCGTCGCAACCGCGAGCACCTCGATGTTACCGAGCGACGTCGCCACGTCTCCGATCGGGTACAGATGATCGCCGAGGTGCAGGACGCCGGACGACCGAGTGGGAGGGGCAGCGGCACGCTTTGCACCGGCGAGCTCGGCCTCGATCCGCTTCACGTATGCGCGCGCGAGCGGCTCCGTGTAGACAAAGAAGCTGGTCTCCGGAATGGTCACCTCGGCAGTCTTGCCGTGGCTCCGAACCGTGAGAACACCCCCCATGCGCAGCGACGTATTGAGCTGATCGAGGCGCAGCTTCGCGGTCCCACCCGGGGGCTCTGTCCGCAGGATCTTGTCGGTGCCATCCACCACGGCGGACTGACCGGCGAACGTAAAGCCATCGAGATCTGGCCCTCCACCCTTGAAGACGGCGAACTCGCGCGACGTGGTCACCGCTACCTCACACGATGTGCCCCAACACAGCGCGCGGTTCCCGTTGAACAGTAGCGTCAGCGGCAGCGAGACCGGGGCGCTGGCCGCCTTGCCATCGCAGCGGATCTCGACCTCCGTGACCTTCGCGAACTGGTAGCCCGTGAGCTCGAGTGCGCCCTGGCCGTGACCTTCGCTATTCGTCGTTCCCTTGAACTTATCGGTCTGATCGCTCTCGGGATTTCCCGTGACAAGGCGACCTTCGAACTGGGTGTTAGCCGCACATTCGACGTCGACGAGGAGCACGTTCTGCGGCGCCATCACGCCCTGCGAGATGCGTGGACGGTCGACGACGCTCGTCTTCACGATGCGTGCGCCACCCTTGCCGCAGGCGGCTGTCACGATGGCAACCAGAATGATACTTCCCCGCAGTTCGCGCACGCACGGACATTACAGGACCGAGGTGAGTCGAACGAGGTCCGCGAGCGATCAACGCGGCAGTCGTCCAGCGCCAGGTCGCCCCCTCGGGGCCAACCAACAGCTCCTTGCCTCGGCGCCGCACGTGAAGGCCGCGCGCGCTACGCTTGGACCATGTCGTGGCGTGATCCCCTGCGGAAGCAGATCGAGGCCCAGCTCGTTGTCGAGAGGGAGGGCTGGGCGGTCGACCGCGCACGCCGGGTCACGGCTCAACTGCAGCGCAATCTTCCCGAGCACGATCGGTTCGAGACGATCGTCATCCTGTCAAACGAGCCCAACGCGTACACGGCGCCGGGCCGCACGATCTACATCTCGCGCCGCTTGCTCGAATACCTGCTCGATGATGCCGCCGCTGCGTTCGTGATCGCGCACGAGCTCGCACACCATCACCTCGGCCACGTCTCCGGGCGATACCGTGGTGCGGCGATGTTCGACGAACCGATCGCGAACCACGAGCGCGAGCTTCACGCGGATCTGCACGCGATCGAGCTGTGCATCGCGGCCGGATACGATCCGGATCGCTGCATCACGGCGCTGCAGATGCTCGATGCGATCGTCCTCCACGCGGGCGATCTCGAAGGATCCCTCGGCGCCGAACGCGATCCCGCCGGAGAGATCGCGCGCCGGGGCTACCTCCCGACGCTCGAGCGGATCGCACGGGTGCAGGCGCACGTCTCGGCGTACGGGGCCGGAGCGCGGATCGCCAATACGCTCGCCGCCGCGAGGGACGAGCGCGCGAAGCGCCGGATGCGGCTCGCACTCACGGTCGCAGGATCGATCGCCGCCGCGGCGGCGCTCGTCCTGTTTGGCCGTCGTTAGGTATTGGCCGGAGTCGTGCGGTCAGCGTCGCAACGGACCGAAGCCCGGAGAACGGGCGCGAAAAGCGCGCGCTGGTGATCGGGCTCTCGGCGCGCGTGCTGCCGATCTTCGCGTCGCCGGCCTCATTGCCCGAACGAGCGCGTACACTCGAGAGGTGCGTACCTTGGTATCCCTGCTCGCCCTGGGAGCGTGCTCGTTCTCGGTGCCCACGGCTGCACCGAGGGATGGCGAGCCTGTCGACGGTCTGCAGGGGGGCGATACGATCGGCGCCGACTCGGCGATCGACGGTCCCTCCACCGATGCGCCACCGAGCGGCCTGTGCTTCGGCGAGGGCAACTTCATCGTCTGCCTGACGACGTTGCCCGGTTCCGCTCTGACCTTCGGCGCCACCACGATCGACACCAGCGGTGGCAGTTGCCCCGGCGAGACATTCACGCCGACAGGAGGGCCGCAGCTTTGCGTCGTCGCCGGGACCACCGTCACCGTCAACGGTCTCCTCCGAGCGACTGGCTCCCGGCCGCTCGTGCTGGTTGCAACGTCGGGCGCCTTGACCGTGACGACGCTCGGCGCGATCGACGCATCCTCCTTCCGTGGTGGCGGGACTGGAGCGGGAACCAACTACACCGGGTGTCCCGCACCGGGTAACGCGGCGAATGCGAACAACGGCGCGGGTGGCGGCGCCGGCGGGAGTTTCGGGACGCCCGGTGGTAACGGCGGTGCAGGGGGTGGAGGACAAGGCGGGGGAGCTACTTCTGCGGTGACGCCGACGTTCCTGCGCGGCGGCTGTGGTGGCGGCAACGGAGGTACGGCGAGCGGCGGCGGTGGGAGCGGTCGTGATAGTGGCGGTGCGGTCTACCTGCTTGCGAACACGACGCTGATCATCGATGGCAGGATCGATGCTTCGGGATCGGGAGGCGATGGCGCGCCCAGCGGAAAGGGCGGAGGCGGTGGGGGCGGCTCGGGCGGGATGATCGCGCTATGGGGGCGTACGGGGATCGCAGTCGGTGTCGGTGCGGTGGTCTTCGCGAACGGTGCAGGCGGCGGAGGCGGCGCTGATTCCAACGTCGGTGGTAGCGACGGCAACGAGTCCACCGGCGCGGCGATCATCGGCCTCGGAGGCGCGGGCGGAGCCACCGGAGCACCGGGCGGTGCAGGAGCCATCGGTACCGCGCAGGGGCAATCGGCGGCCGCTTCCGGCAAGGGCGGCGGCGGCGGCGGCGGCGGGGTTGGGGTGATCAAGAATGTCTCGGGCCAGTCGATCATCGGCGGAAGCTTCTCGCCGCCGATCTGACTCGGTAGTGGACTTCGTTCCGTCGACGCCGCGTAACGTTGTAGGCAACGGACCATCCAACGCTCACCAGCTATGCAGGCAGAAACCATCGGTGCGATGACCGTCCTGGACGAGACCGGGGCGTCGGTCCTGCTGTCCACGCTTTGGAGCGCGGGGCCTGCAGTGCTGGTGTTCGTCCGCCACTTCGGTTGACTGCACTGCCGCGAGCACGTGGTGCAGTTGCACCACGAGACTGACGCACTGCGCGCTGCCGGGTTGTCGCTCAACGTCATCGGCAATGGCGCACCGATGTTCATCGCAGGGTTTCGCGACACGACGGGCTATGACGGCCCGCTGTACACGGACCCATCGCTAGCCGTGTATCGCGCCGCCGAGCTCCGATCGGGGCTGCGCACCGTGCTAACGCCTGGAGCATTGCGTCGCACGGTAGGTTCGGTGCGCCGCGGGTTTCGCCAGGGAAGGACCCAGGGGAGTGCGCTGCAACAGGGCGGCGCGCTGGTGATCGCACGAGATGGCCGCGTGCTCTGGCACCACATCTCCTCGGGCCCCGGCGACAATGCGACGGCCGCCGAGATCATCGCCGCGATCAACGCTCGCAACGAGCGAGTGACCACCGTCGCTACTGATTGAGGCGTCGCGGGGCGGCCGCGCGCATCGTCGATTGTCCGAGAAGGGTCGTCGGTCGAACGATCTCCTCGCGAGTCATGACAACGGGAACGCGAGAAACCTGATGCGCACGGACGGGCTCGTGTGGGCGGACCCCGATGGGTACGTGCTGCTGGGGCCAGCTGGACTCGCGCGCTACGGGGGACCGTAGCCACACTCGCCCAATCGTGATGCTTACTCTAGAACGGCGTCGGAGACACAACGCCACCGCCGCTGCGCGTACCCGTGAGCTTGATGAAGCCGCCGCCGCCGCCACCCCCGCCGTCGGTGCTCGACGTCCCCGGGCTCGGTGCCATCGCGACCGTGCCGCCCGCGCCACCGTCGCCGCCGGTCGGATCGTTACCGTTGCCGCCGAGCGCGCGCATCGCGGAGGTTCTCCCGTTCTCACCGTCGGCGCCGGGTTGAGCGTTGCCGGAACCTTCGCCGCCGCCGCCGCCGTTCGCCGCGACGACGCCCGTGACCGCGAGCATCGGTGACTCGAGCCAGATCATGCCGCCCGAGCCGCCGCCGCCGCCGCCGCAGCGGTAGCCGGTGCCAGCGTTGTTGCTGTTGCCGGAGCCGCCGTTGCCACCCCTGCCGCCGACGTTGATCGTACCGCTGACGGTGATCATCGAGATCCCGGCCATATAGAACGCGCCGCCGCCGCTGCCGCCGGCTGCGGGGGTTCCGGAACTGCCCTGCCCGCCGATACCGCCGGGACACCCGCCGACGAGCGAGGTAGGGAGCGCTGCCGCCGCGCCGCCGCCGCCGCCGTTTGCCTGACCGTTCCCGCCCAGCTTGCCCGCCTCGCCGAAGCCGCCGCCGCCGCCGCCACCACCGCCGCTGCCGCTCGGCAGTCCGTTCAACCCCGCGCTGGTCATGCACTGCGCTCCCGTGCGGCGACCCGCGAGCACGCGCAGATCACCGGCGACCGTCACCGATCCCGGCGAGACCACGGCGAACGGCGAGGCTCCCGTCACGACGAGCGATGTACCGGCCCCGAGGTTGAACGCGCTGACGAGGACGAAGTCGATGCCGCTCTGCGAATGGAACGTCGGCGAGGGCAGCGTGAAGTGAGTGCCGTTGTCGTCGCACTTGAAGTAGCCGAGCGCGTGCGTATCGGTGTTGTAGTCGTAGCAGTTCGCCGGATCGGTCAACGAGATCGGTCCGCCCGCCGCCACGCCGCAGGTGTTGATCAGGCTCGAGAACGATGTCGTGCAGCCCCCCGGCACATCGGTGGGCGCATCCAACAGCACCGGCACGTCGGGAGCAGACGGCGGCGCGTCCGGATCCGGCTTCACGCCCGCACGGAAACCACACGCACCGAGGCAAACGAGCAGAGCGAAATGTCTCATCACCGCACCTCCACAGCACCGACTCGCGCAAGAGCAATCTTCGCGTGACCGGCCACACCGGTCAAGGGTGGCGCTGCGGCCCCGCCGCAGGGGCCCCTGCGACCAGGTTAGCGGTGTGCAGGACCCGTCGCTGTGACGATTCGGGCGGCAAGCGCGAGCCCCGAGAGCAGGGCTCGGCTCGCTGCCGGGGCGCCGGTACCTGCAGCAAACCCATCACCTGCGACTCCGAGTCGAAGCACGTCATCGTACGCGTACGGTGCGTCGATCCGAGTCGTCGCCCTCGCGTATCGCCAGCGATGGCCGCGAAGATGGATCACCCGACCGGGGACATGTTTCGTCAATGCTTCGGCGAGCGCGCTGGCCGCGTCCTGCGGTACATCCTCGAGGCGCGCCGCGCTCCACGCCTCACTGCCGTGCGCGACCCACATCTCGACGCCGGTGGGTGCCATCCATCCCGGGCGGCGGTCGAGCCGGTGGGCGGAGGCAAGAGGGCCGGTCGTGTCGCGGAGCTCGTCGAGAATGCTGCTCGCTTCGATCGCGATCATAGCCACCAGACATGGCACGAACCTGGCCGAGGCTAGCGTGGCAACGAGAGCGTCTGCACCGGTCGTCGCGAGCAACGCGACCGCTTGCGGCGTTGGCGCGGTGATGACGACGAGATCGAAGGGTCCGAGCAACGC
This sequence comes from Haliangiales bacterium, assembly GCA_038206055.1. Classification (GTDB taxonomy): domain Bacteria; phylum Myxococcota_A; class Polyangia; order Haliangiales; family Haliangiaceae; genus JABFXX01. Next base: position 12,183 of record JBBRBG010000068.1, read on the forward strand.
GTCGCGGGACGCACGTGCGACTTCGAGCCACCAGCCGCTCCGCCGCGCGATCGAAACGACCCGGGCGCTGGTTTCCACGTCGACACGTGTCGCGAGATACGCTGCGAGCGCATTCGATCCCGGGCTGCCGATCCACGTCGCGCGATCCCTCGAGCCGCCGGGTTCGGCGATGCGCGGATGCCACGGCACGACGACGCCGGCGGTCTGCCACGACGCGCGCAGCTCGGCGAGCTCGGGCGCTCCTAGCTCGAGTCGCGGTGCGCCGTGGTCGAAGCGCCAGCTACCCTCACAGCGAGTGGACGTTCGACCACCGACCGCGCGCCCCTTGTCGAATACCGTCACGCGAAATCCGGCGTCAGCCAGCGCGCCCGCACACGCCAACCCGGCGAGGCCACCGCCGATCACGGCTACCCGCGAGGTCACGGCCGGGCCGCGACCCATTTCGGTGCGCTCGGGCGAGTGATCGCGGCGGCAGAGATCCACGAACCGCGGGCGAGTGCGCTGGCGACGTTGGAAACAACCGCGAGAGGATCGTGGGTCGGGAAGGCAGGGATCTCGATCGCAGGGATGTTCCGCATCGCCGCGCGAGCTACGATCAGGCGCGTCGCTGCACGTGCGACATCGAGCTCGTCGGCAGCGAGCTCCACGATCTCGCGGCACGCTGCAGGAAGGTGATCGACGAGCACGCGCGGGCACGCGCCAGGCACCCGGTTCACGATCACCACAGCCGGTTTGTGACCGACCTCCGCGAGCGCCGCGACAAGGTGGTCGACCTGATCGGCCGCACCGTGACGAGCGGTCGTTACCAGTGCGACCCGCGCACGCGCGGGCGATAGAAGCTGCGACGCCCCTCCGATCCATGTCGAGAGCTCCGGGCGGACCGCGGCGGCAAATGCCACGAGCCCGAGGGCGTCGTTGATTGTCCGCGAACCGATCGACGATGCCAGCGCGCGGACGATCCAGTGACGCGCACGCTGCAGCAAGCGCGCACGGAACCCACCTCCGGACTCGAGCGACGCGCGGGCGAGCTCGCCGAGCCACTCGATGGCGCGACCATCGATCACCTCGGTCAGACGGCCCGGAAGTGCGAGCAAGTCGATGGCATGACGAGACGGCGCAGCGTCGATCACCGTGACGTCGAAGCTTGACTCGAGTCGGCCTAGCTCGACGAGCGCTACGAGCTCGTGCATGCCTGCAAAGCCGCCGGTCAGCGCTGCCACGAGCGGGCTCGCCTGGACACGCTCGCGGTGGCTGGGCGCGAGCGCGAGGAGTTGTTCGATCAGCGCGTGTGCGCCCGCGGACGAGTCCGGCGCGAGCGCCGCCAATCCGGGATGCCCCGGAACGTCCGTCGGGCCAACCAACCCAGCTAGGCCGAGCGTATCGCCGAGCCGGCGCGCGGGGTCGACCGTCGCGACGAGCGTCCGTCGCCCCTGGTGTGCAAGCGTGACCGCGAGCGCCGCCGAGATCGTCGTCTTTCCTACACCGCCGGTCCCGATACACACCCACGTATGATCGCTCACGAGAACACCTGTGGCGAGAGTGCGATGACGACCTCGGCGGGTGTCGGTTGGTGTGACATGCGCGGTAGCTGGCACATCGTGGTGCCGAGCTCGGGCACGAAATCGGTTGGTGCGGCCCAACTTCTCAGCGAAGCCACCGCCGCGGCCAGCCCCGGCGTGCCTGCGATGGTCGCGAGCACTTCGTCGGGCAGCGCTGCTGGCCGGTGGACACAGTTGACGACGACGAGGTCCGCCCGGCGCGGCAGCGCGCGGCACAGCTCGAGGGTCTCGGCCATCACCAGACGCTCGCCCAAGGTGACGACGACCAGCTTCGTGAATGTGCGGTCGGCGAGCCTGGTCTCGAGTCGGTCGATCAACACGCGCGCTCGTCCGCTGGGCTCGAGCGCATGCAGCAGTGAAACGGTGTCGAGCCATGCCAGGCCGTGTCCAGTCGCGGGCATATCGAGAACGACGTGCCGACCAGCGTCGACGTGGCGCATGGCAAGAACGAGCAACGCGACCTCGCGGAGCCCGGGAACGATCGCCGCGAGCCTGCGGATCGCGAAGTGAGAAAGCAACGCCCCGGCGAGGCGCTTCGAGCCGAGGATCTCCGCAGCCACCGAGCGGAGCGCCGCGTCGCCATCTGCCACCTCGACGTCGAAGGCCACCGATTCGCCAGCCAGCCCGGTCGGAGGCTCGAAGCCCACGACGAGCGAACGTTCGCCACCGAGTGCCGCCAGCTCGGCCAACCCCCGAGCCACGGTCGTCTTCCCGACGCCGCCTTTGCCGATCACGAGCGTCAAGCGTGGTTCGCTCGATGTCGATGCGCTGGGCTGTAGTTGTCGCACTAGCATATCCCTCGTCGGCATTGCCGAGATGAGATGCCCACCGTGACCGTCCGTTGCAGTTTCTATAGTGCCCGCATGTAATGCAAAGCCCCGGGAAGCATCTGTAGGTGGTGGTCACCCCGCTCGCCGTCTCACGTCCCGTGTTCCTGATCATCGGCGCCGCCGGCGGAATTGGCTCGGCGCTGTGTCGTCACCTCGCGGAAGGTGGTGCCCAGCTCGTGCTCGCCGGGCGAGACCTCTCGCGATTGACCGCGCTCGCGGCGATTGTCGGAGGCGACGCGGTGTCCGTCGATGCGCGCGACATCGCCTCGGTGGGCGCGGTGGTCGACGATGTGGTCGCGCGTCACGCTCGGATCGATGGCGCGGTGAACCTCGCGGGTTCGATCTTGCTCAAACCGGCCCACGCGACCTCGGCCGAGGAGTGGGACGACGTGATCGCCACCAACCTGCGCACGGCGTTCGCCGTGGTCCGAGCTGTGGCGCCCGCGATGGGCCGCACCGGCGGCGGTTCGCTGGTCCTGATGTCGTCGGCCGCTGCCCGCGTGGGACTCGCCAACCACGACGCGCTTGCGGCCGCCAAAGCAGGCGTCACGGGTCTCGCACTGTCGGCCGCGGCCACGTACGCGGCTCGCAACGTCCGCGTCAACGTGGTCGCGCCCGGCCTGGTGAGGACTCCGCTCGCCGCACGTCTTGTCGGCAACGAGGCTTTGCTCAAAGCTAGCGAAGGCATGCATGCCCTCGGGCGGATCGGCGAGCCCAGCGACGTCGCCACGATGATCGCCTACCTACTCGATCCCGCTCATCGCTGGGTAACCGGTCAGGTATTCGGCATCGATGGCGGGCTCGGTACGCTACGACCGCGCTGACACATCTACGCCGCGGCTCAACTGCCCCGATTGACGATCGAGGCTGTGGCGACGAGCTCTTCGAGGAGGGCCATGGTCGCGCGCCCGGAGCACGCGAACGGGTTCAGTGCCGCCTTCTCGGAGTACTTGAGGAGCAGGGATGCGTTGACCTTGGCGATGTTGACGTGGCCCATTGTCCAGTGGCCGAAGCGGCGCTCGGTGATCTCCTCGTAGACGAGGATCCGGACGTTGGCGTGGCGGTTGTCGCCGACGATGGTCTTGTAGAGGTCGCAGACCTCGTCGCGGCCGCCTTCGAGGACCTGGATGAAGGCGCCGTCGCTCATGCACAGCATCCCGGTGATGCCGAGCCGAGGATTGTTCCGGCGCGACTGTTCTAGAATCGAATCCATGACGTCTGGCGTGAGGGGGACCGCAGGGCGGCTGGCGTAGAGACAGCGGACGAGCATCTCGGCCTCAGTTCTTCAGGTTGATGAGAGAAAGGAACTCGCGGCGAAGCGAGGGGTTCTTCAGGAAGGAGCCACGCATGACGCTGTTGACCATCTTGGCGCCGGAATCTTTTACGCCGCGCCAGTGCATGCAGAAGTGATCGGCTTCCATCACGACCGCGAGGCCATCGGGGGTCACCTTGTTCATCAGCATCTCGGCGAGCTGCATGATCGCCTCCTCCTGGATCTGGGGTCGGCACATGATCCACTCGGCGAGCCGCGCGTACTTGGAGAGACCGATCAGGTTCGAGTGCTCGTTGGGCATCAGACCGATCCAGAGTCGGCCCATGATCGGGCAGAAGTGGTGGCTGCACGCGCTGCGCACGGAGATCGGGCCGACGATCATGAGCTCGTTCAGGTACGCGGCGTTCGGGAACTCGGTCACCGGTGGCGCAGGCACGTAGCGTCCCCGGAAGACCTCGGTCAGGTACATCTTCGCGACGCGCCGGGCGGTCTCGCGCGTGTTGTGGTCGGATTCGGTGTCGATCACGAGGCTCTCGAGGACACCCTCCATCTTGAGTGCCACCTCGTCGAGGAGCGCGTCGAGATCGCCGGGCTCGACAAACGCAGCGATGTTGTCATTGGCATGGAAGCGCTGCTTGGCGCGTTTGATCCTGTCGCGGATCTCCGTCGATACCGGAACGCTACGTGCGGTCTTGGATGGAAGCGGCAAGACCGATTCGATGCGCCTCGTCGGTGCGCGGTTACAGCATGCGGTCCGCGGGAGTGGCCTCGTCGGATGCGGTCGAACGCTGTAGCCTGGGGCGCACGCCGGCGTTGGAGACGCGCCGTGGCCAACTCGATCAGCGTAACCCGCCGCATTGCCACAGTTCGTCGGCGACCGTTCGGACGTTGGCGTGCAACGACGCGTGCGCGCGAACGCGTTTCCCGGGGGATCGTGGAGATCGGTCGTCGAATGGGCCGCAAGAACGTCCGAAGTGATGACCCCGTCGAGCGCAACGACACCAAGATTCTCGAAGCCGTCGTCGCACTGAATGGAGCGCCGCCGCTCGTCGTCGGACAGCGTGTGGTCTGCTACGTCCTCGCGTCCCCGTAACGCGGCCGCGGTGATGGAGATCAGATCCGGCGGCGGCGTCGCGTCACGGCGAGCAGAGCGAGTGCGATGACGGCTCCGCCGCTGGAGCGCCCGCCGGTGCTGCAGCCGCCGTCCTCGGGCACCGGTGCGTCATCCGCGAACGGATTCTCGGAATCGTCGGCCTTGCCGAGGCAGAACAGCGAGGCCTTGCCGCAGCTGGGTGCACCGACGGCGACATTGACGATCGGATCGCTGACCGCCGGGGACAGCACGCGCTCGTTGCCCCCGCAGATCGGCGCGATCGCGCGGTCGCCGGCGAGCCCGGCAGTAAAGGCGGTGCGGAGTGCGGGCGCCACGCGAGCGCCATTCCAGCGGCGGTCGATCCCGTCCCAGTCCTTGGCGCGCCCGAGGAAATTGCACGCGTCGAACGGGCCCGGGAGAAACCGGCCCTGACAGACCGCCGGCGGACTGCCGTTGTTGTGGTTTCCGCCGCCGGAGCTCGGCGCGGGCGGGCAGCTGCGCGAATCGAGCGCTGAACCGAGACTCGCGTCGGAGACGCTCCGCGCGACGATCTTCATCATCGCGTCAGTCTCGACCTTCGCGCACGCGAGCGCGTCGTCCTGAACGTCGGGGCTGGTGTCGGTGCCGTTGCAGAAATCGCCGAGCGAGAGCCAGGCGTGCTGTGGATTGGGCATGCCGTCGTGCGCGCAATTGTCCTGGATGGTGTGAAGAGCGCGACCGATCAGGGCGTCGACGGCTGCGGTCGTGGTGTCGCTCGGCGAAGCGGCGGCACGCGCGAGCGCACTGCGAAGCTCGGTGCCGAGGGTCCACATCCGGTCAGCGGTGGCGTCGGCGGCCTCGCAGGCGGTCTGACCATCATCGATCTGGGCGTGGGCGCGGAGGTCTTCCCACTCGCGGGAATCGACGTCGTAGTCCTCGGTCGCGATCCGCGTGCACATGCTCTTGCCGAGCCCGGCTGCCCGGCAGCTCGCGCTGGCGAGGTCGGCGTGCGCGCCCGGCTTGAGCGCAAACGCGGCGCCCGTCGAGCCCAGGAGAACTCCGAGGGTGAGGCAGGCAGTGCGGATCGTCGCCATGGCCTCCCACCACGCACCCGCCATGCCACATCGCGAACGGGTAGTTTCACGGGCATGGCCATGCGGCGCACGGGCCATGGCTACTCGGGGCGCCGGTCAGCCGAGTTGCGACGGGTCAGTTGACGCCCTGGATCATGGAGTTCGAGATCGTGATGCTCTTCGCATTGGTACCGACGGCCGTGCCTGCATTGGTCACCGCACCGGATTGGACGTTGGTCCAGTGGCCGCCGGTGTTGCCCGTCATCGTGGTGTCCGCGATCGAGAGCGTGCCGCCGTAGTTGTTGCTCGTGAAGAACAGCCCGCCGCCGAACGCATTCGTCCCGGCGGCATTCGTGACGATCTTGTCGCCGCACAGCACCACGTTGACCGGATTCGTCGCGGTGGAGGCACCGTCGCTATACAGCGCGCCGCCATTCCCGCCGGATCCGATCTCGTGTTGCCCGTTGTTGATCACGTTGCACTTCGTCGCGTCGTCGTTGTTCGCGTCATGGCCGGTCGCCGTGTTGCCATCGACCAGGCTGTCGTAGACGTCGAGCTCGGAGAACAGACAGCCAATGGCCGCACCGTTGCTCGCGCGGTTGTTCTTGAACGTTGACTTCACGACCAGGAGGCCGTGCTTGCTGCCCAGCATCCGGATCGCTCCGCCGCCGACATCGGGTCCGAGCGGCGCGGCCGAGTTGCTCTCGAATCGCGAATCGATGACGGTGAGGTTGCCGTCGCGCATGTAGATCGCACCGCCCTCACCATCATTGAAGCCCTGCGAGCAGGGTGCGGGCGCCGTGGGAATCGGCATCGAGCCCGGCACGCTGCCGCGCACGAAGGCCATGTGCTGGATCGTTACCCGCGTCTCGAGCGCCTGGAAGTTCGGGCTATCGAACCGGAGGATCTGCGTGGTGCCGCCGCCGTCGAGCGTGATCTTGTTGGCACCGTCGATCACGGTGTTCTTCATGATCGGCAGGTGCATGGTCGCGGTGACCGCGATCGTCGCCGGCGCGCTGCCGCAATTGAACGTGATGACGCCACCCGCGGTGACCGCGGCGTTCAGCGCCGCGAACGTGCAGCTCTCCGGCGTCCCGGTGCCGATCACCGACGTTGGATTCGAGACATCGACCGACATGCCCGCCGCCGGAATGCCCGCCGCACACGACCCATCGGGGTTCCCGTTCGGCGACGCGGTGGTCCCCGGTGCATCCGGTTCTGGGAGGACGTCGCCATCGGGCGTCTCGCTCGTCGACGAGCTACCGCAGGCGGCGCACAGCGTCGCGATCGCGAGGAGGCGTCTCATCCTTCGAGCATCGCACGAACGAAATCGCCGCGGGCCGGAGTTGTAACGTGTACGGTTGTCGTCGATGCGATCCGCCATCGTCGTCGCCGTGTGCCTGGTTGCTTCGCCCACGTTCGCCGACAACGTCCTCCATCCGGGCACCCCGATGCTCGATCCGCCCACGCTGGTCGCGCTCGGCGTCACGCTGCCGATCACGGGTGACGACAACTTCACCGGCGTCGTCGCGATGCGCTATCGCGAGGCCGGCATGCCCACCTGGTCGGCCGCACTGCCGTTGCAGCACGTTCATGCCGAGGTCGTCACCGGCCTCACGGTGACGCCACAGTTCGCGGGATCGATCTTCGATCTCCGTCCCGACACCAGCTACGAGATCGAGCTTCACGCTACCGACGCCGATGGTGCCGTCGATGCGGTGATGACCGTGATGGGCAAGACGCGGCCCGTTCCGATCGCGGACCCGGCGACGCCGCGTGCGGTAGCCGTGAGCTCGGCCGCGCAGCTCGCCAGCGCGTTGAATGCGGCGCAGGCGGGCGACGTGATCACTCTCGCCGCCGGAACCTACGCGGGCACCTTCGCGATCCACGCGTCCGGAACGGCGACGAATCCGATCGTGATCCGCGGCGCCACGACGAATGGCACGATCCTCGACGGCGGCAACTGCGTCGGCTGCAACGTGCTCGAGGTCTACGGCAGCTTCACCCACGTCGAGTCGCTGACGCTCCAGAACGCGTCGCGTGCGTTCAAGTGGCAGACCCCGGGCTCGACCGACAACGTGCTCCGGCGCGTTCACATCCGAGATGTCACGACCGCGATCAGCTCGCAGGCGAACCAGGCGCGCTTCTATATCGCCGACAACCTGCTGGAGGGCCGGCTCGTCTGGCCGTGCGTGTACACGTCCGATGACACTGCGTGCAACGGTTCGCCGATCGTGCACGGCGCGCACGCGAATGACGACGGCATCCAGGTGATCGGCGATGGCCATGTCGTCGCGCACAACACGATCTCGGGGTTCGGCGACGCGATGAAGAGCGAGCAGACCGGGGCGCGATCGGTCGACTTCTACGGCAACGACGTGCTGTGGTCGTACGACAACGGCATCGAGCTCGATGGGGCGCAGCGCAACGCGCGCGCATGGCGCAATCGGATGACGAACGTGTTCGCGGCGCTCAGCTTCCAGCCGATCTACGGGGGGCCGAGCTATGCCGTGCGCAACGTGCTCTACAACGTGCCCGACGAGCCGTTCAAGTTGCACTCGAATGGCGGCACGCCCACCGTCGGCGCGGTGATCCTCCAAAACACCATCGTCCGCGGCACGCGCGAGCTCCAGTGCAGCGCGGGCATCTCGCCGCTGTACTTCACCGTGAAGAACAACCTGTTCGTCGGACCGGCCACCCTCGATCCCGACGGGCACGCGGTGCGCTGGGATCTGCCTGGCATCCCGACCGCCTCGATCGACAACAACGGCTACTACCCCGACGGGATGTTCCAGTACGGCTACGGCGCCAGCGGCACCACGTACAACTCGTTCGCCCAGGTGCTGACGGCCGCGTCGTTCGACGCGCACAGCGTGCTTGTCGACGCGAGCACGTTCGCGGCGGCAACGATCGGCCCGGCCGACTGGCGCGCACTGGTGCCGCCGCTCGATCCGTCGCTGGGCGCAAGCTCGCTGGCAATCGATCGCGCCGTGGTGCTCCCCAACATCAACGAGGGCGCCGCACCCGATCTAGGAGCCTTGGAGCGCGGATGCGACGTGCCGATCTATGGTGTGCGGCCGCCCGCCGTCGACGAGGCGACGCAAAACGTCGGGTGCACGGTGGGCGGCAATCCCGACGACGGCGGGCTGCAGGGTGGCGACGATCCGGCCGGTGGCGCAAAGGCCGGCGGTTGTTGCGATGCATCGCACAGTCCCGACGGCAGCTGGCTCCTCGGGCTGGCGTTCGTCGGTGGGCTCGTTCGACGACGCCGTTCGTGACGGGTGGTACGCTGGGTCGTGGAGCAGAGACTGAAGCGCGTACTGCTGATCGATGACAGCGAGGCCACGCTTCGCATGGTCGCAGCGGTGCTGAATCGGAATGGATTCGAGGTGCGAACCTCGACCAGCGTCAACGAGCTGACCAGCGCGCTCGATGAGTGGCGTCCCGATCTGATCCTCACCGACGTCAACATGCCGGGAACCTCCGGCATCGAGCTGTGCCGCCAGCTCAAGGCGACGTACGACACGGCGCACGTCCCGGTGGTCCTGTTCTCCGCGCTTTCGCACGACGAGCTCGAGGTTCTTGCGGAGTCGTGCGAAGCAGACGGCTTCCTGTCCAAGAGCCACCTCGAGCAGCTGCCGCACGAGCTGATGCTGCTGATCGACACGCTCTCCGTGTGAGCCTCAGGCCGCGGGCTGCCAGCTCACACGGAACAGGCATGCCGGGCGACCGAGGGCTTCGCACTCCTCGTGCTCCACCATCGGCGCGAGCCCGCCGGAAAGTGAGATCACCTGTTCGAGCATGCCACCGGTCCACGCGCACAGCTGGGCGTCGCGCAAGGTTCGCGTCATTCGGACCATCGCCTCCGTAGACGACACGGGGATCGACGAGATCGTAGCCCACGACTGGTAGCGGCCCCACACGTTGCGGATCGCCGACAGCGTTCGCTCCGGCATCAGCGTGGCGGCACTGGAAGGGAAGAAGCTGCGGAAGGAAGCGCGAACGCTCGCGCGTCCGAGATCGCGAGCCAGGCGCATCGGATCCATCTCGACGATCTCCGGGGCCGCCCTGAGCAGCCTTCCGAACATCACCGTCGGCAGCCATGCCAGCGGTGCGGTGTCGATCAACGTCTGCGCGAGGTCGGGGTCCTGGCCTCCGATCGAAGCGCGAAGCCGCGCCGATCGATGAACACCGAGGACACGCGTCATCGAACGGAACACGATGCCTCGCGTCTGCGGCTGATTGGATGCGTCGATCCGGGCGGCCCGGGAATCGCCGATGCGCGAGCGGGTCGTCCTCGGCGAGGGTGCGACGGCGGCGAGCGCCGCAGACAGGGCGCGAGAGAACTGACCGGCGGAGGACGGGCGCCGCATCGGATCGAGGTGTAGTCCGGCGAGGATGATCTCGTCTGCCGGGGCGAGCTCGGGGACGTAGCTCGACGGGCGCTCCGGTGGTTGACCGAGTGACTGGCGAGCCAGGACGTGAACCGACTCGCCATCCCCGAACGGCTCGACCAGCGTGAGGATCGCGTACGCCGTGGCCGCGAGACCGTAGACATCGGAGCGGACGGTAGCCTCGCCACCGTTGATCACCTCGGGTGCGATGTAGCCCGGAGTCCCGGCCGACTCCGTGACGCGACCGGTGCGATGTGCGATGCCGACGTCGACCAGGACGCCGCGTCCCTGGAACGGATCGCGGATGACGTTCGCAGGCTTCACGTCGCGGTGAATGATGCCCCGCTCGTGCAAGGCGTCGAGCGCCGAGGCGACCTCCTCCAGTACGGCGACGTTCGCGCCGAGCGCGGGTCTGGTTCCTTCGCTGACGTGCCGGACGATCGCCTCCTGAAGACCCTCGCCTTCGACGAGCTCCATCACGAAGTAGGAGTCCCCGTCGAGCTGTCCGAAGTTGTAGATCTTGACGAGGTTCGGGTGCTGGATGCGCGCGAGCAGGGCGGCTTCCGCGCGGAGGCGTTCGATGAAATCGGCATCTTCCGCGAGGTCTGGCCGCAACATCTTGATCGCGACGGGTCGTTCCAGCGCGAGATCGTCGGCGCGGTACACCACACCCATCGAGCCACGGCTGATCTCGTGGCGTATCCGGTAGGTTCCGGCCAGGACGATCGGTGGGTCGTCGAGGATCTCGAGCTGGAGGGGCAGCGCGGGCGCGAGCATTCCCGATGGAGCGGCGGCGACCGCGAGGCCCTGGGTCGGTGCGAGCTTGGCAGCCGCCGCGGCACGCGCCACCAGCTGGGTCGGCTCCTCGTGCGGATCCATCGTTGCGATCCCGAGGGCGACAGGGAACACGACATGCTCGCCGGTCGGTAGCTCGATCGAACGCGCCGCGAGCGCTGCTTGCAGGGCGGTCGCGACCTGCTGCGCGTGCTCGAAGGTGACGCCTTGCAAGATGACGATGGTCTTATCTCCCGACCACTGCCCGACCACGTGCTCGAGCTCCTGCGCGCGCGCCACCTCCGCGATCCGTCGCAGCATCAGATCGCCGACGGCGAGGCCGTAGGTCGTGTTGATACCGCGGAGACCGATCACGTCGACAACGATCGCATGCAGCGGTTGCTTGGCCCGTGTCGCGGTGGCGGCGAGCGACGTCATCATGTGCAGCATCGCCTGGTGATTCCAGATCCCGAGGAGTGGATCGAGACCGGGCCCACTCGCCAGCCGCGCGAGCTCGTCGGCAGTGCGATCGTGGACAGCGCGCCAACCGAGCTCGGCACCCAGCCGCGACGCTACGACCTGCAACATCGCGCGTTCATCCGGCGTGTAGGTCCGCGCCGTTGCGGCGACGAGCCCGAGAAGGCCATGTGTACCGAGCGGCGTCTCGAGGGGGACGGCAAGATAGCTCTCGCAGTGCCCTGCCCTACCAGCGGCGATCGCCAGCAGGGTCGCCTCGGCGGCCATCGCGATCCGGCCGCGCTCGAGGTGCCTACCCATCTTTGGATCGGACGTGCGGCCTCCACCCGCGTCACCGAGAACGGCGATCAATCCGCGCTCGACGCCGAACGCGAGCGCGAGCTGACGCCCGGCGGTCTCGAGAGCCAGCTCGAGAGTCCCCCCCAGCAGCGACACCGCCACCAGTCCGTCGAGCGACTGTGGTCGCGCTGCCTCCGGCGGGCTCGGTCGAAGCGTGAGCTGAAGCGCATGATGCAGCGAGGCCTCGAACACGACCACGTGCGCGCCGGTCGGTGGCACCTCCGCGGTCTCGGGAACCAGCAGGATCGAGACGATGCCGGGATCGCGAGTGAGCTGACGCAGCGCGGTGTCGGCGTCGATGTGCTCCCTGTCGATGACGATCGCGCGCGGACGACAGCTCGCGATCAAGGTCGCGAGCTGGCCTGCATGATCGACGATGACGGAATCGAGCCCAGCGCCGCCGGCTGCCTCGGCGACACGTGCCTGGATGCGGGGCTCGGTGGAGAGCACCGCGAAGCCGCCGGGACGTATCACGTAGCTGGTTGCCGGTGCGGACATTCACTGACCAGTGTCGCACTTCATCTCCCAGACCCAAGGCGCATCAGGGCGTACTACCTGAAGCTCCACGGGGACAGGCAGTACAAAGGGCCATGCCCCTCCCCGCTGAGCCCACGTTCGTCGACAACCTCATTGCGACCTCGCTCCCCGTCGCCATCGATATCGGTACGAGGATCCTCGGTGCGATCGCGCTGTGGATCGGCGGCCGGTTTGCCATCGGCGTCATCACGCGCACGGTGAAGGGGCGCCTGGTGCACCGCCACATCGAGCCGACGCTCACCCGATACATCGACAGCATCCTCAGTGTCGTCCTCAAGCTCGTTCTCTTCATCCTCGTGCTCGGCGTGTTCGGTGTGCAGACGACGAGCTTCGCTGCAATCCTGGCGGCGGCGGGCATCGCGATCGGTATGGCGTGGTCGGGCCTGCTCGCGAACTTCGCGGCAGGAGTGTTCCTGGTCGTGCTCCGTCCGTTCAAGGTGGGCGACATGATCATGGGCGGCGGCGTCACCGGCGTCGTCGAGGAGATCGCGCTGTTCGTCACCACGATCAACACGGCCGACAACATCAAGACAACGGTCGGTAACAGCAAGATCCTCGGCGACAGCATCCAGAACTTCTCGGCGAATCCGTATCGCCGCGTCGACCTGGTGGCTCAGCTTGCCCACAGCGTCGATGTCGACGATGCGATCCGCCGGCTGCGCGTTCGCGTCGCGCTGATCCCGAACGTGCGCGCCGAGCCGGCCCCCGTGATCGAGCTCATCGAGGGGACTCCGCATGGCCCCGTGCTCGCGATCCGGCCGTTCGCGGCGAACGAACACTACTGGGACGTGTACTTCGCGAGGTCTCGGGCGGTTCGCGAGGAGTTTGGACTTGCCGGCTACCCCGCGCCCGCGATTCATCAGATCGTGCACGCAGCGCCGAAGCCCGTAGCCGCGGCATAGCCATATCGCGCGTGAGCGCGATGGCCTTGCGAGTCAAGCGCCATCGCCGTAGCAGGCCACGCCCTATGCAGGCAGCCACAGCAGCGCGACGCGTGTCACCGCGGTATCCGCCTTCTTCGGCTTGAGCTCGACGGCCACGACCTCGGGATCCGGATCCTGGTGCAGCTCGGCGATATCGGTCGCGAGCTGCGTGTCGAGCTCAGCGTGCTGCACCGCCAGCTGATCCACCGCCTCCTTGGCGCGTGCCACGTCGCCGCGCTGACCCGCCGTGCGCGACACGCTGCGTGCGGCCGACGCCACCTTGCTCGCCGTGCCGCGTCGGCTGCCGAAGAGCGCGCCGAGCACCGATGCGCCGATCGAGATCGCAGAGTCGGCGGTCGCCGTGCTGGCCTGCGCTTGCTCGCGATCCACGCGCTGCTCCGCGGTGCGCTGCTTGCTGGCGATCGCGTCCAGCTTCGGTTGGTACTTCGCCTTCAGCTTGTCGACCGCAGCGTCGCGCCCCTCGCGCGCCTTGATCGCTACGCGGGCGCGAAACGCGGCTTCGGATTCGTCGGGCATCGACGTCAACTTCAGCGAGCGCGCGGTCCACAACGTGAGTGGCGCAGCGCGAAAGATCCACGCCTCGAGCCCTGCCTTCAGCTTCCCCACCGCCTTGGCATCCAGCGCCGACGGCAGCGTAGCGAACGTGGCGCCGGCGGCCGGCTCGCGACCGAGGCTGGTCATCCGGCGCGGATCCACGACGAGCGAGTGCTCCCATAGATCTCCCGCTGCATCCGATGCGAGCGGGGCAACGATCGTCAGCTCTCGCCACGCGTCGATCTCGGCGGCGGCCTGGGTGTAATGCACCTTCGCCACGCCGAGCAGCGCCGGTCCGAGGTCGGCCTCCGCGGCGAACATCTCGTCGAGGCCACCTGGTGAGATCGGTCGCATGCTCGGCGCTGCGGTGGCCTTCGCCAAAGATACGGCCACCGAGGGTGCGGTGGTCACTCCCACCGGAGCGCCGGCCTTGATCGGCGCCATCAGCCGCTGGATCTGCGTTCGGGTCAGCGGACCAGCGAGGTAGCTCATCGCGAACCGTGTCTGGAACACGATCGGATGATCGTCGTGCACGTTGTTCATCACGAACACGCGCGACGTCAGCCCGGCGAGCGTGGCTTCCATCGCGGCCTTGTCGAACGCCTTGCCTGCCGCGGCGCTCGCGCCCTCGAGCCCCTCGATCACCCGCGCCTTGTCACGCTCGGTCTGGAGCCGACCGAGGAACCAGGTACCCGCGTTCGACAGTGCCTTGTAGTCGACGTCGACCGGATTCTGGGTCGCGAGCACCATGCCCACGCCGAATGCGCGGGCCTGCTTGAGCAGCGTCAGCATCGGCTTCTTCGACGGCGGCATCGCGGTCGGCGGCAGATAGCCGGTGACCTCGTCCATGAACACGAGGGCGCGCAGGCTCGAAGTACCTGACTGGGTGCGCATCCACGTGATCACCTCCTGCAGCAGCAGCGTCACGAAGAACATCCGCTCGGCATCGCCGAGATGCGCGATCGAGAGCACCGCGATCCGCGGCTTGCCGGCGGGCGTGAACAACAAGCTCGGGACATCGAGTGGCACGCCGGTCGTCCACGCCGCGAAGCTCGGCGACGCGAGCAGCGTGTTGAGCGCGAGCGCGAGCTGCGTGCGGTCTGCAGCCGGGAAGAAGGTCTCCAGATCGAACGCGCCGACCTGGCCGAACGGAGGCTTCATCACGCCCTGCACGAGCGCCGCAAGCTCGATGTCCTTCCCATCGCGCCACCCGCGGTCGAGGAGCTGCGAGAGCAGCACGTGCTCGCGGCTCCGCAGCGGATCCGCCACGATGCCCACCAGCCCGAGCAACCCGCTGACCGCGCCCTCCACGCGATCGCGCCACGCCTCGCCATCGCCGGCGAGCTCGGCGGGCGGCGCGCGGAACGACTTGAGCACCGAGAGCGGGATTCCCGCATCGCTACCCGGCGTGTAGATCGCGACTTCTCCCGCGGCGCGCAGCCGTGCGATCCGGTCGGGCCCCTGCCCCGATGCGGCGAGGCCATCGCGCCAGCGCGCGGCCGTACGCGCCGCGAGATCCTCGAGGGAGATCCCATCGCGTGACGCATCGGCGGGGTCCACCCACGGCGCGAAGTCCTGGGGGGCGAGCGCCGGGAACGTGAGCATGAGATTTCCGAGGTCGCCCTTCGGATCGATCGCGAGCACCGGCACGCCATCGATCAGCGCCTCCTCGAGAAGTGCGAGGCACAGGCCGGTCTTGCCGCTGCCGGTCATGCCGACGCACACCGCGTGCGTCGTCAGGTCGCGCGCGTCGTACATCACAGCGTCGCCTGTCGTGCGCGTGGCCGGATCGTACGTCGAGCCTAGATAGAACGCGCCGAGCTTCTCGAAGTCCATGCAGCCAGTATTACAGCGCCGAGGCGTTCAGCGAGTAGCTGCCCCGCATCTGTAAAGCGGCTTTGCAGGAGCAAAGCGACTTGACGCCCCTCCTCGCCCAACCCCCCGATCCTACGCGGCTTCGGGCTGGCGTACCCGTTGCTGTATCGAGGGCATGCACCTGCGTGTCCTGGTCACGTCGCTCGTCATCCTGGCGACCACGGCCGAGCTGCGGGCCGCGTCGATCGATGTCGCCGGCGGTGACATACGAACAGCGCGGACCGTGCGCGCCGCGCTCAAGAAGTTGAAGAAGCTGGATGGTCACGTATGGCTCGGGAAGCTGCGCGGCGTCGGGGGCGGTCGCGACACCCTCGTCTATGTGCCGGCGGCGATCGATGTGGCGCGGACGCTCGACGTTGTCATCTACATGGACGGAGTCGGCTCGTTCGACGAAGCGGCAATAAAGTCCCGACACATCGCGTCGTTCGCGCGGATGCATGGAAACTTCGTGTACGTCGCGCCCGATTCGCCGTCGTCGAGCCTCGGGTCTCGCGAGTCGCGCAACGAGCATTGGGAGGCGGGTTGTGCGGATCGCGTATGCGAGGGTGGGCACGCGGCGCCCGGTGATTTCCTCGTGTTCCTCGACGAGGTGCGTACGAAGATCGCGGTAACGGTCGGCGTGGCGCCGGCTGCACTCGATGTTCGTGTCTCGCTGATCGGGTTCTCGCGCGGTGGCAAGGGAGTGCTCCGCGCGGTCGAGCAGCTCGCGGCGGCGAAGTTCCAGGTGGGCGGGGCGTCGGTCCGGATCGCGGACGTCGTGTTCGCCGATGGCAACTACGTCGACAACGCGCTCGCTGGCACGTGGGCAGTTCTCGAGTCACGCCCAGAGTCGCCAAGCCTCACGATCCTCGTCGAGTCCGGCGAGTTCGTGGAGAATGGCGAGAACAACCGCGGTCGCGCGCTCTCGTTCTGGAAGCAGGCAGCCCCGGCTGCGCCGCTACCGACCGCGGACCACGAGACCTCGGCACCGCGGTTGCGGCTGATTCCGCTCGGCGGCGGTCATCGCGCGATCGGCAACGCAGCGGTCGAGTTCTTGGGCCACGTCGGTCCGGCGGCTCCTACGGCATGAACGCGGCTGCGCTACACTCGTCGCCAGAGTTTCTCTCGATGGCGGGCCTCATTCTCTTACGCGACGATCAACCGTTGGTGCGGTTCGCTATCGACGAAGAAGCGACGATCGGGCGCTCCTCGGAGTGCGAGGTGCAGCTCGCAGATACCGAGCTGTCGCGCAAGCACGCGACCGTGCGCCGCACGTCCGGGGGGTGGGAGCTCGAGGACCTGGGGAGTCGCAACGGAACGCGTGTCGATGGCGTCGTGGTGCGAGAAGCGAGCGTGCCGTTGCGCGGCGGCGCGGTGATCGAGATCGGAGCGAATCGACTCCTGTTCGATCCGCCGATCGATGTCCTCGGCGATCGCGACGGCGACAATCGCGTGTTGCTCGTCCCCGACGAGGCCGCCGCGCACGGGGCGCGAAGACTACCGGCCGGCTTCGTGCGCTCGCTCGCCGACCTCGCGCGCGATCCTGTGCGGGTGCTCGCGCTGATCGGCGTCGCGGATCGTGGTGGACTCGCGGCTCTGCTCGGCGAGTTGTGCGCCGATGTCGGCGCCGAGCGCGCGTGCCTGGTCGCGACGCGAGACGGAGCGTTGAAGCCGCTGTGCGTTCACGGCAGCCGCTCGGTGACTGCATCGACCACGCTGCTCCGCCGCGCGATGACCGAGCGTGTTGCGCTGGCCGTCGACGACGCCCAGGGCGACGTCTCGTTCGCGAGCGCTCGATCGGTGCTCGCGTATGACTTGCGATCGGTCGTCGTCGCGCCGCTCGTCCACGACGGCAACCTCGTCGGCGTCTTGCACCTCGACCACTCGCAGCGCGCGAGCTTCGATGACGCAACGTTCGCGCGAATCGCCGCGCTCGCACCCGCGGTCGCTTTCGCGGTCGCGCGGACGCAAGCAGGCCGGGTCTCGACACCGTTGGCGTCACCCTCGATCGTCGGCGAGGACAAACGCTTGCGCGCCGCACACGACGCGGCGGCGCGAGCGGGCATGGCCGGCACCCAGCTCTTGATCCTCGGCGAGAGCGGCACGGGCAAGGAGCTCGTCGCACGTGAGTATCACGCAGCTGGCACGCGCTCGCGTGGACCGTGGGTGGCGGTGAACTGCGCCGCATTCTCGGAGACACTCCTCGATAGCGAGTTGTTCGGTCACGAGCAAGGCGCGTTCACCGGCGCGAGCAAGCGTCGGCGCGGCTGCTTCGAGCAAGCCGACGGCGGCACGCTGTTTCTCGACGAGGTCGGCGAGCTCGGAACGGCCACGCAAGCAAAGCTCCTGCGCGTGCTCGCCGATCGCCGCTTCTATCGCGTCGGCGGCGAGCAGCCGATCGATGTCGAGGTGCGGGTTGTTGCGGCAACGCATCGCGACCTCCGCGCGCAGTCCGCCGCAGGCGCATTTCGCGAGGACCTGTTCTGGCGCCTCGCGGTGATCACGGTCCACGTCCCGCCGCTCCGGGCACGCGGCGCGACGGACATCGCGGCCTTGACGGCGCACTTCTTCCAGCTCCTCGGTGCGGAGCTTGGCCGTCGTCCACCAACGCTCGTCCCGGAAGCGCAGGCGCTCTGGGATCGCTATCCATGGCCCGGTAACGTGCGAGAGCTCCGCAACGCGGTCGAGCGCTTGCTGGTCTTGCACGACGGCGGTGTCGTCGAAGTCGACGACCTGCCACCCGAGCAGCGCGCGCACGAAGGACGTCCCCTGCCGGGTACGCTCGCCGATGCGATCGCGAAGCTCGAAAAGGAGCGCATCACCGCCGCGCTCGTCGTCAACGATGGCAACAAGTCTGCCACCGCGCGCTCGCTCGGCATCTCGCGGCCCACGCTCGACAAGAAGCTGCGCGACTACGAGATCGGAGGAGACACATGAACGTCAGGTGTCCCGCCTGCGGTTCGGGCGTGAAGCTCGCGGTTGGCGATACACAGCTCGCGTGCACCGCCTGCGGTCTCGCCGCTCCGCTCTCGCACCTCGGCACCGCGGATGGCGCACCGCCGAGCGCGCAGCTTGCCCTCGAGACCGATCTCACCAGCACGACGCTCGCAGGCATGAAGCTCGTCGAGCGGATCGGAGCGGGTGGCATGGGCACGGTCTATCGTGCACGCGGCGACAGCGCTGATGGCGACGTCGCGATCAAGGTCCTGCGCCCGGGCCTGGGCACCGAACGCGCCGCGATGCTCGCCCGCTTCTCGCGCGAAGCCGAGGCGATGCGCCGGCTCGAGCACGTGCGCGTCGTTCGCTTCCTCGATCATGGAGAACAAGGCGACGTCGCGTACATCGTGACCGAGCTCGTCGAAGGCCGCGATCTCGCAGCGCGTCTCGCGATCGGCCGGATGTCGCTCGCCGAAATCGTCGACGTCTTTGGTCAGGTCTGCGACGGTGTCGCCGCTGCGCACGCCGCCGGCATCGTCCATCGCGACCTCAAGCCGGCAAACATTCTCGTCGGTCGCGACAGCAACGTGAAGGTCGCAGATTTTGGTCTGGCGCAGCTCGGCGCCGATGTCGCGATCCCCACGCTCACGCGCACGAATGTCGCGATGGGTACATTCCACTACCTCGCGCCGGAGCAACGCAAAGACGCTCACGCCGTCGACCATCGCGCAGACATCTGGGCGCTCGGCGTGATCCTCTACGAGATGCTCACGGGTGAGCTGCCGCTCGGTAGCTTCGTGCCACCGAGCACGCTCGGCCCGCAAGGTAGCGACCGGCGAGTCGACGCGATCGTCCACCGTGCCCTCGCGCCGGATCCGACCGCACGCTACGCGAGCGTCGCCGAGCTCGCACGCGAGGTCCGCGCACTGAGCGCACCGCGCAAGGCCTCGCGCCTGCTGCTCGCCGGCGCGGCGGTCATCGCGCTTGCGGGTGGCTCCGCCGCGATCGCGTTTGGCCTATCGAGCGACGAGCGCACGCAGCATGCTTCGGCGCAGATCGACGCGGCGGTCCCGACGTCGTCAGGCGTTGCGGTGTCCATCGACGCGGCGGTCGCGGACGCGACAGTCATCGCGGTCGGAGACGCGGACATCGGCGCTCCGACCGCGGTGGCCGCTGGATCGGCATCGGTCGTGACACCGGCGAAGCCCAAGGTTGCGGCTGCCAAGCCGAGAACGAGCCCCGGCGGCAAGTCGATCGCCGGCAGTTTCGGCAAGCCAGCTCCGGGGAAGGTTGTGAAGCCAGCCCCGGGGAAGCCAAAGGGAAAGTCGTCCAAGTAGCTACTTCATGAGGGTGCTGCCCAGGCGCACGCCGTTGGCCCAGTAGTGCCCCGTGTCGCCGGCGGGAAGCACGTCCCAGGTCGTCGCATCGGTCGGAGGCGCTTCGACGCGAGCCACGACGAGGCTACCGTCGAGCTCGCTACCAATCGCGAGCTGCCCGATCAGGCCACCGACGGCGAGAGGATGCCCGCTGGACACCCGCAAGATACGACCATCGGCGAGGCTCAGCACCACCAGCCGATGCGTTGGTGGGGCGGGAACGCGTACGACCTCCAGAAGCGGTGCCGCGATCCGCGTCCCGGCGCGTGTCTCCGTGAAGATGAGGTCGCCGACGACCAGGGAGTTGATCTCTCGCTCGCCAGCGGGCGTGGCGATGCGCGTGGTGCCGTCCAGGCATCGCGGACAACCGAACTTCTCGCGGTTCTGCGCCTCCGAGACGGTGAGCCAGCGGTACGGCGGCGGCGGATCGGAATCTCGCGCGACCGGTGGTCCGCAGTCCTGGACGCAAGTCGCGGTCGCGGTCGGTGCCGGACCAGGACAGTTGGGATCGGTTGGTAGGCTGCTGCTCCCGCCCGAAGGGGGCTCGGGCCGCGTCGGGGTCGCGCTACACGCGGAGACAACGAAGAGGAACACGAGACCAGCACGGCGATTCATCGCCCGATTGTGTGCCAAGGAGCGAACAGGCGCACGTGAAGTACGGTGCTATGCGTTGACGAGCTTCATCATCGTCGCCGGATAGCGCTCGCCCGCGGCCGCGCCCTTGGGCGCGATCTCGTCGATCTTGGTGAGGTCCGCGCGGGTGAGAACGACGTCCGCGGCGGCTGCGTTCTCCTCGAGCCGTGCGCGCTGCTTGGTGCCCGGAATCGGCACCACGTCGTCGCCCTGTGCCATCACCCACGCGAGCGCGAGCTGCGAAGCCGTGACGCCCTTGTCCTTCGCGATCTGGCTCACGAGATCGACGAGCGCGAGGTTCTTCGCGAAGTTGTCGCCCTGAAATCGCGGAGAGTGACGACGATAGTCATCTGCATCGAAGTCCTCGATGGAGCGATACCGCCCCGTCAGGAAGCCGCGGCCAAGCGGGCTATACGCGACAAAGCCGATGCCGAGCTCGCGGCAAGCGGCGAGCACGCCGTCCTCCGGATCGCGGGTCCACATCGAGTATTCCGTCTGCAGCGCCGTGATCGGGTGCACCTTGCACGCCCGGCGCAACGACTCGGGGCTTGCCTCGGACATTCCGAGGTACCGCACCTTGCCGGCCGTCACGAGATCCGCCATCGCGCCGATGGTGTCCTCGATCGGCACCGACTGATCGACGCGGTGCTGGTAGTAGAGGTCGATGTGATCGACCCCGAGCCGCACGAGGCTCGCATCACACGCCGCCTTCACGTACTCGGGCGTGCCGCAGATCGTGCGCGCCGCGGGATTCGCCGGATCCAGCTTGATGCCGAACTTCGTGGCGAGCACGACCTTGTCGCGCCTGCCTCGGATCGCCGCGCCGACCAGCTCTTCGTTGGTGTGCGGGCCGTACGCGTCCGCGGTATCGAGGAACGTGACACCGAGCTCGAGCGCTCGGTCGAGCGTCGCGCGAGACTCGGCATCGTCGAGCGCGCCGTAGAACGCGGACATCCCCATGCAGCCGAGGCCCATCGCGCTGACCTCGAGACCGTGGCTGCCGAGCTTGCGAGACTTCATAGGTAGATCCAACCTTTCATCGTCGAGCGACAGATCACTTCGCGAAGGTACCGCCGGCATCGGCGCACGACTTCTGGATCTTGTCGACGGTCTGCATGTCGTAGCCCTCATAGTAGATGTCCTTGCCCTCGGCGCGCTTGCAGCTCGCGATCACGTGGTCGGCCGGGCACGCCGTGGTGGCGAACTTCGCGGAGCTGAGCGCGGCGGAGCACAGCTTCTCGAGCGACTCGGTACCGAGGGCGAGGTTGCCGTCGCGGTACTCGACGCAGCTGTGCATCGACTCCATCGAGCACGACGCGGCCTTGCCGCTGGCGCCCGACTTGTCGGACTTGCCGCAAGCGGCGACGAGGATGAGAGTGACGACGACGAGGTTCGACAGCGTGCGCATGGGGGGGGGGAGCGTCGGCGCCGGCGGCCGAGGAGTCAAGCCGTTGGCCTACGCGCTCCCAGGACGGATCTTCGAGATCGCCGACACCGACGTGTCAGTACGATTCCCGCACGACGTGGGCATCGAGGCGTCACCGACGGCGACATCCTCGACGGGGAGGTCTATCGTGCGCTCGGTCCCATGACGTCCTACGCGGTGCGAGCGAGCATCTGGGCGACGGTCTTCACCGCCGCTCTCGGTGCCTCGATCGTGATCGGCTCGCGAAACCTGGCGCACTTCGACGCCGCGCTCGTCGGCTACACGTTTGCGACACTGTTCGCGACGTTCGGGATCACGTACCGCTACGCGATGTGGCTGCAACGGCCGCCCACCCGGATGTACTGGCGGCGCGGCTGGCGCGCATTTCTCTCCCCTCGCAGACTGCCGGGCAATGCCGTCCGCCTCGTGCGAAGAGCAGTGGTCGACGTCGCCGCCAATCGCTTCATCTTCCGTCGTGGCGCGATGCGCGGTCTCACCCATCTCTTGCTGATGTGGGGCTGCGTTCTCGCCGCCGCGATCACGTTTCCCCTCGTGTGGGGCTGGATCCACTTCGAGACCGTCGCTGGACATCTCGACACGTACCGCACGTACGTCTTCGGGTTCGCGGCGGGCGACTTCCCGGTCGACTCGGTCGTCGCGTTCGTTGTGTTCCATGGACTCGTGTGGGCCTCGTTCCTCGTGCTCGCTGGCGTGATGCTCGCGTTCCGGCGGCGCATGCGCGATCGCGGAGCACAGGCGGTGCAGCAGTTCGGCGAGGACATCCTGCCGCTCGTCCTGCTCGGCGCCATCAGCATCACCGGCCTGATGCTGACGATCAGTTACACGTGGCTGCGCGGCTACGGCTACGACTTCATCGCGATCCTGCACGCGGTGACGGTGATCGTGACCCTGATCTGGCTCCCCTTCGGCAAGTTCTTCCACATCTTCCAGAGGCCCGCACAGCTCGGTGTCGCCTTCTACAAGGACGAGGGCGAACGTACCGAGCAGGCGCTCTGCAAACGCTGCAAGCGGCCGTTCGCGTCCGCGATGATGATCCGCGACCTGATCGCTGTCGAACGCGAGCTCGGCTTCCGGTACGAGACCACCGCGGGTGGAGCCACGCACTACCAGGAGATCTGCCCGGCATGCCGGCGCGCGCTGTTCGGACTGGCCCAAGGCAGCCTCTGGGTCGCGAGCGAGAAGGACTGAACCATGGCGAAACTTCCCGTCGACGAGCTGGCGATCACGCACGCGTTCGGACCGCACCTGTCCGTAGGCACCCGTGGCGGCACGGAAGGTGCGCCTGACAAGCTGGTGAAGACCCACTGCTGCTTCTGCGGCCAGCAGTGCGGGATCCAGCTCAAGGTGCGCGACAACGAGGTGATCGGCTTCGAGCCGTGGGAAGAGTTCCCGTTCAACCGCGGCATGCTGTGCCCGAAAGGCGTGAAGCGCTACCTCCAGGGCTCGCACCCGGATCGCCTCGTGACAGCGATGCGCCGCGACCCGGCGGCCCCAGGTGGCTTCCGTGCGATGCCGTACGACGACGCGATCGCGTACGCCGCCCGCGAGATCACCCGGCTGCAAGCGCAGCATGGCAACGACTCGATCGGCGTCCTCAGCGGCGCGAGCCTCACCACCGAGAAGACCTATCTGCTCGGCAAGTTCGCTCGCGTCTGCTTGAAGACTCCGTTCATCGATTACAACGGCCGTCTCTGCATGGTGAGCGCGGGCGCCGGGAACATGAAGGCGTTCGGCATCGATCGGGCCGCCAATCCGTGGGACGACATGATCGGGAGCGAGGTGATCTGGGTCGCCGGATCGAACGTCGCCGAGTGTTCGCCGATCACGACGAACTATATCTGGCAGGCGCGCGAGCGCGGCGCGAAGGTCATCGTTCAGGATCCACGGATCACGCCGATCGGGCGGACCTGCGACCTCTATCTTCCTGTCCGCCCGGGACGTGACGCGGCCCTGTTCGCGGGCGTGCTCGGGTTGATGATCGAACAGGGTTGGATCGATCGCGAGTTCATCGACGCGCACACGGTCGGGTTCGATACGGTCGCCGAGTACTGCAAGAGCTGGCCGCTCGCACGCGCCGCTGAGATGAGCGGTGTCCCCGAGCGCTCGTTGCGCAAGGCCGCCGAGCTGTGGGGCGCCGCGAAGTCGAGCTTCTTTCTCCATGCACGCGGGATCGAGCACCACTCCAACGGCGTGCAGAACGTCCTGGGCGCGATCAACCTCGTCCTCGCGACAGGCCGGATCGGCAAACCGCACTGCGGCTATGCGACGATCACCGGGCAGGCGAACGGTCAGGGCGGGCGCGAGCATGGCCAGAAGTGCACGCAGCTCCCCGGGCTCCGCGACATCTCGAACCCGGAGCACCGCGCGTACGTCGCATCGGTGTGGAACGTCGAGGAGCGAGATCTCCCGGGCCCGGGTGTCGATGCGTACGAGATGTTTCGCAAGATCGACACCGGCGAGATCAAGGGCCTGGTCGCGATCTGCTTCAACCCGAAAGTCTCCCTGCCCGACAACGAGTTCGTCACGCGCGCGCTCGAGAAGCTCGAGTTCTTCGTCGCGATCGATTTCTTCTTGAACGATACCGCGCGCCACGCCGACCTGATCCTTCCGGGTAGCTTGCAGGAGGAGGATGAGGGGACGGTGACGCAGGTCGAGGGCCGGATCATCAAGATCAACAAGGCCGTCGAGCCGCCGGGTGAGGCGCGCGCCGATTGGAAGATCATCCAGGACCTCGCACGTGCGCTCGATCGCCCGCACGGCTTCACGTTCGCGAGCCCGCGCGAGATCTTCGACGAGCTCGGCGTCGCCAGCAAGGGTGGCATCGCCGACTACTCGGGCGTGACGTACGAGAAGATCGAGCGCCAGATGGGGGTGTTCTGGCCGTGCTACAGCCACGATCCACGGACCGGTACGGCGACGCCCGACGCTCCGGGCACACCGCGGCTGTTCGAACCGGAAAGCTACAACCCGGTGGCCAAGGGTACGGGGCCGTTCTACTTCGCCGATGGCAAGGCGCGCTTCAACGTCGGCGAGTATCGGCCGGCCGTCGACGACGCGTCCGAGGACTATCCGATCTTCCTGACGACCGGGCGCGTTGTCAGCCAGTTCCTGTCGGGCACCCAGACGCGACGGATCGGTCCGTTGGTCAAGCAGTATCCGGAGCCGCGCATCGAGCTTCATCCGCGGCTCGCCGAGAAGCTCGGGATCGCCGACAACGACTGGACCACGTGCGAGACGCGTCGCGGCGCGATCACCGTGCGGGCGTCCGTGGTGACGACGATCCGTCCCGACACCGTGTTCATTCCGTATCACTGGCCCGGCGACAAGAGCCCCAATCGGCTGACCGTTGCGGCGCAAGATCCGATCAGCAAGATTCCCCAGTACAAGGTGTGCGGCTGCCGCGTGCGGCGGGCCGATGCTCCCCCCGCCTACGCGGCGAACCACGAACCACAGCAGTGAGCCGCCATGCCCGTACCTCGTGACCACGAATTCTTCGTCGATCCCAGCCGCTGCATCGGCTGCCAGGCGTGCGTTCTTGCATGCACCGAGTGCGACACGCATCGCGGCGAATCGATGATCCATCTCGAGTACGTCGACCGTGCAGCGTCGGTGCAGACCGTGCCCGTGGTCTGCATGCACTGCGAGCAGCCGACGTGCGCCGAGGTCTGCCCCGCGGACGCGATCAAGCGCACGGCCGACGGCGTCGTCCAGAGCGCCGGCAAGCCGCGTTGCATCGGATGCGGCAACTGCGTCGTCGCGTGTCCGTTCGGGGTGCCCGAGCTCTACATCGAGCGCGCGGTGATGATGAAGTGCGACATGTGCTACGACCGCACGTCGATCGGGAAGAAGCCGATGTGCGCGACCGTGTGTCCGAGCCAGGCTCTGTTCTTCGGAACCCGCGAGGAGGTGCGTGCGTTGCGCCCGCGGTCCACGGCGATCAACAAGTTCCAGTTCGGCGATCAGACCATCACCACGCGCGTCAACGCGATGGTGCCGCGCGGCCCTACTGCGCCCGCGCACATCGATGTCACGGCCGCGATGGAGGAGCGACCGCATGGTCGTGGTCTGCGGCTACCCGTGATCGACACGTCCGATCCGTTCGCCGAGGTGGAGATCTAGCGATGCCAGACCCGACCAATGCCGCCGATCCAGACGCGGGGTTTGCGCCGACGCGTGATCCGGATGACGTGACCGTTGCGCCCGACGGCCGCCCGATGGACGAGCAGCCTAGGTGGCGTCAGGACTTCGCGATCGACGCCCCCGAGGCCAACTTCGTCGCCCGGCGCGACTTCGCGAAGTTCCTCGTCCTGATCAGCGGCGCGTTCGTCGCCGGGCAGGCGTGGATCGCGGCCAAGAGCCTCGTGCGCGACCGCCGTCCCAAGCCGGGTCGGATGCGGATCGCGTCGCTGGCCGCGCTCCCCACGGGCAGCGCGACGATGTTCGCGTACCCGGGTGACCACGATCCCTGTCTTCTGATCCGCATGCCCGACGGCAAGCTCCTCGCATACAGCCAGAAGTGCACGCACCTGTCCTGCGCGGTCATCCCGGAGATCGACCGGGGCATCCTGCGGTGTCCGTGCCACGAAGGCGTCTTCGACCTCGCGACCGGGCGCAACATTGCAGGCCCGCCTCCCCGACCGCTTCCGATCATCGAGCTCGAGGTCACCGGCGACGACATCTACGCGGTCGGTGTGAAGGCGACCACGACATGAGCAAGAGAACCCGGCGCCAGCTGACCCGTGCGCAACGACTCACCGTGATCTACGGCGTGGTGTGCTTCGTGCTCGTCCTCGTCGTCCTCCAGCTGTGGTTGCTGACGGCCACGGTGAACGCCTGGCTCGGCGACGACGACGGTGTGGTGTGGCCAGCCCTCGCGGCGAGTGCAGGCTGCCTCGCGCTCAACATCGGCCTGCTCAGGTCGTTCCTGCGTCGATGACCGAGTCCGCAGCGCCCGTCCGCGGCCTCGCGGGGATGCATCCGGCGTACTTCGCGCTCGTGATGGCCACCGGAATCGTTTCGCTCGCATGCGAGCTCCTCGGCCTGCACCCGATCGCCGTGGTGCTCTTTGCGCTCAATCTGGGCTTCTACCCGCTCCTGTGGATGCTGTTGATCGCTCGGATTGTCCGCCACCGCGAGCGCGTACGCGCCGATCTCTTTCATCACGCGCGCGCCGTCGGTTTCTTCACGGTCGTGGCGGCGACATGCGTGCTGGGCTCGCAGTGTCTCGTGGTCGGCGGCAGCTTCACGCCGGCGCTGGTGTTGTGGTTCGTGGGGATCGCGTTGTGGGTGGTACTGATCTACGGGGTCTTCGCGATCCTGACGGTCAAGTCCGAGAAGCCCTCGCTCGCCGACGGCATCAACGGCGGCTGGTTGATCAGCGTCGTCGCCGCGCAGTCGGTCAGTGTGCTGGGCGCGCAGCTGGCGCCCGGCCTCGGTGCATACGCCGAGCACGCGCTCGTGTTCTCGCTGGCGATGTGGCTCGGCGGCGGGATGCTGTACCTGTGGATCATCTCGTTGATCTTCTATCGATACACGTTCTTCACGATGAGCCCGTCCGACCTTGCGCCGCCGTACTGGATCAACATGGGTGCGGCGGCGATCTCGACGCTCGCGGGTACGATGCTCGTCGCGGCAGCACCACAGTCGCCTGCGCTAGGACAGATTCTCCCGTTCGTGCGCGGCTTCACATGGATGTGGTGGGCGACCGCCACCTGGTGGATCCCGATGCTCGTGATCCTCGGGATCTGGCGGCATGGCATCCGCAGGTTTCCGCTCCGATACGATCCGCTGTACTGGGGCGCGGTGTTCCCGCTCGGGATGTACACCGTGTGCACGTTCCGGCTGTCACGCGTGGTCGACGCGGGCTTCCTGGGCTCGATCCCGCGCGTGTCCGTATACGTGGCGCTCGGAGCGTGGTGTCTCGCCGCAGCTGGAATGCTATGGCACCTGCTCGGTCGAGCTCGTCGCCCGCCGAGCCGATGACAGCAGTCGGGTCACGATCCGAGCGAGTCCATCTTGGCGGTCGCATTCGCGCTGCGGGAGACCTGCGTGATCATGTGCGCCGAGGCGCTCTGGTGGCGTTGTCACCGGCGGATCGTCGCCGATCACGTGCTCGCGCGGGGAATTCCGGTCGTTCACATCGGGACGCGAACGCGCGCCGAATCGGCCGCGATGACGCCGTTCGCGGTCGTGAGCCGGACCGGCAGGATCTCGTACCCGGCGTATGCCGCGACGCCTGGCCGCGCGCTCACGCGCCAGCGCGGCGCGTCGCCGAAGCAACGCGTACCCGCTCGGCCGGAACGGAGATCGCCTTCATGAAGTAGGTCTTGAAGGCCTGTGCCCACGGCTGCTCGTCGACCGCGCGAACCATGCACAGGAGCCACGCATCGCGTGCCGCTTCGTCGATCGCGAATCGCGCGTGGAACCCGGGGATGGACACTGGGCCGAACCGCGCACGGTACTCGTTGGGACCGCCGAGCCAGGCCACGAGGAACACGGCGAGCTTCTCGCGGACCTCCGTCAGATCGACGACGTGCATGGCGCGCAGCGCTCGCGCCTCCGGTAGCGACTCCATGTACTCGTAGAACCGGTGGACGACCTTGTAGATGCCCGGACTCCCGCCGGCAGCCTGGTAGGACGCGTCACCCGTCCCATAGGGCACCGTCACGCAGCGCTCCGTCC
>JBBRBG010000069.1:0-40675 GCA_038206055.1 Haliangiales bacterium
GAAGGTCCGGAAGGTGATCTCCGAGGGCACGGGTGCCGCCGTCAAGGCGAGCCGCGATCGCCTCGAGGAGACCGACGGCGCACTCGGCAGCATTGGCGACATCCTGTCGCGCGTGCAGGAGCTCGCCGTGCAAGGCGCCAACGCGAGCTACAACGCCGGCGATCGCGCCGAGCTCGGCGCCGAGATCCAGGGGCTGTTCGCCAGCGCGCTTGGCGCCGCGAACACGCAGTCGTCCAACGGCGAATATCTGCTCGGTGGCTCTGCCTCCGACGCGCCACCGTTCGACGCGACTGGCGCGTATGTCGGTGATGCGCTCGCCCGCGCGATTCCCGCCGGCGAGAACGCGAATTCGTTCGCGACCATCCCGGGCTCGCGACTGACGGCCGCCAACGGTGTCGACGTGCTACCGCTCCTCGCGCGCGTCGCAGCGGCGCTGTCGTCCAATAATCTCTCCGCGCTGCAGACCGGCATTGCCGATCTACATACGGCCGTTCAACAGGTCGGGCTCACCCGCACCGTGACGGGCGGCGCGATGAATGTCCTCGATGCGACGGCGAATGCGCGCGATCTGCTCTCGCAGCACCTGTCCCAGGAAGTGGCGCGCAACGTCGAAGTCGACAGCGTCGGCGCCGCTAGCTCACTCGCCAACGCGAGCGCAGCGCTCGAGGCCTCGCGCGCCGTCACCGCGCACCTCGTCTCGTTGCTCGACCCGCGCTCGACCTGATCGCGAGAAGCCCTATCACGACCCGTGAAGTGGGCGACCCAGTGAATATCGGGACCGCAAACAACAAGGTCCGCAACCCAAACAGGAATTTCAGATGTCTATCTCGGTCCTCACCAACACTGCTTCCATGAACGCCCAGCGCAACCTCGCGGGCACCCAGGCCTCTCTCTCTGCCTCGATCGGCCGCTTGTCGTCAGGCATGCGCATCAACAGCGCCGGCGACGACGCCGCGGGCCTCGGCATCAGCGAGAACCTCAAGGCGAACATTCGCTCGATGGGGCAGGCGCAGCGCAACACGAACGACGGCGTCTCCATGACCCAGGTCGCCGAAGGCGCGATGGACGACATGCAGGGCATCGTCTCCCGCATGCGCGAGCTGTCGGTCCAGTCGGCCAACAGCACGCTCGGCACCGACGAGCGCGGTTACATCCAGACCGAGTTCAAGGAGCTCCGCAACGAGATCAACCGCATCAGCGCGGTCACGAACTTCAACGGGCAGAAGCTGGTCGACGGTAGCGCGTCCGCAGGCCTGACCTTCCAGGTCGGCATCAAGAACACCGCCAACGACCGCATCGCGATGAGCATCACCAAGCTCACCACGTCGACCCTCGGTTCGACGTCGCTGCACCTCGCCTCGGCAAGCCTGTCGACCGTCACCAACGCGCGCGCCGCGATCGGTGCCTTCGACAAGGCCATCACGCAGCTGTCGTCCGCGCGCGCCAAGGTCGGCGCGACGCAGAACCGGATGACGATCACCATCGCGAACCTGGCGTCCACCCAGGAGCACCTGTCGGCCGCGAACTCGCGCATCCGCGACGTCGATGTGGCGTCGGAGACGGCGAACCTGACCAAGTCGCAGATCCTCAGCCAGGCCGGCCTTGCCGTCCTCGCGCAGGCGAACCAGCTGCCGCAGTCGGCGCTGTCGCTCCTCCGCGGTTAATCGCCCGTCACCGATAGGATCCGAAGATGCCAATCACGTTCAGCGGTCTGGCGAGCGGCCTCGATAGCGCGTCGATCATCGACAAGCTCGTCGCCCTCGAGCGAGGGACTGCTGACAAGTTGGCGTCTCGGCAATCAGATCTCAACACCCAGAAGAGCATCGTCAGCAGCCTTTCGTCTGCGGTTGCCGCTCTTGGGACCGCCGCGCGAGGGATGGATCTGGACTCCGAGATCCATCCACGCGCGGCCACCCTTTCCGATGCCGGCAAGCTCTCGATCGCAGTCGCTGCGAACGCGAGCGCCGGTGTCCACGACCTTCGCGTCAAGCAACTCGCTACCTCCGAGGTCCGGTCCTCCAGGCTGTTCGACACCGCGACCGCGGGCACGCTCGCCTCCGGCGGAGTCGATATCACGGTCGCGGGGACCACGAAGTCCGTCAACTGGGACACCACCGATAGCCTCGACAGCATCGCCACGAAGATCAACGGCGCGAGCGCCGGGGTGTCCGCGTCGGTCCTGTTCGATGGCACGAAGCAACGGCTCGTCGTCACGGCGAATGCGACCGGTACCGCGGCCGCTCCGACGTTCGTCGATCGCGGCGATGGCCTCGATCTCTCGAACGCGGCGAACATCAACTCGGCCTCGGCCAACGCGGTGCTCTCGATCGACGGTATCGACGTCACCCGCGGCAGCAACGTGATCTCCGACGCTCTCTCGGGCGTCACGTTCACGCTGACCTCCGCACACGCTGCGACGGATGCGAGCACGAAGGCGACCGTCGCGCTCGACAAGGCCGGCCTGACCGACAAGATCAAGGCGATCGTCAGCGCCTACAACTCGGTCAACTCGGCGCTCCACGTCCAGCTCGACTACAACGGGACCACCAAGGGTTCCAACACGCTGTTCGGCGATAGCACGCTGCGCCAGGTTCAGGGCGCGCTCGCGAGCACGATGAGCCGAGCCTATGGCGGTTCGAACCTTGGTGTTCTCGGACTATCGCGCGACAAGTCCGGCGCGCTGACCTTCGACGACACCAAGCTCGGCGCGGCGCTCGCGGCTGATCCCGACGCCGTCGCGAAGGTGTTCACGACCGGTGGCTTCGCCTCGGCCGTGAGCGCACTCGCCGACCGCTACACCCAGACAAGCACCGGCATCTTCGCGGCGAAGTCCCAGTCATTCGTCGACCGGTCCAAGTCGCTGCAGTCCCAGATCGATCGCATCAACAAGGGCGCGGACGCCATGCAGGCTCGACTCGAGAGACAGTTCTCGGCGCTCGAGCAAGCGATGTCCGGGTTCCAGAGCCAGTCCGCCTACATCTCCAGAACGCTCGGTTAGGACGCCCATGTCACAACGTGCCGCCAAGCTCTATCGCAACGTCGATCTCGAATCCGCTCCGAAGGGCCAGATCCTCGAGCGCTTGCTGGATCGCTTGCACACGGATCTCGTCACCGCACGGCAGGCGATCACCGACAGGAAGATCGAAGCCAAGGCCGCTGCCCTCGGGCACGCCCAGGCGATCGTCGTCGAGCTCCGCGCTGCGCTCGACCACGCGCAGGCGCCCGAGCTGTGCACGAACCTCGCGCGGCTCTACGACTTCGTGAGCGACCGGATCAACACCGCGAGCACCACGCTCAAGACCGCACCACTCGCCGATGCGGCGCAGGTGGTGGTCGCAATCGGCGACGCATTCCGCCAGGCGCGCAATCCATGATCCGCGAGCTCCTCGAGGCGACTCCCGCGCCTCCCGCCAGTACCGACGTCGATGCGCTCCTGTACGCCTTCGACGTGATGCGCGACGCTCGTCAGAAGATCCTCGATGCCATGACCGGCCCGGTGGTCGTCTCCTCCGATGACCGGGCTCTCGCCGAGGCGCTGGTCGCCCGCGACGCGGCCTGGACCGAGGCCCTCGCACGCGCCCAGCTGGCCGTGGGTCAGCAGCGGATGGGTACCAAGCAGCTCCGCCGCTACGCACCTGCCGACGCCCGCGACCTTTGACGATCGTCAACGCCGCCGACGCCTCCGGTCACGCAAGTGACCGTTTCTGTTGGTGACGCGGGTGGCCCGGGGCTCGCAGCAATGCTCGCCATGCTGTCCTACGGGCGTCAAACCATCGACGAGGCCGACATCGCCGCCGTCGTCGAGGCGCTGCGCGCACCTCAGCTCACGTGTGGTCCGCTGGTCGCTCGGTTCGAGACCGCGCTCGCGACCTACCTCGGTGCGGAGCACGTCAGCGTGTGCTCGAGCGGCACCTCCGCACTGCACCTCGCGTACGCCGCGCTCGGCATCGGCGAAGGCGACGAGGTCATCACCACGCCGATCACGTTCTCCGCGACCGCCGCCGCTGCATACTACGTGGGCGCGACGGTCCGGATCGCGGACGTCGACCCGCGCACCGGGAATCTCTCGATCCAGTCCGTCGAGGCACTGATCACTTCGCGCACCCGCGCGATCGTCGCGGTCCACCTCGCTGGCTTGCCCGCCGACATGGCGGAGCTCACGCAGCTCGCGAAGCGCCGCCGCATTCACGTCATCGAAGACGCGTGTCACGCCCTCGGCGCGACGTATCGCGGCGTCAAGGTCGGCGCCGGCACCTCCGATGCCGTGGTGTTCAGCTTCCACCCGGTCAAGCACATCACCACCGGTGAGGGCGGCGCCGTCGTCGTCCGCGACCCGCGCGTCAAGCAGCGCATCGAGCGCCTTCGCCAGCACGGCATCGAGCGCGACCCCGCGCGTATGGACGCTCCTCCCGAGGGCCGCTGGGTCTACGAGGTCCAGGAGCTCGGTTGGAACTATCGCCTCAGCGATCTGTCGTGTGCCCTCGGCATCGCGCAGCTCGCGAAGCTCGATCAGTTCCTCGTCGCACGTCGCACGCTCGCCGCACAATACCGCGTCGAGATCTCGCGCGCGTTCGGCGACACGGTCACGGTTCAACCGGAGCTCGCCGACCGCGAGTCCGCCTACCACTTGCTCACCGTGGCGATCGACTTCGCTCGCCACGGCAAGACCCGCGACGGCGTGATGGGGGAGCTCGCGGCGCTCGGCGTGGGCAGTCAGGTCCACTACGTCCCGCTCTTGCACCATCCGCTGCACGCAGGCCGCAACCCCGCCGAACGTGCCCGTCCGCGACCCGGCGCCGATCACTACTACGCACGCACTCTCTCGCTTCCGCTCTATCCCACGCTCACGCCTGCCGACGTCACTCTTGTCGTGGATGCGCTGACCCGCGTCCTCGGAGAATCACGATGACCAAGTCCCCACTCATCTCGACTGCCACCACCACCGTCCTCGATGGCAAGTCCATCCTCATCACGGGCGGCACCGGCTCATTTGGCAAGGCGTTCGTCCAGCGCGCCCTGCAGTCGAAGGCGAAGAAGGTCATCGTGTTCTCGCGCGACGAGCAGAAGCACTACGAGATGGATCGCACCATCAGCGACAAGCGCATGCGCTACTTCGTCGGCGATATCCGCGACCGCGAGCGGTTGCAGACCGCGATGCGCGGCGTCGACATCGTGATCCACGCCGCCGCAATGAAGCACGTGCCGATCTGCGAGTACAACCCGATCGAGGCCGTGCAGACGAACGTCAACGGTGCGCGCAACGTGATCGAGGCGGCGATGGCGAACGGCGTGTCCCGAGTCCTCGCGCTCTCGACCGACAAGGCCGTGTCACCGGCGAACCTCTACGGTGCGACGAAGTTGTGCATGGAGAAGCTGTTGATCGCCGCGAACGCCTACGCCGGTGACCGCACCACGCGGTTCTCGTGCGTGCGCTACGGCAACGTGATGGGCAGCGCCGGCAGCGTGATTCCGCTGTTCCGCGCGCAGCAGAAGCGCGGCCAGATCACCATCACGGATCGCCGCATGACGCGGTTCTGGATCGAGATGGACGAGGCCGTCGCGCTCGTGCTCCGCGGCATCGAGCTCATGAACGGCGGCGAGATCTTCATCCCGAAGCTCCCGACCTCCGATATCGAGACCCTCGCGGAGGCGGTTGCCCCGGGCATCCCGCGCTCGCAGGTCGGCATCCGTCCCGGAGAGAAGCTCCACGAGACGCTGGTCTCCGCCGAGGAGGCCCGCCGCACGAGCGACATCGGTGATGTCCTCGTGATCTGGCCCGAGTTCCAGTTCCACCAGACCCTGCAGAACCTGCGCCCGGGTACGCCGGTGCCGGAAGGCTTCGTGTACTCGAGCGACTCCGCCGAACCGCGCCTCGACCTCGACGCGACGCGCGAGATGGTCGAGCGCGTCGCATGAGTCCAGAGCGGATCCTGTTCCGGGCCGACGCGTCGCACGCGATCGGTTTCGGCCACGTCACGCGTATGTGCGCGCTGATCGAGGAGGCCTCCGCTGCGGGTTTCGCGCCCGTGGCCATGTTCGGCGGTGACCTCGCCGCGATCGAAACCTGGGCCGAGGGCAGGAAGCTGCCTCTCGAACTTCGCGCGTGGTCCGCCGAGGAGACGGCGCGCGTTGCCGCCGAACCGGATGTGCGGGCCGTGTTCGTCGACGGTCCCGTGATCGCGCGCGCGGTCTTGCCCGTGCTGGCGGATCACACACGCGCGGTCATGGTCGACGATGTCGGCAGTGATGCCGCCGTGGCGACCGTGGTCAACCACAACGTGCACGCCGCCGATCTTCCGTACCCCGGCGCGCGCCGGCGCCTGCTCGGTCGCAAGTTCCTGATGCTCCGCCGCGATATCCGTCGCTACCTGCGCGGCTCGTCGCACACTGTTCCCCGGGCGGGCGAGCGCCTGCGGGTCGTCGTCACGTTCGGGGGCTCCGATCCCATCAACGCGACCGCGCGTACGATTGCGATGTTCCCGCCGGATCGTCCGCTCGAGCTCATCGTGGTCGCCGGCCCCGGGTACCGCGACACCGCAGCGCTCGAGATCGCGATCACCGCCGCCCGGGCGAGCGGGCACGTGGTCCACCTCCGTAAGTCACCTCCCGATCCGGGCGCGTTGTTCGTCGCGGCGCACGCCGCCATCTGCTCCGCGGGCGGTACGCTCGGCGAGCTCGCGTACCTTGGCTGCCCGGCGCTCGCCTACGCGATCGTCCCCGACCAGATCCTCCCCGCGCGCCGGCAGGTTCGCGAGGGCCTGATTGCCGGCGGTCGCAGGTGGTCGGAAGTCGACGACGACATGCTGCGCACCGATCTGCTCCGCTTCGTCGTCGACGATGCCGGTCGAAGGCTCCAGCGCCAGCGCGCGCTCGCCTCGGTCGACGCCGATGGTCCGCGCCGCATCATCGCCGCCGCGATCGAATAAACGGCGCGGGTGCCTCCCGCGAAGAAGCTCTCGCGCAGGATCCGTCCAGCTTACCGGGGCGGTTCGACGATCGACCACGGCGCCCACGGGTCTATATTCGCACCATGCGTACGTGGTTGTTCCTCGCGATCATCCTCGCCGGCTGCGCCGAGCACGGTCACCAACCCGCGGACGCATCGTTCGATCGCACTCCATGCGAGGCGGCCTACCAGGAAGCGCTCGACCGTGCGTGCACGAGTCCAGCGGATTGCACGCTCGTCGATCACGACGACTGCTGCGGCACCATCAAGGTCGGCGTGAGCACGCCGAGCAAGGCCGCGGCCCTGGCGGCCGAGTCGACCTACGGGGCGTGCTTCGACTGCGGCGCGCGGGGCTGTGCGCACGCTGACCTCGCAGAGAGCGGAATGACGCCGGGCATTACTCAGATGATCGTCGCGACATGCGTATCCAACCGCTGCACCAGCGTCGTCGAGTGACTCCCCGCCCGCGATTCGAGGACTCCGTCGGCGATGCCCATTTGCGTCCGCGCCCAAAGCTTGAGCCCAGTATTGTAAACTTGCACACACCGCGCGTGACCTCCTTCCCACCTGTCAGCCGCACGGAGACCGCGGGCGAAACGCCGGTTGGTTCTACTCGTGCGCTCATAGGGTGATCCGTGGAGTCTGCCTCCTCCCACCCCGTCGGCCGGTTCTTGGTGCACGAAGCTCTCGGCAGCGACGCGCTGTCGTCGCTGCACCGTGCCGAGCTGCCCATGGCCCAGGGACTGCCGATGCAGATCGCCCTGCGGCGGTTGCTGCCGCACCTCGCCGACGACGAGCAGGCGGTCCGCGCGTTCGTACAGCAGGGGCAGCTCGCGAACTTCCTGCGCCATCCGGGCGTGACGCAGGTCTACGAGATCGGAAACGTCAACGGTGCGATGTTCATCGCGCAGGAGCTGGTACTGGGACGAAGTCTCGCGCAGCTCCTACTCCAACCGGTTCCACTGGCGATCGCGCTCGCGGTGATCGTGCAGATCTGCGACATCCTCGCGTACGTGCACACGGCCGTCGATCCGGCGGGTACGCCACTCGGTCTGTTCCATGGCGAGCTCGCACCGGAGCACGTCGTGGTGCTCGCAAGTGGTCAGGTAAAGCTCGTCGGCTTTGGCAGGATGGCGCGGCCTCCGCTCGGCTACGCGGCGCCTGAATTCGTCGCCCGCGGCGTGCGCGATTGGCGCTCGGATCTGTTCGCGGTTGGCGTGCTCGCGTACGAGCTGCTCGTGGGCCGACCGCTATTCACGGGCGCGAACGAGCAGCAGACGCTCGAGCGCCTGAACGGCTTCGCGATCCCGCCGCCGTCGGCGACCGATCCACAGATCCCGGTCGAGATCGACGGGCTGATCATGACCGCCCTCTCGCGGGAGCCGGCGTATCGCTGGCAGGACGCGCTCCAGATGCGGGATGGGATCCGGGCGGTCGCGCAGCAGTATGGGTTTGCGATCCCGCCGGAGCAGATCGAAGCGTGGCTCGCCGAGAGCGCGGCACCGATGCCGAGACCGGCTCCGATTCCGGCGTCGGGATTTGAAGACGACGATGATCAAGCCACCCAGTTTCAGGAAGTGAACTTGCAGATCCTCGAGCTCGCCGAGAAGGAGATCGCGAAGCTCGCGGAGACGCGTCCCTCCGCGCCGCTGGTATCGGCGCAGGAGCCGGCGCCACGGCCGCAGACGGGGCCACGGCTCGAACCTCTCGAGCCGCTGCTCCCGCCCGAGCCGGCCCGGCCGCCCCCGCAGGAGATGTTCATGGGGCCGGAGCCGACGCAGCTCGGTGCGCAGCCGATCTCGTTCGGCGACATCCCGCTGACCGCGCAGCTCGCTCGCGCGCCGAAGCCGGAGAGGAAGAAGCTCGGGCTGCCGCAGGCCAGCGGCGTCTCGTTGCCCGACGAGGCCGAGCCCTCGGCGCGTGGCCTCGGGTTCTACCTGCTGGTCGTGCTGCTGCCGTTCGGGATCGTCATCGCGATCGCCGTGCTCGTTACGCGCTGAGCGACAGCGAGATGGACACTGGCCGCTCTGTGTCGAGCAGGTCGGCACCGGCGAGATCGAGGACAAAGGGAGACCTCATGACATCGTCGACCAAGGGTCGCTCTACGGCGTCTGCTTTCTCCAGACCGTGGCGAGCCAGGGCTGCTCGTTTCGTGGCTTTCCTTCGGGACGATAATAGTGGGCAAGCTCGGTAAACCCGGCCGCAATCATCCGAGCCCGCCACGTCTCGAGACAATGGAAGGTGCCGTAGCGATCGCCGGAGAAGCCCTCGGTGTCCTGTCCCCGAGGATTCGAGCAGAACAGGACGCCGCGCTCGGCGAGCGTGGCGCGCAGCTCGCTCAGCACGCGAGGAAGCTCCTGGTCC
The DNA here is from genome assembly GCA_038206055.1 of Haliangiales bacterium. Classification (GTDB taxonomy): domain Bacteria; phylum Myxococcota_A; class Polyangia; order Haliangiales; family Haliangiaceae; genus JABFXX01. The sequence continues at coordinate 9,311 of JBBRBG010000069.1, forward strand.
GGGACGTGAAACAGCGACGCGTTGGCGAACACGCCTTGGAATCGCGCAGCGGGCAGCGAGAGCTTCAAGAAATTCTGGTGCCAGACCTCGCAGCCAGTGTTCGCGCGCGCCATATCGACGAACGGTGCGGCCCCATCGAGTCCGATCGCCTCGTGACCCTGCGACCGAAAGTAGAGGAGATCACGACCGGGGCCACAGCCGAAGTCGAGCAACGTGAAAGGCGGCGGCGCTTCGATCGCATCGAGCAGAGCCGCATAGTTCTGCGACACGTCGTGATGACGCGTGCCTTCCCAAAACGACAGCGCCGAGCCGTCGTAGTGGGCGAGCGTGCGAGCGGTGACGTGCTCGAGATCAGCAGCGCCAAGGCGCACGCCAGGTTGCTTGTCGTCGCGACTCACGCACCTATCATAGCTCCGCGCCGAAGGGAGATCGCAGCGGACCGTCATGCCGACGCCAGCCCAGCCGAACCGGCTCGAGGTCGACTGGTCGTCAGGTCGCGATGGGCCGGTCGTCGCGGCTGACCCACAGCGGCATCGTCTGCTGCTGGCGATCCTCGCCACGCAGGCGTCCGATGTCGGCGTCGACGACGGCGCGCGCCAGGGCGCGAAACGAAGCGAAGCTCTCGTCGTTCGCCGAGGCGAGCGTGTTCGAGCCGGCGCGCAGGCCGCCCGCGAGCGCACTGCTCCGCCGCACGGCGGCGAGTACGGGCGCGGCGACCCGCAGATGATCGTTGATCAGCGGTGACATCCGGGTCAGCGCACCGACCTCGGCGTCGGTCGTCAGCTGGTTTCCGACGAGCGCGGCGCCGAATCGCGACAGCGTGTCCTCGATCGTGTCGGCGAGCTTCGCGTCCATCGGGCGCAACACCGCGAGGAGTTGCGTGATGGTGCGGGCACGGGTCTCCGCCGCGAGCGCGGCATCGATCAAGCTGATCTGCGTCTCGTCGTCGGACAGCTTCCTGATCACGCGGTGCACGCACGCCTTGAGCAGCGCGTAGGCGTTGTGGAGCGAAGGCAGCTGCGGCGCCACCACGAGGAGCTTGATGTCGGCGGCGCCGAGGAGATCGACGACCGTGTACGAGGTTCCGGCTCCGACGTCGACGATGATGCACTCCGCATCGAGACGCGCGATCGCGCGGATCAGCCGCAGCTTCTGCGCGGAAGGGAGATTTGCCGAGCCGGGACGCGAAGCGCCCGGGATCAGGTCGACATTCGGGGCCACGTGGAGCCGCGCCTCGTCGAGGGTCTCGATGTTGTGATCGAGGAAGTCGGACAGCGAGCGCGCGGGGTGCAGCGCACCGAGCATCGTGTGGAGGTTTGCGGCGCCGAGATCGGCATCGACGAGTGCGACGCGATGACCGAGGCGACCGATCGCGAGCGCGAGGTTCGCCGCGACGGTGGACTTGCCAACGCCGCCCTTGCCGCCGGCGATCGCGACCATCCGAGGGACCGCCTTCTTACGCGGGGCTGACATGGGTCCCCCCGGGGGCGAGCTTCGCGAGCGCGCGCGTGAGCGCAGGCTCGAGCTGCTCGATCACGGAATCGAGCGTGGACATCAGCGCTGCGGTGGCCGTCAGGTACTCGCGCTCCGACACGGCGCGGCGCGCCACGTCATCGGCGCGCTCGACCTCGCGCTGGGCGAGGAGCGATGCGAACACGAGTGGCTTCATCGTCGCGGCCAGCGCCTTCTCGAGCTTCTCGAGGCGCGGACCGGTGCGCCCGCTCGCGATCTCGACGCGTGCGGCCTTGCCGAGCTTGCGCGCTCGCCGCAAGCCGCGGGCGAACGAGTTCAGGTGGGCGACGAACGTCGCGTGGCGCTCGACATCCAGGCGCGCCGCCGCACCGGCGAGGATCGCGGCCACGTCGATCGGCGCGGCGAGCTTCGGTGTCACCTCGGCGAGCGGGATGTGCACCATGCCCTCGATGAAGGCACCGCCCTCCGTGCAGTTGTAGACGTTGGTGTCGGTGACTGACTTCATGCGTTCGACGAACCAGCGATGGAACATGGCGAACATGAAGCTCGATGGCACCGTACCGCCGTGCCAGCCGGGCAGGTCGATGCGGCGCTCGGCAGCCGCGCTCGGACCGCCGCTCGCCTTCATGGCGTGGAAGCCGTGGCTCCAGCCTTCGACGCGCATCACACCGCTGTCATCGATGACGGCCCGTGCGTTCCCATCGGAGGAGGTCGCGACATAGTACTCGCCGCCGGTGAACGAGAGGTCGAGTCCGACGAACACGATCGGATCGCAGCGCCACTTCAGCGCGAGTGCGAACGCGGAGGTCGCGACCGAGCCACCGCCGGGAGCGGTCGCGTTGGCGCCGAGACCGTCGAAGATCCAGTCGTCGATCGCCGAGTTCGAGGACAGGGTCAGAAACCGCGCCGCGGGCAGCTCGAACAGCGATGGATGCACCGTGGCGGCGTTGACCACGCAGGTGCCGGCGAGGTCGCAGTTCGCGAAGTGGTACCGCACGTCCTGCGGATCGACCGTGATGACGAGGTCCGGGATCACGCCCGCGGCTAGCACCGGCTTGAGCGAGTGCGAGAACGCCGCGATGATCGCACGACCCTTGAGCGCCGCGAGCTGCGCGGCGTTGTGCTTGAGCGACGGGCCGGGCGCGACGATCACCATCGGCATGCCGGCGAACGCGTCACCGACGTCGGCGATCGACGGCCAGGTGGCGAGCGCCGGGAGGTTCGCGATTCCCTGCTCGAGCCAGGTCCGCGAGAATGCATGCACCGTATTGCGGTGGATGCGGAGATCGGAGACCGCATCCTTGGTGGCGTCCGCGATCTTGTTGACGACGACCGGGTCGCTGCCCGCGTAGGCGCGGACCACGTACCGACTCGGAGGACCGGAGATCAGCGTGCGGATCGCTGGCGCGAGCTCCTCGACGTCCCGGATGCCGATCGCGCGGGTGTAGGCACCGGCGCCGACGACCACGATCCGCTTCTGACCGATGTCGGCGAGGACCTCGGCCACCGGATCGAGCTCGGCACCGACGAGCACCACGAGATCGGTCTCGAAGTCCCACACGGCGGGCAGCGCCAGATCGGCGAGCACCGCCACGCCGAGCGGTGAAGCGAGGAGAGCGGCGTCGCCGAGCGTGGCTCGCGCGAGCCAGCTCTCCATCATGAATTCTGCGGCGCGCGCGCGCACCACGTGACCGACCACGTCGCTCATGATCGTGAGCTCGGCGAGATCACCGGCGATCGCGAGTGGCGCCTCGACGCGAACGAGTGCCGCCCGCGTGCTGCGGAGCTGCATCATCGCGGAGATCGCACCCACCACATCATCACCCTCGACGCTGGCGCTCAGCGCGTCGCCCAGGTCGCCGAGATCGGAGAGGAGAGAGCGCCATGCGGACAGGACATCAAGCGACACGGGGCCCCTTTTGCACGACGTGTGCGTTGATCGTGGTCAGCTCGGGTCGCGCGCGCACGACCTGAACGAGCTCGCGATATGGACGGTGAACGAGGCCGAGATCGAGCAGGTCGTAGAGCGTGCGAACGAGCGCGAGGTCATCGGGCGCATCCACGGTCCACCGAAGATCCGAGTCATCCGCGGCGGCCTGGACCTGGCGCGTGACGAACAGCTCCGGGCGCTCCGTCAGATATGCGGTGACGTGCTCGCGCGTTGGCTCGGAGGTGGCGAGGCGCGCCATCCGCTCGAGGGTGTCGCGATGGAACGCCTCGACATCGAGTCCGCGCGGATAGCTGCGGTGGTGAGTATTGGAGACGTAGTCGAGGTCGGGGCCGAGCGCCGAGACCACCCCGTCGATCACGGCGGGGTCGAGCAGGGGGCAATCCGAGGTCATCCGCACGACCCGGTCGGCATCGAACGCGCGGGCAGCGCCGTGATAGCGCGCGAGCACGTCTGTCTCCGGTCCGCGGTAGATGCCGCAGCCGAGGCGCGCAGCCTCGCGGACCACCGCATCGTCGATGTCGGCCGTCGTCGTCGCGATCACGATCTGCGAGATCGATCGCGCCGCGCGCACGCGCTGCACCACACGGGCGAGCATCGTGTCGCCGGCGAGATCGCGCAGGACCTTGCCGGGGAGCCGGCTCGATCCCATTCGCGTCTGGATGATCGCGATTGTACGCATCAGACCTTCTCGAACAAGTGAGCCGTGCAGTCGTCGTAGCCATCGGCAGCGCCGAGCTCGATGTGGCGAATCTCGCGAAGGTCCGGGAACCGGTCCATCCACAGAGCGCCGTGATCGCGCTTCCACAACGCACCGGCGTGGCCGCGATAGCTGATCTCTGTCTCCTTCTTGTCGTCATACTCGATCGCGACGATCCACTTGTTCGACACCCGGTAGATCTCGTCGAGCGCTGCGCCGACGGTCTCGGGCGAGATGTGGATCAGCACGCCGCTCGTGAACGAGAGGTCGAACCAGCCGGTCTTGAACGGGAGGTCAAACGCGGTGCCCTGCAGCACGCCGAACTGTGGTCCGCGCCAGCGTGCGCGCTCCACCGCGTAGAGTTGCGGCTCGATGCCGTACAGCTCCTCGACGCCGAGCCGGCGCAGGTACTCGAGGTTCCAGCCGACATTGCAGCCGACTTCGAGAACGCGCGCCGGGGCAATCCCCTCGAGGACGCGCTTCCAGGAGGTGACACGCTCCGGCTTCTCGCGGTCGTTGCGGTCGGTGTAGTCGCGCCCGAATTCGGAGCGCCAGAGGTTGAGCTGGGAGGTTTGCATCACGGACTCCATCGATAGGTGACGAACTCTTCGGTGACTGACGAGAGAACGAAGCCGCACGCCTCGAAGGCATTGCGGCTGGTGGTGTTGTGAACGCGGATCGAGGCGTAGATCGGCTGTGCGTAGGCATCGCACGCGGCGCGGATCGCTCGGCGGCCGATCCCGCGACCACGCGCATCGGGGCCGAGCGCGATCGAGATCCACGTGACATCTGCGCCGGGGTCGAGACGGACCACCCCGACAGGCTTGCCATCGTCCTCGACGATCCACATCGGACCGCCCGACAGCCGGCGCGTGAACCAGCTCCGGTGATCCGCGAGCGCGATGATCCGGGGATCGCCCGACATCGCGCGCACCTCGGGAGCGCAGTTCCACACGAACACGCGATCGCAGTCGTCGATCCGCGCGTCGCGCATGGTGATCAGCTCGGCACTCACCCGATCAGCTCCCACGCAAGCGGAGTACCGCGGGCGATCTTGACCCTCGCGCTCTTGCCGATCACGTTCGGCAGCTCGCGCGGCGGCAGGCCAAAGCCGGGACGAATCGAGCGCACGTTGCTCCGCGTCAGCTCCTGGCCCTCGGCGATATCGGTGGAGGCGTAGAGCGAGCGGCGGAAGCGGCGCGAGCCATCCTCGGCGCGCGGGCGCTTCGAGCTGCCATCTCCGAGCGCGGACCAGGCGAGCTCGCAGTTGCGCACGACTTCGGTCATCTCGGCGGGCTCGAGTGAGAACCCGGCATCGGGACCGCCGTCGGCGCGCGACATGGTCAGGTGCTTCTCGATGATCGATGCACCGCGTGCGACGGCCGCGATTGGAACCACGGCGCCGGCGGAGTGATCGGAGATGCCCACGACCGTGCCGTGCTTCGCGAGCGCTTCCATGCGGCGCAGGTTCGTCTGCGCGATGGGTGCGGGATATCCGGAGATGCAGTGGAGCAGGGCGATGCCGCCATTGCCGGCGGTGCGCGCCGTCTCGATCGCTTCGGCGACCTCGGCATCGGAGGCCATGCCGGTCGAGATGATGAGGGGTTTGTTCGTTCGAGCAGCGGCGCGGATCAGCTCGAGGTCGACGAGCTCGAACGATGCGATCTTGAACGCGGGCGCGCCCAGCTCGTCGAGGCGGATCACCGATTCCTCGTCGAACGGCGTCGAGAAGATGATGAGGTCGCGGGCGGCGGCGTGCGCGAACAGCGGTGCGTGCCACTCCCACGGGGTGTGGGCCTCGTCGTAGAGGTCCCACAGCGAGCGGCCCTTCCATGGCCCATCGGGGATGTGGAAGTCGCCCTGGTTCGACTCGAGCGTCATCGAGCTCGGTGTGAACGTCTGCAGCTTGACGGCATCGCAGCCCGCGTCGGCCGCGGCATCGATGATCGCGATCGCGCGGTCGATGCGGCCGAGGTGGTTCGCGGAGACCTCCGCGATCACGAAGGGACGCTGGTCGCGGCCGACCTTGCGGCCGATATCGATCGTCGGAATGGGTCCGGTGCTCATGGAGCGGCTCCTCACTGCACGACAAATTCTTGGAAGAACATCCGGCGCACCTTGTGCTCGCCGATGATGGGAACGAGCTTCGTCATCAGATCGATGCGGAGCTTGTCCTTCGCGGCCGTACCCAAGGTATCGGCCAGCTTCAGCCCCGAGAGATGGCTCAGGATCATGTCGCGAATCGCGAGCTTGCTCTTCTCGAGGGCGTGCTCGTCGTCCTTGGACACGAGCTCGACCTGGAGCGTGACCTTGACGTAGCGGGACTGGCCGGGCTCGTCGAGGTTGACGACGAACGGTTCGAGCGCCACCACCGGCCCCGTGACCTCCGAGCCGGTCGTCGTCGAGGACTCCGTGTGCTCCACCGCCGCCGGCTGGGCCGTCGCAGTGGCCAGCTTGAAGGTGGAGAACCCACTCGCACCGAGGTTCAGCACCAGAAGGATCGGGATGATCTTCGACGACTTTCCGCCGGTCGGCTTTTCCGCCGGCTTGGTCTCAGGGGTCTCGCTCATGGCATGTCGCACAGCAACCGCCGTGCCGCGGCAAGTCCTTGATCAAAGACACGCGGCGATCCGCGATCGACGTCAACTCTGGCGTCTTGCTCGTCGTCACCGGCGCCAAACCTCCGTTCCATAACGCATGAGGACTGGCACGTCGCTGGCAGCAGCAGTCGCCGTGTCCCTGCCCATGCCCATGATCTCGCCCGCGAGCTCGGGTGAGTTTCCAGCGGTCGCCCCTTCGGGCGTTCGCATCCTTGTTGTTGATGATGATCCGCGGGTTCGTCGCGCGATCACGAATGCGATGATGCGGACCGGCTTTCACGTGTTCAGCGCCGAGGATGGTGCGCCCGCGCTCGTGATCGCCGAGCACACGCCGCCCGATCTGGTGATCATTGACTTCAACATGCCCACCCCCGGTCTCGAGGTGGTGAAGAAGCTCAAGGCGCTGCACGGTCCGGCCATTTGGATCGCGGTCCTCTCCGGCCAGGATGATGAAGCAACGCGCTCGATGTGCTTCGACGCCGGCGCCGACGATGTGATGACGAAGCCCGCCCAGATCGGCGAGCTCAAGCGCCGCATGGTCGCCGCCGCGAGGACACAGCAGGCCTATGTCGAGACCCGTCTCAATGTTGAGCGCAACGATCGTCTCCTCGCCTACGGCGCAGAGGCGGCCGCGATGCTCGCCCACGACCTCAACAACGGCCTGGCGGTCGCGCTCGGCAACATGATGTACGTGCAGGACGTGGTGACCCTCGGTGACGAGGAAGCGAAGGCGCTGTCGGCCACCGTCCGCGCCTTGCGCCGGATGTCGGGCCTGGTCGCGAACTTCGTGGACATCGCGCGGTTCGAGGATGCGGCCGTCAAGCCGAAGGTCGAGCCCACGAACCTGCGCGCGATGATCCACGAGGTCGTCGAGGTCCACGCGGTCGGCACCAGCACGGTGCGGTTCGAGATCGAGTGCGATCCTTCGCTGGTCGGCAACTTCGACAGCGCGCTGATCGAGCGCGTGATGCACAACCTGGTCGGCAACGCGCTCCGCTACTGCAACAAGGGTGGCGTCATCAAGATCGCCGGGGCGATCAACGATCTGCTCGATGGTCCCGGTGTCGAGCTCCGCGTGTTCAACAGCGGCCCGGCGGTCCCCGACTCGCTCCGCGACAAGCTGTTCGCGAAGTATGCAAAGGGCTCGAACGGCAAGCGCGGCTTTGGTCTCTACTTCTGTCGTCTCGCATGTGAAGCGCACGGTGGATCGATCGCGTACGAGCCCCACGTCGACGGCTCCGCGTTCCATCTCCGCCTCCCCGGCCGCTCGTAAGGGGATCGATGCCGCGCGAGCGCGGCCGATCCTCCGGAGTGATCACGGATCCGTCTCGCGGAAGAATGTGTTGGCCAACCCACTTTCCTCCGGGTGTGGAGATACCCCGTGGGTACGGCAACTTGGTGGCGGAGATGATGTGGGTTTCGCTACCCGCCATGAATCTTTACCAGTGACTTCCGTAAGATACCCCACTGCTATCCGTCGAGGTGCTGGCATCCCGTTCGCACTGAAGAGAAGTCGATGCAGCCTTCAACGCTCACCGCCTGGCGTACCCAGTTCGCTTCTGAAATCGTCGGCGAGTCGCCGGTCATGATCGAAGCGCTGGAGACCATCCAGTACGTCGCGAACACGGACTGCAGCATCTTGATCACCGGCGAGACCGGTACGGGCAAGGAGCTGTTCGCCCGCGCTGCGCACCGCGCGTCGTCGCGCCGCGGTCGCCCGTTCATCCCGGTGAACTGCGCTGCCATCCCGGAGACGCTGCTCGAGACCGAGCTGTTCGGCCACGTCAAGGGCGCCTTCACCGGTGCCGACAAGGCTCGCCCGGGTCGCTTCATGTCGGCGAACGAAGGCACCATCTTCCTCGACGAGATCGGCGACCTGCCGCTCGCCGCGCAGGCCAAGCTGCTCCGCGTCCTCGAGGAGCGCACGGTGTGCCCGGTCGGTTCAGATACCGAGATTCCGGTCGACGTTCGCGTCATCGCCGCCACGCACCACAATCTCGAGCAGATGGTCGCCGAGGGTAAGTTCCGCGCGGACCTCTACTTCCGCCTCGCGGTCGTCCCGATCCAGCTTCCCGCGCTGCGCGAGCGTCACGACGACATCATCACGATCGCCGAGCTCTGCATCGCGAAGGTTCGCGAGCGCATCGGCCGCAACGTCGAGGGTCTCGACGAGTCGGGCAAGGCAGCGCTGTGCGCGTATCACTGGCCGGGCAACGTTCGCGAGCTCTCGCACCTGATCGAGCGCGCCGTCCTCCTCGCGAAGCGATCGCGCCTCGGCGCCGCGGACCTCCAGATCCCGGGACAGAAGAACGTGAAGTTCTCGCGCAACGTCGACGACGCGGTCTCCATGGGAATCCCGCGATCGGCGATGGCGATCGGTACGGGCTCGACCCCGAAGATCTCCTTCCCCGAGATGGCCAACAGCGACACGCTCGACCTCCGCGCTGCCCTCGAGCAGCTCGAGCGCGACCTGATCGACCGCGCGCTGACCAAGTCCGGCGGCAACCGCACCGAAGCGGCTGCGCTCCTCGGCCTCAACCGCACCACCCTTGTCGAGAAGCTGCGCAAGTACGCGGCGTGATCTACCGCTTCTCGAGAACTGGGGACGCACCCGACGTGGACCACTTGCTTCAGGCAAGCCGTCGGGGGCGTCCCTTCACCCTCTCACTTGAAACCAGTAGCGTCGATCTCGTGGCGCTGCAGTAGCCGCCGGAAGTTCGTGCGATCGATGTCGGCGAGCCGCGCCGCTTCGGAGATCGAGCCCTTCGCGATCCACATCACCCGCACCAGGTAGTCTCGCTCGAACGCGGCGGCCGCTCGCTTCTTTCCCTCGGCGAGTGACACGATCTCCTCGTCGTCGCGCAGGAAGATCGGGCGTGACGTCTTCATGCGCGGGGCGATTGGTTCGGGCAACGCCTCGGCGCCGATCTCGTTGCTGGTGCGCATCGCGATCGCATGGAGCATCGCGTTCTCGAGCTCGCGGACGTTGCCGGGCCACTTGTACGCGTTGAGTGCCTCGAGCGCGTCGGAGGTCAGCGTGATCAGCTCCTTCGAGTGCTTCTTGAGGAAGTGCGCGGCAAGCAGGGGGAGATCGTCGAGTCGGTCGCGCAGCGGCGGCACCGGTACGGAGACCACGTTGAGTCGGAACAGGAGATCCTGGCGGAACCGACCCTCGGCCACCGCGGCCTCGAGATCCACGTTCGTCGCCGCGACGACGCGGACGTCGACCGAGCGGATGCCGGTCGATCCGACGGGGCGGACCTCTCCCTCCTGGAGCACGCGAAGCAGGCGGCCCTGGACGGCCATCGGCATGTCGCCGATCTCGTCGAGGAACAGCGTGCCCTTGTCGGCCTCGACGAACACGCCGGGCCGCTCCGTGGTGGCGCCGGTGAACGATCCCTTCGCGTGACCGAACAGCTCGGAGTCGATCAGCGTGTCGGGGATGGCGCCGCAGTTGAGCGCGATGAACGGACGGCCGGCGCGATGCCCGCGCTCGTGGAGCGCACGCGCGATCAGCTCCTTGCCGGTGCCGCTCTCGCCGCGGATCAGGATCGAGACGTCCTGCTTTGCGAGGCGCGCGATGCCGGAGCGCAGCGTGCGCACGGGCGCCGAGACGCCGACCAGCAGCTTGTCGGTGGCCTCGTCGCCGGTATCGCGCTGCGCGCTGTGGGCGCGGAGGCGGGCGTAGCGGCCGGCGGACTCCACGATCGCCATCAACTCGACGGGCCGGAACGGCTTGGTCAGGTAGTAGAACGCACCCGCGCGCATGCACGCGGTAGCCGTGCGCGCGCTGTCGTCGCCGGTGAGCATGATCACCGAGGCGAGGGAGCCGGTCTGTCGGAATCGCTCGAGCACCTCGATGCCGCTCATTCCGGGTAGGTTGACGTCGAGCAGCACCACCTCCCACGGTGACTCGCGCAGATCGAGGCGCGTCATCACCCACAGCGGATCGGCGGTCATCTCGACAGCGTGATCGCTCCCCTCGAGCTTGCGCGCGATCGCCCCCGCCACCTCCAGATCGTCCTCCACGACCAGCACCCGCAGCTTGTCCTGCTCGTCCACCAAGAGTCGTCAGGTAACCACGGTGGATCTCCGCGGTCTACCCTCGTCACCTCCGTCTCACGGCTGCTTGCTGGGTCGCAGGTCGCCAAGAGGGGTTGCCACACTCGGCCGCCCTCTCAATGGCGGGCCGCCCTGCACCGCGTCGATATCGATTGGCGAGGTCGAGTCCGCGTCACCGAGGATGATGACAGGCTTCGCCTCGTTGACGTTGAAGGTGAGGGGGTAGTGAGCGACCGTCTGATCGTCGGCGTTCTTCGCGAAATCGGGGAATGGCACGGTGAGAGCGTAGGCGGCCTCCTCGAGGCAAGCCTCGAACGACTGGCTGACGATGCCCGTCAGCGTGACCTGCGTGACCTCGCCGCGACCCATGCGCAGCTCGAACAGCACGGTGCCCGAGAGCTTCGTGTCGGTGCCGAGGGCGCGCTGGTAGCAGGCAAATGCTTTGGGCTGCAACTGATCGCGGAACAGTCGCTCGAGCGTGAGCTTCGAGATCGCTGACGGGTTGACCGTCACTGCCGGCCTGGTGCCGATGCCGAACCCGCGCGGGTTCGGATCATCGACGAGCGTGACACGCTCGTATGGGCCACCACCCTTGACCATCGCCAGGCGGCTCTTCGCGACGTTGCCCTGCGTGCTGAGCACGGCATAGGCGAGGCCTTCGTGCGCGAACGGATGCGCGGCCAGCGCCTGGCGGGCGAGCAGATCGGAGCGGTCGCGCTCGTCGTCATCGGGATCCGGTCGCTCGGTGAACGCGGGGCGCTCTGGATCGATCGCGGCGAGCGCCACGGTGGCGACCGGCGCGTTGGGACCGGCGCGGGGCACGATCTTGATCGCGGAGTCACCGTGGCCGGTGAGCGCGAGCTTCGCCGGGCTGCCCTTGTGGATCAGCGTGCGCGTGAAGCCGCTACCGGCGCGCACGCTCGCGGGGATATCGAGGTCGCCCATCGCGAGCTCGAGCCACGACGGCCGCATCCACTCGTCGACGATCTGCAGCGCGTCATCGATCTCGTCGACGGCAAGCTCGACGAACGAGCCACCGAACAAGTTGACCGGCGACGGGATCGAGCACCACGGCGATCACATCGACGGTGCTGGTCTTGAGATCGGGCGAGATCGGCTGCACGCGGAGCATGTACTGTGCGCTGGAGTCAGGAGGTTGCGCGGTGAGCAGCGCGGGATCGATGCCGATCACCGGGCGCGCGTCGATGCCGACGGTCGTGAACACGCCGGGGACCGCCAGCGCTCGCTCCGGCCCGCGCTCACCCTTGAACGTGAAGCTCGTGAGTGTCGCGCCGCGCGGGAGGTCGAACTCGTAGGTCGCCGCCATCTCCGAGGGACCGGGGTTGACGATGCGCTGGCGGACCTCGACCTGTGCGAGCGCGCCGCGTATGTCGACGTCGATGTCGCACGCGGCCTCGAATAGCTGCTGCGCCGGGCTGGAGCCTCCGCCCTGCGCGTCCTCGGTCAGCGTGGTCTCCGCTCCTGCAACCGAGGCCGAAAGCAAGAGCGCGGCCGTCGCGACGAGCTTCATGGTCGTTGGACAACCACTCACGGGTTCGGTTGCAGTTACAATGGGATCGGTGCAAGCGCCTGCCTCGCGACCTCGGATCGGCATCGTTCTGTCGGGCGGCGGGTCGCGGGGAGCGTACGAAGCCGGAATCATTCACTACATCCGCACCGACCTCGCGAAGCGGCTCGGGCGGCACGTGCCGATCGACATCGTCAGCGGCACGTCGGTCGGAGCGATCAACGCTGCATTCCTCGCCGCGACGATGGCCGACCCCGACTCGCAGGCGGAGCAGATCAACACGGCGTGGCGGGCCCTCCAGCTCGAGGAGCTGATCAGCCTGCGCGCGAAGGATGTGCTGCGCGCCACGAAGATGTTGCTCGGCGGTGATCCGCCGCCGCCGCCGCCCGGCAGCTTTCGCTACGGCGGTCTGCTCGATACCAGCGGTCTCGAGCGGTTCGTGATCCGCACCATCCCGTGGCGGGGCATCGATCGCAGCCTGCGCGAACGCCACCTGCATGCGATCAGCGTCTCGGCCACGCACGTCGGGACCGGGCACACGGTGGTGTTCCTGTCGAGCGCCGAGCCGGTCCCACGCGAGTGGAGCCGCGATCCGTTCGTGCGGCATCGCGCGGCGCGCATCGGTCCGCGCCACGTGCTCGCTTCTGCGGCGATCCCGATGCTGTTCCCGGCCGTGAAGATCGGCGAAGAGTACTTCACCGATGGTGGACTCCGGCAGAACACGCCGATGTCTCCGGCGATCCGGCTCGGCGCGGACCGCCTGCTCCTGATCTCGCTGCGCCACGTGGCTCCCGAGCCGAAGTCGGTCCAGAAGGAACGCACCGAGGCGTATCCGAAGCCGTTGTTCCTCGCCGGCAAGGCACTCAACGCGCTGCTGCTCGATCACACCGAGTACGACCTCCAGCGCATGCAGCGGATCAACTTGATCCTCGAGGCGGGCCACGCCTCGTTCGGTGACAAGTTCGAGCAGATGATGAACCACGAGCTGGTGCGTCTCCGCGGTGCACCGCTGCGGCGGATCCAGGCCGTGCACATCCGGCCCTCCGAGGACATCGGCCGCCTAGCCGCCGAGTTCGTCGGGGCCGGTCGCATGAAGGTGAAGGGGCTGATCGCGCGCAAGCTGATCCACCGCCTCTCCGAAGGTGAAGCACGGCACGAGAGCGACCTCCTTTCGTATCTGCTGTTCGATGGAAACTTTGCCAGCGAGCTGATCGAGCTCGGCCGTCGCGATGCGGCGAAGAAGGAGGACGAGCTGGCCTCGCTGTTCGACGTGCTCTCGCCGGTGCAATCGCCCGCGAGGTAGTACGCTTCGCGGCATGTTCAGCCGACGTTTTCTGATCCTTGCCCTCGCGACGCTCGTCGCGTGCGGCGGCTCGAAGCCGACCACGACGACGACGGGAACCGGAGGCGGCGGCTCGGGCACTGTGGCGACGCCGACCGGCGGTGGTGCAGCGCTACCGGATGCGCTCCCGCTGTGGCCGGAGGTCACGAAGGGCGTGCTGCCGAACGGCCTCACCTACTACATCCTCAAGCACGGCAAGCCGGAGAACCGCGCGTTCCTCTGGCTCGCGGTCAACGCGGGCTCGATCCTCGAGGACGACGATCAGAACGGGCTCGCGCACTTCGACGAGCACATGGCGTTCAACGGGACGAAGCGGTTCCCGAAGGCCGACATCGTCAACTACCTCGAGAAGATCGGCATGCGGTTCGGCGCGGACCTCAACGCGGAAACCACCGCCGACTCGACCGTCTACCAGCTCGAGGTTCCCACCGACAAACCGGAGTTCGTTGGCAAGGGCCTCGACATCCTCCGCGACTGGGCGGGGAACGTCACCTACGACCCGTCCGAGGTCGAGAAGGAGCGCGGCGTCGTGCTCGAGGAGTGGCGGCTCGGGCGCGGTGCGTTCGAGCGGCTGCGGACGAAGACCGCACCTGTCATCTACAAGGGCTCGCGCTACGCGATCCGCAACACCATCGGTGATCCCAATATCCTCAAGAAGGCGCCGCGCGACGCGCTCTACCGGTTCTACAAGGACTGGTACCGGCCAGACCTCATGGCGGTGGTCGTCGTCGGCGACGTCGATCCGGCGAAGATGGAGAAGGAGATCCTCGCGCGGTTCGGTGATCTGCCGCGCGCGCCGAATCCGCGGGCGCGCATCCACGGTGAGGTGCCGACGGCCGATGGCACGCGCGTCGCGATCGTCACGGACAAGGAGCTGCCGTACTCGCTCGTCGGGGTGTTCAACAACGTGGCGCACCGGCCCGAGGCGACGAAGCAGGACTTCCGCCGCATCGTCGCGGAGCAACTCTACCAGGCCGTCATCAACGAGCGGCTCAACTCGGTCGGCCGTCGCCCCGATGCGCCGTTCGCCGGCGCAGGTGTGGGGATCTCGAGCGACACCCGCGAGATCGATCAGTTCTCGCGCCAGGCGCAGGCGAAGCAGGGAAAGGAAGAAGACACGCTGCGCGCGCTGTTCACCGAGGTGCTGCGCGTCGAGAAGCACGGCTTCACGCAGTCCGAGCTCGATCGCGCGCGCGCGAACATCAAGCGCTCCGTCGAAGCGAACGCTGATGCCGAGGCCACCGCGGATTCATCGGACTACACGGCGGAGATCACGCGCAACTACTTCGAGGGCGAGTTCATGATCGGCCGCGCGCGCGAACGCGACCTGACGCTGGAGTTCCTCCCGACCATCACGGTCGCCGATCTCGACGCGCTCGCGAAGAGCTTCGGTGGCGCGGAGAACCGCGTGGTCGTGTTCGCGGGTCCCGAGGGCAAGCCGCTCCCCACGGAGAAGCGCGTACTCGAGATCATCGCCGAGGTCGAGAAGACCGCGATCGAGCCGTGGCAAGACAGCGCCGTCACCACGGCGCTGATCGCACCCGGCAAGCAGCCGAAGCCGGGCAAGGTCACCAAGGAGAAGACGATCGACTCGCTCGGCGTCACCGAATGGACCCTGTCCAACGGCGTCACCGTGGTGCTCAAGCCCACGGTATTCGAGGCCGATGCGATCGCTATCTCCGGTGACTCGCCCGGTGGCCTCGCGATGGCCTCCGCGAAGCAGTGGCCGAACGCGCGGTTCGCCGATGACATCGCGGGCCTCGGCGGCGTCGGTGAGCTCGACGAGGAATCCCTCGGCAAGGCGCTCGCCGGCAAGCGCGTCTCCGTCGCAGCTTCGATCGGGGAGACCACCGAGTCCGTCGATGGCAA
The DNA here is from genome assembly GCA_038206055.1 of Haliangiales bacterium. Classification (GTDB taxonomy): domain Bacteria; phylum Myxococcota_A; class Polyangia; order Haliangiales; family Haliangiaceae; genus JABFXX01. The sequence goes on from JBBRBG010000069.1 coordinate 24,833, forward strand.
CGCATCGGCGCGCGACGCGGAGACCATGTTCCAGCTCGTCTATCTGCGCATGACCTCCGCTCGCAAGGACGCCGAGGCGTTCGGCATCTGGAAGTCCACCCTCGCCGAGCAGCTCACGAACCGCCTCCGCGTCCCCGAGGTCCAGTTCGCGATCGAGTCCCAGGCGATCATGTTCAACGGCAACGTGCGCCGCAAGCCGCCGACCGCCGCGGAGGTCGGCAAGGTCGATCAGGACAAGGCACTCGCGTTCTACAAGGACCGGTTCGGCGACGCGAGCGACTTCACGTTCACCATCGTCGGTGTGTTCGATCTCGCGAAGATCAAACCGCTCGTCGAGACCTACCTCGGCTCGCTCCCGGCGAAGGGCCGCAAGGAGAAGGAGAAGGACCTCGGCATCAAGCGCATCAGCGGCGTGGTCAAGAAGACCTGGAACATCGGCAGCGAGCCGAAGGCCCAGGTCTCCGTCTCGTTCATGGGCGAGGAGCCGTGGTCGCGCGACAAGGAGCGCGACATGTTCATCCTGTCCTCCGTCGCCTCGATCCGCCTGCGCGAGATCCTGCGCGAGGACATGGGCGGCGTCTACGGCGTCGGCGCGGGCGGCGCGCTGTCGCGCCGGCCGCGGGAGGAGCGAACGTTCTCGCTCCAGTTCGGCTGCGCACCCGATGCCGTCGACAAGCTCCTCAAGGCCGCGTTCGACGAGCTCACCACCATCAGCACCAAGGGCATCGGCGCCGACTATGTCGACAAGGTCAAGCAGACCTTCCTCCGCGAGCGCGAGACCTCGATGAAGACCAACGGCTTCTGGATCGACTGGCTCGCGTCGAGCTACCGCTACAAGGAGGATCCGACGATCATCCTCGACCCGTCGAAGGTCATCGCGCGGATGACCTCGGAGAACATCGCCGCCGCGGCGAAGCACTACATCGACATGAAGTCCTACTACCAGGCCGTGCTGTTGCCCGCGGCGGCGGTGGCGCCGAAGAAGCCGTGATCCGGCTCCACGCGCTGGGCGTCGGCGATACGTTCACCGAGCGCCACCACACGCACGGGCTCCTCGTCGAGGCCGACGGGTTTCGGCTCGCGATTGACTGCCCGGACTCCTACCGTCGCGTCCTCCGCGATGCCCGCACGATCTCGGCTGCGGAGCTCGATCTCGCGACGATCGACGACGTTCTGATCACGCATCTCCACGGCGATCACATGAACGGGCTCGAGGGCGTCGCGTTCTTCAAGCGCTTCGCGCAGCAGCGCCGCCTCCGTCTACACACCATCGGGGAGGTCCGCGCCGACATCTGGGACCGGCGCCTCGTCGCCGGCATGAGCCGCCTGTGGGACGGCACGAAGTTCGTCGACCTGTCCTTCGATGACTACTTCGCGCACACCGAGGTCAGCCTCGACCAGCCGACCACGGTCGGTCCGTTCACGATCCGCGCCCGCCGCACCACGCATCATATTCCGACCAGTGCACTCCTCATCGAGCACGGAGGGCGCACGCTCGGCATCTCCAGCGACACCGCCTTCGATCCCGATCTGATCGCCTGGCTCGGCCAGGCCGACCTGATCGTGCACGAGACCAACCACGGTCCCGCACACACCGCGTACAAGGATCTGCTGACCGTGGAGCGCGGCATCCGCGACAAGATGCATCTCATCCACTATCCCGACACCTTCGACGTCGCGGCGAGCGAGATTGCCGTCCTCCGCGAGGGCGACGTGCTAGACGTCTGAGCGGTGAGCGACCCCTATACCGAAGCGGAAGCGCCGGATGTGTCGCAGCAGGAGCGCGGCGACCGGCGCAGGCTCGCGGTGCTGTGGCGGCTGCTGCCGCTGCTGACGCCCCATCGCGGGCGGTTCCTGCTGGCGGTGTGCACGCTGTTCGCGGCCTCGGGGATCACGCTCATCTATCCGTGGGCGGCGCGCCAGGCGATCGATGTGGGGATGGGGCAGACGACCACGCACGACCTCGACGTGATCGTGCTGTTCCTCGTGGGCGTGTTCATGGTGAACGCGGTGCTGGTGTGGCTGCGGCACTACAGCATGAGCTGGCTCGGCGCGCGCGTGGTCGCGGATCTGCGAGCGCTGGTGTTCGATCGGATCATGACGCTGCCGCTCGCGTGGTTTCACGAGCGACGGAGCGGCGAGCTCGTCGGGCGGCTGGCGAGCGACGTGACGGTGGTCGAGGGCGTGGTCGGCAGCGAGCTCTCGATGGCGCTGCGGAACTCGATCCAGATGCTCGGCGCGATGGTGCTGCTGTTCGTGATCGACGTGAAGCTCACGCTGCTGATGCTCGCGATCGTGCCGCCGATCGTGCTGACGACGCTCGTGTTCGGCCGGCGGATCCGGCGGATGACGCGGGCGGTGCAAGACGAGCTGGCGAAGGTCTCGGGCCAGGTCCAGGAGTCGATTGGCGCGATCCAGACGGTGCAGTCGTTCGTGCGCGAGGACTACGAGGCGCGCCGATATCGCACGGGTGTCGAGGGCGCGTTCCAGAAGACGCTCGATCTGGTGCGCTCGCGCAGCTGGTTCTTCGCGACGGCGATGACGGCCGGTTACATCGGCGTGGCGGCGGTGATCTGGCTCGGCGGGCGCGCGCTGATCCGCCACGAGCTCTCGGCCGGCGACCTGACGTCGTTCTTCCTGTACACGTTCCTCGTCGCGGGCGCGCTCGCGGATCTCGCCGGACTATGGGGCGCGCTGCAGCGCGCGGCCGGGGCGACGGATCGCCTGTTCGCGGTGATCGATACGAAGCCGGAGATCCGCGATCCCGAGCAGCCGAAGCCGCTGCCGGCCGGGAAGGGCGCGGTGACGTTCGAAGGTGTGTCGTTCGCGTATGCAACGCGAAAGGGTCAGCCGGTCCTGACGGACGTGACGCTCGAGATAAGGCCGGGCGAGGTGATCGCGCTCGTCGGTCCCTCGGGCGCCGGCAAGTCCACGATCCTGTCGCTGCTGTATCGGTTCTACGACGTGGATGCCGGGCGCGTGCTGTTCGAGGGGGTGGACGTGCGCGACCTCGCGCTCGATGATCTGCGGCACTCGCTCGCGATGGTCGCGCAGGAGCCCGTGCTGTTCTCGGGGACGATCCGCGACAACATCGCGTATGGCCGCACCGACGCAACGCGCGAGCAGATCGAGCAGGCGGCGCGCGATGCGAACGCGCATGACTTCATCAGCGGCTTCCCCGATGGCTACGACACGCTGATCGGCGAGCGTGGCACCAAGCTCTCCGGTGGGCAGAAGCAGCGCGTGGCGCTCGCACGCGCCATCATCGCGAACCCGCGCGTGTTGATCCTCGACGAGGCAACGTCGAACCTCGACGCCGAGAGCGAGGCGGCCGTGCAGACGGCGCTCGCGCGGCTGATGGAAGGGCGGACCACGCTGATCGTTGCGCACCGGCTCAGCACCGTGCGCGACGCAGATCGGATCGTGGTGATCGAAGGCGCTCGGATCGTCGAGGCCGGTCGTCACGAAGAGCTGATGGAGAAGCGCGGCACGTATCACCGCCTCGTCGAGCATCAGTTGATCGCCGACCATCGCATCGCGTCGTAGCGATGCTCGCTAGATCCGCTTTGCCACGAACCGGAACGAGATCGAGGTCTGCGGCTGCGCGTCGATCACGAGGGTCAGATCGCTCTGGGTCATGGCCTTGTACGTCGTGGTCGCGGCGATCTCGGCGGCGGTGACGATGCCATCGTGGTCGGAGTCGGTCACGACGCGCAGGGCCTGGTCCACCGGCTGCGCCGTCAGGAAGGCCGCGAGCGGCGCGGCCAGATCGGCGCGCACGGTGTCGGTCGGTAGTGCGAATGCGAACACGCCCTCGAGCGTATCGCCGTGCACGGTCGCGCGGACGGTCATCGCGTCGCCGGTGCGCCAGCCCGGATCGGAGCTTGCGTTCGCGGCGTCGGCGAGGGCGATCAGCGGCAGCTGACCCACGCCATCGCTCGCCTCGATCACGCCGTCATCGGTGATCCCGCCGGCGGCGCGCGGGGCCTGGCGCGCATAGATCTCGGGGGCGTCGACTGTGACGCGCACGTCGTGTTCACACTGCTCGGTCACGATCCGCCACTTCACATCCGTGGCGAGTCGCGCATCGAAGCGATCTGCCACGTCGAACGCGGGCGCGAACGCGGTGATCAGGTCGTGCGCGCGACCGAGGCTGTCATCGGGGTGCTTGTCACCATCGAGGTCGATGATCTGCGCGGTGTACGCCGAAGGATCGACATGCTGGATCTCGTAGATCTGCGCCTCGGGGATGCACGGCAGCGGATTGTCATCGCGGCGACCAGCGGGGTCGTCTGCACAGCCGGTGACTACCAGTCCAATTCCAGCCACGATCCACCACAGGGGAGCTCGAGAAGTCTTGACGTTAAGGGACATGCCCCGAACCACAGCAAGCTACGGACCACGGCCGGCGCCTGCAGGACCTGGCAAGACTGCTACGGAGCCGGCAACGCGGCCTTGATCAACTTGACGATCCGTCGCTGATCTCGACTCGACCCGTAGATCGCCGTGGCATCGACCGCGACCTTGTTCGGCGTCGCGAGATCCGTGGTCAGGCGCTGCGCCGCGTGGGAGCCGTCCTTCCACAGCCGCACGAGCCCGGGCTGCGCGCCCCAGGTGAACGTGTAGAGATACGCGCCATCGGCGATGATGTCGTCGCTGTTCGTCAGCTCGCGCGCGATCACGTGCACGCCACCATCGGCGAGATCGATGCGACGCACGGCCTGGTCGCGCTCGCAGTACACGTAGACGGCGGTGTCGTCGGCGGCGACCGAGGTCGGCCTTGGAAGATTCGTCGCCAGCGTCTTCGGCACGCCACCCGCCGTCGGGATCGCGACCAGCGTTCCGCCGGTGTAGCTGGCCGCGTACAGCGTGTCGCCGTGGATCCCGAGCACCCCGCGCGAGACATCCGCGAGCTTGGTCGCCGCACCACCGGTCAGCGGAACGCGCAGCACCTCGGTGCGCTTGAACATCGTGATGTAGAGGCCGCGCGCATCGCCGGCGGACTCCTCGGGCAGATCCTTGAGGCCCTTCACACCGAGAGTGCGCACGCTGCCGTCGGCTTCGATGCCTAACAGATCTCCGCGCGACGTGGCGAATACGCGGTCGCCGGCGCGGAACACGTGGAACGCGAAGTTTGGGTGCTGGGCATCGCTGAGCTGCACGGCCGCCGCGCTGCCATCGCTCGGCATCGACCAGATCGCACCGAGACTATCGGTCCACACCAGCTGCGCACCGAGGACCACCAGGCTGGTCGGCGCGCTCGGCACGTCGAGGTCGAAGCGCGCCGTGATCGGCACCGGGTGCTCCGGCACGACCGGAATCACTTCGGGTTCCGGGCGTGGGTCGATGGGCGGCGGTGGCGCCGCGGCACCGCACGCCGTCAGGACCACGAATGCGAAGCGCCACGTCACACCGCGATTGTGGCACGGTACGGCCATGCGAATGGGTCATGTGCTGGTGCTGGTGCTCGCGCTCGTCGCGTGCAAGAAGTCGGAGACATCGGCGACCACGGGATCCGGAGGGTCAGATGGCGTCGCACCGCTGAAACGGCCGCCGGCGAAGAAGATCGATGGTCCGAGCGTCAGCCCGGTGGTCACGAACAGCGTCACGTTCGTCGCGCCGAAGAACGCGGCGTGGTGGGGAGAGATGAACTTTGCTTGCTACCGCGCCGTGATGAGCCTGACCGGTACGAAGCAGGCCGGCGAAGCATTCGAGAAGCTGAGCCCGAACGTCATCCCGGCGATGGCGGCAGGGGGCATCGATCTCGGTCGTGATCTCGCCGCGGTCGGTGGCTACGACTGCAACGGCTCCCCCTGCATGTATGTGGCCGCGACACTCGACCATCCCGAGAAGATGGGCGAGGTGCTCAGGATCCTCGTCCCGGGCTCGCCGCCGAAGGATCTCGGCAAGGGCCACTACCAGCTCGAGACACCCGGGGTGAACGGACCGCGTACGATCCATATCCGCGTGGTTCCGATCCAGTGGGCGGGCGACCTCCCCGAGGATCGCTGGTCGCAGGAGTCCGGCAAGGCGACGTACGTCGTGTTCATCGGTGGCATCGACGGCAAGAACGCGGATCTCGATCCGCTGGTCTCGCTCGGTGACGGCGCGACCGGCTTCGCCAAGGTGAAGGAGATCGAGACCGTGCTCGCAGATACGCACGGCCGCTGCATCATCGGCGCGGTCGGCCCGCGCGACTTCCTGCCCGGCTTCAAGATCGAGAAGGCGCGGTTCGCCGTCGGAGCACCCGAGACCGCGGAGGCCGACCCGCTGATGAAGCTGATGGGCTCGAAGCGCTCGATGGACGTGCAGGTCGAGCTCGCGCTCAGCCCCGCACCGACCGCGACCGACGTCGACGGCTGGATCTCCATGGGCAAGATGTACCTCGGCGGCCTCGGTGACAACGTGCGCAGCCAGTTCGCAGGGCAGGGCGGTCTGATGGACGTCTACTTCGACATGCTCTCGCTGCTCGGCACGAAGGCATTCCGCCACGACATCAAGGGCAACGCGGTGCGGTTCTCGTGGCGCACCGATCGCGTACCGGCGGCGGATCTCACCGAGCTCGAGCGCCGGCTGCAGGCGGCCGTCGGTCCCGGCGGCCTCACGCCCTGATGCCGCTCGATCGCGCGACGTTCGCGCTGCCCGTGGGTGAGGTCCACGCGCTCGTCGGCGGTGATCGCGCCGCGAGGCCGCTCGTCTACCTGCACGGCTTTCCGGATCATCCGCCGACGGCGACACCATTTCTCGAGGAGCTCGCGCGCACGCACCGCGTGGTCGCGCCGTGGCTGCGCGGGTATGCACCATCACCGCGCACCGGCCCGTACGACGTCGAGACGCTCGCCGCCGACGCGCGCGCGCTGATCGATCAACTCGGCGGCGAGGCCGACGTGGTTGGCCACGACTGGGGAGGTGCGATCACGTACACGCTGTGTGCGCACTCGCCGGCGCGCGTGCGCCGCGCCGTGACGCTCGCGATCCCGCACCCGGGCACGTTCATGCGCTCGCTCGCGTACTCGCAGCAGTGGAAGCGCAGCTGGTACATGGGCCTGTTCCAGCTTCCCGGCGCCGGCTTCCTCGCGGGGGCGCGCGACCTCGCACTGATCGATCGTCTGTGGCGCGACTGGTCACCGAACCTCACGCTCGATCCCGCGCGCCGCGCCGAGCTCCACGCGTGCCTCGCGCAGAGCCTGCCCGCGCCACTCGAGTACTACCGCGCGATCCTGCGGCCGTTCACCACGCTCGTGGACCGCCTGCGGCAAGCGGATGCACGGATCACCACGCCGCTCCTCCAGCTTCACGGCGCCGATGACGGCTGTATCGTTCCGCCGACCGACGCCGACCGACGCTGGTTTGCCGAGCGCGTCCTCGAGGTCGTACCGAACGTGGGTCACTTCCTTCACATCGAAGCACCTGCTGCGATCGCCGCTCGCGTGACCCGCTGGTTAGCGTAATCTCGACACCGATGGCTCCTCGCCGGCCCGATGGCGCAGCGCTTCTCGTCGCCGGTCACGGCACGGAAGGTGGCACCGCGCTCGATGCCTCCGGCGTCCACACCCTCGGGCAGGTCGGTGAAGCCCTCCTCGCGACCGGTGCGCAATGGCAGATCCGCCGGCTGACCGCGACCGCCGGAGAGCGCTACTCCGCCGACCGCGGCTCGCTCAAGCGCCACGTCGACGATCTCGTGCAGGAGGAGGCGCGCGTCGTGGTCCTCGTCCTCCTCGGCACCGTGATCGACGTCGCCGGCGGTCCCGCCCTCGTCACCGGCGAGAAGCCCGAGGAGTATCCCGAGGAGTCCACGCTACCGCTCGCGTGGGTACACGATCGGATCGCGGCCGCGAAGGCGGAGCAGGTGGTCGTGGTGATGTCCGCGCACGGTGCCGGCGGTGCGGCCGCGTGGCTCCGCGCGCTCAAGACCTCCAAGGCCTCGCACCTGATCGCGATCGACTCCCCCGAGGCCGGCCGGCCGCTGATCGATGGCCTGCTCTCGGGGCTGTGCGGCGAGGCGCTCGACCCGCGCACCGGCACCGTGACCATGGCGAGCCTCGGCACGCACCTCGCCACGTGCGCGCTGGGATCGCTGCTCCAGAAGTCGGAAGCCTCGGAGACGATCGCGCAGCCACCGCCGCTCGCCGGTCTGTGGGACGTGCGCCGGTCTCAGCTCTCGCTCCGTGGCACCCGCCCGCGGGTTCCGCGCAATCCATCCGTCGAGGATGACCTCACCGGATCCGTGCTCCCGGGTCGGTTCCGCATCGACCAGATCGTCGCGCGCGGCACGTTCGGCACCGTGTATCGCGCGCGTCAGCTCGCTGTCGAACGCGACGTGGCGCTCAAAGTTCTTCATGGCGATATCGATCCGTCGTCGGAGGACGGCCGTCTGTTCGTTCACGAGATCCGCAGCGTCGGTCGCATCGACCACGCCAACGTCGTGCGCATCCACCAGGCCGACATCACGCACGACGGCCGGCTGTTCTTCGCGATGGAGCTGCTCGACGGCAAGGACCTGCAGCAGGTCCTCGCGGCGGGCACCGTCACCCGCGAGCGCGCGATCGATCTGACGCGCCAGCTCCTCTCCGGCCTCGGTGCCGCGCACGACGCTGGACTCGTCCACGCCGACGTCAAGCCGGCGAACGCGATCGTCGTCGAGAAGGACGGGGCGGAGCGCGTGGTCCTCGTCGATTTCGGTCTGTCGCGTCTGCGCTCGCCGGATCGCCCGGCCGAATCCGCCGGCGGTACGCCCGCGTACATGGCGCCCGAGCAGATGATGGAAGGGCGCGTCGATGCGCGCTCGGATCTGTTCTCCGCCGTCCTCGTGTTCGTGCACCTCCTCACCGGCTGGCGCCGCCCGAACGCATTCGCCCTCACGCCGCCGTTCGAGCTGATCGAGGACCCCGAGCTGCGCAGGGTCTGCGAGCGCGGGCTGTCCGCCGATCCTGCGAAGCGCTATCAGAACGCCGCCGAGCTCTCCGCCGCGCTCACGGGGGCGGCCGCACCGGCCTCCGAGATCGAGCAGACCCCGGTCCTGCCGTTTCGCCACCTCGCACCCCTCACCGAGGATGATCGCGGGCGACTCCACGGTCGCGAGGCGGATCTCGCGATGCTCACCGAGCACGTGCTGTTCCGCCGCAGCGTGATCTACACGGCGCCGTCCGGCGTCGGAAAGACGTCGCTGTTGCGCGCCGGTCTGATCCCGCGGCTCGAGGCGCTCGGTATCCACGCGACCTACGTGCGGTGCCGCGGTAACAATCTCGCCGCGATCGCGGAGGCGATCCACCCGGGGTCGACGACGATCGCCGCGGCGATGACCGCGCGCCACGCCGAGCACGGCGGCAAGCACGTCATCGTGCTCGACCAGCTCGAGAGCGTGCTCGCCGAGGCCTCGCCAAAGTCCGATCTCGTCCGCGACATCCTCAGCTTCGATCGGTGGCCGCGCGGCGCCGATGTCTCGATCGTGCTCACCATCCGCGAGGACTACCTCGCGCGCCTGGTCACGCGCACGCAGGATGTGGAGGGCGGAGTGCCGATCGTGCGTCTGCCGCCGCTCGGCCCGGGCGGCGCGCGCGATGCGATCACCGCACCGCTCACCGAGGCGCGCCTCGCGATCGAGCCGGAGCTCCTCGAGATCCTCCTCACGGACCTCCAGCGTGCGGCGTCCGCGCTCGGTCCGGAGATGGGGTGGGGCGCATCACCCGCCGTCTATCCGCCGCATCTCCAGCTCGCGTGCACGGTGCTCTACGAGGCGCTCGCGCCCGGCTCCGCCACGCTCACCCTCGCGCACTACCGCCGGCTCGGCGGCTTCGACGCGATCGTCGGCGAGTACCTCGAGCGCGTCCTCGATACCGAGCTCGCCGATGGACGCGACGTGATCGCCCGCGATCTGTTCGTCGCGCTCGTCACCACCGCGCACGAGCGCGCGATGCGTCCCGAGTCGGATCTCGTGAGCATCGTCGGCGCGCGCCACGGTACCCACGAGGTGCGTGCGGTACTCGAGGCGCTGCGCTCGCGCGGCCTGCTCGTCCGCGTGCGCGACACCTCGGGCGAGCCCGGCTGGGAGCTGGTGCACGACAGCCTCGTGCCGCGCGTGCTCGCCTGGGTGGATCGCCGAGACATCGATCGTCGTCGCGCAATCGAGCTCCTGCGCTACCACCTCCGTCGTTCGCGCCCCGATGCGCCGAGCCTTCTCGGACGAGCCGAGCTGCGCGAGCTCGCGCCGTACGGAGACGCGATCATCGAGCTCGACAAGGAGTGGAGCCAGCGCACCGATACGACGGCCGGCTGGACGCCGTCGCGGCTCGTCGAGCGCTCGAAGCAGGTACTCCGGCGCCGGCTCGGGACGCTCGTGACGCTCCTCGGCGCCTCGCTCGCGGTCGCGAGCGCCGGATTCTATCTGCGCCACTCCGACAAGCTGAAGACCGAGCACGACGACTCGCTGACGAGCCGGGACCTCGGACACTTCATGTTGTCACTCGAACCGTTCGCCTGGGATCCGGTCGCGCAGCAAGCTCGTCCGGTCGCGGCCAGCTCGTTACCCCACCTTGACTGGACACTGCACCTCCCAGCCACCGATGACCCGGCGCGACCGGGATTGGCGTACGCGGACGAGCTCGTCGAGCGTGGTGGCTCACGGCTCGCAGGAATCGCCCGCATCGACGATGTGGAAGCGCGGGGTGGAGCGGCGTTTCTCGTGGTCACCCGAGGTGATTGTGCACCGTCGACGATTCCGCTTCGCCAGTTGCCCGGTTACACGAGCCGCAAGCGTGCTCCGGCGGTGCTCCACATCGCCGTTCCCACGTGCGAGGCCTCGATCGCCGACACGATCCCGATTGCCGCGGGTGGATTCACGTTCGGCGGTCCCGGCGAACCGCCCTCGAACGATGCTCCGCGCGAGCCGGCGCATCGCATCGAGCTCCCCGCGTTCCGGATCGATCGAACGGAGGTCACCAATGCCGCGTTCTCCGTATTTGGAGCCATGGCGCCCATCACCGGCATCGTGACGCCATCGTATCCTGCCGATCCAGCCCTGGGAGACGCGGGTAAGCCGCGGCGTCCTGTGACCGGCGTTGACTGGCTGGAGGCGCGCGCGTTCTGCGCGTTTCTCGGCAAGCGTCTCCCCACCCGCGAGCAATGGACACGAGCGCTGCGCGGCGGTGAACGACTCCCCGATGGCACTATCAACTCGGCGGCAGATCGCAACTATCCGTGGGGGACCGACTCGCGTCCGGCTGCGGCAAGGGTCAAAGGAGTGGGAGAGCCCGGCGTGGCTGACGTCGGTACGTATCCGGAGGACGTCTCCGTTGAAGGGGTCTACGACCTCGCCGGCAACGCCGCAGAGTGGAGCGCTTCGACCTCCGATGCCGGTCCCACGTTCCGGATCGTACGAGGCGGCAGCGCGCTCTACACGCCCGTCGACGAGGTTGCGGACTACGTCGCGAACGAGAACCCGCGCTCGGTTAGCTTTCGCTACTTCGGCGGCGGCCTGCGCTGCGTGGCTCCGTCGCCGTGATCGCTACGGATAGTCTGACTCTCCGAACTCCGGAGGCTTCTTCGGCCCGCGTAGCGCCAGCGAGCGCACCGTCACGGAATCGATGAACAGCGCGCCCGTGTCGCCCTTCGCCGCGATCTGCGTCGTACCCTTCCCCGGCGCGAGCGCGACCGCGCCGAGGTCGAGCCACCAGGCTCCATCCGGGTTGCGACCCTTGATCTTGCCTGTGCCGGCGGCCCAGATCTCGACCTGGCTGAACGCCCCTTTCACGTCGGCGATACGCGCGTGGAACCCGTAGAACCGGCGATCGCCTTCCTCGCCGTCAGCGTACAGGTAGCAGGTCGCCTCGTAGTCGTACCCATCGTCGGATGCGCTCTGCGGCTGCCGTGGCGGCTTGTTCGGCAGCGACTGGTAGTACTGCTCGCTGAGCCAGCACTGCCCGATCACCGCGCCGGTCGGGAACATCGGACCGATCGTCGTCAGGCCCCCATCCTGCCGGTGATCGTCGACCTGAATGTCCTTGAGCGCGATCTTGCCGGCCTTCGCGGCGCTGGGATTCTTCGACAGATCCACCGGCACGAGCGCCGTCTGCGACCAGTTGTAGATCCTCACCGGATCGTCATCCCACCACCCGCACTCCGTCAGTCCTCGTAGCGATCCGACGTACGCACCGAACCCGAAGAACGTTGTTCTGCTCATTGCACCCTTTGTTGTTGTGAGCCCCTCCCCCAACGCCAGAGCACGCGCGGTCGTCAGACCGTCGGCAAACTAGTCAACAACGCGAGTAGTCGCTGCGGCGCGAGCACCGGATAGACGATGCCCGGCTGGGTATCACCCTCAGGATAAACCCGGAGGAAATGTCCGTCGAGGATCACCTCCGCGAGATAGCAGTGAGTAGCCATGTGCGATGGCAGCGCGAGCTCTGCGCTCGGGATCGCGAGCAGCCCGGGCATCTGTGCGCCGGAGGTGCGATCGACGAGCTCGAGCACGTCCCGCGCGATCTCGCGGCTCACGAGGAGTCGCTGCCACTCGCGCGTTGCCCCCAGCGCGACGAGTGGCAGCGAATCGATATCGAGGGTACGGCGCGACGGCAACGGTGCCGGCGATTCCTCCGCCGCCGTTGGCGACTCGCTCGCCGCCGACAGCAGGAAGCGCCACTGATGGCTGAAGCCACTCTCGTCGTAGTGGAGGCTGTAGATCGGGCTCGTGGTGCCGTAGACCTCGAGACCGAGCAGCTCCGCGAGGATCTTCATCGTGTTGCGCGCACGCGTGCTGACCGCGGTCGAGCAACCGAGCAGCCGCAGCGCGGTGACGCCGATCCGCGGCAGCACCTCGATGTCGGCGATGCCGCGGAAGAACGCGGTCACCGTGGAGCGCTCGCCATCGAGGATCCAGTCACCGAGGCGCAACAGGCCATCGGGTGTGGAGTGGCCGATCAGGTCGAGCGTCTTCGGTGCAGGCGCCGGCTCGGCAACCGCGTAGACGAGCTGCCCGAGCAGGGCCTCGAGCGCCGAGCGCCCGTCTGCCTGCAGATGATCGCCGAGCAGCGCCTGCAGCCGCGACACTTCTGCGTCGGGGTGCGAGGTGACGATCGAGATCCGGGGGCGAGTGAGGAGGCGGCGTGCGCGTTGTGCATCGATGATCATGTGCGGTCCTTGGGCTTTTCTCTCCCCCGCCCATCCCGCAAATCGAAATCGTTGATCAGGTTGTAGACGTGCGACCGCGCGAGGCCCAGATCGGCCGCCGCTGCCGTCACGTTCCAGTCGTGCTTCTCGAGCGCCTCGAGGACGAGCCGACGCTGGAACTGCCGCGTCGCTTCCTGCAGCGTCACCGGTTCGGCGTCGCGCGTGGCCTTCGGAAAGATGTGGTGCTCGTGCAGCGCATCGGCGCCTTCGCCGTGCGCGCGGATCACCGCCGCTTCGATCGCGTGCGCGAGCTGGCGCGTGTGGCCCTGCCACGTCGCATTGCGACACGCGACGAGCGCGCGCCACGTCACCGTGATCGGCGCGAGCTTGTGCCGCTTGCACGCGTCGACACAGAAGTACTCGACCAGCTCCGCGATGTCCTCGCGCCGCTCGTCGAGGCCGGGCACCTCGAGCGGCACCACGTGCAGTCGGTAATAGAGATCCTCGCGGAAGTTCTTCGCGGCGATCTGCTGCTCGAGGTTCGCGTTCGTCGCGCTCATGACGCGAACATTCGCCTTCGTCGCCGTGCGCGAACCGAGCGGGTGGTACTCGCGCGTCTCGAGAAGCTGCAGCAGCTTCGCCTGCGCGGAGCTCGAGAGCTCGCCGATCTCGTCGAGGAAAAGTGTGCCGCCCTCCGCCGCCGCCACCTTGCCCGCGCGCGCCGAGGTCGCCGTCGAGTGTGCTCCGCGCTCCGCACCGAACAGCTCGCTCTCGAGGAGGGCCTCCGGAATCGCAGCACAGTTCAGCTCCACGAACGGACCGTTGGCGCGCAGGCTGTTGTTCGCGATGGTCTTCGCGAGCAACGACTTGCCGGTCCCGGACGGTCCGGTGATCAGCACGTCCACATCCAGATGCGACACGTTGGAAGCAGCTTGCAGGAGGTGCGCCAAGGCGCGAGATTTCCCGACGATCTCTGGACACCGCAGCCGCTCGCGAACCGCGCGCGTGTGGTCCGTCCTTTCGGGATCGCGATGGACGAGCCGACCAGCGAGCGGTGCGAGCTGTCGCGCGAACAGCTCCGCGCGGCCACGATCGGTCGCGGTGAACATGCCGGGGCGGTTGCGGCCCTGCAGATAGATGACGCCGATCGGCGGCGACGTACCCACCGGTGCACACAGCACCGCCTGGATCGCGTTCGCGCGGACACTGCTGAGCTTGGAGAACCGCTCGTCCAGGGTCGCCGAAGCGGTCTCGACTGTCTGCCCTTCCGAGATCGCGCGCGCGATGATGCCCCGCGAGATCGAGGTGCGGATCGCTGCCACATCGCGCTCGCTGATCCCGTGGGCCTTCCAGAACCGTGGCAGGGCAGCGGCGTCGTCGTAGAGCTCCAGATACGCGGTGGTCGCGCCCGTGACCTCGACGATCAGCGCCAGCGCCTGATCCAGCAGGGGTTCGATCTCCTCCTGGCCGCCCAGATCGAGTAGCCGTCGGTAAAAGTCTCGCTCGCTGGCGAGCTGCTCATCTGGACGCTCGGTCGATGCCATGACCGATCGAGTATCGATCCTTCACCTGACGAAATCGATGGTTGGAGGCCCGACGACCCCGGCAGATCTCGTCCGACTGTCCAATCGAGAGGACACTCCGGACCCGCCCAATCCACTCCAGTGGACAGCAGGGGTGCAGCGTTTTGCTGCACCCCCTCGGGTCAACTCGGCGCCGAGCGCGCCGGTAGTCTCGATCCGAGCCCCGCGCGGGCGAGCGCGTCGGCGTGCGTGGCGCGCCACTCGCTGGCCATCATGTCGCAGCACGCGCATTCGCCCTCGACGTGGTCGGACGTCTCTGACCGCGGTGGTCGCGCCGCTTCCATGACGCAGAACGGGCAGCCGTCGTCGAACGCCGCCGCCTTGGCCTCCTCCTTCGTGATCCCGAACGGCACGGTGGTGATGTTGCGGCCCGGATCGTTCGCGATCCGGAGGAACGCCTCCCGCATCATGCGCGCCGACAGATCGCCGACCTCGTCCTCGATCCCCGCCGCGTCGAGCACCGACCACAGCATCTGCTCGACATCGGACAACGCGGCGAAATCGATCGTCTCGAGCACGTGGTTGTACAGCGCGTCCGCCACCGCACCGAGCTTCGCCGGCTCGGCGTACAGCGCTCGCGACAGTGCGCGGACCGTGTCATACAGCGCCGTCACGACGCCGCTCCATTCGCGTGCGCCGGTGGCGGTGCGCTCGCGGCCTTGGCCTGGCGGACCAGCGCTTCGCGGAGCTGTTGCTGCAGCGCCGGATGCTCGTCGAGGTGTGCGACGACCTTCTCGCGACCCTGGCCGAGCTTCGCGCCGCCGTACGAGTACCAGGTGCCGGACTTCTCCATGAGCCCGAACTTCTCCGACGTATCGACCAGCTCGGCGAGCTTGTTGATGCCGGTCCCGAACAGGATCTCGAAGTCGGCCTCGCGGAACGGCGGCGCGAGCTTGTTCTTCACGACCTTCACCTTGCACTCCGAGCCGATGTTCTCGTCGCCCCGCTTGATCGCCTTCTTGCGCCGGATATCGAGCCGCACCGAGGCATAGAACTTGAGTGCGTTGCCGCCGGTGGTGGTCTCGGGGTTGCCGTAGACCACACCGATCTTCTGCCGTAGCTGGTTGTTGAAGTTGAGGACGGTCCGCGTGCGCGGGATCTGGCCCGTGAGCGTGCGCAGCGCCTGGCTCATCAGCCGCGCCTGCAGACCCAGGTG
>JBBRBG010000070.1:0-40619 GCA_038206055.1 Haliangiales bacterium
GGCAGCGTCTCGCGCCGAGGGCGGCGACGCACCGGCTTTCGCGGTAGCTCCTGGTTGATGAAGATGAGGACGGTCCGCGTGCGCGAGATCTGACCCGTGAGCTTGCGCAGCGCCTGGCTCATCAGCCGCGCCTGCAGACCCATGTGCGTATCGCCCATCTCTCCTTCGATCTCCGCGCGTGGCGTGAGCGCGGCCACCGAGTCGACGACGATCAGATCGATCGCGCCAGTGCGCACCAGCGTATCCGTGATCTCGAGCGCCTGCTCGCCGCAATCCGGCTGCGAGACCAGGAGATCTTCGAGGTCCACACCGAGCCGGCGCGCGTACTCCGTGTCGAGCGCGTGCTCCGCATCGATGAACGCGCACACTCCGCCGGCGCGCTGCGCTTCCGCGATCGCGTGCAGCGTGAGCGTGGTCTTGCCCGACGACTCCGGCCCGTAGATCTCGATGATGCGGCCGCGCGGCAAGCCACCGACCCCGAGCGCGACATCGAGTGCGATCGATCCCGTGGGAATGACGTCGACCTGCTGCACCTGACTTCCGTCGAGCCGCATGATCGAGCCCGAGCCGAATTGTTTGTGAATGGCGCGAATGGCCTCGCCGATGCTGCGGTCCTTCTTCTCTTGCTCCGACATGAAAACCTCCGCGCGGAGGGATTCCACGATGCGTGCCGCTGCAACTGCGCGAATCTTCGCGGGCGATTGTCCGCGGCGTCCGATGGGCGGCCGTTGTCCGTCCGGATCTCGGACGAGGCGCTACTGGATCAGGAACGTGCGCGGATGGAACACGGAGATCGCCTGCGCGCCCTGCACGGTACGGAAGTCGCCGGTGGCCGCGCCCGGACGGCCGAGGTAGCCGGTGATCTCGAGCAGGTAGTGCTTGCCGAGATCGAGATCGGTGCCCTGGATCGTCACCTGGGTCGTCGTGGTCGTGTAGATGCGCTTCTTGTTGATGTTGGTACCGTTGACGGTGCTCAGCGTGACTTCCCAGAAGTCGGCCTGCTCGGTCGCCTTGTACTTGCTCCACGTCAGCATCACCGTGCCGGTGGTCGCCGGGAACGGTGCATCGTCGGCGGCCATCAGGCTGACCGGCGCGGATGACCCTGCCTGCAGCTTGACGGCGATCGGGAGCGCGATGGTCGTGATCACGTTGAACATCGTCGCGCCGAGCGAGAGCACGGCGACGCCGCTGTCGACGGGCGCTCCGCCGGCGATGATCCGCGAGACCGTGACCTCGGAGTAGAGCGCGCGGGTCAGCTTGTCCTTGAGCAGCGTGGGTTCGTGGACGGCAGCGTTGCTGTCGAGCGTGGAGCAGCTGCGCAGCACGATCATCACCGGGTTGTGCAGCGCGACCTGGCGCGTGGTGAAGTCCGCCGGCCGCGTGAATCCCGGCATCACCGCGCTCGGAATGAAGCCGTAGAGCTCGGTGGTGGTCCTCAGCGTCTCGCCAAACTGAGCGATCTCGGGGTTGAACTCGACGCTGTTGCTGTCGGTGTTGCTGATGGTCAGCGGATTTGCCAGCGACGTGACCCATGGGCCACCGACGGCCGGATGTGGAGGACCGCTCGCGCCCGCGGCGAAGTCGGTCGATCCGGTCGCGGTGCGGCAACTACCGCTCAGGGTGTAGTCGACGAGCACGCCGCGATCCGTGGCCGCGGGCGTGCCGAGCGCACCGCTCATCGACGAGGTGATCCCCGGCTGATAGTCGTAGTCGAGGAGCGCGGTGGCGGGCGCACCCTGGCGCGTACCCTCGGTCCACGTGCCGACGGTGAACACGCGGTTCGTGCTGTGGCTGCCCGTGTATCCGGTCGGCGTGATCGCGAAGCCCGCGCCAACGGGTGGCGTGACGCGAGCGACCGGACCGAACAGCGCCTCGATGACATGCGCGTCGGGCTTGAGGCCCTGGTATTCCCTGACCGCGTCGCCTTGGCGCTGATAGACCAGACGAAACGGCGCTCCGCTGATGTCTGGAGGAATCGTGACGATGCCGTTGTCCGACGTGCGCATTACCGTCGGCCCCTCGATCGGGCCGACCTCGAGCCGCACCAGATCCGGAAACGGAGCCTCCACCGGCTGCGGCAGGGTCGTATTCGGGTCGAAGCTCTGCTGCAGGAAGCCGAGGTGGATCGATGCCCACGCGGAGTCGGGCGGCGGCGCATCCGGCGCATCGGGGATAGCTGTCGTCGCTTCGAGCCCGAAGATCTGATTACAGCCTCCGAGCGTCGTGGCGACGAGCAAGCCGAACGCTTCGCGCCTCATGCACGGATCCTTGCACGGGCCGGAGCGCGGGCACAACAACCCACACCGTGCGAGATTTCACGTGACGCTCGATACGTTAGTCGAGCTCGCAGAGCGCGAAGCTCTGGTCGTCGCCGCAGTCGGTCACCTCGACACCGTCGAGCACCATGCCCGAGAGGTCGGGCTCGGGGCATCGACGGCGCGCAGCTTCGCCGCGACGCAAGCTCTACTTCTCGCAGAACGCCTTCGCGGCGCCGTAGGTCATCGGCTTGTCGGAGAGGACGTCTACGAAAACTAGTTCGCCGGTGTACGCCATTCGGCGGCAAGTGCGCACCCCGGAAGACCGACGCGCTTCGCCTCGTTGTCGAGCGCGGTGGCCTTGGGCTCACCGACGAGCGGCTGGATCTGGACCAGGAACTGGCGCGACTCGGCGGTCTTCAAGTTAGTACCGAGCCAGTTGGCAATCGTGAGCGCGCGGGCCTCCTCCTCGACCTTGTCGGCGCCCGATCGGGTCACCGAATCGCACAGCGCCCCGATGTCCTTGGCGTAGTCCGATCCCGGCGCCGCTGCGAGGACGCTCTTGGTCGGCGCGCCTGAATCTGTCTCGCTACGCTGGCAGGCAACGAGGGCGAGCAGGAGGAGGGCGGCCGACTTCATGGTGCGGCACTTTGCACCCCCCCGATCTTGGCGTCCATGCCTTCCGGGCAAGGGGCGGATATGGCTAGATTCTGTCCATGGCATACGTCGTTGCTGACCCTTGTGTGAAGTGCAAGTACACCGATTGTGTGGCGGTCTGTCCTGTCGACTGCTTCTACGAGGGCAAGAATTCCCTCGCGATCAATCCGGACGAGTGCATCGACTGCGGCGCCTGCGAGCCGGAGTGCCCGACGACCGCGATCTTCGAGGAGAGCGAGCTGCCCGGCAAGTGGGCCGTCTACAAGGACATCAACGCTCTCGTCAGCGGTGCGAAGAAGGTGTCCGATGTCGATCCCGCATCATGGCCCGCGCACCTGAAGGATGCGGCCCCGAGCGCCGACACCTGGCCGAACATCACCGAGCAGAAGAAGCCGCTTCCGGGCGCCGATGATGCGGCGAAGGAAGACAACAAGATCGCCGCGCTGACGCTCGACGGCCCGGGCTGAGCGACGGGCCTACGCTGCCGGCCTGTGCACGACCAGCACGGAGCAGGGCGCGTGACGGATCGTGCTCTCTGCGACGCTGCCGAGCAGGAGCCGACGCATTCCGCGGTGGCCGTGTGCGCCGACCGCCACCAGGTCGTGCCCACCCTTCGCCGCCGTAGCCGTGAGCACGTCGGTCGGCGAGCCCTGGACGAGCTCGACGTGGACGTCGTGGCCTGCGGCCTCCGCCGCGGCGAGGATCTTGTCGGCCTGGCCCTTCGCGCTGGAGACAACGGCGTCGCGCACCGTGTTCCAGGGAAATCGCGCCTGACCGAGGAGCGTGGCGCCCCACGAACCGGCGGGGAGCTGCCACGCATGCACGACCTCGATCGGTGTCTTCGGCGGACATAGCGCGGCGGTGTGCTCGAGCGCGATCGCCGCCGCCGGCGAGAAGTCGTGTGCGACGAGCGGCTTCGTGAACGGGCCCGTGGTGGAACCACGGCACACGAGCACATCGATGGTGGAGATCCGGATCACCTCGGTTGCCTGGCTGCCGATCAAGACCCGCGCGAGACCGGTACGACCGTGGGTGCCGACGATGATGAGCTCCGCCTTGCGTTCGGCCGCCGCGTTCACCAGGACCTCCGCCGGTGGACCGATCCGGCTGATAAAGTCGGCGGTGAGGCCGCGCTTCTGGATCTTGCCGAGCCGGTCGGCAAGCTCGCGGGCCTCGACCACGCGGAGCGCGGCGGTGACCTCGCCGAGCTGCTTGAGCATCTCGTTGTCGACGTCCTCGATCGGGGCGTCATTGGCCTGCGCGTGGACGAGGATGATCTGCGCGGTGTGCTGTTCCGCGAGCTGGATCGCGCGGTCGAGCGCGACGTCACTGCCGTCGGAGAGATCGCAGCCAACAAGAATCGTGGTCAGCGACATCGATGAAGGCTACCACCGACCCGAGGCTACTGCGTTGCCGATCGGGCGAAGCGTGCTGCTACAGGCGCGCTTCGTAGGACAGCCAGAACTGCAGCTCTGGGTTCGGCTGGCGCGTGTCGGTACTGGCGCGCTTGTCGAGCCAGAACTTGGTATCGAAGCGGACTTGCAGCGTGTCCTTCTCGCGCAGGCGGATATCGGCCTGCAGCTGCCCCGCGAACGATGTCTCGAGGTACGTCGGCTTCGACACCGACTCGTTGAGGTAGCGCACCCGCGCACGCAGGCGGAGATCCTTGTTCGGTCGATAGCGCCCGATGGCCCACACCGCGACATCCTGGCGGAACGATGTTTTCGAGGCGGCCGTCGCGTTGTCGTCGAGGAGCTGGTGCTCGAGCTGGAGCGTGAGATCGAGGTCGCGTTGCGGCTGGTAGGTGCCGCGGCCGATCGTCGTGAGCTGCCGGCCGGCGCATGGCACCGGGCCATCGATCGGATCGGTCTCGGTGATCACCTCGAAGCACTGATCGTGGCCGCCGCGCGTCAGATCCTTGTCCTGGTAGCGCAGCCACAGGCCGAGCTTGAGCTCGTCCGTCGACCTCACGTCGGTGCGCACATACGTATCGAGCTTGGGCTGCCAGTTGTTCGCCTTGATCGACGATGGCGGGACCCACACGTCGACCAGTGCCCGCAGTGAGTAGCGCTTCGTGGTCTTGACGTACCGCGCGCGGAGGCCGGCCTCGTCGCGGGCGCGCTGGCCGTCGTACTCGTCGGCCTGCGCGATCGGGCGGCCGTACGGGTTCTCGAACTGCGTGTCGTAATAGCGGGCGACGAGCTCGAGCTCTTCCTTCTTCCTGGTCGCGGTCATCCGCAGGATCGCTGCGGGACCGCCGCCGGCGAGCAGGCGGTCCGTGGCGTTCTGGCCATTCGGATCCACGACGGTGGTCACGTTGAGGCCGGCCTCGCCGAACAGGTCGAGCCAATCGCGGCCGAACGAGAAGTTCGCTCCGGCCGCGCCGAACTTGCGGCCCGTCGGATAGCGCGACCACTCCTGGAAATCGAGCGCGAGCCCCTTCACGAGGTTGGTCTCGTTCGCGCCATACGCCGTGATGCCGACGGAGTTCCGGCGATCCGCGAAGTACGCCACGTTGACGCCGACGAGCTTCTCGCCGAACACGTTCGGGAGCGTCTCGTACGCGAACGCGGCCGCTGGCTGCAGAGAATTCCCATCGGGGCGCACGTAGACGGGCGGTGCCTTGCACACGTCGGTGGTGTCGTGGGGGTCGGCGCAGATCGAGCTGTCGACGAGCTCGTACTGGTAGATCGAGCGAGTCGACGCGGAGGCCCAGCCGAAGACCTGCAGCCAGCCTGCGCCGGCGATCTCGAGCTTCTTCGCGCCGAGCCCGACGCCGAACAGCGCGTCGCGCCACGCAAAGTCTGGCGTCACGTACTTCTGCGGCACGTTCTGCGGGCACGGCGTTCCGGCAAGCTCGCCGGTGGACTCCTTGCAGTCGCGAGAGAGATCCACTCCGTAGAACAACTGGTCGTCGAGGTAGATGCCGTTCGGCGTGTAGTCCGACGAGTTGTCGAAGATCAGCTTCTGGCCGAACCCCGCGCGGAAGCTCCCGACGATGGCAGCGAGCTCGTCGGTCTCCCACTTGATGAACGCCTTCGGCGCGTGGAACTGATAGCTGCGGTCGTCGGCGATCAGCGCGTTGCGATTCGGGTCGTAGGCCGCATCGCCGATCTTGAGGCGCGTGGTGGTCAGCGCCACGCCGGCGCTCAGGTGCTTGTACGCGGTGAACCGTGCGCGCAAGAAGCCCGGCGGCGCGAGCTTGTCGCTGGCCGCAATCCGCGACATCACGCGGACCCAGCCGTGCAGGTTCATCGGGTTCTCGCCCGGCGGGCGGGTGACGAGGAACACCGAGATCGCGAGTAGCTTCTCCTGCGAGAGTGCACCGGCGGCGACCAGATCCGAGGGATCGCGAATGAGGCCCTTCTGGAGATCGCGGTACGCGATGATCTTGTCGACGTCGTCGTAGGTCAGGTTCGGCAGGCTGTACAGCTCGCTGCGGTTCGCTGCGGCGAGATCCACACCGCGCGCGAGCAGGTCGAGAAGCTGATCGTAGGTGTCCTGCGTGATGTCCTGCGCGGCGAGCAGGTCCTCGAGGTCGGACTGGTCATCGATGTCGATGAACGTCTCGTACGGGATCGCCGCAGCGGGACGGGTGCCGAGCAGCACCGCGAGACACGCGAGGATCGCGGTGCGCACCGTCACCGAGGCTAACACGATGGCGCCGGCCGCTCAGTTGCACGGGATGGGATTACACGCGCCCCACAACCCGCGATTTGCCGCCTTGGCCGCGGACTCGAGAGCCTTGAACTCGTCGAGCCGCGAGTCGCCATCGGGGGAAATGTGAAGCAGGCAGCCGTAGCCGCGCTCGAGCATGCGCGAGTTGACCTCGACACCATCGACGGTCACGTAGGCCAGCGTCCGCCCGTAGCGATCCTGGCACTCCACGTCGTACGTAAGCTCGACCCTCTTGTTCAGCACGAGGTCGCTGTTGAACGTCGCCGCCTGCGCACCGTAGCAGTCGTTGTGACCGTTGGTGGTCTCGGGCGCGTTGACCAAGAGGTAGCGGATCTTGACGCCCGACTCGAGCTCGATCGTATCGCCGTCGACGATTCGCGTGACGAGCGCCGAGCTCTCCCCGCAGTTCGAGCCACTGTCGCAACCCGCCCCGAGCGAGACGACCGCGCCGAGCGAGACGACCGCGTGCGCCCGCCTCAGGGGCATTGCGGATTCTGCGCCTTCGGCGTGCCCATGTTTGACATGTCACCGTAGCCGCCAACCCCGGGGCAGAAGTTCGTGATGGTGTCGTTGCCGGTCGCGGTCTCGGAGTCCGGATCGAGCGCCTTCGACACGCCCGAGGTCACCGACGGATACGTGACGACGTCGAGGACGGTGGTTCCGTCGCGTACCTCGATACTGCCGGTGGTATCCACCATGCTGAACGTGAACGTCGCGTCGACGGGGGGCAGCATCGCGTTGACCGCGGGATCGTTCGAGCGCGCGAAGAGTGCGAACCCGCCGGCCGCGACCGGCTTGCACGCGGTCGCGAGGATGACGTTCGCGGTGCCGCCCGTGCGCGCGAGGCCGAGCTCGTTCAGATCGAACGACGTGGTGCCCGTGTTCTTGATCTCGTACCACTCGCGCTGCGCATCCGTGAAGCCGGTGACGTTCGCGGGGTTCGCGAGGAACTCGGTGATCACGAGCTGGCCTGCGGCGGGCTTCACGATCGCGCGCAGCGTGCCGCCGTCGTCGCACATGCCGGCGGTAGAGCCCATGCACTGCGGATTCGCCGCGTTCGGCGAGCCGAGGTCGCCCATGCCGAACGGCGTCGTGCCGTCGCAGAAGTTCGATTCGCTGTCGTTGTCGTTCGCGTTCAGGAAGTCCGGATCGAGCGAGTGCGATTTCGCGCTGCGCGTACTGGTCCAGGTCACGGCATCGATGACGTTCGTGCCCGCCATCAGGCGAACGTCACCAGGAGCCGCGGCGGTGCCATCGATCAGCGAGAAGCTGAACGTGCCGGCGATCGGGTTCGGAATGCCGCCGTTCATCGCCATGTCGCTGTTCTTCGCGAACACCGCGTAGGTGCCCGCGGCCATGTGCACGCAGGTCCCGCTGGTGATCACGTTGGGATTCGACGTATCGCCCGCGCGATCGAGGCCAACGCCGTTGAGGTCGATGGCGGCGAGCGCCTTGACCTCGAACCACTCGCCGAGCGTGTCGCTGACGGCGCCGGGGTTCGGCATCACCTCCGTGATCACGAGGTCGCCGGGCATCGGCGTCACGGCGTCACGCATCGCGCCGCCATCGGTGCATTGCCCGACGACGACCGGCGCGCAATCGCTATCCGCCCCGGGAGTCCCGAAGTTGCCGGCCTCGAACTCGCTGTCATCGGCCTGGCACCACATCAACGGATCGTCATTGATCGTGTAGTCGGGCGCCTGCGCGTTCGTGAGCTGGCGCGCATGGCCCTCCTTGACGTTCTCGTAGGTCGCGGCGTCGATCTTCGTGTCGCCGCACGCGAGGACGAGCTTGCCGCCATCGGTGTTGAAGAAGTCGCCGAGGTCCGCGCTGAACCCGTAGTCGACGTACGCGGGCACGAGATCCTGCGTGGTGTTGCCAAGCACGAGGAACTGGCCGGGCGCCACGGTCTGCGCCTCCATGGTGTGGGCCTTCGCCTTGTCCACTCCGTCGGGCCGGCTATGCGTGATCGTCATGCCCTTGAGCTCCACGGGCCGATCCGTCGCGTTGTAGATCTCGAACCACTCCTTGCCTGCGTCGGTGCCGCTGCCGCCCGGAGGCGCCTTCGCATCCGCGAACACCTCGGTGATCACGAGGTCACCCGGGAGTAGCTTGTCCTTGCAACCAGTGCCGCTGGCATCCGGGCCGCAGGAGGCGACGGTGCCGAGCAGGCCCGCGACGCCGAAGAGGAGAGACACGCGCATGGGGGTTCCTGGGAGTATCACTTGGTCGCCGCCGCCGTGGGGATAGAAAGACCCGGCACCGGCGAGAGCGTGATCTGGCTCGCTCGATCGATCTGGATCTGCAACTGCTTCTTGTGCGTGTACTTGTTCTCGTACATCGATGGGGTGCCCGTCACGACGACAAACTCGCCCTTCCACTCGGATATCCCGGACGTACCGAGCACGTCGCGATCGAAGAAGATCAGCGGGAAGTCCGAGAACAGCCGGCGCGATAACGTCACGCGGGTGGGGCCCTTCTCGCCGATCCGCACGTCGCCGACCGTGCCGATCAGGTGCACTTCCTTGCCGACGTTGGCCTCGAGCTGCTCGAGCGCGTCCCAGTGCGTGATGTCGATGTAGTTCGCCTTGCCCTCGCCTTCCGCGCGAAACGCTGCCACGAAGTCGCCGCGCGCGACCCACCAGGCCTCGCGCTCGGGATAGTCGGGATAGCCCGGCGCGCCCGGCGCCCAGATCCCGCGCTTCGCGGCCTTGGCCTCGGCCTGTGCGGCGAGGAACTCGGCGTGGAATCGGCGCGAGTTACCGTACTTCGGGAAGTACGGCGACATCCCCGCGCGCACGGCCTCGACGTTGTAGTTCATCCACGTGCCGCCCTTGTTCGCGAGCACGTACGCGAGATAGCGGTTGTAGCGGTCGCGGATCTCGGCCGGGTGATCGCGTTCGATCCGGACCTTGTCGACGCCGGCGAACCACTCCTTCGCCCACACCTTCGCCTGCTCGCCCATCGGCGTCGCCATCTTGGCCGGGCGCAGCGAGGTCCCGCGCTTGGCCTTCATGTACTGCTCGAGGCCGGCCTCGGCGCCGCGGCGATCCGCCTCGTTCTTGAACGTCTCCTCGGTATCGTCGCCGAGCAGGCGCAGCGAGCTATCGAGGCCATCGACCTTGATGGTGTCGCCGTCGATCACTTTCGTCACGTGGAACTCGCCGACGACGATGCCCGGTTGCTCGAGCTTCTGGAGCGACTTCTGCGCGACCTTGCGGGAGTACCGCTTACCGCCGACGGGGGCGCATGCCGAGGCGGCGGCAGCGGCGATCACGAACAAGCAGAGAGCGCGACGAGTCACGGGCATACGGTGTTTGCCTTCTGCGGCGTGCCGGGGAAGCTGCCGGTGTTGATGGTGGTGTCGGTGCACCACATCGCGGGGAGGTCGTTGGCGGCTGCGGTGGGTGGGTGGGTGCCGAGCGAGTACGTGCCGGTGCGTGGGAGCGAGCTGTACTGGAGGCGATCGATGCGCAGATTGCACACCTCGACGTCGACCGCGGCTGCGCTCGGCCAGCTCGCGTGAAAGTCGCCGGCGATGCCGTAGTCGATGTACGGCTCGAGCTGCATGTCGTCGTCGAGGCCGAGCACCACGTAGTCACCGGCGGCGACGGTCAGCGAGCGACGCACGATCGTATCGGTCTCGGAGCTGCCATTCGGGCTGCGGAACCGGATCTTCACGCCCATCAGATCCACGCTCGCACCGCTCGCGTTGTACAGCTCGATCCACGGCTGCAGCGTATCGAAGCCGGTCTGCGGGCCGCCGATCTCGGTCACCACGAGGTCGCCCTCGCCAAGCGGTGGGCAGAACCCATCGGCGGGATCGCGCACGCAGCCGACCACACCGAGCCCGAGGACAATCAGAGCTGCGCCACGCACGTCGCTATCGTAGCGCAGCCTCGGGGTGGCATGCTGCACACGTGACCCGCGAGTTGCGTACCGCCTCGGAGATCGCTCCCCTGCGTGCCGCGCTCGTCGCACACGCGTCGCAACTCGCGACCCTCGAGGAGGTGCTGCACTACGGCCTCGTGCGTCACTGGGAGGTCGTCGAGGTCGTCGTGCAGGACGAGTACACACACGACGTGATCGTCGCCACGCCGCACGCCCTCACCCTGGTGTTCGACACCACCTGACTCGGCGGCGTCAATGCGGTCTCCGTGTGGGACCATCGCCCGACCGCCGACGAGCTCCTCGACGATCGCATCCGCCGCGGCTGGATGCCCACGCCGACCGGCACCGTCGATGGCCCGGTCGTCCTCGGCCACGCTGCGTGCCGGTTCACCTTGTCGTGATGTAGACGTCCTTGGATCCGCCGATGTTCGAGACGAACACGAAGATGCGGCCGTCGGTGGACATCCACGGATCCTCCTGCGCTCCGCCGACGCCGGCGAAGTCGACGACCGCCGTCGGCGCCTGCCAGGCAGCGGCGAGCGACGTGCGATGCGCGGTGTAGAGCATGAACATCCCGCTGCGCGACGACGCGAAGTACGTGGTCAGGCAATCGCCGGTGAGGAACGCGCCGGTGTCCGGCTGCGCAGAGCTGAGCTCGCCGACGACCGTGGGCGGGGCGCCACCGAGGGTCCCGGCCGCGAGATCGGGACCGGCCACGACGAGGTAGTCGTTGTTCATGGCGCACGGCATGAGCCACTTCTCGTTGATCGCCGTGTTCGGCCCGGCGACGAGCGCAGGCACGCTCCACGGACCGCCGATGGTCGCGCGGGTGGCCTTGTAGATATCGAGACCGCCGGCGCCGCCCGCGCGATCGGAGGCGAAGTACAGCGTCTTGTCGTCGGCGGAGAACCGCGGCGTCTCCTCGCTCGAGCCGACCACGCTGAACGCGAGCTTGTTCGGCAGGCCGAACGCGACGGCCGTGCTGCCGCGCGTGGCGAGGTAGAGATCCTTGCGATTCGCATCGGCGACGTTGGCGAGCGCGAACACCAGCTCGAGGCCCGACGAGCTCAGCGTGCCGTCGTCCTGATCTCCCGCGCCACTCGCGCCCGGGACCATCATCGGCGTGCCCCACGGACCGAGGGGAGCGGCGTCCGCCGGCGTATCGACTCCTGAGTCGGCGTTGGGGTTAAACAGCGCGTCGGGATTCACGTCCATCAGCTCTGCTTTGCACGCGCTGCACAGCAGCACGACCAGCAGCAGATGACGCCCCATCAGCTGAGGGTACCGCAGCTGGAGGTCGGGTAGCCACCCACGTAAAAACCGAGGCATACTGCCCGGTGTGGTGTGAAATCCACAGCCCATGCGACCACGGTCGCACTCGGCGGGCCTTGTAACCATGTGGGGAGCCACAGCATTCGGGATGGTCTCTCGTTTGCTCTGAGTCACTCCACCCTGAGGAGGATTGCGATGAAGCTGATAAATGCACTCGGTAGCTTTGCCCTGGTCGCGGCGGTTTCCGCTGGTTGTGTCGTACGTGCGAACGGTCACGTAGGCGTTCCGGTCGCGGTCGTCGAGGTCGACGAGGAGCCGCCGCCGCCGCGCGCGGTCGTCATGGAGACTCGCCCCGGCTTCATCTTCATCCAGGGCCGCTGGACGAGGCAGAACCGCCAGTGGCTCTGGGCCGATGGACACTGGGACCGCGAGCGCGCGGGCTACCAGTGGGATGAGGGCCGCTGGGAGCGCCGCGGCCGTGGCCACGTCTACGTCGAGGGTCGCTGGCGTGCTGGTGGTGGTGGTGGTGACGATGGCCCGCGCGTGCGCGATCACCGCGGCGATTCGCCGCCGCCCCCGCCGCCGTCGGGTCCGGTCGTTCGCGACCATCGATAGTCGCGCCTGAGCGCAGCGATGGCATAGTCCACAGCGTGAGAGCGCTGTGGATTTTGCTATTGGTGGCGTGCAACTCGAACGCCGCGCCGCCGACGGGCACGAGCGATCCGAGGCCGCCCCCCACGAAGGCACCGAAGATCGCCCCGCCAGCCAAGCCCGCGCCGATACCGATGCCGATGATCGGCGATCCGAGCAAGCTCGCCGGGCCCGACCTGTACGCGGGGCTGTGCGCGCCGTGCCACGGCAAGCAGCTCGAGGGCTACGCCGCAGACCACGCGCCGTCGCTCGTCGCGCCGACGTTTCTCGAGAGTGCGACCGACGACTTCCTCACGACTTCGATCGTGACCGGAAGGCCGGGTACTTCGATGGCCGCGTACGGCAAGCAACTCGGTGGTCCGCTCGATGATGGAGCGATCGCGAAGATCGTGAAGTTCGTGCGCGAGACCGGCAAGGTCAGCCCGAAGCCTCTCGACGAGGTGGCGAAGGGCGGCGATGCGAAGAAGGGGATGGCGCTCTATGACGCGACCTGCCGCGTGTGCCATGGCGATACGTCGTCGCGCGGCGAGGCGGTGCACCTCGCGAACCCCGCGTTCCTGCAGCAGGCGACGGATGCGTTCCTGCGCCACGCGATCGTCAATGGCCGTGCGGGCACGAAGATGGAAGCGTTCAAGGGAAAGCTCACCGAGCCGCAGATCGCGGATCTGATCGCCCGCATCCGGGCGTTCACGAATCCCGGCGGGCAGGTGATCTCGCAGCTCCCGCCGCCGACGGGCAAGGAGCCGCTCGTGATCTTCCCGAAGGGCAAGGAGCCGGACTGGACGCTGCGCGAGGATCGGTTCGTTCCCGTCGACGTCGTGAACAAGGCCTACAAGGAGAAGCGCAAGTTCATCATCATCGATGCGCGTCCGCCGTCGGAGTGGATGCGCGCGCACGTGACAGGTGCGGTCTCGATCCCGTATCACGACCTGACACGGCTCAAGGAGATCCCGAAGGACACGTGGGTGATCGCGTACTGCGCGTGCCCGCATCACCTCTCTGGTGAGGTGGTCGATGCGCTGCGCGCGGCGGGCCACACGAAGTCCGCGATCCTCGACGAGGGCATCAACGACTGGCACCGCAAGGGCTACGCGATGACGGTCGCCGAGGGCGTCGAGAAGCCCGCGGCCGAGCCCGTCGCACCCCCAGGCCAGATCCGCTAGCGCTAGTCGGCCGACGACGTCGTGCTCGACTCCGTGCCTTCGTCGGGAGGTGTGGAGTCCGGAGCAGTGTCGTCGGCAGGTGGCGTGGTGTCACCGCCGCGGCGCTGGTTGAAATCCGCGGCGAGCTTCTCGACGTCCTTGAACGAATCGGGGTCGGTGGACTCCCATTCTGTCTCCTTGGCGAAGGCGAACATGCTGCCGGCAGCCGAGTGGGCCTTCACGCATGCGAAGCCGCCGAGCGGATAGCTGAGGATTCCGAGCGCGCCGCCCGTGATCGCGCCGCCGATGTAGACCATCTTCTTCTGGTCATCATCGAGCTTGTTGCCGATCATCAGCGGCCCGAGGTACGAAACCGCCACGACGGCGACCGCGAGCACCGAGGGCACGAGGGAGATCCGGCACACGCCCTTGAGGTCGTTGACCTTCTTCAGTCGGTCCGGATAGTCCGCGTACACGAGCTGGTTGAACTCGGCACGGGTCAGGGTGTTCCCGTTGTAGACGGCCTTCGCGGTGTAGATCGTGTAGGGCCGCTTCAGCTTCGCGTGGACGACCTCGCAGCGGTCGTACTTGTAGTCATCGTCCGAGCACGTCCCGTAGCGCTTGGCACGGGTTATGTCGATCTTGATCTGCTCGCCCTCGACGAGAAGGGCCTCGTGCAGCTTGGGGACATGGTCTGGATAGAAGGCATAGCAACCGGAGCCGAGGACGAGGAGCGCGACGAGGGTTTTCAGCACGATCTGGCAAGACGGCTCGGCTCCCCCGCCCACCACAAATTACGTTCAGAGCGTCACGGCAGTCTCAGCTGTACTTCACGGCGAGCGCGTCCTCGGCGAGCTCGTCGAACGTCATCGTCTGCGTGCGCGCGAGCTCTTCCTGCGTGAACAGGATGCGCGCTGCGCGATCCTCGGCGCCGAGGGCGCGCAGCAGGAACCGTCCAAACAGCTTGCCGATGACCGGATGGTTGTAGAGCTCCTGTGACCTGATCATGAAGCGCGAGAATGGGGTGCGCGCGACCGTGGGTTTGCGGATCACGAGCTGGATCCGCTTGAACGCCTCGCGGATCCGGTGCCCCGACGGATCGGTGCGATCCATCGGCTTCAAGAACACCTGCTCGAGGAACGGCTTCGCGTGCCACATCATCGTCGCGAGCACACGCGCCATGCGGAGCATCTCGCGCAGTGGCGGCCGCGGACGCTTCGCCACCTCGGCGAGGTATTCGTCGGAGCAGTAGTACTCCGTCATGTGGAAGTCGATCGCGATGTGGCGCGACTCGTCACGGTTGATCAGGTGCATCGCCTGATGGCTCATGTCGTCGGCGACGTAGTCATCGAGTGAGCGCAGGAGCGCGACATCGAGGATCAGCTCTCCGGACGTGATGTATGCGTTCGCGATCTCGGGCGACGTATCGCGCACGAGCGCGAGGAAGTGCGGTCGGAACTTCGTGAGCGCGGCGCTCTCGGTGTACGTGCGGTACTTGTTGACGTCGTAGTGCTCGGAGAGGCGCTGCGCGACCGCGGCGTGGCGCTTCTCGTCGGCGACGAACGTGGAGAAGATCTTCTGCAGCGTGGGATCGTCGGTCTTCTCGCGCTGCGCTTCGAACAGCGCACCGGCGAGTCGCTCGATGCCCGCCATGTCGAGAAACGCCTGGACGATCATCTCCTCCTTGTCGCGCGTCATCGCGGGAGGAGGTACCGACCAGTCGAGGTCCGTGATCGACCACTGGTCACGAACGCACTTGTCGAGCATGCGCCCCAGATCCATGAGCGGATGGTAGCGTAGGCGCGCGTGACCCGGGGGTTCCTACTGGTACTGGCGACGGTGGGTGTGATCGCCGCGTGCGGGAACACGTCGGACCCGAACGGCCAGACCCTCGCCGGGATCAAGCAACGCGGCGAGATCACGTGGGGCGCCGACATCCAGGGCGGCGAGCCCTATGTCTACGAGGACCCGGCGAATCCAAGTCAGTTGATCGGGTTCGAGGTCGACATCATGACTTCGATCGCGCGACGTCTGGGCGTCAAGGCGCGGATGGTCCAGTACAACTGGTCGAACCTCGTGCAGTCGCTGGAGCGCGGTGACTTCGATGTCGTGATGAACGGCCTCGAGTCGACGCAGGAACGGCGCGAGCGAATTCTGTTGTCGGATCCGTACTACGTGTACGCGGAGACGCTCACGGTGCGCACGGGCGAGCCATATCGGTCGTTGTTCGATCTGACCGGCAAGCGCGTGGGGACGCTCAATCAGACCGTCGCGAACGACATTCTGAATTCGGTCAACGGCATCGACGTCAAGGTCTACGAGGGTAACGAGGAGCCGTATCGCGATCTCGAGCTCGGCCGCAGCGATGCGGTGCTGCTCGACAACATCATCGCCGACCGCTACGGGTGCATCAACAAGGCGCTGCGCTGCCTGCCATACGACGTGGCGCGCGGCATCTACGTGATCGGCATGCGCAAGGGCGACGCGGATCTCAAGGCCGCCGTCGATGGCGCGCTCGCCGACATGCGCAAGGACGGCGAGCTGAAGGCGATCCTCGTGAAGGCGAAGTTGTGGGACGACCGTCAGAACGAGGAGCAGACCTCGACCGGCGTGAAGCACATGACGCGCAGCTTCGACAGCGACATGCTGATGCAGTTCCTCTCGGCGGCGCTGGTGACGCTGAAGATCAGCGTGCTCGCGTTCTTCCTCGCCGTGCCGCTCGGCATGCTGCTCGCGGTCGCGCGGGTCTATGGTGGGATGCCGCTCAGGATCGCGGCGCGCGTGTACATCGAGCTGTTCCGCGGCACGCCGGTGCTGCTGCAGCTGTTCGTCCTCTACTACGGCCTGGCCGGCTACATCAACCTCGGTCCCGTGCAGGCCGCCGTGATCGGGCTCGGACTCAACTACGCGGCGTACGAGGCCGAGGTCTATCGCGGCGCGCTCCTCGCGATCCCGCGCGGCCAGAGCGAGGCATCGCGCGCACTCGGCATGGGGCCATGGCAGACGCTGCGCCACGTGATGATCCCGCAGGCGCTGCGGCTCGCGCTGCCGCCGATGACGAACGACTTCGTCTCGCTGCTCAAGGACTCGTCGCTGGTCAGCGTGATCACCGTGATCGAGCTGACGAAGCGGATGACGATCGCCGCCGTCGACATGCGCGGCTGGCTGATTCCGGGCCTCGCGTGTGCGGCACTCTACCTCGCGCTCAGCTTCCCGCTGTCGGAGCTGGCGCGTCGCCTCGAAAGGAAGCTGGCGCGTGATCAGCGTCCGCACACTCTCTAAGCGCCACGGGGACCGCGTGGTCCTTCAAGGTGTCACCGCCGATGTGGCGAAGGGCGAGACGATCGCGATCGTCGGGCCGTCGGGCGGCGGCAAGTCCACGCTGCTGCGCTGCCTCAACTACCTCGAGACGTTCGACGAGGGCACCGTCGAGATCGCGGGCTTCCAGCTGCGCCCGAACATGCGGGGCGGCGATGCGAAGACGCTGCGCGCGATGCGTGCGCGCGTGGGCATGGTGTTCCAGGCGTTCAACCTGTTCCCGCACCTCTGCGCGATCGATAACATCACGCTCGCGCCGACGATCGTGAAGGGCGAGGCCCTGCCGTTCGCCAAGAAGCGGGCGGCGGAGTTGCTCGCCAAGGTCGGCCTCGCGGATCGAGCCGGTGCGTATCCCCACGAGCTCTCCGGTGGCCAGCAGCAGCGCGTGGCGATCGCGCGCGCGCTCGCGCAGCAGCCCGACGTGATGTTGTTCGACGAGCCGACCAGCGCGCTGGATCCCGAGATGCGTGACGACGTCATGGAGGTCATGAAGGATCTCGCGAAGGGCGGCATGACGATGCTCGTCGTCACGCACGAGATGCAGTTCGCGCACGACATCGCCTCGCGCGTGTGGGTGATCGACAAGGGCACGATCGCCGAGGACGGTCCGCCGTCGCAGGTCGTCGACAATCCGCAGACCGATGTCGCGCGCGAGTTCTTCGGCCGGATCCGGAAGTAGGTCAACCGCTAGAACTGCGCGTCGAGCGCAAGCTTCGGGTGCATGCCAAGCCCGCCGTCCGACGGTGCGAGGCGAGCGCCTGCGGGTGCGGCGCCGCACTTCTTCGCGGTCGTGCAGATCGAAGCGGCGTTCGTGCATTCGAAATCGTTCGTGCACGCCGCGCCGTCTGCGATCTTGCCGGTGAACACACTGTCGCACGCGTCGGGGAAGGCGGGACCGTCGTTCCAGTAGCTGGCGCACACGGGTGCTGCGAGCCCCGACAACCCGGTCACGCACGCACCTGCTGCTGTCGCGTCGAAGGTGATCTTGCCCGCGGTGATCGAAGCCTCGACAGCGTCGCGTTGTAGTAGGTCGCCGAGTCTGCGTAACACGCAGCCGCGTTCGCCCCGAACGCCTGGGTGAACGTCACGCCGGCGGTGGTCGGAAAGCTCGACATGCACGCGAACGCCTCGTCGCACTCGACCGTCCCGAACTTTTCGAGCACCTGCGATGCCGTCGCGGTTCCACCGCCGCTGGAAGCGCGTTCCGGTTGATGACCGGATGCAGTGCAACCAATCGGCCACAGTGCATTTCCTCGTCGGAGATCGCAAATGCGCGCGTTCGGAGACGAGCGCTGCTCGGTTCGCGCACCCGGCTGCGCAACTTCCGCCTGCAACCCGGACTGGGACGATTCCCCCACGGAGGACCGATCCTCATGGCTAGTCCCGGAGCCACCTGTGAACTGTCAGTCGAACAACGTTCCTTGCACGGCTACAGCGACCGCGGCGTCGATCGGATCGATCAGGGTCGGATCATCGACCTGTGCGCTGTTCACGCGGATCGAGACCGGCTCGAGGATCCAGGTGCCGATCGGAGGAACACCGAGAAGATCGCGCGCTGCGTCGGCGTCGACCGCGGGATCGAGCCACGCTGCCCACGCGGCAGGATCGAGCACCATCGGCATCCGATCGTGGATCGGCTTCACGAGATCGTTCGGCGGGCCGGTGATGATGGTGAAGCTGAGCTGCTCGCCAGCATCGGTGCGGTTGCGCGCCCACAGGCCGGCGAACGCCACGGTGCGGCGCGGCTGGGGATGGAAGTACATCGGCTGCGGCTTCGCCTTCGCCTGCTTCGGATCGCGCTTCCACTCGAAGAAGCCATCTGCCGGGACGAGGCAACGCTTGCGCGAGAGCGCGTCGCGGAACACCGGCTTGTCCTTGAGGCCCTCGACCCGGGCGTTGATCATGAGCGGCGGTCTCGCGCCTGACTTGCCGGCCCAGTGCGGGACCAGACCCCAGCGCATCAGCTCGACCATGCGGATGCCATCGCGCAGCAGCACCACCGGTGCGGGCTGCGTGGGCGCCACGTTGAAGCGCGGCTTCCACCATTCTCCCTGGACCGACTCGCCGAGCGACGCCTGGAGATCTTCGATCAGATCGTCCTGGCGCGTGAGCGTGTAGCGACCGCACATGACAGGCGCTACTGTGCCACCGTGAGCCCCACCCGCAAGGGCCTGCTCCACGGTGTCCTTGCCTACGGGCTGTGGGGCATCGTCCCCGCGTACTGGAAGCTCTTGAAGACGGTGAACCCCGTCGAGCTGATCGCGCACCGCGCGGTGTGGGGGCTCGGCGCGTTCTGTGCGCTGGTTGTCGCCGCGCGGCAGGTCCCGGCGCTACGGGCTGCGCTGCGCGATCGCCGCACCGTCGCCGTCATGTTGCTGTCGGCGACGCTGCTCGCCGTCAACTGGGCGGTGTTCATCTGGGCCACGCTCAGCGGCCACCTGCTCGATGCGAGCCTCGGCTACTTCATGAACCCGCTGGTCTCGGTCGCGCTCGGGACGATGGTGCTGGGCGAGAAGCTGCGCCGGCTCCAGTGGATCGCGATCGCGCTCGCCACCGGGGGCGTGGGCGTGCTGACGTGGCGCGCCGGTCAAGTGCCGTGGATCGCGCTCGTGCTCGCGACCTCGTTCGGCACGTACGGCCTCGTGCGCAAGCTCGCCAAGGTCGAGGCGCTCGTCGGCTCCACCATCGAGACCCTCGTGATGGTGCCGGTCGCGCTCGTCTATCTCTGCGTGCTCGGCGGCGGCGCGTTCGTGCATGGCAACGCGACCACGGTGCTGTTGCTCGTGACCACCGGCGTGGTCACCGCCGTGCCGCTGGTGTTGTTCACCAGCGCGGCGCGGCTGCTACCGCTCTCGACCGTGGGCTTCCTCCAGTACCTCGCGCCTACCGGGCAGTTCTTCCTCGCGGTGATCGCGTTCGACGAACCGCTCGCGCACGACAAGCTCGCGGCGTTCGCGCTGATCTGGATCGGGCTCGCGGTGTTCTCGGCGGATCTGTGGCGCGTCGCTCGCAGCGAGCGATCGACCGAGCCCGGCTCAACATCCTCGACCGCCGGCGACAACATCTCCTCTCAGATCACATTGCCTACCTCGACTCGGATATCGCGCGGGTAGCGGCCGCATTCCACACGGATCGAAACTTCCCAACGCGGGTCGATGTCGTTAGCGTGTCCCGCATGGCGAGTAGACAGCACGTGCTCATCGTCGAGGACGATCGGCTGACGGCGTTGGTGATCTCGGAGTATCTGGCGGCACACGGCTATCGCACGACGGTCGCGACGACGGGGCTGGATGGCGTCGACTGCTTCCTCGCGGATTGTCCCGATCTCGTGCTGTGCGATGCGCTGTTGCCGCGCGTGAATGGCTTCGACGCGTGCACGGTCATGCGCAACAGTCCATGCGGGTCGACGGTGCCGATCGTGATGATGAGCGCGTTCTTTCGTAGCCATCGCCAGGCGCTCGAGCAGGCCCCTCACCTGGAGGTCGACGGCTTCCTGGTCAAGCCGTTCGATCTCGACATTCTTCTCGATCGCGTCACCGCACTGCTGCACCAGCCCACCGCATGATGTTGCGCTACATCCTCGCGGAGATCGCGAGCGTCCGCGACCCGCGCATCCTTCGCTACGGGGTCGTCAGTGGTTACGTGCTGACGCTCGCGTTCGCTGCGGTGGCCGCGGTGGGCATCCTGGTTGGTGTCGTTCCATGGAATCCGCTGTTCGCGACCCTGCTCGCGCTCAAGTTGTTCACCAACTCCCTCGCCTGGTTCGGCCTGCGGACCGGGCGGTTTGCGCTCGCGTTCGCGATCACGAATGTCGCGATGGACTCCGTCGTGCTGACCGGCGCGATCTGGATCACCGGCGACACCTCGAGCCCGATCGTCGCGATCTACACGCTTCAGGTCACGGTGCTCGCATTGCTCACGAACGTGGTGTCCACCGTGATCATCGGGTCGTTCTCGATGGCACTGTTCATCGCGATGGGTCTGGCGACCCACTTTGGCGCGCTGGCCCGGTTCCCGACACCCGCCGAGTGGTCGGGGCGTTCACCAACCTACGTCGCGGTCGCGTTCGTGTTTACCGCGATGGTGATCGGCGTGCCCACGTTTCACGTTGGAATGATCCTGCGCCGGCTGCGGGATCGCGAGCGACGGCTCGAAGCGCGAACGCACGCCCTGGTCGATGCGAACAAGCAGAAGGCGCAGTTCATGGCCAATGTCACCCACGAGCTGCGCACACCCCTGCAGGGCGTGATGGGGCTTGCTGATCTGGTGGCCAAGGGCATCTATGGCCCACCCACCGTCCGCCACGTCGATGCGATGACGAACATCAAGGGCAGTGCGCGCAAGCTGCTCGGACTGATCGACGACCTGCTCCAGCTCACGAGCTTCGACGCAGGGAGGATCGAGGTCCACCTTGATGAGGTCGATCTCGTTGAGACGCTACCGACCGTGCTCGCGACGGGGCAGTGGCTGCTGTCCGATCGCGATCTCCGGCTCGTGCACGAGATCGGGCCACTCCCCACGCTCGTCACCGATCGCGGCAAGCTCAACCAGATCGTGCTGAACCTCCTCGCGAACGCGATCAAGTTCACACCCGATGGCGGCGCCGTCACGCTGCGCGCTCGAGAGATCGACAACGCGATCGAGATCGAGGTCGAGGACACCGGCGTTGGCATTCCGGCCGACCAGCTCGAGCGGATCTTCGAGGAGTTCCACCAGGTCGACGGCACGATGTCGCGCGAGTACGGCGGGGTCGGGCTCGGCTTGACGTTGGTGCGTCGCCTGCTCGGCCTGCTCGGCGGGACGATCAGCGTGACGAGCACGCTGGGAATCGGCTCGACGTTCCGGGTCCGACTGCCCTGCGGTCGGCGGGCAGGATGATCCGGCCTACTGGATCGGACCGACGACCTGCGTGGTCCACTGCGCGATGTGGTTCGAGGTCGTGATGTCCTGGAACGGCAGCGCGAACGCGGCGTAGCTCGGATCGGTTCCAGCAGGAGCGTCGAGATCGACCGCGGCCATCCAGAGCAGCGTTCCCGCGCCCGGCGGTGAGCGCAGCCCGTACTTGCGGGTCGAGGCGAACGTGACCCAGGCGAGGCGACCGCCGCTCTTGTCCTTCTGGAACACGAACGGATTCCACTTGGGGAACGTGTTGGTCAGGTTGGTCTGGCCGTTGTCGGCGATGCCCGCCGCGTTCGCGCGCGTCATCTGCGTGGTGGCGCCTCCGGCGATGCCGTCGACGACCCACAGCTTCGCGGTCGGGTTCGTGTCGGCGTCGCACTCGCCACCGGTGTTGCCGGAGTTGCAGTGCGACTCGTTGAACGCGAGCATCTTCCCGTCGGGCGCGTAGGCCGGATAGTAGCGATTGATGCCGGCCGCGCGCGGCACGAGCACCTGGTAGGGCTGCCAGGCGCCGTTGACCTTCGCCACCGACCGAAGCTCGCAGTTGAACATCATCTGCAGCGTGTTCTTGACGCCGACGTTCGCGAAGGCAATGCGGTCGCCGAGCGGCGACCAGTCGGGATGGTTGGTCGGGTTGGTCGAGGTGCCGCCGGCGTCGACGATCTCGTCGATCTGGCCGGTGTTCCCGTTGAGGAGCATCAGATTGAACTCGTTGCCGTTGTCAGCCCACACGCCGGCAAACTGGCTGCCGTCGGGGCTCCAGCTCTCGAAGTTGCTCTTCGGCGTGGAGGCAAACGGCACGATCGGCATCGCGGTCGCGACATCGAGGAGCAGGATGCGGCCGTCGTTCTGACCGCCGGCCTCGGCGACCAGCTTCTTGCCGTCGCGCGACAGGGCATGGCAGCCGACGCAGGTGCCGCCGGTCATCGCGGTGGTGACGAACGGCTGCGCCATCGTCTGCGTGGTGGACGCGAAGTCGAAGCGCATGATCGAGCCGGTGGAAGTGGTCCAGTAGTAGATGCCGCCGGTGAGATCCTGCGGCGCGAACTTCATCGTCATCTGCTGCGAGGTGCCAACGCCCGTGCCGGCATCGTCGGTGCCGCGGATCGACCAGGTGACGGGGGCGCCGCCGCGGTGGCTCTCGGCGATCCACGACCACGCCTGCGGATCGGGGAGATAGATGCAGCCGCCGTTGAGCGGCGTGGTGCAGCGCAGGTAGACCTTGAGGTCGAGAACGGCGCTCTTGAACGAGAGCTCGAACAGCGTGTTGCTCGTGCCCGGGCGGAAGTGGAGCTCGAGCTTGCCGAGGTTCGGCGGCACGATGATGCCGTCGTTCGGATAGACGAGGGAGGGATTGCGGGCGGCGTCGTCGGGCGCGCCCATGAACACGCCGGCCGGATTGCCGGGGAGCGTGCCGCTGTTCGGATCGTTCCACGCGCGGCGAAGCAGGATCGTGAGCGGCGTCGAGCCTTCGACACCCATGCCGTTCGCGACAACGAGGGTCTGACCACCCTTGGCCGTGCTCGTGGTGAGGTCGCTTCCGGTGAACCCGCCGAGGGTCGGCTCGACGAGGGCCCAGCTCACGAGGGTGCTGATGTCTTCGGTGCGGCCGTCGTCGAAGGTGCCGAGCGCGGTGTACGCGCTGGTGGCAGCCGTTCCGTTGTCGACCACGAGCACCTGGTCTGCAGGTTTCACGGTGATCTCGGCGAGGCCTTCGAGGCTCCCGCCCGCGTCGGAACCATCGTCGTCACCGTGGGGTCTCCCACAAGCAACGACACCCAGCAGCAACAGCACGAGGACGGTACGGCGCATGGTTTCCATACGAGCACGGGACGCGCCAAGATCGCGACAAACTTTCGGCGTTTCAGCCGTCACTGTCGCGAAGCGCACGCGCACCTACTGCGTCCCCGGGTCAGTCGTTCCCGAGGACGATTGACCCTAGCGAATCACCGAGTGCGGCAGCTCGGCAAAGCGGAAAACAGTGGTACCCGAGGTGGGATGCTAGGAATCGTCGGCGGCACGGGGCTCTACGACCTCCAGGGACTGACCGATCAAGCGTGGCGACGGGTCGAATCGCCGTTCGGTGCCCCCTCCGACGAGCTGCTATTCGGGCGGCTCGGCGGCCAGCCGATCGTATTCTTGCCCAGGCACGGGCGCGGGCATCGCATCCCGCCGCACGAGATCAATTTCCGCGCGAACGTGGACGCGCTGAAGCGCGCTGGTGCGACGTCGCTGATCTCCGTGAGTGCGGTGGGCTCGCTGCGCGCAGAGCTGCCGCCCGGGATGTTCGTGATCGTGGATCAGTTCATCGACCGCACGCTGCGGGGACCGAAGACGTTCTTCGGCACGGGGTTGGTCGCGCATGTCTCGATGGCGCACCCGACCTGCCGGCGCCTGAGCGAGGAGATCGCGACGAGCGCGACGGATCTCGGCCTGCCGCGGCAGAAGAACGGCACGTGTCTCGTCATGGAAGGTCCGCAGTTCTCGAGCCTCGCCGAGTCGCGCATGCACATCGGCATGGGCTGCGACGTGATCGGAATGACGAACATGCCCGAGGCGAAGCTCGCCCGCGAAGCGGAGCTCTGTTACGCGACGGTCGCGATGGTGACGGACTTCGATTGCTGGCATCCGGATCACGATCACGTCCAGGTCAGCGAGGTCATCAAGGTCATGCACGCGAACTCCGCGAACGCGAAGCGTCTGATCGCGGACGTGATCCCCCGGCTCGGAGCGCACACCGGCCCGTGCCCGCACGGCTGTGACCGCGCCCTCGAGCAGGCGATCCTCACGGCGCCCGAAGCGCGTGACCCCGAGATGGTTCACCGCCTCGCCGCGGTGGCCGGGAGAGTGCTCGGGTGAAGGTGGAAGGCACCTGGCGGCGGACGATCGAGGCGGATGGCCGTGCGGTCCGCGTGCTCGATCAGACCCGGCTGCCCTACGCGATCGAGTGGATGCGCCTCGCCACGCTCGCCGATGCGGTGCGCGCGATCCGCGACATGCACGTGCGCGGTGCTCCGCTGATCGGCGTGGCCGCGGCCTATGGCGTCGCGCTCGCACTCGAAGACGGCGACACGCTCGACCACGCGTACGCGCAGCTCCTCGCCACGCGGCCGACAGCGATCAACCTGAAGTGGGCGCTCGATCGCATGCGTGCGAAGCGCGTGACGCGCGAGACCGCGTTCGTCGAAGCCGCCGCGATCGCCGAGGAGGACGTTGCTCTGTGCGAGGCGATCGGCACGCACGGCGAGGCGGTGATCCGCGCCGCCGCTGGCTCGGGGCGCCCGGTCCAGGTGCTCACACACTGCAACGCGGGCTGGCTCGCCACCGTGGACTGGGGCACGGCACTCGCGCCGATCTACAAGGCGCACGAGCGCGGCATCCCGATCCATGTCTGGGTCGACGAGACGCGTCCCCGCAACCAGGGCCTCCTGACCGCGTGGGAGCTCGCGCAGCACGGCGTGCCGCACACGGTGATCGCCGACAACGCCGGCGGTCACCTCATGCAGCGCGGCGATGTCGACCTCTGCATCGTCGGCACCGACCGCACCACGCGCGGTGGCGACGTGTGCAACAAGATCGGCACCTACCTCAAGGCGCTCGCCGCGCACGATAACCGCGTGCCGTTCTACGCCGCGGTCCCGTCGCCGAGCATCGACTGGACCCTCGACGACGGCAGCACGATCCCGATCGAGGAGCGCAGCGCCGATGAGGTCCGGATCATCGCCGGCCACACCGTGATCCCGGCGACCAGCCCCGTCGCGAACCCGGCGTTCGATGTCACGCCGCGCCGGCTCGTCACCGGCCTGATCACGGAGCGCGGCATCGCGCCGGCCAGCGCCGACGGCCTGCGTGTATTGTTCCCCGACCACACGTGACCCAGCGCCTGCGCGAACAGCTCGTCGCCACTGCCCGACGGATGAGCGACCTCGGCCTGACTCCGGGCATGTCGGGCAACGTCAGCGTACGCACGCCGCGCGGCCTGCTGGTCACGCCCTCCGGGATGCCCTACGGAGACCTCGTGGCGGACGACTGCGTCGAGGTCGGGCTCGACGGAAAGGTGCGCCCCGGGCAGCGCACGCCGACCACGGAGTGGCAGCTCCACCGCGACATCCTCGGCGCGCGGCCCGACGTCGAGGCGATCGTCCACACGCACTCGCTGTTCTGCACCACGATCTCCACGCTCCGCCGCGCGATCCCCGCGCTGCACTACATGGTCGTCCTCGCTGGCAGCGACGAGATCCCATGCGCCGAGTACGCCACGTTCGGCAGCGGCGAGCTCGCATCGAACGCGATCGTCGCACTCGGCGGCGGTCACGCATGCCTGCTCGCGAATCACGGCATGGTCGCGCTCGGCACCTCGCTTCCCGCCGCGCTCCGCCTCGCCGCCGAGGTCGAGACCCTGGCGTCGCAGTACTGGCACGCCGCCCAGATCGGCACGCCGCATATCCTCGATCACGACGAGCTCGACAAGGTCCGCGCGAAGTTCGCGAGCTACGGCCAGGCCAAGCCGAAGTATCGCCGCGGCTAGGAGCGCGGTCGCAACAGTTCGAAGCGAGTTGACGACGGACGCAGGGCCGTTCGGTCGCAGCGACTCCGCACGCCACGAGGGAGCTCGCTGGTTCAGTTGCGCCCCGACGACCCGAAGCTCCCAAAGACGAGGCTTTCTCTCGAGGAGAAGACTCTCCTTCGGGTCCCTTCGCGACTTCGGGGCGCCCGAGCACACGAGCGCATGATCCGCCGCCGCAGTTCTCGATCGTCGACGCCTACGCCGACGCTACGAGCTACAGGCCGCTAGCTGACGCGCAGCAGGCAGATCTGCAAATACCGATCGGCCGGCTGTGCCACCAGGGTCGGATATTCCGGTGGCAACCCGCCCTGCTCGAGGACCACGCCGGTGCGGTTCACGATGCGCAGGCCCTTGTGGGCGAGCTTGCCGAGCGCGCCGACGTCGGCGGCGTTCGACGCCAACCACAGCAGGCCATCGGTCGGGATCACCGCGGCCGCCTTTGCGATCAGCTCCGGGTAGTCCCGGCCAAGCGCCCACGACACACCGCCCGCGCTCGACGAGCCCGGCGGATCGATCAGGATCACGTCGTACTGCTCCTTGTCGCGCGCCGCGCGCTGCAGGAACCGCGAGGCATCGCCGGTCTCGAACGTGAAGCGCGGATCAGCGCTGAACCCCGAGCGCCCGAAGTTCGCCGCCGCCCAGGCGTTCACGCCGGCGGAAGTATCGACGCTGGTCACCGTGGCCGCACCCGCACGCGCCGCAGCAACGGACAGCGCGCCGGTGTACGAGAACAGATTGAGCACGCGCTTCCCGGCGACGAAGCGGGGCAGGCCAAGCCTCTGCTCGCGCATGTCGGTGAACAGCCCGACGTTGAGGCCGCCGAGCGGATGCACCTCGAACGGAATGCCGTGCTCGGTGACGATGGCCTTCTCCGGCACGGCGCCGATCGTGTCCTGCATGACCTCGCTCGCACCGCCGCGCGCACGCAGCTTGATCACCGCACCGTCGAGCCGCGCGAACCCGACGATCGCCTCGGCGAGCTGCTTGCCGAGCGCGCGCAGGCCGTCCGCATACGCATAGACGACGGCGGTCCGGCCGAGGACATCGCACGCGAATCCGGGGAGCCCGTCGCCCGCGCCGTGGACGATGCGGTACGCGTGGTCGTTCCCGGGGAGCCCGAGCTGCGTGCGCAGCTTCAGCGCCCGCTCGACGCGCCACCCGAGCAGGGCGCCGTCGATCTTTGGAAACCCGTCGGCGAGCGTGGCGAAGATCCGCAGCCGCGCATTCTCCGGATCGCCGATGCCGAGGGCGATCTCGTCGCCTTGCTCGTCGGTGACACGCACGTGCTCGCCGGCGGTGAGCGCGAGGTTCGTCAGCCGGCTGATGTCCACGTCGCGACCGCCGCCGGCGATGAACTGCGCGGCGAAGCCCGGGACCGCGATCGAGCGCATCCGCTACTCGTCGCGCTTGCGCGGACGAGCGATGCCGTACTCGTCGAGCCGGTTGATCAGCGTGCGTCGGGAGATACCGAGCATCTCGGCGGCGCGGGTCTGGTTACCGGCGCAGCGCTCGAGAGCCTCGAGGATCCGCTGCTTCTCGAGCTCGGCGACGGTGGCGCGGACCTGCGTGGGCATGTCGGCGGCGGAGGGGGCGCTGATGCCCATCGGTGGCGGGATGGTGGGCGAGCTGCGGAACCGCTGCGCCGGGCGCTTCGACGGATCGCCGTCGCTCGGGAAGCCGACGGTGAGGTGGTGCAGGTCGATGATCGGGCCGGTCGCGAGGAGCACGGCGCGCTCGCACGCGTTGCGCAGCTCGCGGATGTTTCCAGGCCAGTCGTGAGAGGACAGCCACTGCTTCGCGTCCTCGGAGAGCGAGAACGAGCGGCCGATCGGACCGGCCGCGGAGGCGACGAACTGCTCGGCGAGCGGGATGACCTCATCCTTGCGATCGCGCAGCGGCGGGAGCACGAACGTGGCGCCGGCGATGCGGAAGAACAGATCGCGGCGGAACCGGTTCGCATCGACCTCGCCCTGCAGATCCTTCGACGTCGACGAGATGAAGCGGACGTCGATGGCGCGGGCCCGCGCGGAGCCGATCCGGCGCACGGCCGTGTCCTCGATCACGCGGAGCAGCTTCTGCTGGAGCGCCTGCGGCAGCTGATCCACGTCGGAGAGGAACGCGGTGCCACCGTCGGCGGCTTCGAGCATGCCGGGCTTGTTGGTCTGGTCGCTGCCGAACAGCTCGGCCTCGAGCAGCGGCTCGCTGATCGCGCTGCAGTTGATGCGCACGAACGAGGCGGGGCGACGCGGCGACATCTCGTGAATACGCTCCGCGAACCGCTCCTTGCCAACGCCGGTCTCGCCGACGATCAGCACGGGCAGCTTGCCGATCGCGATGCGCGCGGCGGATTGCTCGAGCGCGGCGAGCTGGCTCGACTTTGCCGCGGTCTCGCGGCGTGATCCGGCGCGGTTCTGCACCATCACGGTGACCGCGCCGACGAGGAACGGCACGCCGATGGTCAGCTTCTGGCCGGTGTTCGGCGGGAGCCGCGTGCCATCGACCGTGGTTCCGTTCGAGCTGCCGACGTCTTCGATCGAGACCTCGGTAGCCAGCAGGAGATTCGCGTGATGGCGCGAGACCGACCCGGAGTCGATCACGACATCGCACTTGCTCGCGCGGCCGATCGTCAGCGTGCCTGCGCCGGGCAGCGGCACGACCTGGAGCGCGGCACCATCGATGACGAGGAGCACGCGATCACCGAACGGTGCTTCGCGATCGATGTTCTCGGTCGTGGCACCAGTGTCGTCGTCGATCACCCGGCTAGGGTACGCGAGTGCGGGAGTGAACGGCAACTCACCGGGGAGCCTTGTGCGTGCAGGT
This sequence comes from Haliangiales bacterium, assembly GCA_038206055.1. GTDB lineage: Bacteria > Myxococcota_A > Polyangia > Haliangiales > Haliangiaceae > JABFXX01. Next base: position 29,151 of record JBBRBG010000070.1, read on the forward strand.
GGTGGGCGCGGCGTCGAGCCTGCTCCCGGTAACCCGGAGCGGGACCCGGCATGCGATGTCGGCGAGGATGTCGGCGACGGGGCGGGTGTCGCGCGGGATATCGATCAGGCCGAGGCGCTCTCCGTTGGTCTCGATCCGGCCATCCGGCAGGAACGTGGCCCCGAACGCACCCCGCAGGAACTCCAGGTTCCACACCAGGTTGTCCCCGGTCGAGCGCTCCCAGATCGTCAGCGTTCCGCGGCTGGTCCGCATCACGAGGTCGCCCGTGGCATCGAGCATCGCGGCCACGCCGTAGGACTCGACCGGCTCGAACTTGCGAACGATCTCCCCCGTCGAGCCATCCAGGATCACGGTCGCGCCGTCATCGAGATGGGCCGAGACATAGCGGCGATCGGCCGAGGCGGCGAGGAACTGCGTGCCATCCCCGAGGGTGACCCGCTTGACCTCGCGGCCGTCCCGGTAGAGTGCGACCGATGTCTTGCCACCGAGCATCACCCCGCCGCGGACGATCGCGATCGCGCCGGTCGGTTCGGACAGCGCGGCCACTTGCTCCCACGCCTTGGTCGCGAGCGTGAAGCGCATCAGCAACTGGGACCTGTCCTCGCCCGTGACCACCAGGAGGTGCTCGGCGTCCTCGAACGCGACCGGGCCTCGCCGCTCCTCGCCGGCGGTGGCGATCACGGTGCCGGTGCCGTCGAACACCGTGATCTCCTTGCCGACCACGGCCGAGCGCTGAGACACCGGATCGATCGCCGAGTGCACGAGCGTGTGGTCGTGGACCTCACCGAGGCGGTGCCGCCCCATGTAGACCACCGCGCGGCCGTCCTGGCAGACGTAGCTGATCGCGGTGCCGAAGATCGAGAAGCTGCCGGCGGTGCACGGCCCGGGCTCCGAGATGAACTGAGCCGCGTCGGCGCGGTCGACGACCGCCGTGGCATCGAAGCCGACGCTGATCACGTCGTCGCCGGAGATGCGGATGTCCTCGATCTCGGTGGTGTGCGATGGCAGCGACGCAACGAGAACGCCCTCGTGATAGTGGCGCAACACGCCGTGCGTGGACCCGGTCCACACATCGTCGCCGCGCAGGCGGATCAGCAACTCTTCGTCCTGTGGTGACAGCGGGACCACGCGCAGCTCCTTGCCCGCGCGATCGTGCACGCCGAGCATGCGCTCGCTGATGGCGCCGATCCGATCACCGGTCATCGAGACGTAGAGCGTCTCGGGCCGCTGCGACGGTGTGAACACCGCCCTCGGCGTCCCGTCTCCGTCGAGCACGTGGGCCTTGCGCTGCTTGTCGACGTACACCACCGTGGAGCCATCCGCGCTGCCGCTGGGGCCGGCGTAGACATCGTCGGCGATCGCGCGCTCCTTCAGTGTCTTCAGGTCGACCGCGATGATCGTCGTGCCGACCGCGAGGAATACGTTGCCCATGCCCCAGACCGGCTCGGCGTCGGACTGCGAGAGGTCGCGCTCGATCGAGCGGCGGACCACGCCGTCGACGCCGTAGATCGCGAGGCCGGCGGTGGAGGCGATCGCGATCTCGTCGGGGCCGGGGCCGGGGTCAGCCACCGTGGCGGGATTCTTCGTCGGAATGTGTGCGATCAACTGGTGCGTGGTCGCATCGATCAGCGCCACGCCGGTGCGCCCGATGGCCACGACCTTGCCGCCGCGCGTGCGCAGGATGTTGATCGCCTCGGTGTCGAGCGCGAGCTCGCCGGTCGGTTTCGCGGCCGCGTCGTAGAAGTGGAGGTGACCGGTGCTGTCGCCCGTCGCGAAGCCGCTCGGTAGCGTGGTGATCGCGAGCGCCTTGTAATCGTGGATCACGAGGATCTCGTCGCGCATGCCGCGCTCCGCGAGCGAGATCATCGTGCGCAGCCCCGGCGTATCGGCGCCGCGACGGAGCGCCTCGGCGAAGTAGGCGAGGGCGGCGAGCCCGCGATTGTCGTTGAGCTCGCGACGGCCCTGCGCGATCAGCCCCGAGGTCAGCCGCTCCTCCGCGAGCCGGGCCGATTCGCGCGCCTCACCGGCGCTGGTCTCCGCGGCCGTGCGGCTCTCGTTTGCCTGCAGCGACAGGTACGCCATCACCAGCGCAACCGCGCCGAGCGAGACCATCACCGCGATGATCACGGCCCGCCGGATCACGCGCGATCGGCGCGCCGCGCGATTCGCGGCGGTGGCGAAGGCACGTTCGTCGTCGGTCAGCGCCGTGGATCGCGAGGCCAGCTTGCGCAGCTCCGCGAGCGCCTCGCCGTGCCACAACAGATCGGTGCGGCGCTTCGCTTCTCGCCAGCGCCGGGTCGCGGCGCGGACCTCGCCGAGGAGTGCGCGGTCGGCGGCATCCTCGCTGCGCCACCGCGCGAGACGATCCCAGCGATCCGCGAGGCATTCGTGCACCACCTCGACGATATCGACGCCGTCATCCTCGCGGACCACGAGCAGGCGCGCGTCGATCAGATGAGCGAGCACGCCCCTCGCCCCGGGGATCTGGATCAGCTCGCTGCGCGGTGCGGGGATCCGCGTACCGTCGCCGGCGACGAGCCGAGAGAACAGGTCGCGGACCACGTTCTGATCCTTGCGCGCGAGGCTACCGTAAAGCTGATCGGCGTATGTCGACAGCGCACCCGCTACGCCGCCGAGCGCCGTGTACGCCTCGTGCGTGATCTTGCGCGCGGCGCGATCGCGCGTCGTCCACAGCTGCGATGCCGTGAACGAGAGCAGCGGCAACGATGCGGGTCGCCCCGCCACCTCGGCGACCATGTCGTCGACGACGCGGGGATCCACGGTGACCGCAGCGCGGCGTGCCGGCTCGGTGACGATCCGGCGCAGCGCCTCGGGCAGCGGGGTGGCGAGCACGAACACCTCGAACCGGCCGCGGAACGCCTCCTCGCTCTCGATCACCGTCGCGAAGTCATCGCGCAGGGTGACCACCACGCGGACCGGCGCGCTCGGACCATCGGCGGCGGCGGCGAGCGCCTCTGCAAATCGCCGCCGCTCGTCGGGATCGGTGCACAGTGTGACCAGCTCCTCGAGCTGATCGATCACCACCACGAGGCCGCGCGGCGCACGTTCGCCGAGCGCACGCAGTCGCTCGACGATGGCCTGGGTGTTCTCGGGATCCGAACCGATCGGCGCGAGCGCGGCGAGCGCGTGCAGCGGGTGGCGCCCGGGGCGCATCGTGATCAGCTCGTACTGCTCGGCGAGTCGCGCCATCACGCCGGCGTGGATGAACGAGCTCTTGCCCGCACCCGAAGGCCCCAGCACGGCGATCAGCGGCGCGCGGATCAACCGATTTGCGAGCGCCTCGATCTCGCGCTCTCGGCCGACGAAGCGATCCGCATCGGCCACGCCGTACGACGACAGCCCGGGATACGGCGAGCGATCGCCCGGCGCGTCGTGCTGGGTATCGGAGTCCTCGGTGGTCAGCACCGCGAGGCGCGCGGCCGCCGCATCGTCATCGCGCTCGAAGCCCCACGGCGCCGCCATCAACCGCGCCTGCCCGGGGCCGCTGCGCCAGAGCAGAAACAGCTCGGGCTCGGCCGAAGGCAGGGGCGAGCGCACTTGCACGAGCGGCGACAGCTTCACCACCACGGATCCGCGCACATCGAGCAGCGCGACCTCACCATCGGGCAGCGGCTCGCCCCACACCACGACGCGATCGCGATCGCGCCGGCGGGCCCCCTGCCAGCTCTCGCCACCGCCGCCGCGCCCGACGACGAGCACGTACGCGAGCAGCGGCTCGAGCGGCCGCAGCGCCTCGGCGGCGGCGGTCATGTCGGCGGCGAGCGCGGCGAGGGTGCGGGGGCGATCTCGATCGTCGAGCCGCTCGGCGAGCGCCTCGAGGGTGTCCGTCGCGGCGAGCGCCGCGCGCAGCTCCGGGATCCCATCGACGCTCGCGGCAACCGCGCGTGCGAGCCACAGCCACGGCGCACCGTGATCGCGGCCGACCACCGCGCGCGCCTTCTCGCGAATCTCCGCGGTGGAGCTCGCATCGGACAGCTGGGCGAGCGCGATCACCGCGAGCCATCGGCACGTGATCGCGACCAGCTCCTTGAGCGCCGCATCGGCCTCGACGGTGGTCGTCGCGCTCGCAAGGTGAGCGACGGCATCCGCGATCGGCTGCGGGCCGCTGCGCACCCAGGTGTCGCGCACGGCGGGGTCGAAGATCGGCACGGACTCGGGTGCGGCGCCGCCGACCGCGCGTTGCACGGCGGCCGCGAGCTCGAGCGCGGTCTGCCAGCGCGCCTCCGGCCGTTTCGCGAGGGCCCGCAGGATCGCCTCGGCGAGCGCGGCGGGAACCGCGGCGGGGAGCGGCGGCGGTGCGACCTCGAGGTGCGCGTGCGCGAGCTCGGTGCGCGCGATGCCGGCGAACGGGAGGCCGCCGGTGATCGCGCGATAGGCGAGCACGCCGAGCGCGTAGATATCCGCGCGCGCATCCACATCTCCGGGCGAGCGCCACTGCTCGGGCGACATGTAGTGCGGCGAGCCGAGCGTGGATCCGTGACCGGTGAGGTCATCCCCGGAGATGCCGGGCGACGTGCCGCCGTCCTCGCCCTTGGCGATCCCAAAATCGAGCAGCTTCGGCAGGAGCTGCCCGGAGCGCTCGATCACCATGACGTTGCCGCCCTTGATGTCGCGATGAATGATGCCGAGCTCGTGCGCCGAGTGCACCACCTCGCACAGCCGGCCGAACAGCGGGGCGAACACCGCGGGGTGCAACGCGCCGCGCGCCGCGATCAGCTCGTCGAGCGTGGCGCCGCGAACATGCTCCATCGCGATCCACAGCACTCCATCGGTCTCGGCGCCGAATGCGTAGACGTGCGCGGCGTACGGGTGATCGAGCCGCGACGCGAGCTTTGCCTCGCGGAGGAACCGCTCGACGCGATTCGGTACCATCGCCACTTCGCGGCGCAGCACCTTGATCACCGCCGAGCGGCCGAGCTGTGTCTGCTCGGCGCGGAACACCTCACCGGAGCCGCCCTGACCGAGCTGTTCGACGATCGTGAACTTGCCGAGCGTGCGGCCGATCAGCGTGCTGCTCGGCACCGTGGCCGCGGTCGTGGGCACGCCGGGCGATGTCGCCGACGGAAGGATCTCCGTCGCGATATCGTCGTCGGGAGCCACGCGGCGAGTGTATCAGCCGAACGCTTTGTCGCTGGCTTCGCGGACGGTCTCGAACTCCTGCTGCGCATCGTCGTAGTCGCGCAGGAAGAACGGATCGAACAGTGGGAACAGATCGGGATAGATCGCGGCGTCGTCGTCAGAGATCACGCCGTCCTTCACGAGTCCCTGCACATGCGCGTGGAACCGAGTGCGGATGTCCTCGATCTCCTCGGCCGTGAATGCGCGTTGATCGCGCACGCGCGCCGCGAGCTCGTGTGCCAGCGGCGGCATCGGCATCACCGGCGCGTAGCAAGCGAACAGGGCGAGCTGGCCGGTGAGCCAGCGCCGGAATCCGGTGGTGCGCGAGCGCTCGAGATCCGCGGGCCAGCGATAACCCAGCGCCGGTGCGATGCGGCGGCGCCACACGAGATCGAACAGCGTGTCGCACATCGCGGTGAGGTCGCGCCCGCGTCCGATCTCCTGGACCAGGTCCGAGATGAACCACACGCCCTGCGCCGCGAAGGTCTCGGGCTTCACGAGGTCGATCCAGCCGCGCACCATCGTGGAGCGCGCGACGAGGTTCTGCCAGTTCATCCGCGTCCACTGGAAGTCTGCGACGAAGAACCGCGAGTACTTCGCGGCGAACTGCTTCCACGCGTCGCTGTCCACCGGCAGTTGGCCCGGATCGCCGCGCAGGACGAAGCCGATCACCTGACGCAACAGCCATGGCAGGTCATCGCGTTGCTGCTGCGGGAGCTCGAGGAAGAGCGGATGGATCTTCCGCTTCGCGAAGTCGTAATCCGGGTGCTTGCCGCCGGCTGCGAGCGAGTGCGTGAACACCATATCGGCCAGCACGAGGCTGACGCCCTCGCTCATCATCCGGTACGCGATGTAGATGCGCCGGTGATCGATCGAGTCGGCGCCGTCGAACACGAGGTCGGGCATCAGCTGATGCATGACGTCGTGGAACATGTACGTGCCCTCGTGGATCGGGTCGCTCTTCGGCACGTAGGGCAGGCCGCCGTTGAGGCCGGGGAACCAGTAGTTGCCGTCGCGCCGGCTCTTCGCACCGCGGAAGAACACACCTTGATCGACGACGTACGCGAGCGTGCTGGCGAGCTGCGCAGGCAGATCCTGATACAGCGGGTGCGCGGTGAGCAGCGTGGCATCGAGCGACCAGCTCGCCGGTAGGGCCTCGGTCCAGCGCAGCGTCTTCGTTGCCTTGTGGTGCAGCGCCGCGCGCGCGAACGCCGACAGGGATTGCTCGCGCGCGGAGTTCTTCAGCCCGACCGCCGCCATCTCCTCGAGAGTCGCCCCGGCGCTCGACGTGAATGCGGAGTCCCAGTCGAACACCGTGGTGTCGGCGGGCCGCAGCTTCGTCGTATCGAACGTGCCGGTGACCTCGCGGATGTACGACCGCCGCACGACCGTGCCGGCGTCGTCCTTCACCCACGCGTGCAGCCGGCAGATGTTGCGCGCCGGGCCGACGTACTCGCCGGTGACCAGATCGCCCGCGGGGTCGAAGATGTTGCTCTCGTCGGCGAGCACCGCCGTCGCGGTGGTGAGCCAGCCGGCGATGACCTCGGCCGATTCGGTTGGCGGCTCGACGACCAAGGTCTGCGCATGCCGCTCCAGGAATCGCCGGTACTCGGGGATCTTCCAGCGATTGGTCGTCGTCAGGACGATCGTCACGTACGGCGAGTGTACCCTGCTGGCCGATGCGCTGCCCGGCGTGCTCCGACGCGATCCTCGACAAGGAAGGCAACTGTCGCGTGTGTGGGGGCGTGTGGCTCGCCGAAGAGCTGGTCGAGGAGCGCGCCGAGAGCCCGCTGGAGTTGACCGGGGGCAGGTACTCCGAGCGCCACTGCCCGGCCTGCGACGAGAAGATGGACGAGCCGCTCATCTACGGCGTGCCGATCGACCATTGCCAGGCGCACGGCATGTGGTTCGATAAGTCGGAGCTAGATGAGGTGCTCCTACGATCGCGCGGCGATGACTGGCGGGACGTGCCCGCGCCGACCCCCGCCGATTCGCTGAACATGCTGGTCAAGGCGGTTCGCGTCTGGCGCGCGAAGTGACCCTCAGATGTTGCTCAGGATCATCGGCCCGCAGCTTGAACCGCTGGATCTTGCCGGTCGCCGTCTTCGGCAGCTCGTCGACGAAGTCGATCCAGCGCGGGTACTTGAACGGCGCGAGCTTGGTCTTGACGTACGCCTGCAGCTCGCTCACCGCGACGGTCTCGCCGGACTTGAGGATCACGAACGCGCGCGGCTTGGTCAGGCCGTCGGCATCGTCGTGACCGACGACCGCGCACTCGAGCACGCTCGGATGCGAGGCGAGCGCGGATTCGACCTCGAACGGTGACACCCAGATCCCGCCGACCTTGAGCATGTCGTCGGCGCGCCCACCGTACGTCCAGCGGCCGTCGGAGTCCCGCGTGTAGCGATCGCCGGTGCGCGTCCATGGGCCGTGGAAGGTCGAGAGGGTACGCGCGCGATCGGCCCAGTAGCCGATGCACGCAGTGTTCCCACGCACCCACAGCGCGCCCTCCTCACCGTCGGGCACGGGCTGACCATCCTCGCCGCGCAGATCGAGGTCGTAGCCCGGGACAGGGCGGCCGGTCGTGCCGTAAGCGATGTCGCCGTGGCGGTTCGAAAGGAAGATGTGGAGCATCTCTGTCGAGCCGATGCCGTCGAGGATGTCGCTGCCCATCTTCTCGCGCCAGCGCTCGCCGACGTGACGCGGCAATGCCTCGCCCGCCGAGGTCGAGACGCGCAGGCGATCACTGCGCACGAGCGCCGGATCGGCGAGCAGGGATGCGAACAACGTCGGCACGCCGCAGAAGATCGTGGGGGAGTGTGCTGCGAAGGTGCGGACCACGGCGGCAGGTGTGGGTCGCTCGGCGAGCAGCACCGCGGTGGCACCGACGGCGAACGGGAACGTCAGCGAGTTGCCGAGGCCATACGCGAAGAACAGCTTCGCCGCGGAGAACACGACGTCGTCGGCCGTGATGCCCAGGATCGCGCGCGCGTACAGTGCCGCGGTCTGCACCGGGCTCGACTGCAGGTGCATTGCGCCCTTCGGCTTGCCGGTGGAGCCCGAGGAGTACAGCCAGAACGCGACATCATCCGGCGTGGTCGCCGCGGCGGTGACCAGGCGAGGCGCTGCCTCGACCAGTGGTTCCCATCGAGGAAACGCACCGGGCTCTCCGCCGAGCGGGCTCCTTGCGACCGCGACGGCCACGAGCTGCGGCGCATCCGCGATCGCCGGTGCGAGCTTGCCGACGAGGCAATCGCTGACCACCAGCGCCCGCGCGCGCGAATCGCGCAGCAGGTGGCGGTAGTCGTCGGTGGTCAGCAGCGTGTTGAGGGGAATCGGCACCGCGCCGAGCGCGATCGCACCGAGGAACACGGCCGGGAGCTCCGCCGTATCGAGCATGCACAGTGCGATGCGCTGCTCCGGCTGAACGCCGAGCTCGCGCAGCGCCTCGGCCGCCCGCCACGCTCGCTCGGCGAGGTCGTGATAGGTGTGGCGGCCGTTGTCGTCGATGATCGCGACGCGATCACCGCGGCCCTCGGCGACGTGACGCTCGAGCAGATCGACGGCGAGGTTGTACTCGCGCGGAAACTCGACGCGGGGCGGATGCGTCGAGAGATCGGTGGTCGAGTACGACACGGCAGGACCGTACCGCATGTCCGACAATGGGGTCCGACCCCATTGTCGGACAGCTCAGCGCTTGCCGCGCGCCGAGGGCACGATGCCGCGCGTCCACATCGGGAGGCGGCCCTTCATCCGGACGGTCAGGGCGCCGTCGTGAAAGGTGGCCACGTGGACGAATGGGTTGTCGGCCGAGCTGTTGTCGTAGAGCTTCACGGTGGGCACGAACGCGACGGCCTGCTTCAGATTCGCGAGCGACCGCGTGTACCGCGACTCGATCCGATCGCGCGGGACGTCGTGACCGCCGCGCGAGACGCGCTGGTCCACGCGCAGCGCCGATAGCCGCGCACTCGTGAGGCCGATGTAGATCAGCGTCACGTCGTACCCGGCCTCGATGGCGGCGCGCAGCATGTCGAGCTTCGCGCCGTAGGGATCGGAGAACACGGTCTCGGTGATGAAGCCGAGGCCGGCCTCGATCCTCTGTGCGCGGGTGGCATCGAGGATGAGCCCCGCCTCCTTCGAGTCCACGCTGGCATTCGCGGCGACCGCGTCCGCGTTGAGAAAGGGCAGTGGCCGCGCCGAAAGGAACACCTTGTAGAACGTCGATTTCCCCGCGCCGTTCGGCCCGGCGAGGACGACGAGCTGCGGCTTCATCTGGATTTGAGAGACTTCTTGCGTAGCTTCATGCTCGCGCGCGCACCTGCGACGGATCGCATCGAGCTCTTCACCGCCGCGTCGTTCGTGCGCGGCGATGCCACTCCGGAGCGGTAGCCCTCGCGCGTGACGGCGACCATCGTGCCGCGCGACAGCTCCTCGTAGCGGACCGGGTTCTCGGCGCGGATCAACATCGCGGCGGCCGCGCGGCCCTGCGCCGTGTCGGCGACGCCGAGCGCGTCCTCGAGTCCCTCGTCGTAGCTGCGTGCCTTGAGCTTCTGCATGGTCTCCGCCGAGATCGCGGCCTCGACCACCTGCCCCAGCCGGGCCCAATGCTCGACCTGTTCGGTCAAGGATCGGTCCTGGACGGCAGCGACGGTGCGGGCTCGCAGGGTAAGCGCTTCACTCAAACGGACTGGAACTCCGTTCGCCATGTCACCCAATGTAGCAATCTGCTACACGGGGTCAACCCCAATCTGGGGTCGCTCAGGGGTGCGCGCGCTTTGCCTCACGCCGCGCGGCGGCCTGCTGGGCCTTCAGCACCACGTGAGACGTCATGTTGACGATTTCCTCGACGGTGGCCTCGTTCTGCATCGCCGCCACGGGCTGGGCGACGCCGAGGAGGATCGGGCCCACGGCGGACGCGCCGCCGATGGCCTTCGCGATCTGGTACGCAGCATTTCCCGAGGCCAGGGACGGGAACACGAGGGTGTTCGCGGCCTTGCTCAGCCGGGAGAACCCGTAGGCCGCCTTGAGCCGCGTCGCGTCGAGCGCGAGCTCCGGCTGCATCTCGCCGTCGATCTCGAGGTCGGGCCGGCGCTCGCGCACCATGTCGATGGTGCGGTGGATGCGCGTCACGTCGGGGTGTCGTACCGAGCCAAAGTTGGAATAGGAGATCATCGCCACGCGCGGCGTCACGCCGAAGCCCTGCACTGCATCCGCCATCTGGATCGTGATGTCGGCGAGGCCCTCGGCATCCGGGAAGATGTTGAACACGGTGTCGCCGAAGAACTTCACCGAGTTCTGCAGCACCATCATGTACATGCCGACGGCGAGCTTGACGCCCTGCTGCAGTCCGAAGATCTCGAGGATCGGGCGCACCGTCTCGGGGTAGTTCAGCCGCAGGCCGGTGACCATGCCGTCGGCATCGCCCTGGTCGACCATGATCGCGCCGAAGTAGTCGCTCTTCTGGATCACGGTGTGCGCGTTGAACGACGTCATGCCCTTGCGCGCGCGTAGCTCGTACAGCCGATCGGCGTACCCCTGGTGCGGAGCGGTGCGCGGATCGATGATCTCGCAGCGATCGAGCATGTCGAGGGACATCTCACTGCACATCTTCTCGATCTCGTCGGTGCGCCCGAGGAGCACCGGCTTCGCGATCTCCTCGTCGACGATCTGCTGCACCGCGCGCAGTAACCGCGGGTTCGCTGCGTGCGGGAACACGATCCGGCGCGGGTCGCGCTGCGCCTCCTTCGTGATCGTGCGCATGATCGAGTACGCGGCGTTCGAGCCCTTCGCGAGCAAGCGATCGCGGTACTCGTCGATATCGAACGTGATGCGCGCGACGCCGCTCTCCATCGCCGCCTTCGCCACCGCCGGGGCCACCCACCACAGCACGCGTGGATCGAACGGCTTCGGGATGAAGTAGTCGGGCCCCATCTTCAGCGACTTGCCGCCGTACGCCATCACCACCGAATCGGGCACTGGCTCGCGGGTCAGCTCGGCGAGCGCACGCGCAGCGGCGAGCTTCATCGCCTCGGAGATCGAGGAGGCGCGGCAATCGAGCGCGCCGCGGAAGATATACGGGAAGCCGAGGACGTTGTTGACCTGGTTCGGGAAGTCCGAGCGCCCCGTTGCCACGATCGCATCCGGCCGCGCCGTGATCGCATCGGGATACGAGATCTCCGGATCGGGGTTCGCGAGCGCGAAGATGATCGGCCGCTCCGCCATCGTCTTCAGCATCGCGGGCGTCACGGTGTTCGCGACCGATACGCCGAGGAACATGTCCATGCCGGTCATCGCGTCGGCGAGCGTGCGGCGCCCGTCGTCCGGAATCGC
>JBBRBG010000071.1:0-40550 GCA_038206055.1 Haliangiales bacterium
GAGAGGCTTTCTCCTGCTGGAGAAGACTCTGCTTCGGGACCTTCGGGGCCTTTGGGGCTCACCTGAACCAGCGGACTCCGGTTCGCATCCGGCACTGCGGATTGCCGAGCGCGCAGGTCTATGACCTACGCGCTCCTAGCCAGGGCGGACCATGTCCTCGGGCTTCACCCACGCATCGAACTGCTCGCCGGTCACGTAGCCGAGCTCGATCGCTGCGTCGCGGAGCAGAAGCCCCGCCTCGTGCGCGTGCTTCGCCACCTTCGCTGCCTTGTCGTAACCGATGTGCGGCGCGAGCGCGGTCACGAGCATCAGGCTGCCCCGCAGCTTGCGATCGATCTCGGCGCGGTTCGGTTCGATGCCGCGCGCGCAGTGCTCCTCGAACGACGCGCACGCATCGGCGACGAGGCGAACCGATTGCAGCGCCGCGTGCGCGATCAGCGGCTTGAACACGTTGAGCTCGAAGTTGCCCATCGCCCCGCCGATCGAGATCGCGACGTCGTTGCCCATGACCTGGCAGCACACCATGGTCAACGCCTCGCACTGCGTGGGGTTGACCTTGCCGGGCATGATCGAGCTGCCCGGCTCGTTCTCGGGGATCGTCAGCTCGCCGAGGCCGGACCGCGGGCCGCTCGCGAGCCAGCGCACGTCGTTCGCGATCTTGATCAGGCTGGTCGCGAGGGTCTTGATCGCGCCGTGCAGCGCGACGATGGCATCGTGGGAGGCGAGCGCCGCGAACTTGTTCCCCGCAGTGACGAACGGACGGCCGGTCAGCTCGGCGAGCTTCGCCGCGACCAGGGCCGCGTACTTCGGGTGCGTGTTGAGACCGGTGCCGACGGCCGTGCCGCCGAGCGCGAGCTCGTGGATGGCGGGCAACATGGCGCGGATCGCGGCGATGCCGTGATCGAGCTGCGCGACCCAGCCGCTGATCTCCTGACCGAGCGTGAGCGGCGTGGCGTCCTGCAGGTGGGTGCGGCCGATCTTGACGATGTCGGCGAACGCGGTGGCCTTCGCGTCGAGCGTCTCGCGTAGCTGCATCACCTTTGGCAGCAAGTACGAGTCCACGCGCCCCGCGAGCGCGATGTGCATCGCCGTGGGGAACACGTCGTTGCTGCTCTGCGAGAGGTTGACGTGATCGTTCGGGTGAACGGGAGCCTTCACGCCCCTGCCCGCCCCTGCCTTATCGTTCGCGCGGTTCGCGATCACCTCGTTGACGTTCATGTTCGTCTGCGTCCCGCTGCCGGTCTGCCAAACGACGAGCGGGAACTCCGCATCGTGATCGCCGGCGATCACCTCGTTGGCCGCGTCGACGATCAGGGCCGCCGTCGCCGCCGGGAGCAGGCCGAGCGCCGTGTTGACCTGGGCCGATGCCTTCTTGATCGTCGCGAGCGCCTCGATCACCTCGTGCGGCATGCGCTCCGTGCCGATGCGAAAGTTCTCGAGCGAGCGCTGCGTCTGCGCGCCCCACAGACGAGCGTCATCGACCTCGACGGGGCCCATGCTGTCGGACTCGGTGCGCGTGGTCATGAATCAGACTTACCACCGCAGGCTGCACACGGGCGTGCGCACGCGGCCACGTAGCGCGCTTCAACTCGCCGGATTTGCATGACGGGGGGGTGGTCTCCGTATTGCTCGAATTGCGCACGAGGGTAGCCAAAGGGAGGCTCATGGCTCGTTCTGCGTCCATTGCATCGATCATCATGTTCACCGTTCTCGCGGCCTGCGCCGGCGAGCCCACCTCTCCCGGACTTCCGGGCGAACGCAACGTCGCGCTGCGCGTTGCCGCTGACCACTACGACATCTCCGTCGACTGGCTCGCCGCGATCGGCTTCCAGCAAGGACGCTTCGAGGCCGCCGAGGCCGAAGACACCACCTCCGCAGCGATGAGCGACCCTGCCGATACGCTCGGCGAGGACACGCCGCTCGACGACACCGGCGATCCGGTCGCCGTCGACGACGCGCCGATGGGCGATCACGGCGATGCCCCGGCCGGCTGGGGCGTCATGTACCTCTCCGACGCGCAGATCGCCCGCGCGGCCGACCTGACGGGGCGCCCGCCCGACGCGATCCGCACCGAGCACGGTGCGAACATCGATGCCGCGGCCGCGTTACTTTCGGAGCACGGCACCAGCGCCGAGGCGGTCCGCGCCGCGACGATCGATCTCCTCGGCCTCACCGACGACGCGGAGAGCGCGGACCTCGCCCTCGCCGATCTCGACGGTGTGATCACCGAGGGCTTCGACCTCACCACCTCCGATGGTGAGCACCTCGTCCTCGAGGGTACCGCGCCCACGCCCGAGACTGCCGAGGCCGTAGCGCCCGGTCACTACCCGGCGATCCAGTTCATCGCGTCGCCGAACTTTTCGAGCCGGCAGGGCTACGGGATCCGCTACATCGTGGTCCACGATATCGAGGGCACGATGGCGAGCGCGATCGCGGTGTTCAAGAGCACCGCGCGCGATGCCTCGGCGCACTACATCGTCCGCGCGCGCGATGGTCACATCGTGCAGATGGTGCGCGAGGCGAACAATGCATGGCACGTCGGGCACGGCTGGTTCAACCGGCACTCGATCGGCATCGAGCACGAGGGCTTCGCGTTCAAGAAGAACGGCGGCGGGTACTACACCGACAGGCAGTACCAGGCGTCCGCACGCCTCGCCTGCGCGGTCGCGCATCGCTACCGCATCCCGGTCAACCGCGCGCACATCTTCGGCCACTTCAACGTGCCGTCGAACCTGTCGTCGCACACGCTGTGCAGCGACGCGCGCGGCATCGCGGGCAGGTGCGGCGGCGTCTCGCACCACTCCGATCCGGGCAAGTACTGGAACTGGACGAAGTACATGTCGCTCGTCCGCGGCTGCGTCAACGCGGCCGGCTGAGCTCGACGAGCGCGACCCGATCCGGAATCGCGACCTCCGGATCGGGCGCTCCGCCCTCGGTCGCGGCGTAGAGCTCCTCGATGAACGTGCGCACGGCGGCGCCATCGACGATCTCGGGCAGCGGCGCAAAGGCGATCAGGAGCAACCCGCGATCCCGCGCGAGGCCGGGCCCGAGCGCGGGCTGCACGTAGCGTGCATCGAGCACGCGCGCCCCCCAGCGCTGGAACCGCTGGAGCCGGTCCCAGCCCTCGCCGTGCACGCGCGGATCGTTGACCTCGCCGAGCACGATCGGTGCGTCCAGGGCGCTCACCGCTTCGCGCAGGAGGCGCTCTCCGAGCCCGCGGCCTTGCGCCGCCGGCGCCACGACCAGGTACGTCACCAGGCCGCAGCCGCTGCGTGGGTAGCGTTCGTAGCAGATGCCGCCGATGATCGCGTCTCCGTCGAGCGCGACGCGCACGGTCAGCAGCCCAGTCGCGAGCGATGCGCGCCACGCCGCGAGCGGCTCGTGCTGCGCGGCGAACGCGTCCCAGTAGATGCCGGCGTGAAATGCGGCGAGGCGCGGATCGGCGGCGGTGAGAAAGATCAGATGTCGTCGTCGGCGTGCTGCGGGCGCGTGCCCTGCGCACGCAGGTGCTGTACGCGCTGACCGGCGTCCGCGAAGCTCGGATCGCGCTTCGCGACCATCTCGAAGTAGTACAGCGCTTCGCCGACGTCGCCGATCGCCTCGTACGTGTTGCCGATCTCGTAGTAGATGCTCTGGCGCTCGCGGTCGGTGGGCTCGGCGTGGAGGCCGGCCTTGAACTGGTTGATCGCCTCGGACGAGTTGCCCTGCTCGCGGAGGCACATGCCGATCATCACGCGACAGCCGACCTCGCGACCGGGTGCGCGCAGCGCCTTCTCGAACGCCTTCATCGCCTCGTCCATCAGCCCCATCTCCTTGTAGGCGAGGCCGAGGTCGTAGTGCGTCTCCGCGTCGGATTCGTCGACGGGCTTCTCGAGCATCACCGTCGGCACGCGCTTCTTCTTCGCGGGCGGGACGTTGCTGACGGAGTCCATCTCCTCGAGATCATCGGCGGCGACCTCTTCGATCTCGTCGAGATCGATCGCCTCGGTCGAGACGGAGGGCAGCTCGTGCTCGATCGAATCGTGCGGGACCTCGATGCCCTCGTCGCCACCGGCGAGCGCCTCGACCTCGCGCAGCTTCGCGAGGATCAGACGGTGGTTCGGGTGACGCTGATAGAGCACGTGGAGAACGTCAAGCGCCTCCTGGTACATGCCCTGGCCCGCGTAGAAGTCGGCCTCGTCGAGATCGTCCTCGACGAGCGACTCCGCGCGTGGTTGCTCTGCCAAGGCATCGAACGCCGGGTCATCGGCGAGCTCCGCCTGGCTCGTATCGACGACATGCGCGAGCGTTGGATCGTACGGCGGCGTCTGCACGGCCTCGGTGCCGTACGGGTCGTAGCTGCCCGAGACGGCGAGCGACTCGTCGACGTAGTCGTGCGACGTGGTCTCGACGGCGGCGATCTGGTTCGGGCGCGACGGCAACTCGGTATCGTCGAAGCCGTTGATGTACGGGTTGGGCGCAGTGCCCTTCGGAACGGCGGCGTCGAACGCGCGCGCGTCGTCGGGATCGAACGAGAGATCGCTGCCAGCGAGCTCGGCGGCGACCTCGGAGTCGATGTCGTGACCGAGTGCATCGTCGTCGAGCTGCGCGTCCACGGCCTGGTACGCGGCCTGGTGACCGTACGGATCGGCAGGCTGGTTCCATCCGCGCGGCGGCGGACGATCGACGATCACCGGATCATCGAGCTCGTCGCCGGGATGATTCGCGAGTGCCTCGACGTGCTCGGGCGACATCTGCCGCGTCGACGACGACGACGGCTCGAAGTCCATGTCGAACTGTTCCTCGGCGTAGCCGTTGCCGTTCGGGCGCTGCGGCGGGCGACTCGGCGCCGGGCTCCCGTGCGCGACGTGACCGCTGATCAGCTCGTCGGGATCGAACTCGTCGATCGAGTCGCGCGAACGGGTGACGCCGATAGGGCGACTCCTTCCGCCACCGCGCGGGCCACTGTCGAGCGCCAGCTCTTCCATGTCGGGATCGATCGGCGCCAGGCCGCCACCGCCGACGTACTCGACCTCCGCCGATACCGAGCTCGTGCGCGCGACGCGCAGACGGAACCGGCGCGCGAGCTCGAACGCGCCCGTGTGCGTGCCGTTGATCGCGAGCAGCTCCTGGAGGTACGCCTCGGCGCGATCCGGATCGCTCGGCGCGATCACCTCGGCGAGCTTGAGCAGCTCGACCTCGGCCTCCTGCTCGCGACCCTGCGAGACGAAGATGTCCTTGAGCCGCTCGTGCGCCTCGACGTTCTCCGGATCGAGCGTGAACACGCGGCGGAGGTGGTCGACGGCCTTCTGGTGCAGGCCGTACTTCACGTAGACATCGGTCTCGGCGAGGATCTTCGAGATCTCCTCGGCGTGCTGCTCGCCCGCGGCGGACATCGAGCGCGGATCCGGCGCGGGCTCCATGTCGGCGGAGAAGTCCGCGTCGTCGTACTCGGGCAGCGCGAAGTCCACGCCGGAGAGCGACTGCTCGTCGACGAGCGGCATCGAGCCCGTCATGTTCGTGGGCGGCGGCGTGGCGCCGTTGAACGCGGGGATGTCACCGGTGATGTTGAACTTCGCGCCGGCGGTGGCCGCCCGGACCTCGGCGGGCAGCGGCGTGACCGGGCGCATCGGCGGCGGGATCGGGCGCGATGGCGCGGGCGGCGCGGCGGCCGGCGCCTTGACCGCATTCGCACCCAGGAACTCCTTCGCGTCCGGATCGCCGGGGACGAACTCGAGGATCTTGCGGAACACCTCGGTCGCCTTGTCCCGCTGCTTGTTCTCGACGTGAACGCGCGCGAGCTCCTTGAGGACAGAGACCGTCTTCGCCTTCTGGTCGAGCGCCTGGAACGCCTGCGCGAGCAGACCGAGGGTCTCGACGTCCCGCGGGTCCGCCTTGAAACACGCCTGCAGCTTCTGGAGCGCGCGACGCGGATCGTTGCGGCGCAGGTACAGGCCGGCGAGCTCGCGGTTCAGCGAGTTGTTATCGGGCTTGTGCCAGAGCAGACGCTCCGCGACCTTCAGGAAGTCATCCTGGCGTCCCTGGCGGCGCAGCTGCTCGCACGCGACGGTGAACTCGGTGGCGGCTTCCTCGACCAGCGATTCCTTCGAGTACAGCTCGGCGAGCTTGATGCGCGTGGCGATGTTCTCGGGATCGAGATCGACGAGCTTCTTGACGGTGGCGAGCGCTTCCTTCGTGTTGCCTTCGCGATGGAAGTGCGCGGCGACCGATTCGAAGTGCTGCATCGCATCGGACATCAGGCCGAGCTGCCGATAGAGCTCGGCGAGCTTCAGGATCACGTCGACGAGGCGAGGATCGAGCTTGAGGATCTGCTTGTAGACCGCGACCGCTTTGAGGAAGAAACCTTGCTCGTGATAGAAGCGCGCGACCTTGAGATAGGTCTCGGTCGCGTCCTGCTTCGCGCCCTTCTTGGCGTAGAGGTCGCCGATCTTGAGCCACACCCGGACGTCCTTCGGATCCTCGTGGACGATCCGCAGGTACTCCTTCACCGCCTTGTCGATCTGCCCCTTATCGACAAACTTGCGGGCCGCATCCATGACCTTTTCTTTATTAAAGGCCACGTTGCTCTAAGGACTCCTGGTGTGACGCATCATGGACGCGAACAGGCACACGGAAATATGCCCCGCACATTGGAAAAGGGTACGGCTCCCCGAGCCAGCCGGTCAAGGAAATCCACGAGCGTTTCTGGGGCCTTGCGCAACTCGCCGTCTCACATGTGATCACTGCCCCCGCGTGCAGGTCGCGCAGGGGTACGGCGTACAAATAGTCAGGCGGCTGACGATCGTTCGGCGAGCAGGCGAGCGACAAAACCAGTGTCGAAATCACCTCGGATAAAATCTGGGTTGTTGATGATCCGTCGCAAGAACGGGATGTTGGTCCGAATGCCCTCGACGACGATCTCGTCGAGACAACGCCTTGCGCGACGAATCGCGGCCGGGCGATCGACATCGTGGACGATCACCTTCGCGAGCATCGAGTCGTAGTTCGGCGGAACCACGTAGCCTGCATACACGTGCGTATCTACACGCACACCCAGACCACCGGGCATGTGTAACGCCGTGATCTTCCCCGGCCACGGCGCGAACGTCAGCGGATCCTCGGCGTTGATGCGGAGCTCGATCGCGTGCCCACGCGGCTTCCGCTCCTCGGTGTGATCGAACGAGAGCGGCTCTCCCGCGGCGATCTTGATCTGCTCGCGCACCAGGTCGAGACCGGTCACCAGCTCGGTGACGGGGTGCTCGACCTGCAGTCGCGTGTTCATCTCCATGAAGTAGAAGCTGCCGTCGGTATCGAGCAGGTACTCCATCGTGCCGACGTTCGTGTAGCCGATCGCCGCGATCGCGCGCACCGACGCTTCGGTCATCGCCCTGCGCGTTGCCTCGGGGAGCGCGGCGCTCGGCGCCTCCTCGATCACCTTCTGGTGACGGCGCTGGATCGAGCACTCGCGTTCGTTGAGGTGCGTGTAGTGCCCGTGCTTGTCGCCGATGACCTGGATCTCGATGTGCCGCGGACGCTGGCAGTACCGCTCCATGAACATCTCGGGATTCCCGAACGCGGCCTGCGCCTCGGTGCGACCCATCGACCACGCCTCGAGGAGCTTCTCCTTCTCGTAGACGATCTTCATGCCGCGACCGCCACCACCGGCGCTCGCCTTGAGGATCACGGGGAAGCCGATCTTCTCCGCTGCCTCGAGGAGCTGGATCTCGTCGTGGATCCCCGCCGTGCCCGGGAGCATCGGCACGCCGGCCTTCGCCATCGCCTCGCGCGCGCGGATCTTGTCGCCCATGAGGCGCATCGCATCGGGCGACGGGCCGATCCAGGTCAGGCCGCACTTGCGACACACCTCGGCGAAATCAGCGTTCTCCGAGAGGAAACCGTAGCCCGGATGGATCGCGTCGGCGCCGGTGACCTCGGCCGCAGAGATGATCTGCGGCACGTTGAGGTAGCTCTTGGCCGACGGCGGCGGACCGATGCACACGGCTTGATCCGCGAACTTCACGTGCAGCGCGTCGGCATCCGCGGTGGAATGCACGGCCACGGACTCGAGGCCGAGCTCCTTGCACGCACGGATCACGCGCAGCGCGATCTCTCCGCGATTGGCGACGAGGACCTTGCGGAACATGGCTAGGTGATCTTGAACAGGGCCTGGCCGTACTCGACGGGCGAACCATCGTCGACGAGGATGGCGCTGATGGTGCCGGCGGCATCCGCCTCGATCTCGTTCATCAGCTTCATCGCTTCGACGATGCAGAGCACGGCGCCCTTGTCGACCTTGTCGCCGAGGGCGACGTAGTTCGGCGAGTCGGGGTTCGGTTTGCGATAGAACGTGCCGACGAACGGCGAGGTCACGACGTGCGCCTTGTCGTCGACATCGGCGACGGGAGCGGCGGCCGCCGGTGCGGTGAGCGGCGTCCCCTGATGCTGGGTGAACGCCTGCTGCATCGGCATCGGCGCGGCCATCGTCATCTGCACGTTGCTCTCGCGCCGCAGGGTCACCGTGGTGCCCTCGGTCTCGACGATCAGCTCGCTCAGGTGATGCTCGGTGAGGATCTCGGCGAGGCCGCGCGCGATCTCGACTACCGACGAGCGGTCTTGATCAGCGTCCTCTTTGCCTTTTTTGGCCATGACGAGGCGTAGCTTCCACATGCGCGAGGGCCGCGTCCAGTCCCAGGTAGAAGCTTTGTGCCCCGAAGCCACAGATCTGGCCGATGCACTTCGCAGCAGTCACGGAGACCTGCCGGAAGGCCTCGCGCGCGTGCAGGTTCGACAGGTGAACCTCGACGGCGGGCAGCCCCACGGCGTCGAGCGCATCGCGGATCGCCACCGAGGTGTGCGTGTAGCCACCCGGGTTGATCAGGATCGCGGAGGCCCAGCCCTTCGCCTGCTGGATCCACTCCACGAGCTCGCCTTCGAGGTTCGATTGCGCGCAGCGCACCACGGCGCCGCGGTCATTCGCCCGGCGCGTCAGCTCGCGATCGATCTCGGCGAGCGTGGTCGTGCCATAGACCGCGGGATCCCGCGTTCCGAGCAAGTTGAGGTTCGGTCCGTGAAGGACCGAGATCCTGACGCCCGCCGGTCGGCTCTGTCGGGCCACTACAGCGCGGCAACCAACGTCGGCGTCGCGAGCCGCGCGAGGAACCGCGCCTTGCCGAAGTTGCCCTCGGGCGAGATCGCGATCGCGATGAAGTACTGCGGCGAGATCATCCGGCAGACCAGCAGGAGGCGCTGGGCCTTGACGACCATCTCCTCGAGCGAGCCGACAGCGAGGCTGTCACCGGCCTTGCGGACCTGACCGAGGATGAAGCTGAACTCCATCGCCACGGTGTTGACGTCCACGCGATCCGGCTGACGGACGTAGGTTTCGACGGCGATGCCGTCGAGTCCCATGATCACCGCGGCAATTCCACCGTCGACGTTGTCGACGACCTTCTTGAGCGTTTCAGCGAACAAAGGCCACCTTAGGCAACGACGTTACTAGACCCCCCGCAGGCTGCGCCAGCGCTGGGGCCGGTTTCTAGGGGACGCTGCGGTTGAACGTGGCCGTGGCGGTCTTCGCGGCATCCATCGTGAGCACGCACGTCGGGCTGGTGCCTGCGCAGTTGCCCGTCCAGCCCGTGAAGGTCGAGCTCGCCCCCGGCGCCGCCGTGAGCGTGACCATCGTCCCCTGGTTGTACGTCTCGTCGCAGTCACCGAGGCAGCTGATCCCGGTCCCGGTGACGGTACCGGTGCCAGGTACGGTGGCCGTCATGGTCATGGTGCCGACGACCCCCACGGCGAGCGCGAACTGCGAGCCTACCGCGGCAGGGCACTGCAGCTGACCGCCCGGGAGGCTGCAGCAATCGACGAAGCCATCCTGGAACATGCTGCACTCACCGCGCGAGTCCCGGACGACCGTTCCCGCAACGACCGGGCAGGCGCTGATCACGTTGACGACGCAGTCGCTGCAGATGGTGACCGGGAACTCCCAGTCGTCCTGGCTGGTCACCTCCGAGCCCGACAGATCGCCGAACACGATCGCGTGCACGATCACCTCGCTCTGGAACGATGCGGTGCCTTTGATGGCCGCCACCTCCTTGAGGTAGGCATCGCTGATCCCGACGAACTCGGCATCGGTGATGCCGCCGTTGGGAGCGAGCGGTGCGGCGAACCGTGACTCGAAGTGGCGCGCATCCGCCGAGATGCCGGCGAGCGCGGGATCGGTACTCACGATGTCGACGCGCGCGCCGCGCATCTGGATCGTCCGCGCCTGGACGTTGGTGTCGGTCGCGGTGATCTTCGAGACCATCTGCGGATAGATCCGGTATCCGCCGCTGAGCACGCTCACCGTGCCGTGAGTGTGGAACGGCTCGTTGGCGGTCGCGGCGAACGAACAGCCGGTTCCGGGAGCCACATTCTTCGAGATGAAGATGCCCTCGTCACCCGTGTTCGCCGCACAGGCGGACAGGGCAAGACCGAGAGAGATCAGTATGGACGCGCGTTGCATGGCTCCTCCGAGGGGAAAATCGTATCAAGCCGACGCTGTAGATCGCAAAATTCTTCGTACTTCGGTGACGGCGATCTCGACCGGCTCACACCGGCCCACCTCCCGCACGACGAGAAACATGAGGTTGGCGCCGATTCGCTTCTTGTCGACCTGGACACGGGCAAGAACGTCGTCGCGTAGCCACGGATCGAGATCCGCCGGCAGGCCACTGGAGGCGAGCGCCGCGGTCACGTCGGCCTCGAGCGTCGCGGGGGCGTGACCAAGCGCGGCCGAGATCCTGCACGCGGCGACGAGGCCGAGGCCGACCGCCTCCCCGTGGAGCAGCGCTCCCTCGGAAGCGGACTCGATCGCATGCCCCACGGTGTGGCCGAGGTTGAGCAGTGCGCGGTGCCCGGTGCGCTCGCGCTCGTCGCGGCCGACGAGCGCAGCCTTGTAGGCGATCGAGCGCTCGATCACCTCGCGCAGCACCACAGGCGGCGCTGCGGCGTCTGGACCCGCCGCCCAGGACGCGCACGCCTGCACGGCATGCCAGAGATCGGGTCCGTCGAGCAGCGCGTACTTCCAGAGCTCGCCGAATCCGGCGCGGCGCTCGCGCGCGGGGAGCGTGGTCAAGGTCGCCATGTGGCACGCCACGAGGCGCGGCTGGTGGAACGCGCCGACGAGGTTCTTGCCGGCGGGAACGTCGATCGCGGTCTTGCCGCCGATCGCCGCGTCGGTCATCGCCACGATCGTCGTCGGGACCTGGACCACCGAGATGCCACGGAACAGCGTCGCCGCGACGAAGCCCGCGAGGTCGCCGACGACGCCGCCTCCGAGTGCGATGATCGCCGAGCCGCGATCGAGGCCCGCGGTGACAAGCTCGTTGCACACGCGCTCGAAGGTCGCGAACGACTTGCTCGCTTCACCGGGGGCAAGTGTGATCGTGACATCGCCGACGACCCCGCTGGACCAGTGCCGCGCGACGTTATCGTCGGTGATCACCGCGATCTTCGAGACCTTGCCGAGGGCGGCGCGGATCGAGTCCATCGCCGGTGCGCCGGAGTCCAGCGTGATCGGATAGGTGCGGTCGCCGAGCGCGAGGAACGTGGCGTGCGTGCCCGGAGCAAGCCGCGACGCACTGGCCTCGACCGCGAGTACGGACGAGACGACCTCGTCGATCGAGCGGCCGGTCGTATCGACGACAGCATGGGCGCGGCGATAGATCGGAGCGCGTGCGGCCGCGAGCTGCGCGGCAGACGCGAGCAACGGACGCACTGGTCCGCCGGCGGCGCGGCGGGCGACCTCGTCGAGATCCACGCCGAGCGCGATCACCAGGCCTGCTTCGCGCATGCGTGCGAGGTTGTCGCCAAAGGCGGCAGCGCCACCGCCAGTCGCGATCACGGTGGGGTCGGTTGCATCGGCGATCACCTGGGTGAGTGCGGCGGATTCGCGGCGGCGAAACTCGGCCTCGTCACGCGCGACGAGCTGCGCGACGGGCTCGCCCATCGTGGCGATCACGTCGTCCAGGTCGACGAACGGCCGCCCGGAACGTGCGGCGAGCGCACGACCAACCGACGTCTTGCCGGCGGCCATGAACCCGATCAAGAACACCACTACTGGCAGCGTAGCAGTGCTTTGTTCGTGATCTTCGGCGTGATGAACACGAGGATCTCGGTGCGATCGTCGTTCTCTCGACGGTTCTTGAAGAACCAACCGATCACCGGGAGATCCCCGAAGAACGGCACCTTCTTGTACGCGAGACCGGTGTTGCGGGTGTAGATGCCACCGAGCACGGAGGTCTCACCATCGGCGACGAGCATCTCCGTCGACGCTTCCTTGCGGAGAATCGTCGGGTCACCACGTGCGCCGACGTTGACGAAGTCGGGCTCGTTCTTCGTGACGTTCAGCTTCATCGCGATCGCGCAGTCGCGCTGCGAGACGTACGGCGTGACGGTCAGCGCGAGGTCGGCCTGGACGAACTGCGTCTGCGTACCGGCCGCCGACACGACGGAGATCGGGATCGAGACGCCCTGGCTGATCTTCGCTTCCTTGTTGTTGAGGACGGTGACCTTTGGTGCCGAGATGATGCGCACCGTGCCCGTGTCCTCGAGCGCCGACAGGCGGAGGTTCAGGTTGAAGTTGCCGCCGACCGAGCCGAGGGCGAAGCCGATCGCACCACCCTCGCCGGTACCGACCGGCGACGGCAGGTTGACCGCGAAGTCCGACGGCGTTGCCGTACCGCGGCGGTTCGTCGCGTTGTCGTCGGCACCGCCGCCGATCGCGACCGACGACGGGAACACGAGACCGGTCGAGTTGCCGCCGGCCGCGCTCGCGGAGGCGTTGCCGCCCCACTGGATGCCGAGCTGGCGGAGGAACGTGGACCGCGCTTCGACGATGCGCGCTTCGATCGAGATCTGCGGCGTCTGCGTGTCGAGCGAGAGCGCGAGGCGCTGGATCTCGGCGCGGTTGCCGGCGACATCGACGACGATCAGCGCGTTCGTGCGCTCGTCGACCTCGATCCGGCCACGCGGCGACATCATCGGCTCGAGCTTGGACTTGAGCTCCGACGCCTTCGCGTAGTTCAGCGGGACGATCTCGGAGCGCGGGGTCTCCGACTTGACCAGTGCGTCACGGCGAGCCGCCTCGGCCTCGTCCTCCGCGTCGAGCTCCTTGCGCGGCGCGATGCGGAACAGATTTCCATCGCGGCGGTACCACAGGCCATGCGATGCGAGGATGACCTCGAGCGCCTGATCCCACGGCACGCGCTTGAGGCGGACCGTGACCTTCGCGTCGATGCCGTCGGGGACGACGATGTTGACCTTGCCGGTGTCCGCGATCGTGCGGAGCAGGTCGTGGATCGGCGCGTCCTTGAAGTCGAAGTCGACGGTCGCACCGCGGTAGACCTTGCGATTGCGCGCGCCCTGCGGGGGCAGCTGCGTCACCGTCTGCTGCGCGATCGGCGTCGACGCGGCGCCGAAGCCACCGACGATCGGGGACGGCACGGTCTGCGTGCGCGGTGCGCGCTTCGCGACGACCTGGTCACCGACGAAGCGCCAGCGAACGTTGCCGCCATCGCGATCGATGCTCGGCGTGACCGGCGAAGACAGCTCGGCGATCAGGCGCACGCGGTTCGGCGTGCGCCGATCGCGGAACGAGGACACCGCGCGGACCGGGCTACCGAACCGGGTGACGTCGAGCTTGCGCTCGAGCTTCTGCGCGAGGTCTGCACCGTCGATGATCAGCTCGACATGGCTCGCGGTGACTTCACCGAGAGTGACGGAGCCATCGCCGGTCATCACGATGTCGACCTGGCCGGAGCCCTGGTCGCCCTTGAATGCGATGTCGTTGACGAATGCGGACTTCGTGATCTTCGCGGGCGCCGGGGCTTGCGCCACGACCGGTGCCTTGACCACGACAGGCTCGACCCTCGCGGCCGCCTTCTTCGCCTCGAGCGCTGCGAGCTCCTTCTCTTCGACGATCCGCTGCGCGGCGAGCTGCTCGCGCCGCTTCTCCTCGCGCTCGGCCGAATCACGCGCCTGCGCGGCGGTGAGACGAAGACGGTCGGACTCGGCCTGCTGCTGCGCGACCGCCTTGCGACGATCCGCGAGATCGGACTCGGCCTGCTTGCGCTCTGCGGCGAGCTTGGTCGCTACCGCGCGCGCCGTTGCGAGCTCGGCTTCGCCGGCCTGGCGCGCCTTCGCCGCCGCGACCTCGGTCTGCGCCTTCGCCTCGGCCTTGCTGCGCGCCTCGAGTGCCGAGGCCGCCTTCTCCGCCGCCACGCGACGGGTCATCAGCTCGTCGAGGCCTTCCTCGGCGTCGTGCTTGGCGCCCACGGCCTTCGCCGCCGAGGCCTCCGCGATCGCGCGCTGCTTCTCCGCCGCCGTGGTCGCGAGCTGCGCTTCCTTCGCTGCGGCCTCGGCCGCCTTGCGCTGCTGCTCGGCGATGATCCGCTGCTGCTCGGCCTCGGTCTTCTGCTTGCTCGCCATCGCCGCGGCACTCTCCGCCTCGCTGCGCTGCTTGCTCGCGGTTGCCGCCGCGACCTCCGCCTCGCCGCGCCGCCGCGCTGCATCCGACGCCGCCGCCTCTGCTTCGCTGCGCTTGCGCGAAGCATCGTTCGCCGCGCGCTCGGCACTGGTGCGCTGACGCTCGACGCCCGCGAGCGTCACGCGGGTCTGATCGAGATCCTTCAGCGCCGCCTGTGCGGCGGTCTCCGCGGTCACGCGCCGCGCCTCGGCCGCATCCGCCGCCTGCTTCGCCTTCGCGAGCCGGTCCTCGGCGGATCTCGCATCGACCACGAGCTTCTCGCGCTCGGAGGCCGCCTGCGTCGTGGATGCATCGCGCGCCTTCGCGGCCAGCTTCACCGCGGCCTCAGCCGCCTCGCGCTCGCGGGTCGCCTTGGCCACGATCTCGTTCGCCGATTCCTCGCGGGCCTGCGCCGCGGCGTGTGCCGCGCGCGCCTTGTCCTCGCGCGCCTGGATCTCGAGCGCCTTCTTGTCGAGCGTCGTCAGCTGCGACTTCGCGTCCTTCAACATCGTCTCGGCCTCGGCACGTGCCGTCAGCGCGCCCTGCTTGTCGGCCTCGGCCTCGCGCTTCTCCGCCGCAGACGCCGTCTTCGCGGCATCCGCCTCGGCCTTCGCCATCTTCGCCTCGGCACGCGCCTGGGCCGCATCGGCCTTCGCCGCTTCGGCCTCGCTGCGCGCCCGCTGCGCGTCCGCCGTGGAGCGCGCCATATCCGTCTTCGTCTTCGCCGCCTCGCCGTGGGCCTGCTCGGCCTCGAGCCGCTTCTGCGCGACATCGCGGCGTGCCTGAGCCGCCTCGGCCTTCGCCGCCTCGGCATCGGACTTCGCCGCGTTCGCCTCGAGCCGCGCCGCCGCCGTCTCGGCCTTGGTACGTGCCGCCGCGTCCTTCGTGTTCGCCGCCTCGGCACGCGCGGCCTCGGCATCGCGCCGCGCCTGCTCCGCCTCGGCCTTCGCACGGGTGGCCGCGACGAGATCGCGCGCTGCATCGCGCTTCACGGCCTCCGCCTCCGCCTTCGTGCGCGCGACATCCTGCGCTGCGGTCGCCTTGACGGCATCCGCCTCGGCCTTCGTGCGCGATGCATCCTGCTTCGCCGCAGACGCATCCTGCTTCGCCATCGACGCGTCCTGCTTCGCCGCGTCGGTCTCCTTGCGTGCGCGATCCATCTCCGCGAGAGCGGTGGCGGCATCGCGCTTCGCCTTGCTGACCTCGACCTGCGCCTGCGCCGCGGTCCGCTTCATCTGCAGCACCTCGGCCACAGCCGTTGCCGCGTCCTGCTTTGCCTTGCTCACCTCGGCGGTCGCCGCCGTTGCCATCGCCTTCGCGCGATCCACATCGACCTGCGCTGCCGCGGCCATGGTCTTCGCCTTCGTCGCCTCGGTCTGCGCGGCCTGCGCCATGGCCTTGGCCCTCGACACATCTGTGGCGCTCGCCTGCTGGGCCGCGCGCTTCGCATCATCTGCGGCGCGCTGCGCAGCTTCCGCGCGCACGGTCTGCTCGGTGGCCGCCTTGCGGAGGCGCTCGGCCTCCATCTGCGCGGTGCTGCTCGCCTGCTCGGCGGCCGCCTGCGCTTTCTTTGCCTGTTCGCTCTCCGCCTGGGCCTTCGCGAGCGCCTCGGGGCTCGCGACCTTCGGCGCCGCGTCGCGCGCGGTGACCATGACAACGACCTCGTTGCCATCGGTCTTCACGTCGTAGCGACCGGGCCTGGCGAGCGTGACGACGACGCGGACCATCTGGCCGCCATCGTCGAGGTCCTGCGCTGCGACCGTCGACACCGCCCAGGTGCTCGGCGTGAACACCGTCGCGCCTTCATGGCCGCGGAGCGCCTCTCCGAGCCGCGCTTGCGGCACGTCGACGACCACGCGACTCGGGCGTTCGAGCTTGTACACGGTGAACGTCGGCGTCGATGCGCCTCGCACGTGCACGCGTGTCATTCCACTCGCGTCGTCGTCGAAGGTGACGGCGCGAATTTCGTTTTTCCCATCGGCGAATACCGGTCCTGCTGCGAGTAGTGCAGCAGCCGCGACGGCGAGGGTGGCGAACATGTTCTTCGGACGAGTCAGCAGCATGAGACTCCTGAGCGCTCGGCGGACAGACGAAGGGCATTGCGCCGTTTTCTCGACGCACTCCCCGCGATCAGCCGCGTGGCAACGAAAATTTTCGCCCGCCTGGCGGCGGATCACAAATTTTCGATCATTTTGTCGGAGGCGCCGGGGGCGGCGTCTGCGACTTCTCGGGTACCGGCTGCGGCGCCCGCGGGGCGGTCGGCGGCGGCGCCACGTCGGGCGTCTGGGTCTTCGCCGCCTCGGTATCGGGCGTCGGCTGCGACGTGAGCGGCATCTGGTTCGGGTACAGCTGAAGCGACCGTTCCTCGGCCGGCTTCACCGCGCCGGTCGCGCTCGTCTCGTCGGCTCCGACGGTGAACGTGATGTACCCGGTACCGATATCCTTCACCACGGCCTTCTCGCGACCCACGCAGTCGCCGCGCTTGATGATGTGGCCGTAGTTGGCCGAGTCCATCATCAGCACCTTGCGCTGCGTGCCCTGGGCCACGATGCCCACCAGGCGAAGATCCGTGTAGCTGTAATTGGACGCGACCATCTGCTCGGGGCGCGTGCACTGCTTCGTGACGTCGAGCGGCTTCACCTCGTTCGTGGGGGTCAGCCCTTGATTGAGGACGAATGACTGGAACGGATCGCGATTGTTCGCATCGACCGTGAAGTCGCGTTCCTTGAACGCGTGGCGGATGCCCTTCTTCTCGTCGGGATCGAGCACGCGGTCTTCCACGCGAACGCGCGGAGCGATCTGCGGAGGCGGCTTGCCCCCCTTCCCGCCGGGCTTCGCACCCGGTGCCCCACCCTTGGGCGGCGGTGGCGGATCGTCTTCGCCGCATGCAGGCGCAGCGAGGAGGAGAGCGAACGGAAGCAGGTAGCGCATGTTCATCACATGCCTCCCTTCAGCTTGGCGGCGTTGCCGGTAGGCGTCTTTGCCTCGTCGACACCGGTCGCGTTGCGGTCGATCTTGTCACCCTTGTCCAGCGAATCCTCGACCCGCGCCTTCGCGCCCGCCGGAGTTCCGGCGCCGGGCATCGGTGGCGTGGCCGGTCCACCCGGCTGCGGCGCACTCGTCGCGCCCGGCTTGGTCGGCGCGACCTCCGCCTTGTCCTCCTGACGGAACGTGACGGCCACGAACTTCGCCGTCAGCGTGAGCTCGCGGTTGCGCACCACCGGCTGGATCAGCTGGAGGTTCTCGATCGAGATCACGCGCTCGCGCTCCTCGATGCCGCTGTCCGACGTGGTCAGCACACCGCGCTGGATCAGCGACGCGAAGAACCGCTTGATCTGCATGAACGAGCCGGTCACCTCGATCTCGACGGGCACACGCATGAACGTCTCGACGGGCGTCTCCGGCAACTTGCGCCACTTGTTGATCTCGACGCCGGACTCGGTGACCTTGCGCTCGAGCGTCTCGAAGAATGCGGGGACCTCTGCCTCGGTGGGCAGGGCCTTCTGGTTCTCCGTGATGATCTGCGTGAGCTCCTTCATCCGCGTCTTGAGCTCTTCGTACTTCGGGATGTCGTCGGCGAGCTTCTTGTTGAGCTGCGCCTTCGCCTGGTTGTCGGCCTCGGCCGCATCCAGATCGCGGTTCAGGCTCTTCCAGGCGAACTGCCAGTACAGCAGGCCGCCGACCAGGGCGATCACCACGAACACGAGCGCCTTCTTCTGGACCGGAAGGCGCCCGAAGTCGGCCATCATGCCGCCGCCACGAGCCGCCATCAGTAGGCCACCCTTCCGGTGATCGTGAATTTGTAATACTGGAGGCCGCTCTCGCGATCGAACATGCGTTCGCCACCTGCGGGCGTGACATCCATGAAGTAGACCGAGGCCGCGAGCCGCTTCGAGAGCTGCGTGACATCGGATTCGGCCTGCGCTCCGCCATCGAGCCGGAACACGCCCGCCGCATCGATGAACGAGGTCATCCAGACATGCGCCGGATCCCAATCGGGCTGGAACCGCTTGTTCGGATCGCCGTCCGCGGTGCTGCCCGCGAGCTTCGCCATCGCCTCGGTCATCGTCGGGCCCTCTTTCGTGAGGACCTTGCCAAGCTCGTGCAGCACGTGCGCGGGCACGACCTTGGTTGCCAGCAGGCGGTTGATCGACTCGGCGCGCTTCTTCGACTCCTCCTCCGCCTTCTTCAGCTCCGTGTAGCCCTGCAGCGCCTTGTTCTTCTCGTTGATCTGCTGCTGCAGCTGGACGTTCGCGTCTGACACTTCGTGGAGGCGCGCGCGCTTCGGCATGTCGAGCACGAAGAACACGCCGAGGGCGGCGGCACCGAGCGCGACGACGCCGACGAGCGCTTGCTTGAGGGACGGATCCGACGCCGAGGAGCTGGCGAAGCTGAGCTTCTTCGCCTTCTTCTGCGGTAGGAGATTTACTCTGATCATGTGGCTACTTGTCTCCCGCCGCGCGCATGGCGAGGCCGACGCCGATCAATGCCTCCGGTGAGTGCGCCCCGAGGTACACGCGATCCAGGGTAGCGTCGATCTCGATCTTGCGCCAAGCGTCCGCGACCTCGAGTGGCAGGCGGGACCGGCGCTCGATGGCGCGGTGGAGCGATCCGACCTTGGAGCTACCGCCCGCGAGGACGATGCGGGTGACGTTCGCGTCCGCGGTGGTGGCGAGGAAGAAGTCCAGCGAGCGCTGGAACTCGCCCGCCATGACCTCGGAGACGCCGTCCATGACCTTGATGACTTCCTGCGGAACGACGCCGTCGTCGGTCTGGTTGCCACCGACCTTGTAGGCCTCGGCCTCGTCGGCCGCGATGCCGAGCTGCTTCTGGATCTCCTCGGTGAACGCGTTGCCACCGATGGTCACGTCGCGCGTGAACAGCGACACGCCGCTGCGCACGATGTTGATGTTCGAGATCGCGGCGCCGATGTTGATCAGCACCACGGTCTCCCGCGGATCGAGCGGATAGTTCGCCTCGAACCCGTTCTGGCTCGCGAACGCGGCGACATCGACCACCTGCGGGATCAACGACGCATCGCGCACGCACTGGATGTAGTCGGCGACGACTTCCTTCTTCGCAGCGACGAGCAACAGCTCCGTCTGACCGCTCGAGTTCGCCGGGTTGGTGACGTGAT
Organism: Haliangiales bacterium; assembly: GCA_038206055.1. Lineage (GTDB taxonomy): Bacteria > Myxococcota_A > Polyangia > Haliangiales > Haliangiaceae > JABFXX01. Next base: position 19,623 of record JBBRBG010000071.1, read on the forward strand.
AGTCGATCTCGACATCGTCACGTCCGAACGGAATGTGATGCTCCGCCTCCTGGCGGATGTTCATCGCAAGCTGCTCGGCCGACATCTGCGGCACGCTGATCTTCTTGATGATCACGGAGTGACCCGCGATCGCGATCGCGACGTCCTTCGTCTTCAACTTCAGTCGTCCCCACAGTTGCCTGACGGCATCTGCGACGGCGCCCTGATCCATGATCGTCCCGTCGACGATCGTCTGTGGAACCAGTGGCTGCATCCCGAAGGCTTGCAGTGCCCAGCCGGAGCCCTTTTTGCGCAGCTGCACCACCTTGATGCTGCTGGATCCGATGTCGAGCCCTATGCACTGTTTGGCCATGAAACTCCGTCGTTCACTTGCTGCCTCGCTTTTGCGCTCGGCAAACAAATTTTAGGGCGTTCTCGGTAAATCTCCAAAAACAGTCTGCGCTTCGATAAGTCAGGTAATCCCGTATTCCTTCATTTTGTAGAGCAGCGCGCGGTGGCTGATCTCGAGGAGCTTGGCAGCATTCGTGCGGTTTCCTTGGGTTACGCCCAGTGCGCGGGCGATCAGGCTCGCTTCGAGGTCCCTCGTCGCCTTCTTGATCGAGAGCTCGGCGAGCGCGGTGTCGGCAGGTGGTGCTGCCGCACGTACGTTCATCACGGTGCCGAGGAACGTCAAATCGATGATCGGCCCATCGGAGAGCACCAGCGCCCGCTCGAGCACGTTCTCGAGCTCGCGCACGTTTCCCGCCCACGGCTGCTCCGCGAGCGCATCGAGCGCATCGTCGGAGAGCTGCACGCCGGCGCGGCCGTGACGGATCGCGTGGCGCGCGATGAAGAACTTCGCGAGCTGCGGGATGTCCTCGGGACGATCGCGCAGCGGTGGAATCGCGAGCGGCACGACGTTCAAGCGGTAGTAGAGATCCTCGCGGAATCGCCCCGCCTCGACCTCGGCGAGGAGATCGCGCAAGGTCGCCGCGATCAGACGAACGTCGATCTTGATCGAAACCGAGCTGCCGATCGGCCGGATCTCTCCTTCCTGGAGCACGCGCAGGAGCTTGCTCTGCAGCGGCATCGGCAGCTCGCCGACCTCGTCGAGGAACAGCGTGCCGCCATCGGCATCCTCGAACAGTCCGAGCTTGTCACGCGAGGCATCGGTGAACGCGCCCTTGACGTGACCGAACAGCTCGCTCTCCAGCAGCGTCGCGGGAATCGCCGCGCAGTTGATCGCGACGAACCGGCGCCCCCGCCGCGGGCTCGCATCGTGGATCGCACGCGCGACGAGCTCCTTGCCCGTGCCGCTCTCGCCGAGGATCAACACCGTGGTCTTCGGGATCGCGATGCGCTCGATCATCCCGCGCAGCTCGTGCATCGCGGCGCCGTCCCCGATCAACGTGCTCGTCGCCGACCCCACCGCCGTCGACTTCCGCACCACCCTCGCCACGTGACGCAGCGCGAGCGAGACACCCAGCTCGTCGAGTGGCTCGGCCATCACATCGTCGACGCCGGCGGCGAGCAACGCGTTCAAGGCTTCGAGGTCGCGCTCGCGCAGCACCGCGATCACCGGCGGTGTGTTCCCGTTTGCCACGCCGACGAGCTGGGCCGCGAGATCGCCCGATGCGATCACCGCATCGCAGTCATTCGCCTCGAGGTAGCGCGCGACGCCATCGATCTCCGTCAGCGCCGCGACCTGCTTGCCGGCGCGATCCAGCATCAGGTGAAGAGCGCGCCGGGCTTCGTCATCGGGCCCGAGGAGCAACACCCGCTGAACCGACGTCGTTGCGGCGATCCCGCTCGTCACCTGGGTTGAAGGTTAGCACGCTCGTCTGGGGACTCCCGTTGGCGTCCCGCCAACGCCGTTGGCGGCGTGCGTCAGACAACATCGCGCAATCGCTCACGCGCTGCGTTGGCGAGCGGCTTGCTCATCGATGGTCGGATGCGCTGGCTCTTGCCGTTGGTGTTGCTGTCGGCGTGCACGGATTCGCCCCGGTCTGGTCCGGGTGGAACGAGCCGCTCGGCGAGAGTGGAGATTCCGCTGCCGAGCCCGAACTTGGTCGATATTCTGCTCGTGGTCGACGACTCGCCCGCGATCGCATCGCGACGCGAACAGGTCCGCGCGCACATCGACGGGCTGGTCGACGTACTCGGCACGCTGGCGGGAGGCATGCCCGACGTCCACATCGGGGTCGTGAGCACCGACGTCGGTACCGTCGACGGCGCCGGCGTCGCCCATGCGTCGATCGGCACGCTCGGCCAAGGCGGCTGCGCAGGCGCCGGAAAGTCCGGGAACCTCCAGACGAACGGCGCGTCGCTCACGGGCGCGTTCCTCTCCGACCGACCGCTCGACGGCGCGCGCGTGAAGAACTACACGGGTGACCTCACCACGGCGCTCGAGAAGATGGTCGACCTCGGCTCGGGTGGCTGCGCCTATGCGCGTCCGTTCGAGGCGGCGAAGCGCGCGCTCGGGACCACAGCGGCCAACGCAGGCTTCTTGCGCGCGGACGCGTATCTCTACGTCATCTATCTCTCCGCCGGCGATGACTGCTCGTTCGCCGAAACGTCGTTCCTCGACGGTGCAAGCACCACCGATACCTCTCGGTGTCAGACGAACGGCGGCGTGATCGCGGCGGCGGACTTCGCTGCATCATCGAAGGCGCTCAAGGCGGACCCCGGCAGGGTCCTCATCACCGCGATCACGGGCGCTGCCACACCGCCGCGGTTCCACGCGCTGGCGGCCGAGTTTCCGAACCGCGCCACCGAAGGAACCCTCGATGCCGCATCCCCGTCGGACGCTCTCGTGCTGCTGGCGCAGCTGGTGAAGATCCCGCTCGGCGACACGTGCTGGGAGTCGCCGCTCGCGGATCTCGATCCGGTCGCGCCGGGTCTGCAGCCCGAGTGCACCGCGCAGCTCCACACGACGACGGATGACTTCCCGATGAAGCGCTGCGCGCCCGGATTGACGGACCTCTGCTACGAGATCGTCGAGGATCAGCAGAGCTGTCCCGACACGGATCTGCGGGTCAAGCTCGACCACACCGACAACTACCGGGCCCTGGGCAACACCGCGATCATCGAATGTCTCGTGGAGGCGTCACCGTGAAGCATCTCGCCGTCGCGTGTCTCGCGCTTGCCGCCTGCGTCGCCGAGCCGCCGCCGCCCGCGGGCGAGCAGGTGACGAGCTTCGTCGAGCAGAAGGTGGTCCCGATGTTCTACAACGCGAAGATCGACATTCTGTTCGTGATCGACAGTTCGCCTGCGATGGCCGCTGCACAGCAGAAGTTGATCGCCGACTACCGCGCGATGATGAGGACACTCAGCCAGTCCGCCATCGGCGAGCTGCCCGATGTTCACATCGGCGTTACCACCGCCGACGCGGTTGATCAGGGTCGGCTGCGCCGCGCCTCGTTCCTCAGCGACGCGCCGCGGTTCGGATGGAACCGCGAACGGAACTACGGCGGTCGTCTCGACGATGGGTTCGTCGATCTCGCGAGCGTTGGCGCCACCGGCCATGCGCGGGTGCAGCCGCTCGACGCGGTACTGCGTGCGCTCAGCCCGTCGGTGAATCCCGGCTTCGTGCGTGACGAGGCATACATCGAAATCGTGATCCTGACGGCCGCCGACGATCAGAGCACGACGGCGGTGGCGGACGTCGTGCACGCGCTGAAGTCCTTCAAGACCGACCCCGGCAAGATTCTCGTGACCGGTGCGTTCGGTGCGTGCGCGAAGGACGGCGTGACCGCGACGGAAGCACCGCGGCTCGCTGCATTCCTCGAGCAGTTCCCGAACCGCAACGCACACACGACGCTGTGCGAGGATCTGACGCCGCTCGTCGCGATCTCGAGCCAGCTGCTCAAGTACGCCATCGGGGAGCCGTGCATGGAGGCGAAGCTCGCCAGGCCGTTCGAGTGCAGCGGGTGGCTCGCCGATCCGACGAGCCGCGACACCATCCCGATGTTCGAGTGCTCGGCGACGAACACCGATCGATGCTGGGAGATCCGCTCCGAGCTCCAGAACTGTCCCGCCGGCGACCACCAGTCAATTCACCTGAAGCCGTTCGCCGTTCCGTTCCCCGCAACGCTGCTGTTCGAGTGCGTCGCCGATCCAGACTGACGGGGTATGCTGGCGGGATGAAACGGCGGCATCCGACGAGCATGGTGGCGGCGCTCGTCGGGAAACGGTGGGACCTGCTCGACGAATACAAGCGACACGCCGTGCGTCTACGCAAGTCGCTCGGGCTCGCCGAGGCGCTTCGAGTCAGCAGCGAGTTGCGCGCGCTGATGAAGTACTGGAACCCTTCATGGCCGAGCCCAGAGGACCGTGAAGAAGACCTCGAAACGCACCGCCGTATCGCGCGCGCCCTCGCCACGACGGCCCCGAGCACCTCGACGCACCGGAATCGCACCAACGGCCGCGAAACCGCTTCTCGCGTTCGCCGCGGTCGCCAAGCGCGAAAAGCTCCGGTGGTACCTGTTCGGCGCGCAGGCGGTCGCAGCGCACGGCGTCCCGCGCTCGACGGATGACATCGACATCACGCTCTGGCTCGGTGATCGCAATCTCGCCGAGATCGTCGCGCCGCTGCGGCGTGCAGGATTTCGACCGAGAGTCGCCGATCTTGCGTTCGCGTCGCAGACCCGTGTCTTCCCGGTCCGGCACGAGCCTACGGGATGGAACCTCGACATCGTGCTCGCGGGTCCCGGCATCGAGGAGATGTTCCTCGACGAGGTCGTCCAGCAACGCGTCGGCACCGGAACGATCCCGCTTCTCGCCGCGGAGCACCTCACCGCGTTGAAGATTCTGGCCGGGCGGCCCAAGGACCTCGAAGACGTTCGAGGACTGCTCCGTGTCGCCGTCCTCGCCCATGCTCGCGTCCTCGAAACCCTCGACCTGCTCGAGCGTGGCCTCGATCAGAGTGATCTGGTCCCGCTCTACCAGCGGCTCAGACGCGAGCTCAAACGCTAAGATTCTCGCTGGTTATCCTGCCAACGATCGATCCAGATCGCCAACTTAGTTGGCAGCTAGCTGCGGTCCGGCGAAAAGTAAGCATCTGAAACTGCTGGTGACTCAACTTGGCCACGCAGTTGCTCTATGCTGCTCGAGCTTTTGGAGGTTCGCCACATGCGATCGATCACGTCAGTTTCTCTCCTCGGAATCGCAGCTTGCGGCCTCCTCGCCGGATGCCCTGATCGCACCATCTCGGAGGTCAACCCCGAGCAAGGTCGCGTCGAGTACAAGGACATCCCGGTCACGGTGAACCGCAACGTTGATCTCTTGTTCATCATCGACGACTCGCCGTCGATGGCCGACAAGCAGAACAACCTCGCCGCGAACTTCCCGAACTTCATCAACGTCCTCAACACGATCCAGGGCGGCCTGCCCGACGTGCACATCGGCGTGGCGACCTCCGACGTCGGCACGAAGGGCACGCTGGACGCGGCGCCCGGCGCAGCGATCGGGCAGATCGGCAACGGTGGCTGCTCCGGCACGGGCAAGAGCGGCAACCTGGTGACCTCCGGCGCCATGGTGACCGGCACGTTCATCTCCGACATCAAGCAGACCGACGGCAGCCGCGTGAAGAACTACACCGGCAACCTCGACACGACGTTCGGCCAGATGGCGAAGGTCGGCGCGGGCGGCTGCGGCTTCGAGCAGCACCTCGAGGCGATGAAGCGCGCGCTCAACAACAACCCGGCGAACGCTGGCTTCCTGCGTCCCGACGCGTACCTCGCCGTCATCTTCATCGCGGACGAAGACGACTGCTCGATGTCGCACTCGACGCTGCTCGCCCCCGAGAACCCGGCGCAGGGCCCGCTGCAGTCGTTCCGCTGCACGCGCTTCGGCATCACCTGCGATGTCGGCGGCATGACGAGCGACGCGATGAACCAGGTCGGCGCGAAGAGCCAGTGCCACCCGAACGACGCCTCGCAGTACCTCGAGAAGGTCTCGGTCTACGTCGACTTCCTCAAGAAGCTCAAGACCGACCCGGGCAAGGTCATCGTGGCCGGCATCATGGGTACGACCGAGCCGTTCCAGACCGAGCTCCGTACGCCTCCGGGCGGCGGCACGGCGGTCCAGGCGCTCGCGCACTCCTGCAGCTACACCGGCGGCATGGGCGACACGCAGGTCGCCGATCCCCCGACCCGCATCAAGTTCCTCCTCGACCAGTTCCCGAACCGCTCGACGTTCACCACGATCTGCCAGCAGAACCTGTCCGATGGTCTCGTGCTGATCGCTCAGCTGCTCAAGAGCGTCATCGGTGACCCGTGCATCGAGGGCAAGCTGGCCGACGTCGACCCCAACACTCCCGGCCCGCAGTACGACTGCTCGGTCTCCGACGTCACGAACCTCGGCAAGCCGACGCAGACCGAGACGATCATCCCGCAGTGTGATGCAGGCATGACGATCAAGCCGTGCTGGCGCATCAATACGGACCTCATGAACTGCCCGTCGAGCCAGCACTTCACGCTCAAGATCGAGCGCACGCAGTCGCCGGCTCCCGAGACTCACGTCATCGCGAACTGCGTGACCGAAGCCGGCTGAGCCGCTTCGCACCTTCGTAAACGCTAGCCGGCGAGTCGCGAGACTCGCCGGTTTTCGTTTCGGTGACGGATCGTTCCCCGTGCGTGCACTAACGAGGCACATCGGAGGTAACGAACAATGCGCGCGCCACTGGCTCTCATGCTGGTGCCGCTGCTCGCAGGCTGCCCGGATCGAACGATCGCGGGTGTGCCTGTCGTGCAGGGTACTGTTGACGTCAAGGACATCCCGGCCACCCCACGGCGCGATGTCGACATCCTGTTCCTGATCGACGACTCGCTGTCGATGGTCGAGGAGCAGGCCTCGCTGAAGGCGAACTTCGGCCGGTTCATCACCGTGCTCGAGTCGATCCAGGGTGGATTGCCGAACATCCATATCTCCGTCGTCACACCGAACCTCGGTACGAGCGCGATCGACGGCACGAAGGCCGCGCCGGTAGGGACGTGCGTCAACAATGGCGAGGGCGGCAAGATGCGCCGCACCATGGGAGGCAGCGCGTTCCTCTCCGATATCGATGACGGCCACGGCGGCCGGACGAAGAACTACACGGGCACGCTGACCGACGCGTTCAACCTGCTCGCCGCGGTCGGGGCGAATGGTTGTGGCATCGAGCAGCACCTCGAGGCCGTGAAGCGAGCGCTCGACAACAACCCGGAGAACGCCGGCTTTTTGCGGCCGAACGCGTTCCTCGCGGTGATCGTGGTCGCCGACGAGGACGATTGCTCGCTCGCGAAGAGCACGCTGTTCGAGGGGAACACCGGCGATCCGACCTACGGCGATCGGGTGAACTTCAAGTGCACGCACGAGGGCATCGAGTGCGACACGCCGAACACCGACCTCTCGGTCAAGGGTCTGCGGACCGACTGCCACCCGAAGTACGACTCGACGATCCTGACGCAGACGGATCGCTACGTGGAGTTCTTGAAGAAGCTCAAGCCGGATCCGAGGGACGTGATCGTGGCGGGGATCCTCGGCGACACCGGCCCGTTCGAGGTGATCAAGAAGGGCGACGTCAGCGTGCTCAAGCAGTCATGCACGTACAACGGCCCCGCGGGCCCGCAGTACGCGTACCCCGGCATCCGCACGCGCGACTTCCTCGATCAGTTCCCCGATCGCAACTCGCACGCCACGATCTGCAACGAGGACCTCTCCGGCGCGGTGACCCAGACCGCAGAGCTCCTCAAGCGCGCGTTCGGCGAGCCATGCTTCCTGACCAAACCGGCCGACGCCGACCCCGAGGCGGACGGGCTCCAGTACGACTGCACCGTCGTCGACGAGCGCCACGTGGCGAACCAGCCACCGGAGGAGCTCGCCGTGATCCCCCAGTGCGATGCGACGAAGTCGCGGATCCCGTGCTGGCACATCGACGAGGACGTGGAGCACTGCGGCTACACGAACATCACCCCGCATCTCAAGCTGTTCGTCGAGCGCGGCGGCGTGGTGCCGGGACCCGAGATCCACATCAAGGCCAGCTGCGTGACCGTGGCGTCGGCAAACGGCCCGGTCCAGTAGTAGTCACCGGGCGGCTCAGGTAGCGAGCAGCGGGGCTTCCGGCCAAACACGCTGAAACAGATCATCGCCGTACAGATGCCGCCATAACGCCCATCGGGCGTGTTTCTCGTCGTAGTCCGGATGCCGCATGCAAATCTCGGCGAGAGCAGTAGTCCGCGTCTGTTCGCACAGCTCGTTGATGAGCTCTGCCTTGCGCGACATCGACAGCGCCCGCAGAGCCTCGAATGAGGTGTCGCGCATCATCCGGATCATACCTACAGGAGGACGCCGGTGAGGATGATCTTGGCGATCGTGAAGTAGATGACGATGCCACTGACGTCGACGAGCGTGGCGACGAGTGGCGCCGAGGCGTTGGCGGGGTCGGCCTTGATCTTGCGCAGGAGGAACGGCAGCATCGAGCCCGCGAGCGTGCCCCACAGGACGCAACCGGTGACGCTGAGGGCGACCGTGACGCCGATCAGGACGTAGTGAGCGCCGTAGCTGCCGGCGGCGCCCCAGATCACGACGCGCACGGCAGCGAGCACGCCGAGGATCGTGCCGAGGGCGATGCCGATCGCGACCTCGCGGCGGAGCACCAGCCACCAGTCCGTCGCACGGACCTCGCCGAGCGCCATCGCGCGGATGACGAGCGTGGACGCCTGCGAGCCGGAGTTGCCGCCGCTCGAGATGATGAGCGGCAGGAACAGCGCGAGCATCGGGATCAGCTCGTGCTCGAAGAAGCCCATCGCCGTGGCGGTGAGCATCTCGCCGACGAGGAGGATCATCAGCCAGCGACCGCGCTTGCGGATCATGTCGCGGCGGCTCGACTGGAGGTACGACACGTCGAGGGCTTCCATGCCGCCGAACTTCTGGGCGTCCTCGGTGGCCTCTTCCTGGACGACGTCGACGATGTCGTCGACGGTGACGATGCCCTTCATCTTGCCGTCTTGGTCGACGACGGGGACGACGGTCAGATCGTGCTCGGCGAACACGCGCGCGATGTGCTCCTGGTCCATCTCGTCGGTGACGCGGACGACGTCGATCACCATGACCTCGGCGACGATCTTCTTCGGGTCGGCCGCGAACAGGTCACGGAACGAGACCACGCCGAGCAGGCGCTGATCGGCATCGAGGACGTAGGTCTGGTAGATGGTCTCGACCTTGTCGCGCGCCTGACGCTGCAGGTAGCTGATCGCCTCGCCGGCGGTCATCTGCGGGCGCAGCCGGGCATAGCGCGTCGACATCAGGCCACCGGCCGCATCCTCGGCGTAGGCGAGGAGGGCAGTGACCTCCTTGCGGGTCGGCGCGTCGAGGAGCGCGAGCAGCATCGCGCGGTTGTCCTCGGGCACGCGCTGGATCAAGTCCGCGACGTCGTCCGGCTCGAGCAGGCGCATCCACTGGCGGCGCTGGCCCGGACGGAAGTGCTGGAGCAGCGCGGCCTGGTCGCCGGCGGTGAGCCCGATGAAGAAGTCCTCGGCATCCTCGCGCGCGAGAACGCGGAGGCCATCGGCGCGCTCCTCGAGATCGAGGAGTGGCCAGGCATCGCGGAGCTCCTCGGGGGTCAGCTCCTCGTCGGAGGGCGCGGGCGGCGCCGGCTGCTCCGCGACCGAGGGCATCGGCGGGAGCATCGTGGTGCGCTTGCTGCGCCGGGACGGCTCGAACGGTTCGACCAGCTCGACGACATCGGAGTCCTCGCCGCGGCTCTCGGCGATCGCCTTGATCTCCGCAGCGATCGCGTGCGCCTGCTCGGGCGGCAGCGCGCTGATCTCCCCGGTGGCATCCTGCGGTCGATCGGGGATGGTCTCCGGAATACTGTCGTCGGGCGGGACCATCTCTTGCCACCCTGCCCATTCCGGCGGACGAGGTAAAGATCCGGACCGCGATTTACGCCGGCTGTGCGTCCGCGCGCAGCCGGAATGCCAGGCGCGATCCGGCGGGGACCGCCTCGCAGTGGATCTCCCCGCCATGCGCCTCGACGATCTGCCGGCAGATGTACAGCCCGACGCCCGCCCCGTTCGGCGCCTGCGCGTTCGGTCGCACGTGCTCGACGCGGAAGAACTTCTCGAACACCCGGTCGTGAAGGTCGACGGGGATGCCCGGACCGGTATCGGTGACCGCGACCTGGACGTCATCGGGCAGCCGCGACATCTCGACGGTCACGGTGCCGCCAGCCGGCGTGTACTTGATGGCGTTCGTGAGCAAATTCGACAGCACGATCGCCAACCGGAGCGGATCCCCTTTGACGATGGCCTCGCTCGGGCCGCGGACCACCTCGAGCGCGATCTCCGCCTCGGTGAACCGCGGTACGAACATCCCGACGACCTCGTCGACCAGGCGGTGCAAGTCGATCCGCTCCATCACGAGGCGCAGCTTGCCGGCCTCGATCCGGGACAGGTCGAGCAGGCGCTCGATCGTGCGCGCGAGCTCCTCGCAGCCCTGCACGGCCATCCCGATGATCTCGCGGTGGCGCGGTGACAGGTCGCGAGCCTCCTCGCCGAACAGCAAGAGGTTCATGCGTAGCGTGGTCAGTGGAGTCTTGAGCTCGTGCGACGTCACGGCGATCAGCTCGGAGCGCAACGTATCGATGCGTACGAACTCGGTGATGTCGTGGAGCATGGCGACCGCGCCGGAACGGCCCGCCGAGAAACTCGGGATCGCGACGGCGATCGGCAGGTAGGTGCGGCGCTCGGCCCCGCGCGCGATCACGAGCGGCGTGACCGGCTCCGCGGTCGGCGTCCCCGCGAGCACACCGCGGACGAGATCGGCAGCGGAGGTTGGTAGCGCCTCGGCGCGCGCGAGCTCGATGATCCCCGCTTCCGCGAGCACGGTGCGGGCCGGGGCGTTGAGCGAGACCACGGCGCCATCGGGATCGACGACGATCACGGGATCGGGTAGCGCGGCGATCGTGGCCTCGAGCGTGTCCTTCGCGCGAAGCACCTCGGCGAGGTTCGAGGACTCCCAGGCGACGAGGCTCTCCGCCATGCGGTTGAAACCGCCGGCGAGGTTGCCGAGCTCGTCGTCGCGATGCGCAACGACGCGCTGGGTGAAGTCGCCGCGGCGCATGGCCTCGACGGAGGCCGTGAGCTCGCGAATCGGCCGCAGCACACTGCGCGCGAGCGCGAACGCGACGGCCAGCGTCAGTCCGAGCGCTCCGATCGCGACGATCCCGACCAGCCAGCGACCCTGGCGCGCCTCGTCGCGGGCCGCGATGCCGGCATCCCGCATCGCCTCGAAGCTCTGCTCGCGCAGCGCGGCCCAGCCATCGACCGCGCGGCGCAGCAGCGGGTACACCTCGCCGTGGTAGCGCTCGCGAGCATCGGCGGTGTTCGCTTCCGCGAGCAGCGCATCACCCTGACGGCGATAGACCACGACGTCGGCGACGATCGATGCCACCACCTCGCGCTCGGTCGGCGTCACCTGCAGCGTGAGCTGCTCGGCCGCGCGATCGAACGTGGCGCGCTGGATCGCGAGCTCCTTGCGAGCACGTGTGACCTCGCCGGCAACACCGAGCACGAGCGCATCGTCCTCGCGCTCGAGCGCACCCGCCATCACCGCCGTGAGATCGATGATCCCCTGCCGGCCCTGCAGCGTGCGATCGACGACATTGCCGAGCCGGATGAACAGCACGGTGCTCCACACGCCCGTGATCACGACCGCGAGCAGGACCACGAGACCTGCCCAGGCAAATCGCGCACGGAGCGTCGAGCGCATCTGAGGTCAGGTTAGCCCGTAACGCTTCCGCTTGCGCTGCAGCGTCGTCGGATCGATGCCGAGAACGCGCGCCGCGGACTCCAGCGACGGGGCGCGGGCGATCACGCGGGCGATGTGCTCGACCTCGAGCTGCTCGATCGTGATGTCGCCGCCGAGCACCACCGGCGCTCCGCGCACGCGCTCTCCCTCGACGGGCGGCGCCTCGATGCCGAGATCCTCGGGCTCGAGCAGCGGACCCGGCGCGAGGATGACGGCGCGCTCGATCGCATTGCGCAGCTGGCGCAGGTTGCCCGGCCACGGCTCGCGCACGAGCGACGCGCGTGCCCGAGGTGACAGTTCCAGATTTGGCCGCGCCTGCTGCATGCGGCACAGCGCGAGGTAGTGCTGCGCCAGCGGCAGGATGTCCTCGCTGCGGTCGCGGAGCGGCGGCAAGGTCAGCGTGATCACGTTGAGACGGAAGAACAGATCCTCACGGAACCGGCCCGCGCGGACCTCTTCCTCGAGCGAGCGGTTGGTCGCCGCGATCAGCCGAACATCCGCCCGGCGCTCGGTGGCCTCGCCCAGCCGCTCGTAGGTGCGGTCATTGAGAAAGCGCAGAAGGCGAGCCTGGGCATCGGGCGTGAGATCGCCGACCTCGTCGAGATACAGCGTGCCGCCGGCGGCCTCTTCGACCTTGCCGACCGCGTTATCGATGGCGCCGGTGAGCGAGCCGCGGCGATGACCGAACAGCGCGCTCGTCATCAGATCACCCGCGAGCATCGGGCAGTGCACGGTGACGAGCGGCCGCTCCGCGCGCTTGCCGTGCTGCACGATGTACCGCGCGAGGACGTTCTTGCCGGTGCCGCTCTCCCCGCGCATCAACACCACGGACTCCGACGATGCCGCGCGCCGCGCGCTCGCGAGGAACGCGGAGTAACCGGGGCTCTGCGTCTCGAACAGATCATCGCCCTCGGTCGCCTCGACACGCTCCTCGAGGCTGCTCACCCGGCGGCGCAGCGCCTCGGTAGCGATCACCCGACGCGTGGCGTGGCGGACCTGCTCCGGGGTGAACGGCTTCGGCACGTAGTCGATCGCGCCGAGCCGCATCGCCTCGACGGCGGTCTCGAAGGTGGCGTACGCGGTGATCACCACGATGCCGACGCCCGGGTGTGCGGCGAGCATCTTCGGGATCGCGGTGAGGCCGTTATCGCGGCCGAGCCAGAGATCGAGGAGGATGACGTCGAACCGGCCGCGCTCGAGCGCTTCGAGCGCGGCGTTCGCCGAGCCGACGCCGAGCACGCGCGCACCATCTGCTTCGAGGCAGAGCCGCACCGATTGGCGAACACCCGGATCATCGTCGACAACGAGTGCAGACCAGCCGGCGGCGGGAACGGGAGACAGATCTTCGTTCCGGGCGTCGACGCGCGCTTGCATGACAGCAGCATGGCACAGCGCTTCACGGTGGCGACGACTCTCGGCAAAATGCCTGGACAGGTGGTTCTCCCTTGCATCGGCTGGGGTTAGGATCGTTGACGATGGCGATCGACGACGCGACATTCCTCCAGCACATCAAGCTGTTCGCCACCCTCGACGACGACGAACGCAACCTGCTCGCCCAGGCGTGCATGCGCAAGGTCGTCGAGGAGGGCTCGGTGATCTTCTCCGTCGGCGAGCCCGGCGACTCGATGTTCATGGTGATCAGCGGCTCCGTCGAGCTGTTCGTCAAGGACACCGCCGGTCAGAAGATCGTGCTGACCACTGTCGGCGCGCACGGTCACTTCGGCGAGCTTTCGCTACTCGACGGCGGATCGCGCACGGCGAGCGCGAGGGCAACGGAGCGCACCGAAGTGTGTGCGCTCGACCGCGATGATCTGCTGGGCCTGTTCAAGAAGCGCCCCGAAGCCGCGCTCGACATGCTCGCCGCCGTCGGAGGCATGACGCGCAACGCGAACGCCCTGCTCCGCCAGCGCGTGGCGAAGAACGTCAACGAAGCGGTCGAGGTCGATCGCGGCAACATCGTGATGCGCGTGGCGGATGCGGTGGCGAACTTCTCCGGCAGCATCACGTTCCTCGTGCTTCACCTGGTGTTCTTCGCCATGTGGATCGGGGTCAACTCCACACCGCTCGCGTTCGATCCGTTCCCGTTCAACCTGTTGACCATGACCGTCTCCCTCGAGGCGATCATGCTGTCGACGCTGCTGCTGTTCAGCTCGAACCGACAGGGCGCGCGCGATCGCATCCGCGCCGATGTCGAGTACGAGATCAACCTCAAGGCCGAGCTCGAGGTCGCGCACCTGCACGAGAAGACCGACAAGATCCACGAGGACATGCTCGATCGGTTCTCGAAGATCGAGCGCGCGCTGGCCTCGCGCACCGCCGCGTGAAGTCGCTCGTCGTCCTGCTCGCGCTCGCCACCACCGCGCACGCGGACATCGATCCGTGCGCGTGCAGCCCGAACCGCCCGGGGTTCTTTCGGCAGGACGCGCTGACCGGCCTGTGGGGCGGCAAGCGCGAGGCGCTACGCGACGCCGGCTTCACCGCGCTCCTCACCTACGCGGGCGAGCTGTTCACGAGCGCGAACGCGGGCCTCGAGAAGCGCACCACGATCGCCGGCCTCGGCGTGCTCTCGCTCGACGCGGACCTCTCGCTCCTTGTCTCGGATCACCTCGGCGCCGCGCACCTGACCGGGCTCGGCATTCACGGCGATGGCCTCTCCGATCAGCTGATGGACGTCTACGGCGTGTCGAACAACGTCGCGCCCAACGACGTGCGCCTGTTCGAGGCGTGGATCGAGCAGCCCGTGAAGATGGTGACGGTGCGCGCCGGCCTGCTCGCCGCGGATCAGGAGTTCATCCTCGCGAAGCACGGCACCGCGCTACTCAACGCGACGTTCGGCATCATCTCGCAGGTGCCGGTCAACGTACCCGGCCCGGTGTATCCGGTCGCCACGCCCGGCGTGAGCGTCCGCGCGGTGCTGCCGCACGCTCTGATCCGCGGCGCGATCTACGACGGCGACCAACAGAACTCGCACGGCATCCCGACCGGCATCGGCGACGACGCGTTCATGATCGGGGAGGTCGAGCTCGAAGACACGCTGAAGATCGGCGGCTGGCACCACACCGCCCACAAGAACGGCATCTACGCGATCGCCGACCACCAGCTCGACCGCTACCTCGGCGCGTTCGCGCGCGCGGGGTACAGCCGCGGCGAGCCCGTGGACGTCTACATCGACGCCGGGATCCGGATCGGACCCGGCCCCCTTCGCGAGCGCGACTTCGCGAGCCTCGGGCTGGCGTTCGCACGGACCCCGGCGGGACCTCAGACCGCGATCGAGCTCACCTACCAGATCCAGATGGCGTGGTTCACGCTCCAGCCGGACATCCAGCTGTTATTGCTCCGGGAACACACCGCCGCCGTGATGGCCGCTCGGGTCGTGATCGTCCTGTGACGTGATAGGGTCCCCCCGTGACGAGCCCGGGCCGCCCGTGGATCACCGCGAACCAGGTCACCCTGGCGCGTCTGATCCCCATGCCGCTGCTGGCGTGGTTGATCTACCGGGGCGCCGCCGAGGGCTACCGCAACAACCCGTACATGTGGAGCGCGCTGATCGCCGGCACGCTGATCGGGTGCACGGACTGGGTCGACGGCATGCTCGCCCGCAAGTACGGCCCGACCGTGCTCGGCGGCCTGCTCGATCCGATCGCCGACAAGGTGTTCATTGCGTTCGCGTACGTCCCGTTCGCGGATGACATCATCGGCCCGGCCGGCATCCCGGTCAGCATGGTGCCCGCGTGGGCGTGCGCGCTGATGTTCACGCGCGAGCTGTTCATCACCGCGCTGCGCTCCGCGTACGAGCAGCGCAACCTGACCCTCAAGACCAGCTACCTCGCGAAGGTGAAGACCTGGACCCAGATGCAGGGCATCGGCGTGATGCTCCTGTTCCCGCTCGTCGGACCGGTCGCCGGCCTGACCTGGTTCCTCGCGATCTCCACCGTCACGCCCCTGGTGGTGATGGCCGTCATCTGGCTCGTGAAGAAGAAGTTCTTCAAGGGTGGCCTCGTGATGAGTGGCTCCGTTGCCCCGATCCTCGCGCTGCACCTGTTCACCGACGAGGCGATCACGGTGAAGTGGATCCTGCTCGCCGTCGTCGGCATCACGTGGATCTCGGGACTCGACTACATCGCCGTCGGCTGGAAGCAGCTACGCGGCCGCGGCGACTTCTCCAAGGCCGATGGCGTCCGCCTGATCGGCGCGCTCGCCCTGCCCGGCCTCTTGTTCGCGGACCTCGTCGTGGTTCCGACCTGGGTGCCGGCGTGGCCCGTGTTCGCGGTCCTCTCGCTCGAGCTCGCGGTCGGTGGCCTCGACAACTTGATGTCCCACCACAAGCGCGCGACCAAGGCGCTCGCGTGGGGCGGCCGCGTGCTCGGCGTCTGCGTGCTGCTCACCGGAGGTCTGCTCCTCCAGGACTACGCGGACTACTTCCTCTACGGCGCATTCGCCGTCTCGCTCGTCGGCGTCTCGGCCGAGTTCTGGCGCGGCCGCGACTACTTCCTCGACAAGCGGATCCGCGATCGCGCGCTGCGCGAAGCCGCGGTGCACACGCCCGAGTCGCAGCTGACGTAGAGCGATGCTCCGGCGACTACGTCAGGGACCGGAGGCTATGGAGTGCGCCTCTTCATAACCGATACGAACGGGACAGGAACTTTGGGCAACTTCCGTAGCAGATCGCCCGCGAGGAACACGTAGCGGAGCGCGCCAAGCCTCCACACGAGAGCGACGCTCAGGGGCCGTTGAAGAACGACGTCAGGTCCGGACACGTTCCCGCCGCCGCGAGCCAGCGAGAGAGCCGCGCCGGATCGCGCTCTCGGGCGATGCGGTCGCGCTGTGCGGCGGACACTGGGATCGCGCGGCCCGCGAGCACCGCGAGCACGGCCTCGATCAAGGTCTCGATCCGACCCTCAATCCGACCCTCGCTCCGACCCTCGCTCCGACCCTCGCTCCGACCCTCCGCTCGCGCGTTTGCGTGCGACGCCTCGAGGAGAGGGTTGCGCTTCGCGAGTAGTGCACGGGCGACCGCATCATCCGTTCGTCCCGCGTCGAGCAGCGCGACGAACGGCAACGGCACGGCGAGCACGGGATCCACCAGCTCGGTCGTCGCGTCGATGATGCTCCACGTGCCGAGCTCGCGCGACCATTCGAGCAACCGGCCGCGGTCCAGATCGATCCCGAACACGCGACGGACGCCGCGGCCACTCAGCTTCGCCGCCTTGGTCGCCGCATTGGCGACGGTCTGCGTGCTGATGATCTCGACCACGAGCTCTTCGAGTCGCCGCCCGCCGGTCACCGGATCTCGCTCGCGCAGGAACACGCTGACATCGGGCGCGATGTCGTCGATCTTCGATGTCCGCGTCAGCATCTCGGTGGCGACGTCGTACTCGGCGCGAGTGTGCGCCTCGAACAACGTTGCCACCTTCGACTGCCTCGTCGCGTGGGGCGGATCGGCCGGCGGCACGGGGATCAGGATCCCGTCGATGATCTCGTAACCCGAGCCCGGTGCGACGAGTCGCTCGTCGACCGCCGGCAACTCCGGGCTCGGGTTGGTGGCGTCGGTCGACATGGCTCAGCATACCTCGCGTAGTTGGGGTTCGGTCGCGCAGACAGTCCGCGACGCACAGCAAGCTCCGCGCCACCGACAACCGCGCGAAATCGTGGCCGCCCAATGTCCGAGACATCCGGCCCACGGACGCGGCGTCCGCTCCGTGGACGCGGCCGGACGAGTGAGCGTTACGTGAGCACTAGCCGACGACTCGATTCCGACCTTCGCGCTTCGCCTTGTAGAGATTGTCGTCGGCGACCTTGATGAAGGCGCTGACGTCGACATCCTCGCCCTCGACGGTGGTCACGCCGACCGAGACCGTGACCGGGAAGCTGTCGCCCTCGTACTCGAACGGCGTGTCGCCGACGATCCGCCGGACCTGCTCGCCGAACGTGCGCGCGCCGGTGATATCGGTCTCGGGCAGCACCGCCGCGAACTCCTCGCCGCCGTAGCGCGCGAGCAGCTCCTCGCGACGCACGCGGCCGAGCAAGCGCTTCGAGAGCTCGCGCAGCACGTAGTCGCCGGTGAGGTGGCCGTGCTTGTCGTTGATCGCCTTGAAGTGATCGATGTCGAACATGAGGAGCGAGAGCGGGCGGCGATAGCGCGCGCAGCGGGCGATCTCGCGCTCGAGGAACTCCAGGAAGTAGCGCTTGTTGTGGGCGCCGGTCAGGGCGTCCACGATGGTCATCTTGTAGATCTCTTCGTGGTAGCTCGCCTCGACGCCGGAGCCCGAGAGGAACTTGAAGATGGCGGCGCCGATCTTCACGAAGTCGGCATCGCGGAGGACAGACTTGGTGACGGGGACGTCGTTGACGTAGCTGCCGTTCGTCGACTGGAGGTCCTCGACGGACCAGTTCTCGCCGGAGCGGAACACGCGCGCGTGGCGGCGCGAGACGCTGTCGCGATCGACCTGGATGTCGCAATCCGCGCCGCGCCCGAGCACGACCTCGCTGCGCGACAGCGGGAACCGCTTGCCCATATCAGGGCCGGGCGGATAGATGAGCACGAGGCACGCCTCGCCGAGCTCCTTGGTCGGTTTGACGACCTGGACTTTGGTGATGCGAGTCTTCCACTCGGACATGCTTGGGCGGGCTCAACGCCGCAGAAACGCGTTGGTTTGTCGATCTGACCGCAAGGTCACCAACCTGTCAATGTATGCGGCGGTGTGATAATCCGGCTTCGTGACGGTGACCCGCGCGTCGAGCGAACCGTTCGATCTCGTCGGAGATGACGATGTCGGTGTCGTGCTCGTCCACGGCTTCACCGGCACGCCATGGGAGGTGGGTTATCTCGGCGCGCAGCTCGCGGTCGCTGGGTACACCGTGTGCGCACCTCGCCTCCCTGGCCATGGCACGTTTCTCGAAGACCTCGATCGCACGACGTGGGAGGACTGGGCCGCGGCCGTGGAGCACGCGGTCGATGCGCTGCGGCTGCGCTGCAAGCGAGTCGCCGTCGTCGGGCAATCGCTCGGCGGGTTGCTCGCACTGCACCTCGCGAGTCATCGCCAGGACGTGATGTGCGTGGCCTCGCTCGCTGCACCGCTGTGGCTCGAGGGCCTCTCGGGTCGCGCGGCCCACTGGACGCGGCCCGGCGGTCCCCTCGCGCGCATCCGCACGCTGCCGAAGCTCGGCGGCTCCGACGTCCGCGACCCGCGGAGCAAGGCCGAGAACCCGTGCTACCCGGGAGTTCCGACGCGCGCGCTCGCGCAGCTCGTGGCGTTCATGAAGATCGCCGATGACGCGCTCCCCGCGGTCACGCAGCCGGTGCTCGTACTGCATGCCACGCAGGACCACACGGCTCCCGTCGCGTGCGCGCAGCGGATCGCCGAGCGCACCCACGCAAAGCGCGTGCGGATCCTGCCGCGCAGCTACCACCTGATTGCCGTCGACGTCGAACGCGACATCGTCGCTGCCGAGGTCGTGTCCTTCATCCGCCAGATCGGAGATTCGCCATGCGCCACGTGATCGCGATCGACCAGGGCACCACGGGTTCCACCGTCCTCGTTCTCGACGAAAAGCTGCAGATCCGCGGCCGCGGTTACAAGGAGTACCGGCAGATCTATCCGCAGCCCGGCTGGGTCGAGCACGATCCCGAGGACATCTGGGGCTCGGTGACGTTCGCGCTGCAGGCGGCGCTGAAGGACATCCCGCCCGCATCGATCGCGGCGATCGGCATCACGAACCAGCGCGAGACCTCGGTGCTGTGGGATCGCAAGACCGGCAAGGCGGTGCACAACGCCATCGTGTGGCAGGACCGCCGCACCGCGCCGATGTGCGCCGAGCTCAAGGCGGCGGGCAAGGAGTCGCGCGTCAAGCAGCTCACCGGCCTCACGCTCGATCCGTACTTCTCGGGCACGAAGATCCGCTGGATGCTCGACAACATCGACGGTCTCTCGGCACGCGCGCGCGCCGGCGACATCGCGTTCGGCACCGTCGATTGTTATCTGCTCAACCGGCTCACCGCCGGCGGCGTGCATGCGACCGATGTCACGAATGCATCGCGCACGCTGCTCCTCGATCTCCACACGCTCGCGTGGAGCGACGAGCTGCTCGAGATCATCGGCGTGCCGCGATCGATCCTGCCGCAGGTGGTCGCGTCGAGCGGGACCATCGGCACCACGAAGGGCGTCGCCGGTTTGCCCGATGGCATCCCGATCGCGGGCGTCGCCGGCGACCAGCAATCGGCGCTGTTCGGGCAGGCGTGCTTCACACCCGGTGATGCGAAGTGCACGTTCGGCACCGGCGCGTTCATCCTGATGAACACCGGCGATCGCGCCGTTGCCTCGAAGAGCGGCCTGCTCACCACCGTGGCGTGGAAGCTGGCGACCGGCGAGCTGCGCTATGCGCTCGAGGGCTCGGCGTTCATCGCCGGCGCCGCGGTGCAGTGGCTGCGCGATGGCCTGCAGTTCTTCACGTCGGCGAAGGAGATCGAAGCCCTCGCCTCGTCGGTGCCTGACTCGGGCGGCGTGATCGTGGTCCCCGCGTTCGCGGGCCTCGGTGCACCGCACTGGCGCCCCGAGGGCCGCGGCTCGATCACCGGCCTCACGCGTGGCACCACACGCGCGCACATCGCCCGCGCCACGCTCGAAGGCATCGCGCTGCAGAACGTGGACATCCTGCGCGCGATGGAGCGCGACGCCGGCCGCCCGCTCACCGTGCTCAAGGTCGACGGCGGCGCCTCGGCGAACGACCTCCTCATGCAGTTCCAAGCCGATGTCCTCGGCGTCGAGATCTCGCGTCCCGAGGTCGTCGAGACCACCGCGCTCGGCGCCGCGTTCCTCGCCGGCCTCGGCACGGGTGTGTGGAAAGATCAGGCCGAGGTCACGAGCACGTGGCGCGAGCAGAAGCGGTTCAAGCCCACGGCGGATCGCGCCAGCGTCGCCGAGCACCTGAAGCGCTGGGACTCTGCGGTCGCGAAGGCCTAGGAGCGCGTAGGTCATAGACCTGCGCGCTCGGCAATCCGCAGTGCCGGATGCGAACCGGAGTCCGCTGGTTCAGGTGAGCCCCAAAGGCCCCGAAGGTCCCGAAGCAGAGTCTTCTCCAGCAGGAGAAAGCCTCTCCTTAGGGCCTTCGAGAACTTCGGGGCTCATCTTTCTGGAAGCACGGTCGCGTGGATTCGTCGCC
>JBBRBG010000072.1:0-40034 GCA_038206055.1 Haliangiales bacterium
CGGGACGGCCAGCCGGTGGTTCTCGATCCGAAGGTCGTCCGCAATGGGCCACCGCGCTCGACGGATCTCGACGTGCCGATCGCGACCCGCCGGCTCCGGCTCCAGCGCCTGATCGGCCTCGACGAGAACAAGGGACTTCGATGCGACCTCGCCAACGCGCGCCGCGCGAAGGCGCAGGGGCACACGACGTCGGCCGACGGCAAACCGATCGACGAGGTCATCGAGATCTACGAGCGAGCGCTCGCCCGCTACCAACTCCTCCTTTACCAGCTGGATGTGCTCGAGGCGTCCCAGAACGGCAAGCGGCGCGACGCCTCGATGCGCAACGGCGCAGATCCGGTCGTGCTCACGCCGACGCAAGCGATCGACTGGATCGCAGAGCTTGCGATGGCGCAAGCCGATCGCGTGGTCGGCGGAACCCGCAGGATCGACAACGGACATCGCGCGATGCGCGGCGTGCTGGTGCTGCGCCCGATCTGCATCGCGGACGTGCGGGACGTGGCGCTCGTGCTCGCGCTCGCCGAGCGCGAGGCGCGCGGATACGGCCTCGGCGGGCTCAAGATCGTCCACTCCACGGCGCGCGCGATCGACGCGATCGACCAGCTCGCGGCCCAACGTGTGACCGCGCCCGCGCCCGCGAGCACGGTGACGACCACGCGCAACAACCCCCTCGCGATGATGGCGCTCAGCGCACTCGCCAACAACAAAGAGCTTCAGCAAATGCTCGCACCGTTCATGCGCGTCGCCGGCCGAGTCGGCGCAGGCATCGGCCTCGAAGCAGCCAAGATCAAGCTCGCGAGCGTCGGCGTGAGCCCGCCTGTGATCACGGCGGTCGAGAAGGAGCTCAACCGCGAGGGGCTCTCCCTCGGGGCGTTCGCCACTCCCTCGCCGATGGTTGGTTCGCTGGACGCGATGACACCGCAGGCGCTCGCCGGTCGTTGGCTCGCACAGAAGTTCTAACGTTCCCTTTGCTCACCGTCGGCGCATGTCGCGCCGATGTTTGGTTCGCGCCGTCCGCATTCGCGGATCCGGCGATTCACATGGCCCGCGTCCGCGGGCCGAAGGAGTTCTCATGTCTGCACCTCGCTCTCGTTCTGGTTCGTCTCGCTCCGCTCGTTCGCCGAAGAAGAAGGCAGCTCCGGCCATCGCCGCCGCCCGCGCGCCGTGGGTCCGCAACGGCATCGACTACGGTCCGGCGCGCGCCGCGATCCACGAGCTCGCGGCCTGGGCGCTCGACATCGCCGAGCGCGCGGTCGGCGATTGGCCGTCCGGGCGTACGCACGTGCGCAATACCCGCCGGTTCGTGGAGGCGCAGATCGCCGGCAACCGCCCGACCGGCGCGTCGATCGATGACGTGATGTTCACCGCGCGCCTACTGGCTCGCATCTTCGACGACGAGCTGGGCCTCGACCTCTCGGACGCGCGGACGATCTTCGACATCCTCGCGCTTCCCCTCGACGTGGTCCCGACCCGCCGCCCCGCGCCGCGCCCGGTGCAGGTGCCGACGAGCGTGCTCCACACGCTGCTTCGCGCCGCGGCGCCGATCGCTCCCGCGACGCGCGCGCCCGCGCCGCCGCCGCTCCGGTTTTGCGACGACTGCGGTTACGTCCACGAGCCCGGCGAGCACGTTCGCCACCGCAACGCCGCGTAGCGCGGCTCGCCACACCACAAACCATCCATCACCAGGAGCTACTCGCCATGAAGAACAAGAAGCATCGCCCCCGCCCCATCAAGCGCCCGCACCGCGGACCGCGCAACGCAACTGCCGGGTTCGCGTCCGCGGCGCCGCGTCCTCGCACGCGGACGATCGTGCGCCACGGCAATCCGCCCGACTGGAAGACCATCGTCGCTGCGGTCGCGGGCGGAGCCGGAAGCGCCGCGCTCGGTGGCCTCATCGTGAACCAGCAGATCCTTTCGCCCGAGGCCGTAGGCATCGGCCTCATGCTCGGCGGGGGCGCGACCGCGTATTTCTCCGAGGGTACGCCGCGGGTCGTCGGGACCAGCGTGGCCGCCGCCGGAGCCGGTCAGTTCGCGCTCGCGCTCATGAACAAGCGTGCGGTCCGGGCGCACGGGGACGCCAACACGGCGACGCCCCCGGCCCCCGCGACCAACTCCCTGCCGGTCACGCCCGCGCAGCTCGCGCCGCCGCCCGCGGTCGCACCGCGAAGGAGTGCCACCGGCGGAGGTGTGGTCGTCGATCTGTTCCGCGACGCTGCCAACGACCTCGAGAGCGTCGAGGACGAGTGGCGCTACGGCATCCGGGATCACGCGTACGCGAGCGCGCCCGAGAGCAACGAGCCGATCGTCATCGATCTCGACGAAGCCGCGTAAGGAGGAGGAGACAAGGATCGGAGCCTGGGTTCGCGCGAGCGGCCATGGCCGCTCAACAACCAACGAAAGGGAACCCTATGGACTACGATGTTATTTACGTGGGTGATGGCCGCAACGCCGTCACCGATCACCGCACCGGTCGCCCGGCGTCGCCGTGGCGCCCGATGCCCTCGGCTCCGTCTGGCTCGCGCACGGTGGTCGTCCCGCCGGGCTCGCGCCCGACGGTGATCACCGGCAACGCCTCCGGCTACTACCAGCCGCAGCCGTTCTACCCGGGGTCGCAGCCGTTCTACCCGCAGTCGCAGCAGTTCTACCCGCAGTCGGAGTCGTCGTTCGCGTCCCGCTTCGGGATGACGACCGGCGAGCTGATCGACACGGGGGTGCAGCTCCTCGCCGCGCTCCTGCCGCTGCCGGCCGGTCCGACGGCGCAGGGCGAGGCGGGTGTCGATGTCGAGAATTTGGTGACCTACCAGGGCGCACTCGCGCATCACGCCAAGCGTGACGAGCAGATGCGCACCCTGGGCAACCTGCTGGCTCGCGTGCTGCGCTAACCGGAGGCCAACGCTATGGACATCTTCTCTCGCAACAACCCTGCGTACACGAACGTCACGAAGCTGACGGCGCACGCGCAGCCGGCGGCGTCGAGTTGGCTCTCGGGCCTGCTCGGATCGCTGTTCGGTTTCTCGACGCCGGCTTACAAGACCGTCGACGGTCAGAGCGCGAAGGCGCCCTCCTCGTCGGGCTTCTTGCCGATGTTCGGCACGGCGCCGTCGTACAAGACCGCGTCCGCGGCGTCCGCCGCGCAATTCGACCTCGATGCCCGTGATGCCTGCGATCTGGGCAGCGAGGAGGATGGCGCGTGCGAGCCCGGTCCGGACCAGATCCTCGTGCTGTAGCGCAGATGTAGCGCGTCACCGGCGTGCGCTCTGCTCGCGTGATCGAACTTAAGCCTAGTTACGAGCTTCAACAACGTGGCCCTCTGGTCGCTCGCGTGAACCGAGGCCCCGATCCTCTCCTTCTCGTTCCTCTCCGCCCCGTTCTCACATCACCACATCCGCTCTCCACGAAAGAACCCGTCATGTCCAACGACGATGCACTCGGAACCGCGCTGTTGCTTGCCGCGGGTGGGGCCGCCGGCTACGCGGCCGGGCGCTGGCTCGTCGCACCCGTCGTTGCGCACCCACAGGCTCGGCCGGCGCCCGCGGCACCGCTGCCGTCGATGACCCGTTTCGAAGCGTTGATGCGGTTTGGCCCGAAGGCCACGCCGACACCCCCGCGTGCGTTGGCCACCGGGCCGTCCGGCCCGATGACGCCGATCGATCCGTACGCGATTCCGTCCGTTGGCTCGTTCACCGTGACGCCCGTCTATGGCGTCGCAGGTCCGTATGCTGGCCCCTCGGGCGAGATGCGGCCGATCGATCCGTATGCGGACACCGCACCGCGTGTTCCCGTCGCGTCGGTCATGACGGCGAGCGCGCCGCTCGTCGTGGTGACGACGGGCCTCCCGACCTCGAGCGGCCTGCCGGCGCGTCCGCCCAGCGGTCCCATCACCCGGCCATCCCAGCTCGACCAGGGACCCAGCGTCGGTCCGAGCGAGCAGTCCGGCCGGGTCGCGCAAATGCCGAGCGCGTCGTTGGCGACGTCGTCGCGCGTGCGTCGGTTCGATGCGGTGTTCGAGAAGTATCGCGGCAGCTTGCCGATCGAGTACGTGCGCGCGCTCGTCGAGCGCGAGTCGGACGGTCAACCGAGCGTGCGCGCGGGCAGCGCGATCGGACTCATGCAGATCGTTCCGGTCGTGCTCGACGACTACAACAAGCGCCACGGCACGACCTACCGGAGTGAGCACCTGACGCATCCGGCGACGAACGTCGCGATCGGCTGCGAGCTGCTCCGACTGATCGTCGACAGCTACCGCAAGAACCATCCGCGGATCACGACGCTGCAAGCCGACTGGAACAGCTGGCGTTTTGTGGAGCTGTTGACCTTCGGATGGAACGCCGGGTTTTCCGAGGCCGGCGGCGTCGGTCGCGTCGCGCGCTACCTCGAAGGGCTCGGCGCCGTCGACATCACGATCGATCAAGTCGCCGCCCACGCCAAGCTCGCGGGCGCGAGCAAGCATCTATTCAACCCGGCGAAGGTCGCATGGTGCAAGAGCGTCGTTGCGCTGTACCAGCGCGAGCTCGCGCTCACCCGTGCGTTCGCGTCGTCCTGAAGGAGTCCGCTGATGTCGAATACCTCCACGTTTGCGGTCGGGCTCGGAGGCGGGCTCGGGCTTTGGTACCTGACCAAGAGCAAAAGCAAGAGCGCGCCGGCCGCGTCGCCCGCATCGACCAGCCCCGTGAGCGCGACGCCCACGCCCCCCAACCCGCCCGCTCCTCGCAACTGCGTCGTGCGAATCGATGCGACGGGCGTCCTGGTCGACGGTGAGCGCGTTGATGTCGACGAGGCGGTTCGCCGGTGCGAGGCTGCCGGGCACGCCGCGGTGACCGTGGCGCGCAACGCGCCCGCGTCGACGTATGCCGCGCTGATGACAGCGCTCGGAACCGCCAACACGCCGGCCGTTCGCAACGCGGGCCGACGCAAACCGGAAACCGAGGCCAAGGCCTTCTTCACGCTCATCACGTATCCGCGTGGGACGAAGGACAGGCCCACGCACCGCTACTTCCGCGCAGAGTCGCCGATCGTGTGGGCCGAGGCGCGCGATCGGCTCGCCGCCGCTGGCCTGCTCGATCACGCTCTCGCCGGTCGCACGAGCGAGCCCGGCGGATGGATGCTGTCGATCGATGCGCACGAGTTCCGCGCAACCAACGCCGAGCCGCTCCCCGGTCGGCCGCGCAACTCGATCGCGTCGGAGATCTTCACGCTCGCGGTCTACCCGGAAGGCGTCGGCGGTCCGAGGCGAGTGCGTTGGTTCAAGGCAAACGCGCCGATCCTGTGGGACGACGCGCGTGACCGGCTCGCCGCGGCGGGCGCGTTGGATCTCGCAGCGAACAAGCCAATGGACCCTGGCTACTGGATCCTCGTCACCTCGCCGAACGCGTTCCAGGAGAGCCGCGCCGAACCGATGCCCCCGCGCCGCAAGCCGAGGGGCGCCTCGCGCACGACCAAGCGCTACACGCGGGAGGGACGCACGATCGTGCGCGACGGCGAGCCGATCGTCTACGTGGACCGCGTTGACCTCGGCAACGAGCGGTATGCGCTGTCGCCGCACCACGCCGATCGGTTCACCGAGCGGATGGTTCACCTCCTCAACCGGCATGGAGCACGGTGATGACCGAGCGCGCTCACACGGGACGAACCGTCGGGCTCGTCGGCGGGGCGGGCCTCGTCGCGTGGTGGCTACTCTCCCGTGGCAAGGGGTGGGGCTTCCGCAGCTCCGGTGACAGGAACCGTACCGGAACCGACACCGAACAAACGCCCGCACGGCGCGTCGTATGGGTCCGCGCCGATCGGATCGAGATCGATGGCGTCGCAGCCGACTTGCAGACCATCGTCGCGAAGTGTCGCGCGGCCGGCACCGCCGAGGTGCACGCGACGGGTGACGCCATCACCGGCGCGGTGCGCAATGTGCTCCAGGCGCTGAAGGCAGCCGGCGTCAAGCTGTACGTGCCCCCGGACCTCGCGTACCTCGTCCCCACGGAGCCCGTGTGATGACCGACGATCACGCACTCGGGGTTCTCCTGGTTGGTGGTGGCCTCGCCGGCGTGAGCGCACTCGCGTTGAGTGCGAGTCGCCGGACCATCACATTCACCTCGAGCGACGATCTCGTGAGTAACCCGCCTGCCGCGAGCGGCGCCACCTGGATCCATCCCGTGCCGAGTCTCGGCGAGCGGCTCGCCGTGACGTCGAGCGAGTTTCGCGCGCAGGCATCGGCCGACGGGAAGCTTCGCCAGCATCTCGGCGCTGATCTCGTGTATCGGCGCCGTGATGCGCGCGACCTGATCGCGGCGTTTCCGGCGGGGACTTCAGGCGGCACGCCGCTGTTCTTCATGCCCGAGGGGGTGCCAGCGCTCGCCGCGTCCGCAGGTGTCGTCAGGTTCGCGAGCACGACGCCCGTCGGTAACACCGTCATCATCCGTCACCCCAACGGATGGGCGACCTACTACACGCACCTCGCGACCCTTGCGGTTCTTCCAGGCGCGCAGGTGACCGCGGGCGAACCGAACGGCACGATCGGCGCGAGCCCCAAGGATCCGGCGCACTTTCGGCATCTGCACCTCGAGGTATGGAAGGGCGCGACGCGATCGGGCGCCGTCGATCCGGATCCATACCTCGCCGCGTGGTCACGCGTGAGCCTCGCTTGGTCTCCGACCAGCACGCCGCTCGTCGCCTCCGCGCCACCCGCGCCTCGCAACGGCACGTTGACAACATATCGACCCCTCGGTGATCGCGGCGAACCGTATCCAGCGTGGGTTCGGCAGCTTCGAGGCGAGTCCGGCGTGTATGTCATCCGCGAGATCGACGGACCGATCGTCTATGTCGGCTCCAGCGTGGGCCGGTTGTACGACACCCTCACGCGGCACTTTCAGAAGTGGCGTCGATACAAAGGGTTCTGGCGCGGGCAGTTCGCCGAGGGCGCGGATCCCGGATTGACGTACCTCCGCGGCGACGTCGAAGTCGCGATCAAGACGACGACACCGGACGACGCACACGCGGAGGAGCTGCGCATGATTCGGCGCCTCCAGCCTCGAGACAACCAGCTCGGCCAGCCGCAGCCCGAACCAGAGCTCGAAGCCGCGCCGTTCTGAGCGCGCGCGACGCCAGCTTCACTCAAAGCGCGCGCCACGGCGCCGCCTCAACGCATCCAACCCAACGGAGAAATTCTATGCAGGAGCTCATCGACGTGATCCGCGCGGCCGTCATTGCCGACGCAACCAACGAACAGAAGGCGGCAGGGGTGCTGGCGTGCCGCACGATCGCAGCGGCTCTCGACGTCGAGCCTGGCAAGCCGATCGCGCTGCCCGGCGCACCCTCGGCATCACTCCCCGCGGCGCGGCTCTCGATCGACCAGGTGCTCGACCTGGTGATCGCGCGACTCACCATGATCGCGAACGATCACGACAAGAGCCCCGTGCCGGCGTCGCAGCGGCCGAACGGCCTGCGCATTCCGGTCATTCCTGCGCGGATGCCGCGCGCTGCGTCGCGTCCGATCGCCAAGCCAACCAGCCGACTCAAAACGCCCTCGACGAGGAAGGTGTGACCGTGACCATGTCGCACTCGATCCAACTCGCCATGAACCCGCCGCGCTTCCTCGAGAAGGACGGCATCCGCCTCGCCCCACGGCGCCGCGAACCCTCGTCGCCGTTCATGTGGCCGCTCCGCGCAGTCGGCGGCGACGGGCCGCATGTGCTCGCCGCGCACGACGATGATCGCCTCGGCGTCGATCTTGGCTACCCACTCGCGCCTGGTGGTCCCGCAGCGCTCGTGCCGGTGTACGCCGCCAACGATGGCGAAGTCGCGTGCGCGATCGAG
The DNA here is from genome assembly GCA_038206055.1 of Haliangiales bacterium. GTDB lineage: Bacteria > Myxococcota_A > Polyangia > Haliangiales > Haliangiaceae > JABFXX01. The sequence goes on from JBBRBG010000072.1 coordinate 7,804, forward strand.
AGCGCGACCGGCTGTGCGATCAGCCTCGATCACAGCGGGACGTGGTCGACGCACTACACCGGCCTGACGATGGCGGTGGTGACCCGTTGCCTGCCGAAGCTCAAGCGCCGCCAGCACGTGCGTGTTGGCCAGGTCATCGGATATGCGACGCAGCCGCGCATCGGGTTCGAGCTGTGGAAGTGGACCGAGGACCGCGGCTATGTCGCCGTCGATCCGCGCCCGTATGTCGCGACGTGGACGAACGCGCCCGCCTCGAACATCGCCGTGGCGAAGAAGGCTGCGTAGCCATGAATCCGAACACCGATCAGGCCCCCGACGCGAAAGACGTCCTCGACGTGCCACAGGCTGCCAGCTTGCTCGCCGTCGGACGGAACACGATCTACATGCTGGTCGCGCGGAATAAGATCCCACACCGACGATTGGGGAAAACGATCCGTTTCAGCCGTGCTGCGGTCATGTCATGGTTGTCGACGTCATGGCAGGACGCGAAGGAAGGCAAGTAGAGATGCCCGTACGACGCGATCCCAGAACGGACGGCTGGTTTTTTCGGACCACCGTCAAACTCCCCGATGGCACGAAGCGGAGGCTCTTCGGCACGCCCGGTATCCCCGGTCCGTACCAGGATCTTCCAGCGACGAAGATCGGGGCTCAAGAGGCCGAGCAGCGCGCAATCAAGCTCGCGCTCGCCGATGCCGGCGTTCTCCCGCCGGTGAGGAAGGAGGTGCCGACGTTTGCAGAATGGTTCGATGGTGCGTTCTGGCGCGAGTGGGTGATCGCTCGCAAGAACAAGCCGACCGAGGTGCGCTCGAAGAAGATCATCTTCCGGATTCACCTCAAGCCGGCGTTCGGTCACATGCGCCTCGACGAGATCGGTGTGGCGGAGGTGTCTCGGTTCCGTGGAAAGCTGGTCGAGAAACAGCTCAGCGAGAAACGGATCAACAACATCCTCCTCGTGCTCTCGAAAGCGCTGCGCTACGCGCTCGACTGCGAGTTGATCACGAAGGTCCCGAAGTTGGGACTCTTCAAGGTTGAACGGCCGGAGATCGTGGCGTGGGACTTCGTGCAGTACGCACGCCTCTTTGCAGCGGCGAAAGCCGAGGGCGAGGTGTGGCACGTCGCGGTGTGTCTTGCCGGCGAGGCCGGGCTCCGTGTCGGCGAAGTGAAGGAGCTGAAGTGGCGCGAAGACGTCGACATGATCGCCAAGACGATCACGGTGAACCGTCAGACCTGTAACGGAGACACCACGACGCCGAAGGGCCGCACGCGGCGCGTGGTGCCGATGACGAGCACGCTGTACGACGTGCTTCGCCGGATGGAGACCATCCGCGAGGGGTATGTCGTGCGCAACCTCGACGGCACGCCGAAGACGGACGGAGAGGCCGATCATGTGATCGCGCGGATCTGTCGTCGCGCCGGCTTGCCGGTTCGGTACTGGCACACGCTTCGGCACGCCTTCGGAACCCACGCCGCGCTGTTCGGTGTGAACCCGTGGCGGTTGCAGACGTGGTTGGGTCACAAGCGGATCGACGAGACGATGCTCTACGTCCACGTGGCCGAGGCGCACCGCCGCGACCTTCCCGATTGCGTTCTGGAAGCCGCGCGCGATGTCGAGGATCCGGATCGGCGAATTACCGCGATGCTCGGAGCCCGAAGTGGGGTGCCGACGGTAGCTCGTGGCAGCCACGTGGCAGCGGAAGAGGATCAGCAGAACGAAAGGGCTGCATAATCCGTTAGTTAGATGGCTCCGAAGGAGGGCTTCGAACCCCCGACCCGGCGGTTAACAGCCGCCTGCTCTACCCCTGAGCTACTTCGGAATGGGGAGCTATAGATGCCACCTCGGACCCCGTGGCGTCAAGGCAAGCTAGCGGATCGTGAGCTTCCTGGCGTCGGGCTCGTGCCACCGCAGCAGCGCCTCCGCCTCCTCACGTACCGCCGCCAGCACTGCCGCGGAGAGCCTCCCGAACGGGCGCAGCCGGATCGACGCAGAATCCTTCGCCCGTGCGAGCTCCCACGTGCCCGCCACCCGACCGTCGACCAGGAACGTCGCCGCCACGATCCCGTTCTTCGTGGTCAGCGCCGGGCGCCGCGCGGGATCGATGATCCGCGCGTGATCCGCGAACGCGAGCAACAGATTGTCGTACTCCGGCAGGAGGCGTACCGGCGCCGGCGTGTCCTCGGAAGGCCGCGGCGCACCGGGCAGATCGAACAGCTCGCGCCCGTCGTCATCCGCGAACACGCGCAGCTCGCCGCGCATGGCCTCGAACACCTTCGCGAGGTTCCGCACGCCCGACCACGCCTGCGCGTCCTTCACCGAGCCGGGGCCGAACGCCGCGAGGTAGCGCCGCACGAGCGTCTCGAGACCCACCTCCGCGAGCGCGCGCCCGAGCCACGTCTCCGCCTCGTGAAAATGCGCGTTGCCGGCGAAGCTCCACCTCGTCTCGCTCGGCACGAGCACGAGCGGCAGGTGCATCCGCACCGCGTACGCGAGCGTGTGCTGGTCGTGCTTCGGGAACTTCGCCGTCAGCGCCGCGCGCACGGTCTCGAAGGTCCCGGGCAATAGCTTCTGCGCGTGCTTCACCACGGCGGGCACGTTCAATCCTTCGAGCCGCCGCATCCCCATCGACAGCATCGGCGCGAGGGCCGCGCGCAGCACCACGAAGTCATCGGCCGACACGAGATGGATCGTCCCGCGCATCAAGGTCGCGCGCACGGCCGCGCGATCGTGCACGAGGCGATGCAACGCGGCACGCTCGAAGCCGGGTAGGCGCGACCACAGCCCGACGAACGGCGGCCGCGGCACCTGCGCCTGCAGGCCGGCGATCTGCTCGATCGCCGCGAGCGGCGTGATCGCCTTCCGCTCGAGCAGGAGCTGCCGGGCGAGCGTGGCTCGACCCAGCGCCCGCCGCGAGAGGACGTCAGCCTTGCTTCTTCGCGACGTACTCACGAAGCAGCGCATCCACGCCGGTCACGACCTTCCGCGGCCCGGCCTTGCGAGCGAGCGCGAGGTCCACGATCTCGCAGATCATCGTCTCGTAGGTGCGGCCGCTCGCGTTCGCCGACTTGGTGAACGCGCACGACTCGGCGAGGTCCGGGTTCGGATTGACCTCGAGGATGTAGGGCTGGTTCGTCCGCGAATCGACACGCATGTCGACGCGCGCGTAGTCGCGGCAGCCGAGGGTGCGGTAGGCGCGCATCGCGACGTCCTCGATGTTCTTCGCCAGCACGGGATCGAGATCCGGCACGGGGCACACACCCTGAACGGCGTGGTGGTCGCGGCTATACGGATCCCACTTCGCCCGGTACGTGATGATCTTCGGGAGGGGCACACCGGCGTCGTCGGTACCGCCCTTGAACTGCATCTCGTAGAGCGGCAGCGGGCGATCGCCGAGGATCGCGCAGTGGATCTCGCGACCCTCGATGTACTCCTCGACGAGCGCGGCCTGCTTGTGCTCGCGGAGCATCTTGTCGATGCGGGCGATGAGCTGGGGCCGGTCGTGGACCACGGAGCCGGAGTCGATACCGCCCGAGGCGTCGTCGTACGCGGGCTTCACCATCATCGGATAGCCGAAACCAAGAGCCTCGAGGTCGGCAAGCGCCTCCATGGTCTCGACCACCATGCCGCGCGGCACGGGGAGCCCATAGGCCGCGAGCAGCGCCTTGGCCTGCGGCTTCTTCTGGCACAGCGACAGGGCCAGCGGCCGGTTCCCGGTGTACTCGACGCCGAGCAGCTCGAACAGGGCGGGCACATCGTGCTCGAGCTCGGCATCGTCGCGGAAGAACTCGACGAGGTTCATCACCACGTCGGGCTTGTGGGTGCGGATCGCGTCGAGCATCGTGTCGAAGTTGTCGCGAACGTTGACCATCGCGACCTCGTGGCCGTGGCCCTCGAGGGAGCGCTGGATCAGCTGCATCTCCTCTTCGACCGTCTCCCACGGCTCGATCTGCAGCGCGGGATCCCAGTCAGGGGCGCGACGACCATCCCGACGGTAATGTGCGTACACATCGTCGTCGATCTGGTTCCAGAGGATCAGGATGCGCGAACGCTGCATCGGATGACGTTCATCCACAGGTACCACGTCACGACGAGTTGGTCGAGACGCCAGGTCGCGTGCCCCACGGCTGACGCGCGATGAGATCGTCTGCGCGGTGGCGCTGTTCGGGAGACAGGCGGCTCTCGACCGCGAGCCCGAACCACTCGGCGAGCTCGAGCGCGGTCGTGAAGCGATCGATCGGCGCCTTCGCGAGGCCGATCGCGAGCACGCGGTCGATGTCGGCGGGGAGCTGCGCGAGGATCGATGGCTGGGTGGGAACGCGGTAGACCACGTCGTAGAGCGTCGTCGGGACGTCCTTGCCGGTGAACGCGGGGTGACCGGTGATCGCGCGATAGAGGATCGCCGCGAGCGAGTAGATGTCGGCGCGATGATCGACGTCCTCGCCGCGCGCTTGCTCCGGCGCCATGTATGCGGGCGTGCCCACGACGTGACCCTGCGTCAGGGTGCCGTGCGAGCCCGACTTGCTGACGCCGAAATCGAGGATCTTCCAGCGGCGAGATCCCTCTGCCTCGGCGAGGAAGATGTTGTGCGGCTTGAGGTCGCGGTGAACGATGCCGGCGTTGCGCGCGGCTTCGAGGCCGAGGGCGACTTGCTCGGCGATCGAACGCGCCGCCGGGAGCTGGAGGCGGCGCTGCCGGCGGAGCTGGTGCGCGAGGTCATTGCCGCGGAGGCGCTCCATCGCGAGGAACGGAACCTCGCCGGCGGTGGTGCCGACCTCGAGGACGCGCACGATGTAGGGGGTGTCAAGGCGCGCGGTGGTCTGCGCTTCTCGCAGGAATCGCTGGACCGAGGTCGGATCGGCGAGCGTGCCGGGGTGGAGCAGCTTGACCGCCGCCTCGCGCCGGTCGGCCACGCCGTGTGCCTCGTAGACCTCGCCCATGCCGCCGCGGCCGATCAGCACACCGAGGCGGAACGTGCCAACGACTTGCTCTGTGAACCGGCCAGGGCCACCGATCTTGAGCGCGCGATCGAGCTCGGCGCGGGCCTCGGCGAGGAGTGCGTCGCGCTGGACCATGCCGCGCACGGCCTGCTCGAGCTTCGACATCGCGTCGAGCGTGGTCTTCTGCGACAGACGCGCGGTGATGAACGCGATGAAGTAGAGGCATTCGACGATCACGACGACCGCGACGCGATCGATCGTGCGCATGCTCGTCATGTTGACGAGGCCGCGGTCGGCGATCACGCCGCCGACCATGAGGATCGCCATCGTCCCGTGGATGACGGCGACGGTCAGGTACATGCCGAGCGTGACGTTTCGGCTCGAGCCGAGGCTGAAGAAGTAGATGCCGTAGACGAGCATCGCGGCGACGGGCGAGCCCGCGCCCCAGTAGTAGACGCCCGACATCGCGCCGATCACGAGACACAGGCCGGGCAAGATGATCCTGCGCTGCTCGTAGTCATTCGCATCGCGCAGCATCCAGAGGATCCACAGCGCGCCGGTCACGCCGAACGCGGAACCGATGGTGACCACGCGTTGCGCGATGACGTCGCCGCTCGTGATCAAGGCGATGATCGCGCCGCCGACCGAGATCAGAAACGCGACCTTGAGAAACACGCGCGTGCGCTCGATCTCGTCGATCTTCATCGCCTCCACGGGCGAGGTGGTCGTGCGAGACTCCGAGAGCTTCGTCAGCGAGCCGGTGCCGCCGCGCCGCTTATCGGGAATCTGCTGCGTCGGCAGCGCGTGGACCGGGTCCACTGGCCGCTGCCGGTAATGCGCCGTGCCGCCCTGGTGCGAGTGCGTGGGATCGACCTCGGAGTCGTCCGCCTCGCTGTCCTCGGCCTCGGTGGGCTCGTCGAGGGCCTGCGGGCCTAGATCGACCGTCGGCCGGTCGTCGTCGAACACCCGATCACCCACGCCCGAAATTGTAGCCCCGAGGCGTGGAGGATGGCGAGATTCGGGCGGAAACCGGCGTCAGTGGGCTTCGCAGTGGTCGTAGGTCAGGACAGCGCAAGTGCATCCCGTGTTCGGGTAGCAGGTGCAGTCCGTGCCGTTGTAGACGGTCGTGCAATCGGAGCGCGCCGCGCAGGCGGACTCGGTGGGCAGCGCCGCGCATGCTGTTGAAGGCACGCAGCTCGGGTTGCATGTACCACCACTGCAGACGTCGACACAGTCGTAGCCCGGCTGGCACGTGGTGGCCGCGCAGCTATTTCCATCGGGCACGCACATCCCCGCGCAGGAGCTCGGGCTCGTGCACTGATCCTCGCAGTGGTAGCCAGTCTCGCAGTCGACGAGCGCGCAGTTCGTGGTTGGCTCGGGGCCGCAACGCGTGAAGTCACCCTCGAGGAGGTCGTTGACGCCCGCCTGGTAGTACATCGCGCAGTTGTCGTGGCGCGAGCACTGCTGTGCATCGAGCGCGGCGCAGGCTCCGGTCGAGACCGGGCCGGAGGGCGCCGTGATGTAGCAGCCGCGGAATGACGTGGTCGCGTGCTCCGGGGTGGTCGTGTCCTCGTAGTAGGCGGCGAGGCAGCCCGGCGCCGTGAGGCACGCGGCCTCCTCGAGACCGTTGCACTGGCTCTGGCAGGCGCCCCAGTCGGGCTGCGGCTCGCCGATGCTCTCGGGGCACGGGCCGCAGACGCCGTCGCACGGATAGCCAGGACCGTTGAAGTATTCACAGTACCCGGTGGTGGGGTTGCGCAGCTCCTGACTCGGGGCGATGGCACCGGTTGCGCAGACGACGTCGTCGCCCTGGCCGTTCCAGTAGAGGTTGCAGCCGGTCATGAGGACGAGGACGGCGAACAGGCGACGCATGGTGCGATCCGGGTGAGCAAGGGGCGAGCCACCAGCGCGGCCGTGATCCTCCGCGGACTTGGACGTCATCGCACCTCAGATTTTCGAGCGATCCTCGCGAAATCGAGGTGGTTTTCGCGATCCGCGCTTGTGCAGAAACCGTACGCCTCATTAGATCCGCCCTCCATGCATCCGCTCCTCGCGTTCCTCTACTTCTTCCGCATGTTCTTCGGGGCGAAGCTCCCCGCGGACGCCGTGAAGTACCTGCCCGAGGGAGCGGTACCGAAGGCGCTGCCGGAGGGAAGGATCGAGAAGACCATCGTGGTCGAGAAGATTGTCGAGCGCGAGGTCAAGCCGAAGGCGGAGGACAAGCCGCGCGTCGCGACAGCTGCGCACCACAAGGACGGTGCGCTCGCGTTTCTCGCGCTCCTTCAGCGCGAGGGCCGGCTCGTCGATTTTCTGCGCGAGTCACTCGATGGCTTCACGGATGCCGATATCGGCGCGACCGCACGCGACATCCACCGCGGCTGCCGGAAGGTGCTCGATCAGCACCTGACGTTCGAGCCGGTGATGCCGGGCGCCGAGGAAGAGCGCGTCACGGTGCCGAAGGGCTTCGACCCCGCGGAGATCCGGCTGATCGGTGAAGCGAAGGGCGAGCCGCCGTTCAAGGGCACGCTTCGCCACCATGGCTGGCGCGTGGTAGAGGCCAAGCTCCCGACCCTCGCCGAGGGTATCGATCGCACGGTGATCGCCCCCGCGGAAGTCGAGCTGTCTGCATCATGAAGATCCTCGGAATCGATCTCGGAACCACGAACTCGGCGCTCGCCGTGGCGGATGACGCGCCCGCGCGCGCGGTCGACATCACCCAGGTCGTCGGGCCCGGCGAGATCGCACAGCGATCGACCCTACCCTCGTTCCTCCTCCTGCCGAGCGAGCACGAGGTGCCGTCCGCGCAGCTGCAACTGCCGTGGTCCGGCGCGCTGCGCTACACGGTCGGCACGTTCGCACGCGAGCGCGGTGCGGAGCTGCCGCATCGGCTCGTGTCGTCGGCGAAGTCGTGGCTGTGCAATCCGTCGATCGATCGCACCGCGCAGGTGCTGCCGTTCCGCGGCGCGCAGCGCGAGCTCGAGGCAGAGATGGAGGGTGGCGAGCGCGTCTCGCCCGTCAATGCGAGCGCGCGCTACCTCGCACACCTGCGTGCCGCATGGGATGAAGCGAACGAGGACTTCCCGGCCGACGAGCAAGAAGTGCTGGTCACCGTGCCGGCGAGCTTCGATCCGGTGGCGCGCGAGCTCACCGTCGTCGCGGCGCGCGAAGCCGGCTTCGACAAGGTCACCCTCCTCGAGGAGCCGCAGGCCGCGTTCTACGCGTACCTCGCCGCGCGCGGAGATGCGTGGCGCAAGGACCTCGCGCCCGGCGACGTGGTGCTCGTGTGCGACGTTGGCGGCGGCACCACCGACTTCTCGCTGATCGAAGTGGCGCAGCAGGACGGCGCGCTCGCCCTCGAGCGGATCGCGGTCGGCGATCACATCCTGCTCGGCGGCGACAACATGGATCTCGCGCTCGCAGCGATCGCGGGCAAGCAGATCACCGATGCCGGTAAGACGCTCGATGCGATGCAACAGCGCGCGCTCGTCCACGCGGCGCGCCGCGCAAAGGAAGTCCTGCTCGGCGACAAGCCGCCGAAGTCGGTCCCGATCTCGATCCTCGGGCGCGGCAGCAAGCTGATGGGCGGCACCATGAAGGCCGAGGTCACGCGCGAGCAGGCGGAAGGGATGCTGATCGACGGCTTCTTCCCCGTGGTCGAGGCCGATGCGAAGGGGCAGAAACGGCGCGCGGGCGGGCTTCGCGAGATGGGCCTGCCCTACGCGTTCGATCCGGCGATCACGCGTCACCTCGCCGAGTTCCTCGGTCGGTTCGGCAAGGCGCCGACCGCGGTCCTGTTCAACGGCGGCGTGATGAAGGCGACGAAGCTGCAGGCGCGGATCGTCGAGCTGCTGCGCACGTGGTACGGGCGCGACGTCAAGGTGCTCGCGGGCGCGGATCTCGATCTCGCGGTCGCGCTCGGTGCCGCACACTACGGCCAGGTCCGCGCGGGCAACGGCGTGCGGATCCGCGGCGGGACAGCGCGCGCGTACTACATCGGGATCGAGAGCGCGATGCCAGCGATTCCAGGATTCGCGCCGCCGGTGAAGGCGTTGTGCGTCGCGCCGCAGGGCCTCGAGGAGGGGTCCACGGTCGCATTGCCGGACGACGAGCTCGGCCTGGTCGTGGGCGAGACCTCGAACTTCCGGTTCTTCGCCGCGGCCACACGCAAGGATGATGCGGCCGGCGCGCTGCTCGAGGCCGATGCGCCCGGGCTCACGGAGCTCGATCCGGTGGAGAAGCTGGTCGAAGCCGATGGCGAGCGGAAGGCCGGAGACCTCGTGCCCGTGCGATTGGAAGCCCACGTTACAGAAGTTGGGACGCTCGAGCTGTGGTGCGTCGCGCGCGACGGTCACGGACGGTGGAAGCTCGAATATTCGGTCCGCGAACGCGATTGAGTCGTACGGTGGTGAGTCCATGGCCACCACCGCGAACTACGCGCTCGCTCACCAGTTCCTGCCGAACTTGATCCGCACGAAGACGCCGAACACGGTGATCGGCGTGATGGAGCGCAAGGAGAAGTTCTTCTTCGACCAGGTGTGGAGCCTGGCGTGCGTCAGTCACACCGCGCAGCTGAGCACGACCACGCACAGCGGCTACCGGATCGGCGTCGTCGATTTCCCGGCGCCGAACGAGATGGGCGAGGCCCACATGGCGGCGATCGTCGTCGACAACGCCGGCAACGCGCGCCTGTTCCTGCTCGAGCGTGACTACGTGCTCGCGACCAGATCCGATCGGACGTTCATCACCGAGCGCGAGGGCAACCGGCACACGAAGATCTGTGTCGGCCCGGCGCTGACCGGCGCGTTCGACGTGGATGCGAAGGCATTCGTCGATGCGGTGATGCCGATCGTGACCGGGCGCAACGGCTAGCGGCGCTTCGTCTTCACGCTCGCGTTGCGGTAGGGATCGTGGACCTCCTCGGCGCGCGGGATCAGGCCGAGCCCGAGGATCCCGGTCGTCGAGATCGCGAGCTCGGTCGCGCGCGCGTCGTCGACCTTGCCGAGGCGACCCTCGATGATCGCATGCGCGAGGCCCGACACGAGCGACGTCGCCGTGAGCAGCAGGTCATCGAGCGGCAGGTCGGCGATCTCGCCACGCGCCTGCGCATCGATGATCGCCTGGCGCTGATTCTCGAGGAACGCGTTCTGTTTCGCGCGCAGCGGCGCCGGGATGGCATCGAGCACGCCGGGCATGCAGATCATCAGATAGTGCTCGGGGTGGGCGACCGCGAACCGCACGGTGGCGATGCCCGTGGCGCGGAACTGCTCGAGCGGCTCGGGCGGCGCTGCCTCGACGGCCTCGACCATCGCGCCCGCGAGACGCTCCGCGCACTGCGTGGCCACGGCGACCAGGAGCGCGTCCTTGTCGGCGAAGTGGCGATAGACCGCGGGAGCGGAGACGCCGGCGCGCCGGGCAACACCGCGCAGCGAGAATGCGGCGAGGCCGTCATTCGCGATCTCCTTCATCGCCGCGGAGATCAGCGCCTGCTTGAGATTCCCGTGGTGATATGCGGCCTTGGTCGCCAATGTTTACATTGTTCACTTTTTCGCTTGATCGTCAAGCGGGCTATGTTTACAACGTTCACATGGTTGCAGCCCTCAAGCCCTCCCCCGTCGCCGCTTCCGAGATCGCCACTCTCCTGTGGACCGAGAGCCTACCGCGCGAGCACGGCTTCGAGGCGCTGCGCATCGAAGGCAAGCTGCCGCCGCAGCTCCGCGGCACGCTGTACCGGAACGGCCCGGGTCAGTTCGTCCAGTTCGGCAAGCGCTACTCGCATCCGTTCGAGGCCGATGGCGCCGCCACGGCGATCCGGATCGCGGACGGCGCGGCGCACGGCGCATCGAGGATCCATACCAGCGCGGGGCTCGTCGACGAGCGCGCGGCGGGCAAGAGCCTCTACGACATGAACGTGTCGTGGCCGCGGCGGTTCCTCAACAGCCTGCGCGGGAAGCGGAAGAACACGGCGAACACCAACATCATCGTGTGGCAGGACCGGCTGTTCGCGCTCGTCGAGGCTGCACCGCCGACCGAGCTCGACCCGCGCGACCTGTCGACGATCGGCGAGACCAAGCTCGGCGTGATCGGCGCGATGTTCAGCGCGCACCCGCACCGCGTCGCGTCGCGCAAGGCGATGTACAACTTCGGCCTCGAGTACGGGCGCGCGACCAAGCTCCACATGTACGAGCTGCCCGACGTGGGCCCCGCGCGTCACCTCGGCGCGGTCCCGCTCACCGGCGCGCCGATGCTGCACGACTTCATCGCGACCGACACGCACCTCGTGTTCTTCGTGTCGCCCACGCGCATCCACGTGCCGCGCATGATCCTCGGCATCGGCAAGTTCCCCGAGCTCTGGCAATGGAAGCCCGAGCACGGCACCGAGATCATCTGCGTGCCGATCGATCGCCCCACCGAGGTGCTGCGGTTCACGACCGACGCGTTCTACCAGTGGCACTTCGCGAACGCGTTCAACCGCGCGAACGAGATCGTCGTCGACTACATCCGCTATCCCGACTTCTCCTCGTTCTACGACATCGGCGCCGTCGGTGCCGGCGGCCAGCGGGAAGTGCTCGGCGGCGGGCGCATGCACCGCGCGACGATCGACCTCGCGGCGAAGTCGATGCGCACCGAGCAAGTCTCGGATCGCAGCTGCGAGTTCCCCACGCTCGTCGCCGGCGACGAGGGCCGCGAGCAGAGCATCACCTACCTGACGTTCGATGACCTCGGCGCCATCGGCTCGATGGATGCGAGCGGCAAGGTCGTAGCCCACTCGCTCGACGCCGACGAGCGTGTCACCGAGCCAGTCCACGTCGATGGCCACCTCCTCGCGCTGTGCCACCGCACGGGCGCCGCGTACGTCGCGGTCTACGACGCCGCGCGGATCGCCGCCGGGCCGGTCGCGAAGATCTGGCTCGATCACCACGTGCCGATCACGTTCCACGGCTCGTTCGCGCCCGCGCACTGACCGGAATCCGGCCGGACGCTGTCCTGCCGGCGGACACCGCGGACATCGGTCGGCGTGATCTCCGGCGCTTGCGCGTGGCGTGCGGCTTGCTCTCCGCCGTTGGATGGCCGCTACGAACCGGCTACCCTGGAGGCATGGTGACGCATCACTCGGCGACCGTACGCGACGGTCAGATCGTGGTCCGCGGGCTCGACGTTCCCGATGGAACCCGCGTCACGATCACGGTGGAACCAGCATCAAGGAAGCGCCTGCCCCCGAAGCTCGTGTTGTCACGCGACGACGCCGAAGGACTGGACGAAGCGCTGCGGCAGGCGGATCGCGGCGAGACGGTGTCGCGTGAAGAGGCACTCGCCGATCTCCGACGCCACCGGGCCGCCCTTCTGCGTCAGGGTGTCGGCGCGCGCCCTACGCGACCGCCGCGACTCGGAGGAGTGGTGGCTGCGAAATCACGGACCGATCGCGCCAAGCCGGCTCGAGGCCGAGACCGAGCACGCGTTCGATCTTCTCGCGGGTAGTCCGGAGCTTGGCTATCACGGCATTCATGGGCGCCGCACCGTTCGCAAGCTTCGTCTCGCCTGCGGGTTCTTCATCCTCTACCTCGTGCGGGCGCGGCGCCGCGAGGTCGTGATCCTCCGTATTCTCGCGGCTTCCCGCCTGCACGGGTGATGCGGGCCGGCGGGGGATGCGGTACGAACGGGCCGCAGTGCCCGCGCGCTACCTGATCGGCATCGATCTCGGCACGACCAACTCCGCGGTCGCGTATGTCGACACGGCCGCCGCCGATCCGCGCGTTCGCGTCTTCGAGGTCGAGCAGCTCGTGGCGCCGGGCGAAGTGGCGGCGCGCCGGCAGCTCCCGAGCTTCGTATACCTTGCGGGCGATATCGATCTCGCACCGCACGAGACCGCGCTGCCGTGGCGGCCGGTGGTGGCAACGAGCGTAGATCCGCAGGCGCCGGTGTCGACCGCGCTGCGACCCGTGGTCGGCGAGCTCGCGCGCAACCAGGGTGCACGCATGGCCTCGCGCATGGTCGCGAGCGCGAAGTCGTGGCTGTGCCACCCGGGGGTGGATCGCAACGCCGCAATCCTGCCGTGGGGCGATAGCGACGGACCGAAGCTGTCGCCGGTGGCGGCTCAGGCGCTGGTGCTCGCGCATATCCGCGAGGCGTGGGACTTCGTGCACGGCGATGCGCCGTTCATCGATCAGGAAGTGCTGGTCACGGTGCCCGCGAGCTTCGACGAGGCCGCGCGCGAGCTGACGCTCCAGGCCGCCACCCGGGCAGGCTATCCGCCGGTGGTCCTGCTCGAGGAGCCGCAGGCCGCGTTCTACGCGTGGATCGATGGGGGTGGCGCGCGAACGGCCAAGGGCGGCAAGGGGCTCGGGCCCGGAGAGCGCGTGCTCGTGTTCGATGTCGGCGGCGGCACCACCGACTTCACGCTGATCGAGGTGGATCCATCGGGAGAGGGCTTCACGCGCACCGCGGTCGGCGATCACCTGCTCCTTGGCGGCGATAACCTGGATCTGACGCTCGCGAAGATCGTCGAGCAGCGCGTCGTCGCGAAGAGCGGCAAGAAGCTCGATGCGCTGCAGTGGCACGGCCTGGTGCACGCGTGCCGGCTCGCGAAGGAGACATTGCTCGGCGATTCTCCGCCCGAGGCCGCGCCGATCGTGGTGCAGAGCCGCGGCGCGAAGCTGATCGGCGGCACGTTGCGCGACGAGGTCACGCGTGCCGAGCTGCACCAGGTGCTGTTCGACGGCTTCTTCCCGGTCGTTGCGAAGGATGCCCCGCTCGCGCGTGGTCGCGGCGGACTCCAGGAGTTCGGCCTCCCCTATGCGGCCGATCCGGCGGTGACGCGGCACCTGTCGACGTTCCTCAGCCGCCACGAAGCGCAGCACGTGCACGCCGTGCTGTTCAACGGCGGCGCGATGACGCCCACGTCGCTGCGCGCGCGCGTGCTCGAGCAGATCGGCACGTGGCAGGGCGAGCCACCGCGCGAGCTGCCGGCGCAGATGCCCGAGATGGCGGTCGCGCAGGGCGCCGCGTACTACGGGCTCGTGCGCCGCGGACTCGCGACACGCATCAAGGGCGGCACGCCCCGCGCCTACTACGTCGGCGTGGATGCCAGCGGATCGCGTCGCCGCGTTCCCACCACCGAGGCCACGTCGACCGGGCTCACCGCCGAGCCCGCGCGGTACGCGGTCTGCCTCGCACCGCCCGGCCTCGACGACGGCGCGCGCGTTCGTCTCGAGCGTGACTTCAAGCTCGTCACCAATCGACCGGTGAGCTTCCGGCTGTACTCGTCGAGCACGCGCGACGATCAACCCGGCGCGCTCGTGCCGATCGGCGATGGCAAGGCGGAGACCATCGACGACGGCTCCGATCTTCTCGAGCTCCCGCCGATCGTCACCGTGCTGCGCGCCCGCGGCCGCAGTGAGGTGACGGTGCGCCTCGAGATCCACATCACCGAGCTCGGCGCGCTCGAGATCTACTGCGTCGACATCGAGCCGCCCGGCGAGACCTGGAAGCTCGCGTTCGACATGCGCTCGGGCGGCACCGTGCCGGCCCAGGAGGATGCGGCGGATGCCGCCCCCCACCCTGCCATCGACGTGGCGAAGGCGCGGCTGACGAAGGCGTTCGAGACGGGCGCCGGTCTCGATACGCTGACCCGCGATCTCGAGACACTGTTCGAGACCCGCCGCGACGAGTGGTCGATGATGACCGCACGCGCGCTGTTCGATGCGCTGCTCGAGGTGGCGCCCGCGCGCAAGAAGACCGCGGATCACGAGCAGCGGTGGCTCAATCTCGCCGGCTTCTTGCTGCGGCCGGGCACCGGCGCGCCGCTCGATACGTGGCGCGCACGGATGATGTGGGGCGTGTTCAACGAGGGTCTCGCGCATGGCAAGAGCGAACCCGGCAAGCTCGCGTGGTGGATCACGTGGCGGCGGATCGCGGGTGGCCTCGCGAAGGGACAACAGGATCAGTTCTACGATCGCCTCGCGAAGCTGCTGCTGCCAAATCCGCTGCAGGCGAAGAAGCTCGCCGATGCGAAGGCGAGCAAGCAAGAGCTCGCCGAGATCTGGCGGGTCGTCGCGAGCCTCGAGCGCCTCGCCGTGCAGCACAAGCTGAAGCTCGGCGACGAGCTGATGAAGCGCATGGAGACGCGCAAGGGCCGCGAGGACAGCGTGCACCTGTGGGCGCTGTCGCGACTCGGCGCGCGCGCACCGTTGTATGGCCCGCTCAACCTCGTCGTCCCGCCGTCGAAGGTGAAGGACTGGGTCACGCGGCTCGTCGCGTGGGACTGGCCGGAGCCCGACAAGGCCGCGTTCCCGCTCGCACAGCTCGGTCGCCGCACCGGCGATCGCACGCGCGATCTCGACGATGCGACGCGCGAGCGCCTGTCCACGCTCGTGCGCGCGATGCCCGGTGGTGATCGAGCCGCCGTGCTGGTCGAGCAGGTCGTCGCCCTCGAGGCGCGCGAGGAGCGCGTGGCGCTCGGCGATACGCTACCCGCCGGCCTGCGCCTCGTCATCGACGACGAGCGCTCCGCCGACGACGCCTGACGATCTCGTGAATCCTTTCGACGGGCACCTGGCTTATCCCGGCATGAACCACGATGTTGGCTCGGTCGACCGACTCGTCCGCGGCGTTGCCGGCCTCGCCATGGCAGGCTCCCCTCTCGTGCTCCCCCTCCCCAGCCGGTTGCTCCGGCCGTTCCACCGACGTCGCGTGACCGGGCCCGTGCTCCGTCACCTCGGTCGCGGGGTCTTCGGCGGTGGAGCGCTCGCTGCAGCGGTGGCGATGGGCTCCGACCATCCGCTGCTCGCGATCCTGCTGATCCCCGTCGCGCTTCTCGCGTTTCGGGGATGCCCGATGTGCTGGACGCTCGGGCTCGTGCAGGCATGCTCGGCGCCTGAGGCGTGTGATCGCGGAGGCTGACGCGAGCAATTATCACCGGTTGCAGACTGTACAATTTGTTCGGTCGTCCTGCACGCCTTGGCTTGCAGGAGGACACCATGAAGCATCTCGCTGCTCTCGCACTGCTCACGATCGCAATCTCTGCATCCCCCGCTCTCGCCGAGCCCGACGCCGCCACGACCTACAAGGACATCGAAAAAACGCTCGGGTTGGTCCCGACATTCTTGAAGGCGTTTCCCGAGGAAGGGATTGCCGCTGCATGGGACGAGCTCAAGAGCGTTCAGCTCAACCCGAAGACCGCACTGTCGACCAAGCAGAAGGAGCTGATCGGCCTCGCGGTAGCGGCCCAGGTCCCATGCCGCTACTGCGTGTACTTCCACACGCAGGTCGCAAAGCTCGGCGGTGCCACCGCGGGCGAGCTCAAGGACGCCATCGCAATGGCCGCGATCACCCGCCACTGGAGCACGGTGCTCAACGGGATGCAGATCGACCTCGGCGAGTTCAAGCAGGAGGTCTCGCGCATCGTCGCGTACGTCAAGCGCCCGACCGGAAAGGGGACGCCGGCTCCGGTCACCGATTCCGGGTCTGCGTACAAGGACATCGAGCTCACGCTTGGCCTGGTACCGACCTTCATGCGCCGGTTCCCCGAGCAGGGCATCGCGGCAGCGTGGCGCGAGCTCAAGGGTGTGCAGCTCAACCCCAGGTCACCGCTCGACGGCAAGACCAAAGAGCTGATCGGGCTCGCCGTCGCCGCACAGATCCCTTGCCAGTACTGCGTCGTGTTTCACACCGAAGCCGCGATGCTCAACGGCGCAACCGATCAGGAGATCCGCGAAGCGGTCGCGATGGGAGCGATCACGCGCCACTGGAGCACCGTGCTGAACGGCTCGTTGATCGACGAGGCACAGTTCCGCATGGAGGTCGATCAGATCGTCGTCAATGCCAAGACCGCCGCGAAGCGCTGACCCGCCGAGCAAGAAAGGACGAAGACCATGACGATCGATGAAACCAAGTTGAACGAGTTCCTCGGTAAAGTTGTCGGCGACGTCGGAAGTGCGATGAGCGCTGCCCTCGTGGTGATCGGCGACGAACTAGGGTTGTGGCGCGCGCTCGCTGCCGCGACCCAGCCGCTCACTCCGGCCGAGCTTGCGCGCCGCACCGAGACCACGGAGCGCTACATCCACGAGTGGCTGAACGCGATGGCCGCCGGCGGATACGTCACGTACGTCGAGGACTCTCGGACCTATCGGCTCGAACCCGAGCAAGCGGTCGCACTCGCCGACGCGAGCAGCCCGGCGTTCGTGCCAGGTCTATTTCAGGTCACGGCCGCGATGTGGGCGGCACGCGCGAAGATCGGCGCGAACTTCCGCAGCGGCGGCGGGCTCGAATGGGGCCACCAACATCCGTGCCTGTTCGAAGGCACCGAGCGGTTCTTTCGCTCCGGTTACCTCGGCAATCTGATCCAGACATGGCTTCCCGCACTCGATGGCGTGGTCGCCAAGCTGGAACGCGGCGCCAAGGTCGCCGATGTCGGGTGCGGCGTGGGGGCGTCGACGATCATCATGGCGAAAGCGTATCCGGCGTCGACATTCATCGGCTTCGACTCGCACCCTGGCTCGATCGAGCTTGCTCGCCAGCGCGCCCGGGAAGCTGGCGTCGCCGAGCGCGTGTCGTTCGAAGTCGCATGCGCGACCGATTTCCCCGGCAGCGGATACGACCTGATCGCGCACTTCGACTGTTTTCATGATCTCGAAAATCCGACGGCCGCAGCGAAGCGTGCACGCGAGGCGATCGCACCCGACGGCACGTGGCTACTTGTCGAGCCCTTCGCGCATGATCGCCCCGAGCACAATCACAACGCGGTCGGCCGCGTCTTCTACTCGGCGTCGACGATGTTGTGCGTGCCGCACTCGCTCTCGCAGGGTGGTCCGGCACTGGGTGCGCAAGCCGGTGAAGCGAGACTGCGCGAGCACGTGTTCGCTGGTGGTTGGCAGCGGTGGCGGCGCGCGACCGAGACGCCCTTCAATCTGGTCCTCGAGGCACGTCCGTAGTGATCTCGCGTATGCTCGCTGGATGGGATTGGTTGGGGGGCGGCCGTTGCGCGGACGGCGGCGCGAGCTCGCGGTGATCTCGGAGGCGCTGACCCGCGCCGCGGCGGGAACGCCCTCGACGATCGTGCTCGTCGGCGAGCCCGGCATCGGTAAGACCCGTCTCGCGAGCGAGGTTGCGGTGGGCGCCGCAACGGCGGGGTTCGCGACCTGGTGGGGACGCGCGTGGGAGGCGGGTGGAGCACCTGCGTACTGGCCATGGCGCCAGCTCTGCGAGCTCCTGCCACGCGACAGCATCGCGCAGCTGTGGGGCGCGCATGGTGCGACGACCGCGGATCCAGATCAGGCCCGGTTCGAGCTGTTCGATGCAGTGACACGGTCGATTGCCGCGCACGCAACGCGTACGCCGCTGTTGTGCATCCTTGACGATCTCCATGTCGCCGACATTCCAACGCTGGAGCTCGTCGCGTTCGCGGCGCGCCATCTACGGGCCAGTCGCGTGTTGTGGCTGCTGACCTGGCGCGACGCGGAAGGCGCGCGCATGCCGGTTCGAGATCAGCTGGTCCGCATCGCGCGCGAGGCGACCGTGGTTCCCCTCGCATCGCTCACCGAGACTGACGCCAACCAGTTGATCGACGACGTGCGCGCCGATGCCGACATTCAGATGCGAGGCACACTCGTGCGTGCGACCGGCGGCAATCCGTTGTTCCTGCTCGAGACGCTCGCCGCGCTCGCGACCGGTGCCACGCTGCCGAGGAATCTCGACCAGCTGCCGCTCGCGCAGGCTGTCGCGGCGATCGTACGCGAGCGGCTCGCGCCACTGTCGGTAAACGTTCGTGATCTCGCAGCGGCAGCGTCGGCGATCGGTCGCGACGTCGCGCTCGCACGCTGGATCGTGGCGGCCGACTGCCAGGCGGAGGGCGCTCGCGCCGGTGCCTGTCAGCTCGTTGATGCTGGCATCCTGACTACGAGCGGATATGACCGCTGGCGATTCAGCCATGATCTCGTTCGCGAGGCGATCTATCGCCTCGCCGATGACCAGGCGACCGTCACTCACCACCGCCGGCTCGCGCACGCGCTCGATCGCGAGATCAGCGCTGGTGACACCTCGCTGGTCGGCGAGCGCGCCCATCACGCACTGCACGCACTCGACGACGAGACGGTGATCGCGTGGACGATCTCCGCCATCGAGCACGCGCGGCAGCAATGCGCCCACGAGGAAGCGATCGCCCTCGCCGATCGCGTGTTGCACCGGATCGGTCCTCCCGCCCAGCGCGACGGAGCGCTGCAGCTCGCGCTCGGTCGTGCCTATCTCGATCACAACGAGGTGGCGGCCGCAGCCACCGCGTTCAATACCGTGATCGTGCTGGCGCGCAAGGCCGCTGATCCGCGACTGTTCGCCGCCGCCGTACTCGGGCTCGGTGCGCGCTACGTGTTCGGTGATCAGTTACACGACCTGATCTCCTTGATCGACGAGGCGATGCTCGCGTTACCGCACACCGACCGAGATCTGCACGCCCGGCTGCTTGCGCGCAAGGCCGCGGCGCTGACGCCGGCCGCGGACCCGGCGCCGATTCTCGAGATGGCGCGTGAAGCGAGCCGGTTGGTCGCCGACTCGACAGATGACGCCGCCAGGCTCGAAGTTGCGGTTGCGGTCGGTGCTGCACTCACCGACTTCGCGCCACCGCGCGAGTGCGCCGCCGTCAACGAGACAGTGGTCGCACTCGCGCGTGCGCGCGGAGAGCGTGCGCTCGAGTTGCGCGGAATGTCACGGCTGGTCGCAAACCATATCCATGCCGGCGATTTCGCGCGGGCAGATGCGCTCCTGGTGGTCCGCGATGCGCTCGCCCGGTCGCTCGTCCAGCGACGATTCGCGTGGATGGAGCCGATGTTCCGCTCGTTGCGCGCGGCGATCCGCGGCGACTTTGCGCAGAGCGACATCGCGATCGTCGACGCCGAGTCATTCACCAACGACGATCCCAACTGTGCTCGCGCGTGCGCGGTCCACCGCACGTGGATGCTGCTGATGGCCGATCGAGTCGAGGAGCTGCGTGCCCACGAGCCGGTGGTTCTTGCGGCGATCCGCACGATGACGCCGATCATCGCGAGCGCGATCCGGGCCGCCATCAGGCTTCGCGCGGTCGAGCCCGCGGACGCACGTCGCGAGCTCGACGGTCTCGAGCCGGAGCTCGCGCATGGTCGCGCGCCGGCGATCCTGGCCATGATCGCCGAGGTTGCCGCCGAGGTCGGGTCCAGTGAGATCCAGCGCGAGGTCTACGATCTGCTCGCGCCTCACTCCGATACGTATGCGGGGTTCGGCCCGTTCGGATTCACGTGCGGCGCTCCGGTCGCGGCTACCCTCGGCGCGCTGGCAAGCGCGCTAGGCGACCTCGATCGCGGGCGCGCGCACTTCGAATCGGCGCTCGCGATGGCGACCCGTGACGGCGCAACGGTCGCGCGCACGTGGACCGCCTACTGGTACGGTCGAGCGCTCGCGCGTGCGGGGCATCCGGATGCCGCGCGTCACCTCGACGATGCGGCTCGCGACGCGGCTCGCTTCGGTATGCAGCGCCTCGTCATCCGCTGTCGCGAGACCGCCGGAGCGGCCCTTGCGACCGCACCAACCCCGGTCGTCGCGACGTCACAACCCGCATTGGCATGGACGATCGCGCCGCACGGATCATCATGGCTGATCACGATCGCGGATCGCAGCGTGCTCGCGCCCAGCGTGCGCGGCATGCCATTGCTCGCGCGGCTCGCGGCAAGGCCCCACATCGAGATTCACTCACTCGAGCTGGTCGCCGGCGAAGCCGAGACTGATTCCGGCGATGCGGGCGAGCTCCTCGACGACAAGGCCCGCTCTGCCTACCGGAACCGACTCTCCGTCCTCGCCGACAAGCTCGAGGACGCAGAGGCTCGCGGTGACGTCGATGGCGCCGAGACGATCCGAGACGAGCACGAAACGCTGCTCAAGGAGCTGTCGCGTGCCGTCGGGCTCGGTGGACGGGTCCGCCGCGCGGGTGCCGCGACCGAGCGAGCCAGGGTCACCGCTCAGCGCCGCCTGCGGGAGGCGATCCGCAAGATCGGCGAGCTCGACCCCGAGCTCGCCGAGCACCTCGACGGCGCGATCCGCACCGGGACGTTCTGCGTGTACCGGCCTTAGGGTCAGAATGTCTGGTCGCGTAGGATCAGCAGACCGCGCGGCGAGTCGGCCACGAAGATCAGCTTGCGCGCGAGATCCACGTCAAGACCGACCGCGCCCTCGAAGAACCCGCTCGTCGTGTACGCCGCCTGCGGATCCCAGGTGTTGAAGTAGCCGAGCTGCTTCGGTGCGGTCGGGGTCGCGAGATCGAGCACGCGGATGCCGTCCTGGTAGTACGTCATGTACGCGCGGCCGCCGAGGACCATCACGTTGTGGATCGAGACCCAGTCGCGCGTCTTGAACGTGGCGATCGAGGCCATGAACGTCGGCGAGGTCTTGTCGACATCGACGATATCGAGGTGCGCGGCGTACGCTTCTTCGCCGTGCAGCGCGAGCTTGCGACCGCCTGCGGTGTACGCCCAGCTCGAGTGACTCGTCGCCGTCGGTGTCTTGGGCCACTTGCCGACCAGGGTCGGCTGCGCCGGATTCGTGAAGTCCACGACCTGGAGGCCGCCTTCCCATGCGTTGAGGTACGCGATGCCGTTGTCGATCATCAGATCGTGGACGATCGAGGCGTTCGCATTCCACACACCGAGCCGCGACGGTCCTTCGGGGTTCGTGATGTCGAACACCGGGCAGGTTCCATCGTACGCGCCGAAGTACGCATAGATGTGCGCGTTGCGGACCTCCGTGAAGAGCGTGTGCGCCTCGACCGGAATCTGCGCGACCAGGCGGGCCATCGTGGGATCGGTGACGTCGACGATATCCACCGGGTAGTCCGCGATCAGCGCGTAGCGTTTGCCGTTCGCCTCGACGAGCTTGACGTCGTTCGAGTAGCCATCGCCGGCGCGCTTCCACATGCCGAGCTCGACCGGGTGATCCGGATCAGCGGTCTCGATCATGTGCAGGCCGTCCTGGCGGATCAGATACGCGATGGTGCCGAGCACGCGCACGTTGAACGTGTAGCCGGGCCCCCAGTTCGCGCCCTTGAGCACGCTGGCGAGCGTCAGATGATCGCCCTCGCCTTCGCCGGCGTTGTGCGTGGCGCGCTCGAGCTTGGCGGTGCACACGGTGCAGCCATCGGCGAAGCACACGGCGCGCTCACCGCGGGCGGTGCCATCGGACCGTAGGTTCGAGACGCGACGCGCGATCGTGTAGGGATCGCCCTGCGTGCTCTGGTAGGAGCCGCGCTGGAACAGCTGGTCGTCATCGATCGTGCCGGGGAACGTGGGGTCGCGATCGACGATGACCTGTAACCCCTGGCGCTCGAAATGGAAGCTGGAGACCCCGCCCACGCGGGTGCCGGTCAGGAACCACCGACCATCTGGATCCCAGGCCGCGAGCGTTCCTCGCACGATCGACTGGAAGGCCTCCGGGGTGTTGAAGGTGTCCACGTTGCCGCTGACGTGGTGGCACTCGGGAATCACCTCCGGCGGCTCCTCCCCCGCAGGCGCGTCCCCGGAGAGGTTGTCGCCGCACGCGCCCGTGACCACGAAGGCGAGACCGAGCAGCAACTTCCTCATCAGCCACAGCTTTTCCTGGAATCCCTCCAGCGGCAAGCCGTCGGGTCTCACACGGCCTGTTCCCCTGAGATGTGGGGCGTGCAGCGCAAGAGTGCCCCCCGGAGTCATCGCAGCGTTGTCGCCTGCTTGAGCATCATCACGGGCACGCAGCGCACACCCTTGCGCGACTCGCGCTTCGGCTCGCACGATCTCACCGGCGGGGGGCGATGGCACACGGAT
The DNA here is from genome assembly GCA_038206055.1 of Haliangiales bacterium. Classification (GTDB taxonomy): domain Bacteria; phylum Myxococcota_A; class Polyangia; order Haliangiales; family Haliangiaceae; genus JABFXX01. The sequence goes on from JBBRBG010000072.1 coordinate 30,543, forward strand.
CGCACACCTTCGGCTCGTGCGAGCTCTGTCATCGACCACCATGAAGCGTTCGCGACCCGAAGCCGTGACCGCGGTGGAGCTCGTGTGGACCGTGCCGCCCCCGGTGTTACCGCTGCCGCGCCCGCGCGCCGGCGTGATGGCGACGCCGCTCCATCCGCTCCCCTCGATGCACGACCTCGCCGCAGTGTCGCGCGCGATCACCGCCGAGGAGACGTTCGCGTCGGCGGCCCGCCGGCTCGAGCTCGAGGCCCGCCGTATGACCCAGTCGAGCGAGGCGATGTGCGTCGCGTTCGACTGGGCCCGCCGCACCGCGTGGAACGCGCAGGGACCGATCGCGAACCCGGCGGTCGTGGATCTCGTGGCGCAGGTCGCCGGCAGCGGCCGGTGGTCGATGATCGGCAACGCGCTGGTGGTGCCGATCGGACAGGCACCGGCGCGCGCCGTGATCGCGTTGCGCCGCGTCGCGATCTACCAGCTTGCCGAGGCCGGCCTCGTCTCGGCGCTCGCCGGTGGTGTGGCGCCGGCGATCGAACGGCTGCTCGCTAACGAGCGCCCATGAACTGCTCGGCAAACGAGCGCAGCCGCAGCACCGACGGAATACCTTCCGAGGAGCTGAACGTCAGCGTCTTCGCGAACTCGACGTTCTCGGCCGTCTTGTAAGCGACGTACGCGCGGCCTGCGGGCGATCCGAGCAGGACGTTGAGCTTGATCTCGAACTCGCCCTGCACCTTCGCCACCATGGCATCGCCCTCGGCGGTGAGCCGGCCCTCGAGCGAGTCCGCCTCCGCCGTGACGCGGTTCTTGTACTCGAGCGTCTCGGCTTGAATATTCTTGATGCCGATCAAGTACGAGTCCGCGACCGACTCGGGATCGAGCCCGAACATCTTCGCCGCCGTCGCCCGCATCGCCGCGACCTCCGCCGGCGGGGTCACCGCGAGCTTCGCGCGAACGGCACCCGGCGCCGACTCGGGCACCTCGAGCAGGCCAACCTGATACGCGCGCTCGAGCTCGGCCTGGCGCTTGACCCAGTCCTGCGTGCGCTGCGAGAGCTGGGCGCTCGTGCCCTGCACGTAGTTGTCGAGCGTCTGCTGGACGCCGGCGAGCTTCTGCGCCGCCGCGTCGAGCAGCTTGTTCTGCTCGTTGAGCTGGATCTGCTGGAGCTGCTTCTCGTACTCCGGCCGGAACCGGACCTCGCGCACCAGCACGGACTCTGCCTCGACATGCATCGGTGCGAGCTGCTTGTTCAGCATGTCGAGGGTCTTCGCGCTCGCCGCGAGCCGGCGCTCCGTGGAGTAGAACCCGACGGAGTCGAGCGTGGCCATCTCCTCGCGGAGCACGGACGTCGCGGTCTCCTCGGCGAGGCGCTGGTAGCGAAACCGCCCATCCGGGTCCTGGACGTGGTTGCCGGCGGCGACCAGCTCGTTCGCCTCGCCGGGCTTGATCCGGAGCGGCACGCTGACGTCGAGCTCGACGGTGTTGTTGTCCTTGGTGCGGATGATCAGGGGCTTCTGTGGTCCCTTGTCGTCCTCCGTATAGTCGAGCATGAAGTAGCTCGACGGCAGCACGATCAGCTTGTGCACGCCGGGGATCCGCCAGTGCCAGCCCGGCCCGAGATCCGAGGCCTGCACGCCGTTGATCGCGCTCTGCCGTACGCCGATCTCGTTCGGAGACACACGCATCGTGAACAGCAGCGGGATTATGAAGAGCGCGAGCGCGCCGATCACGATCACCTTCGAGACGGTGACGAGGGTCTTCATTTCGCACCTCCCACGGTCTCGAGCTGCACACGCTGCGGATTGCCGTCGTTGCGGTACGGCTGGATATCGATCGTCACGCCCTTGAGACGCTCGCCGAGGCGCTCCATCACGCGCTCGACCGGCTGGTTGCGGAACGCGCCGATCTCGGCCTGGCGCGACTCGTACTCCGCCTGGAGCTGGCCCTTGAGCTGCTCCGACGTGCTCTTCGATGCCGAGCGCTGCGCCTGACCCGACGCGAGCTTCTCGATCTTGTAGGTATCGACCTCGCGGTGCGTCTGCGTCTGCTGCGTCCACGCGGTCGCGAGCTGCGCCTCGAGCTCCGCGCGCTTGGTCTGGATCACCTTGTTCTGATCCCGCTCGACCTCGGCGAGCTTGCGATCGCGCTCCGTCTTCGCGCGGGCGAGCTCGGAGTCGATGACGGCGAGCTGGTTCTCGGTCTGGTTGCGCGACTCGATCAGGTTCTCGTACTCGGTCGAGAACCGCGGCCGCGGGGTGACGATGCTCGTGATCTCGATGCCGTGCGCACCGAGCACCTTGTTGAGCCGGGACCGTGCGCGCTGCTCGGCGGCAGCGAAGCTCGTGGGGTTCGAGACGCTGATGGTGGACTCGCGACCGAACTCGTCGCGAAGGATCGCGCGCGCGTACGGCAGCATCCACTCGTAGTACGCGTGATCGAGACCGGAGTCCCGCAGGGTCTCGTCGGCAGAGGCCGAGATCGCGCGGAACAGCAGCGTGGTGTCGTTGAACGCGAAGCTCGAACCGTCCGAAGCACGGACGCTCAGCTCCTTGCCCTCGAGCACGCTCTTGTTCGCTGCGCCGCGCAGATGGAACGTCTGCGGGCTGACATCGAGGAGGTACACGTTGTGGATCCCCGGCAGCTTCATGATCAGGCCGGGCTGCGTGATGACCTCGGTCGACCCGGTGATGTTGTTGATGCGGACCGCGACCTGACCGGCCTCGACCGATGCGCACGACCGGAACGAGACCACGGCCAGCACGATCGCCGCCCCCGCGATCCACAGGCGAGACGGCTCGCCACCCGTGCCTTTGAGAAAGCTCAAGATCTTACGACCCGCAGGTTCGTCGGCCATGAAAGTAACCCCCACCGGCAGGGTACCTGATCGCCGTCAGCGGATCGGCGACATGACCGGCTTGCTGGTTCGGTCGGGGCGTTGCCGCACGACGACTGCGAGAAAGTCCTCGTGGAAGCCGCCGCGCTTCTGCGCCGCCTCGACGAGCATCGTCGCGAGCCGCGGCCCCGCCGGCGATTGCTCGCGCAGGAGGGTCTGCCAGCGCTCCTCGTCCTCGCCACGCACGGCCGTGGAAGCGATCACGAGCAGCGAGTCGTGTGGCAGGATGGCCTCGCCACGCGACACCGCGGTCAGGCTCGCGCCGAGCGCGCCGCCGCCGCCACCGAGCGCAACGGCGGTGGGGCGCGGCGACGTGCCTGACCCCACCGGAAACGATGACAGATCGTATGCGATCGGGCCGATCGTGTACGCGCCCGGATGACCTGCACAGGCCCACGCGAGCGACTGGCGATCGGCATCGAGCACGGCGATGAACGCCGCGATCGGCTCACCACCGCGCATCACACCCTCTGCACTCGCGCGCAGGCTCGCGAGTAGATCGTCGAGCTCGACCGGCGCGGAGCCCGTGGTTGCCGCCGCGAACGCCCCGGTCAGCGCCGCCGTGGCAAGAGCCGCCGCAACCCCGTCGGCCTGCGCCTCGGTGATCATCAGCGCGAGGCGACCATCGGCGAGGAGCGCGGCCGACCAGCCTGCACCGGTGGTCTTCGGTGCCGCGCGGTACTCGGCAGCCACGGTCCAGCGACCTAGCTCGTCGTCACGGCTCGCCACGGCCTGCAGCCGCATTGCCTCCGCGACCTCGACCTCACGCGCGTTCGCACCCTCCTTCGCCGCCGCGCGTGCGAGTCCCGCGTAGGTCAAGGCACGAGCCGCGGCGCGCGAGGACTCGACGACGAGAGCGCGCTCGTCATCGCGCAGGGCATCACCGTGATCCGCCTCGACGATGCCGACCAGCGCTCCACGATCGAGCAGGGGCACGACGAGCGTGGCACCGTGCGCGCCGACCAGCTTCTCGAGCTTCGGCCGCATCGAGCCGAGGCGCATGGTCGCGAGATCGCCGGGTGCGATCGCGTCCGGATGTTCGACGAGCCAGGCGCTGACCTCCGCGTCGAGCGGCCATCGCGTGCCCTCGGAGACCTCGACGAGCACATCCCCATCCAGACGCCACGCACCGCGCAGCAGGATCTTGAGCGGCTGCCACAACGCTGAGAGGCGCTGCACCATGATGCGCTCGTCCTCGACATCCGCGAGCGCCGAGACGAACTTCTCGAGGGCGCTCGAGCCCGCCACGCGCATCGGCCGCTGCTGCGAGATCGCCCACGTGGCACCGAGCGCGATCACCCACACGGTGCTCGCGACCACGACCTCCGCGAGCGGCGTGGCGCCCTCGAGCATGAACGCGGCAACGCCGATCACGACGGCCGCGACCGCGAACCCGAGGATCTCGTGGAACACGTAGCGATCGAAGCCCTGCGGCCTCAGGAGATCCGTCTTGACCACGAGGTACAGCGCGATCACGCCGGCGATGCACGCCGGGAGCCACGCGATCGGATACAGGGTCCACACGCCGTGGAGCGTGAGCATGTCGAGCGAGCCCACGGCACCGAGGCCGAGCAACGTGACCAGGAGGCGCGAGATCTTCCGCTTCTCGCCGCTCGTGGTGCCGCGGCGCATGATCACCACGCCGACCGTCAACCACACCGCGAGCTGGCTCCAGTGCACGTCGGTGAGCGGCCCGGCGACCGCGTAGTACATGCCGCTTGGCAACCGTTGCACGCCGGGAATCACCAGGTCGGTGCCCCACGCCGTCGCGAGCAGCACCACGCCGACCACGTAGGCGACGCGCGCGATCCAGCGGTTGCGCTCGAGCTGTCCCGACACGCCGAGCAGCACGAGCATGAGGTTCGGGCCGATCAGCGCCACCGGTCCCGACCCGACGCGCAGCAGGCGCATCGCCATGTCAGGCGTATCGCTGCACACCGCGAGCGCGGTGCAGATCGACCACGGCAGGGTCGTCGTCGCCGCACCCACCACGCCGATTCGCATCACTCGATCGCCGCGGACGAGCGCCGCGGTGATCGCCACCACGAGCATGAGGAACGAGCACACCACGTACGGCGTGCACAGCCAGTTCCAGTGCAGCTCCGACACCCGCTACGAACGCTACAGCAGTTTGGCTAATTGGTCCCGAGCTGGAGATGGAGGCTGTAGCGGTTGTAGGAACAGTTGCCCTCGCAGTTTCCGCCTCCGGCGGGGCCCACACGCACCGCGTAGGTCGCGCCGGGCGTCACCGCCTGGTCGAGGCAGACCTGGACCTCGGCGTCGTCAGGGGACGAGGCCGCGCATACGGTCTCGCTCGCCTCGAACGTGCCGTTTGGTCCGGATAGCTTCACGCCGAGCGTCTGGAACGCGATCGACGACGACAGCCGGAGGTGCGCGACCGACGTCGTGCAGGTCGCAGGCACGTCGAACACGAACCAGTCATCTGCATCGCCTGCGGGCGTGCAGCCGCGGATCTCCGCGAGCGTCGACGCACAGCCGAGTCCCTGGATCACCTGGGCACCGGCCTGGCTGTTGTTGGGCTCGATCTCGGTCTGGTCCTTGCCGCACGCGAAGGTTTCGACGCTTCCGGGTCCCACGCAGAGCGCCGATGCCGGGTTGCACTTCTGCCCATCGGGGCACGACTCGTCGGGACCGCACAGATATGCGCCCGACACGATCTCGGGGGTACACGCGCCGAGGAGGGCGAACGAGAGCATCCAGGCGCGCATCAGAAGCTCCACGTCCCGAATGCCATGGCGCCACCGGGCGTAGGCGTCAGCGTCGCCGAGCCGCGGCCGTGTGGATGGATCACGGCGCTCTCGCTCGGCGGGTCGGTGATGACGTACGCGACGATGGCGCCGATCAGGAGTGCACCGCCGACGCTGTAGCCGACGATCGCCCGCGTCCGCGAGCGATCGGCCTGATCGACCAGCGCCTGGTCCTCCGCGGTCCACGCGTGCCCGGTGTACTTGCCGGAGCCAACATCGTCGGAGGCCTGGCTCGAGTCATAGTGGAAATAGGCGCCGATCGCACCGACGAGGAAGCCCGCCCCGGCGAGCCCGCCGACGAGGACCTTCTGCTCCATCGTGCGTTCACCCGGGATGTCGATGACGATGTCCTTGTCGTCGGCTCGCGCGATGCGCGGTGCGACGAGGGCGAGCAGGCAGATCGCGGGGAGCAGGCGGGACATGTAGGCACCTTTGCGCGGACCCGAGACCAAAGCAACTCCCTCGTAACCCACCGGTTGGCGGGGGTATGGCAAGATTCAACTATTGTCGCGTCGCGCTCCTCGATATCGAATCGAGATCCCCGCCACGGCTCAGCCCCTTCTGGGTGGGGAGCTGGCGGTGTGCCGGACCCGCGACGTCTCCGACGTCGGGTTGTCGCTGGACACCGCGGCCTGGTTTCCGCTCGGGACTCGGCTCGCGGTCTCTCTGGTCGATCCGGCCAGCGGCGGCGCGATGGAAGTGATCGGCGACGTGGTGCGCGAAGCGGTGTCGCCCACCTGGTCGCTCGGCATCCTCGTGATCGAGCCGCCCGGCGAGTGGAGCGCGCTCGTCGCCTCAGCCGCCCGCCGCTCGACCACCGGCGTGGAGAGGTCGACGAAGCGGTTCCGCGTGCTCGTCGTCGGCGACGACCATCGCCAGCGCGGCGCGATGGCGCTCTACGTCACGAGCGGCTGGGACGTGCTGTTCGCGACCGACGGAGAGAGCGTGGCCGAGGCGATCGAGAACGTCGATCTCGATGCCGTGATCGCCGAGCTCGATGGCGAGGACCCACGGGTCCAACCGATCATGGAAGGAATTCGCAAGCTACAGCCGAAGGCGCGCCGGATCGTGCGCGGCAACGGCAAGGGTAGCTCCGAGCTGGTACACCGCTTCGTCGAGCGTGACACGGGCCTCGAGGCCCTGCTCGATGCGATCACCGCAGACATCCCGCAGAGCCACACATGAAACGTGCCCATCTCGCCGGTCTCATCCTTGGTGTCGCCACCGCGTTCGCCGTCGGAGGCGTCGCGTACGCGCAATCTCCCGAGGACTTCGCGGAGAAGCCCGAGGAGAAGAAGGAGGAGCCAAGCACGTTGAAGACGATCGCCGCCTTCGGCCTCACGGCCGCCGGTCTGATCATCTGCTTCATCCCGGCGGCGAAGACGTTCACCAGCAACTCGAGCTACGCACAGTCGAAGCTGTCGCTGATCAACCTCCTGCGCACGAACCCGCACCAGGCGGAGTTCATGGCGAAGAAGATGGAGGGCACGTACTGCGAGGCGATCGCCGCCGCGCTCAAGCTTGGCGCCACCACGCAGACCCAGGACCTCAACGTGATCCGGTCGGCAACGGCACCGACCTACGACGGCGTCGCGCAGGGCGTGGTCGGCAAGTGGAAGGGCGATGCAGCGAAGGCGAAGATCGGCCTCCTGGCGGCGATCGCCGGCGCCGGCATCGGCCTCTCGGGCGGCTCGCTCGTGTTCATCCCGATCATCCTCGCTGTGCTTGCGATCTCGGCGTTCCTTCGCTTGCTGTGGTTCGCGCACGACCTGAACGGCCAGATCCTCCGCGCGCGCGCCGAGGTGCTCCCGGAGGTCGACGCGGCGATCGCAACCGGTCGCTATCGCGCGCCGCCGAGGGTGTAGTCAGCCGCCGCGGATCAGCGGAAGCCCGCGAGCAGATCTGCTTCGAGCTTGGCGATGTTCGCCTTCTGCTTCTCGAGCACTTCCTTGAGCTGGCGCTGCGCCATCTCCTCGCGCAACCGATCTGCTCGATCCCGCGTCGCGCGCGACACGGCGGCGAGCGAGACGACGCGCGCAACGGTGACGGCGACCTGGGTGGCTGCCTCGACGACGACCATCTGATCCGCGGGATCGCGAAACGCGCGGTCGACGGCGACGAGCAGGCGATCGAATACGAGCTCGGCATCCTGCAGCACCTCCTCCTCGCTGTCGCCCCACGCGAGGCGCCGAGCGACCGAGTCGTGGAGCGTCAGATCGAGACCGGGGACGGACTCGCCGCCGATCGAGAGCGTGCGCAGGAGCGCGTCGAACACCTCGGCGCCCGGCGGATCGCGGTCGCCGTGCTCGACGGTGTCGAGGACCTCGTCGCGGAGGACGGAGACGGCAGCGGCCATGTCTTGTTCGCTCATGTCACCACTCCGTCGTCCCGCGCGAGCCCCACGGCAGGCTGGCATCCACACCCGTCGCGAACCGGCGCTCCAGCTCGGCACGCTTCTTTTCGGCCTTCGCCACCTGATCGCGCAGCTCCGAGGTCAGCGCCTGGGACTCGCGCAACTTGTCAGTGTACGGCGCGGCGGCTTCGAGCACGAGGCCGGTGGCGGCGCTGACGAGACGCTGGTGTGCGGCGCTGATCGCTCGCAGCACGCGCGCACGCGTGATCTCCGAGGCGGTGATCTGGTGAACGCTCGACGCGGTGAGGATGCGCGCCTGATCGAGCGCATCGAACAGCGGCATGATGCCGTTGTCGTCGACCGAGCGCACACCGTAGAGGTCGCGTGCAGCGAGCACCGATGACGCGAAGCTCGCAGCGCCATCGGTGGCGATCGACTCGAGTGCGGTGAGCACCTGCTTGACCAGCTCGGCGCGCGGGGCAGTGCGAGCGCGCGCGATCGTCAGCGTCTTCTCGATCGCGGAGATCACCTCGGCGGTCTCTCCAGAACTGGTGACCGGCCGATCGGGACGAAGGAACGGGATGGTCGGACGATCGATGAAGCGATCGCCGGTGTCGCCGGTGTCGCCGGTATCGATCAATTCGTCGGCACTGCCGTCGATGGTCTCCTGCGCCGCGGTGTGGAGCTGGATCAGATCGCTATCGACCTGGCGCAACCGCTCCGCGAGCAGACCGCCGAGCGCGAGCTCCGCGACCACGAGCGCCCGGCTGACCGCGACGTCGAGGAGGAATCCGAGTTGCGGCTCGAGCGTGCGGATCTCGTCCACGACGGTGCGCGAGCTCTCACCGAGGATATCCATCATGCCGCGAAGCGGGGCAAAGGCGCCGCCCTGATCGAACCAGCCACCGGCGAGGTTCTGCGCGAACGTCCAGACGTTCACGCCCGTCGACTTTTCGAGGTCGTGATAGATGGCCTGGCACAGGCTGAGGGCGATCAGCTCGAGCGCTTCCTTCGGTTCGAGACCGCGCACGATCGGGTTGCGCGTCAGGCCGCGCTCCTTCGCGACGTGCAGGAACCGCTGCCGGCGCTGCCACCACGCGACCGCGCCGTTCGTCCGCACGATCTGCGTGGAGCTCGGTGCCGCAGCGGGAGCTTCGAGCACGATCGTCGTGACGTTGTCGCCGCCGCCTCCGCGAAGTGCGAGATCGATGAGATCGCGCGCAACGTGATCGGGGGCGTCGCCCGAGCCGAGGACGTACTGGATGCCCTCGGCCGAGGCGTACCCGTAGAGGCCGTCGGAGCACAGCAGCAGGCGATCGCCCGGCCTGAGCTCGATCTCGATGAGATCGACCCGGGTCTCCGCTTTCGCGCCGAGGTTGCGCGACAGCACGTTCTTGTACGGGTGGCGCTCGGCCTCCTCGGGCGTACCTGTTGCGCGAGGGCCGGCTGCAAGTGCTGACCCGCGATCAAATATACAGTGGGTC
>JBBRBG010000073.1:0-39654 GCA_038206055.1 Haliangiales bacterium
ACGAGCTCGAGGTTCGCGCGCGGCTTCGGCGGCACGGGCGTCATCGCCGCGACGCGGTCCTGCTTCGACAGCAGGATCTCGTGGTCGATGCGCACGTCGATGACCACCGGCCCCGGAGCGCAGCGCAGCATGTCGCGCGCGGCATCGAGCTGATCGACTCCGTCGACGCGCAGCGTGAGAGCACCGAGGCCCACGGCGACCGCGCAGACGTCGAGCGGCGTGGTCGGATACGCAGGTCGCCGGCCGTAGACCTTCTGGTGACCGTTCTCGACCATGCCGAGGCGCTCGTCGTTGAACACGAACACACGGATCGGGAGCCGCTCGGCGACCGCCGTGGCGATCTCGAATGCGTTCATCGCGAAGCAGCCATCGCCGCAGATCGCTGCGACCGTGCGCTTCGGATGTGCGAGCTGCGCACCGATTGCCGCGCCGATCGACTGCCCCATCGAGCCGAGGCCCGTCATCACGATGTAGGCATCGGGATCGTTTGTCTCGAGGTAGTGAGTCGCGAACATGAAGTGCTCGCCTGAATCGACCGTGAAGATCGTGTCGGAGGGGAGCATTGACTGGATCTCGGCGAGTGCCTGCTGCGGCGCGATCTTGTCCCGCTTGAGCGACGTGGGCAGCTTCTGGCGCTCGATGCGGCCCGGCAGCACGCGCAGCTTCAACGGCGCCGGCGAGCCGCGATGCTCGAGCCGATCGGCGAGCCCACCGAGCAGCTCGGCCGCCGTCGCAACCACGGCGTGCGTCGGGCTGTAGCTCTTGCCGATCTGCCGCGCGTCGATGTCGACGTGCACGAGCGACCGCGCCTGCAACGCCTGCGAGAAGCCATTCGTGGCCATGTCGCCAAGGCTCGTGCCGATCGCGATCACAACGTCGACGCCGCTCTGGATGTACTTCTGTGCCGAAGCGTGACCGCCCAGGCCGAACACGCCGAGAGCGAGCGCGTGGTTCTCGGGGAACACGCCTTTTGCCTTCGGTGTCGTCGCGACCGGGCAACCGAAGCGCTCCGCCACAGCCTGAAGGCGCGCCGGTGCGCCGTGACCACGGCAACCGCTGCCCGCGATCAATACCGGGCGCTCCGCACCGAGGAGCAAGTCCGTGATCTCGTCGAGCATCTCGATCGATACGACCTCGCCCAGCGTCACCGAGCCACCAACGCGCGGCGGCACGACGCTCGCGAGCGAGACATCGATCGGCAGCGTGACGACGACCGGCCCCTTGCGGCCCGACATCGCCGTCGCGATCGCGCGGCGCATCATGTGCGGCAGGTTGCTCGACCGCGGAATCTCGAGCGAGAGCTTCGAGACGTGGCGACACATCTCGACGATCTGCAGGCCGTGCGCGGAGCCATCCTGGAGTACGCCCTTGCCGGACTCGGCACGCGGGACCTCGCCGATCAGAAGGAGGATCGGCAGGCCATCGCACCACGCGGAGGCGAGGCCGGTCATCGAGTTGAGCGCGCCGGGGCCCGAGGTCACCGCGACCACGCCAAGCTTCCCGGTCGAGTGCGCATAGCCCGCAGCGGCGAACATCGCGCCTGCCTCGGACCGCGTCGTGACGACGCGGACATTCGAGTCGAGCAGGGCGTCGTGCACCGGCGAGATCGCTCCGCCCGGCAAGCCGAAGACCACCTCGACTCCGGCCTCTTCGAGCATGCGCACCAGCAGGTCCGCGCCGCGCACCGGCGTCGCCGTCGTATCGACCGGGGGCGGCGCGATTTCGGCGGTCACCTTCGCGAGGCGTGCCTCGACCAGCGCGTTGAGATCGACCGGCTTCGCGATGGCCGACTCGGCGCCCGCGCGCCCCGCGCGCGCCGCCAGGTCCATGGTCATCCCCGCACTCGCGATCACGACCTCGACATCAGACGTATCGGGGTTTGCCTTGATCCGCCGACATGCCTCGATCCCATCGAGACCGGGCATGAACACGTCCATCACGATGATGTCCGGTTCGGACGCGCCGACCTGGAGCAGCGCATCGATCGCATTGTCCGCGACGATGAGCTCGATGTCCGTACGATTACGCATGGCGCGCTGCAACGCGCGTAGCGTAAGGGCGTCATCGTCCACGACCAGCACTCGAACCACCCCAACCCGCCCCGGAGACTTTTTGGGGTCTAGCTTCATCTAACGCGGCTGTATAGCCTCGCCTGTGACGCGGCACACCAGGATTCGTCCCGGTGATGTAAACATTCAAAACTACTATGAAAACCTACTTGCGGGCAACTCGCAGGATCGCCGAACGCAGGGCCTGAAGATCGCACGGCTTGTCGAACCAGAGGTTGTTCGCGCGGTCGAGAAACTGCTTCGCGAGGGGGGAGAACGCACCGCCGGTGAGAAAGATCATCCGCTCTGCCTGGTCCGGAGCGAGCCCCACGATCTTCTGGTGCACTTCCATGCCGCTCATCGCCGGCATCATCAGGTCACACAGGATCGCATCGAACCGTTCGCCTGCCGCAATTCGCGCCAGTGCCTCCTGGCCCTCGTGGACGATCGTGATGTGGTGATTGTCGCGGCCGAGCAATCGCCTCAGCGCGTTCGCGAACACGACCTCGTCATCGATGATCATCACCCTGGACTGGGCGCGCTGTGCGGCTTCGACGGGAGTCTCCATGGCGACTGGCTCGGGAGCCGCCCGCGCGGGTGCAACCGCAGGCGGCAGGGCGATGGTGAAGGTGCTACCCGCACCCTGGGTGGTGGTGAAGCCGATCTCACCGCCGAGCGAGCGTACAATACCGCGACAGATCGAGAGGCCGAGCCCCGTGCCCTTTCCGACCGGCTTCGTCGTGAAGAAGGGATCGAAGATCTGTCCGCGGATCTCGCGCGGAATGCCGCCGCCGGTATCCCGAATCTCGACGACCGCCCAGCCCGCGTCGTCGGTGCGCGTCGCGATCGAGATGGTGTGGCGGTCGACCTGCCCCTCGGGAATCGCCTCGGTCGCGTTGACGAGGATGTTGAGGAACACCTGGCCGAGCGTTGCCTGGTTCGCGACCACCTCGGGAAGCGGGCCCGACGCACGCACGAGCTGCGCATGATGCCGGATCTGCGGGCCCGCCATCAGCACCGCGAGATCGAGGACTTTCTCGACGGAGATCGGCGCCCGTTGATCTTCATCGGTGTGCGAGAACGCATTCAGGCCGCGAACGATGTTGCGGATCCGCTCCACTCCGACGCGGGTCTCGTCGAGCATGGTGTGGAGATCGGCCGAGAGCGAAGCGCCGAGCTCGGTCCCGATCAACTCGAGGTGGGCGGAGATGAACGCGAGCGGGTTGTTGATCTCGTGCGCCACGCCGGCGGCGAGCGTACCGACGGACGCCATGCGATCGGTGAACACGAGCCTCGCCGCGGTCTCCTTGTGCTCGGTGATGTCGATCGTGGTGCACAGGATGCGGATAGGCACGCCGTTGCCGTCCGAGAATAGCTTCGCGCGAACTTGCAGCGTGCGGAGCTCGCCATCTGGACGCACGATCCGGAACTCGAGCGGCGATTGCGCCTGCGCCTTGCGCGCGCGATCGAACGCCGCACGCACGCGCTTCTCGTCGCCGGGATACACGCGCGACAACAGCGTCTCGAGGTTCGGCTCGACCTCGCCGACCTCCCAGCCGTAGAGCCGGTAGAGCTCGTCTGACCACACGGCGGTACCCGTGCGCAGATCCATCTGGGTGACCCCGAACCGGGCGAGGCGCTGGACCTCGCTCAGAAGATCGTCCGGGTACAACACGAGGGCGCAAGCGTACCGCAGATCAACTCCGCCGCTGCGATCGATGTTATGCAGGTCGGCACATGGGCAAGGATCTCGACCGCCCGGTGTGGCGCGGCCAGCGCCCGTGGTTCGAGATCTGGTTCGCGGTCGTGCTCGACGAGAGCAGGCGCCGCGCACTGTGGATCCGGCAGACGATGTTCGTCCCGCGCACGGGAGCGGCGCGCGCAACGGTGTGGGGCGCGTGGTTCGATGCGGATGCGTCGCCGCCGAGCGTCGCGGCGAAGCGATTCGCGCCGCTCGATGTCGCGGTCGTCGATGACGGCGAGGCGCTGATCCGCACGTTCGACAGTCGGTTGTCGCGAACGGCAGCCGTCGGTGCTGTCCATGGCATCGCGTGGGACGTGGCGTGGACGGGCGGCCGCAAGGAGAACGATGATCTCCCCGCGTGGCTCCCTGCCCCCACGCACGCGCGACAGATCGTCCACGACGCCGAGGCCACCGGCAAGGTCACGCTCGGCGAGCACGTGATCGACATCAAGGGTCGCGCACTCGCAATGCACTTGTGGGGCAAGCGCCGCGTGCCGACGCTGCACTGGATCTGGGCGCCGTGGACTGGCGATGGCTCGCTCGAGGTCAACGCGGTCTCGCTGCGCGATACGTTCGCGCTCGGCCTCGCCACGTTGCGGCTCGACGGCCCGACCGAGTTCAAGGGCCGTCCTGCCACCGCGGCGCACGCGAACAATCTGATCACCGCCACCGTCGCCGGGCCGCGACGCCTCGTGCATGCGCGCGCGTGGGCCGAACCTGAGGCGACCGTCGGCTTCGCGTATCGCGACACCGACGATCGCGATCTGATGATCGCGCAGAGCGACATCGGCTCCGCGTACTTCGAGATGTACACGCGGACCGCGCCCGGAGCCGCGTGGCACGCAACCGACGAGCGCCGCGTCGAGGGTGGCGTCGCCGTGGAGATCCACCAGCGCACGCCGCTGCCAAACGTGCAGTACATCCCGTGGGACGCGACCACGCGGACCGACGCGGCAACCACGCCCGTGACGCGTGGCGCCGACACGGTCGACTGGCCTGAGGTCACCTCGATCGTCGCGCTCGGGTTGACCTACGGAGATCACGTGCGCGAGACCGGGCTGAAGCTCGATCCCACCGCGCCGCCGACCTCGTTCACCAAGCACGTGCGCGCGCTCGCTCCGGGCAATGGCCCCGTCCGCGTGCCGACCGGCGCCGAGATCCTCGCCGCACTCGAATCACTGGAACCCGGTCTCGCCGCGGTGCTCGCCGAGCACATCCCGGTCGTCCCTGCGGTGATGGACTACGAGGGTGAGATCGCGCTCGTCGCACTCGGTCCGATCGACGAGGCCGCGCTCGCCGCCGGCACGCCGCAGCCGTTCGGCCTCGCCGTCGCGAACGATCTCACCGCGCGGCTGGTGCAGGCGCTCGGCGAGACGATGGAAGATCCGCTCCCGTACTGGGCCGCGGCGAAGTCGTTCGCGAAGTTCCTGCCCGTCGCCGAGTACGTGTGGGCGCCGCCCGGCGGGATCGCGACGTTCCCCGAGCTCTCGATCGAGACGCGTGTCAACGGCGACATCCGCCAGGCCGCATCGACGAAGCTGCTCATCTATGACCTCCCCGCGATGATCCGCGCTGCGCACGCGCACATCGGTCGTGCCCTCGTGAAGGGCGACGTGGTCCTCACCGGAACGCCCAGCGGCGTCGGGCTGCGCCTGTCGCCGCTCAAGCGCAAGGTCGCCGCGATGGTCAAGGATCGGTTCCGCAAGGCGGAGCTGCTCGTCTCGACGTTTGCCACCTCGACCGCCCTCCTCCGCCCCGGCGACGTCATCGAGGTCGACGCGGGTGCTGCGGGCCGCGTGCGCACGCGTCTCGTCGTATGACCTCGCGCCGGCTCGCGTTCGTCCTCGCGATCGGCGGTGCTACGGCCGAGCCGCAACGCTGACGCCGAACCCCACGCGCGCACCACCGCCGGGACGATCGCTGATCCACGCGCCACCATCGTGCGCGACGGCGATCCGCGAGACCAGCGCGAGTCCGAGTCCGAGGCCGCCGCCGCTGGACGGCACGAAGGCACGGAACGCATCTGCGCGGCGATCCGCAGCGACGCCCGGGCCCGCGTCGTCGACCTCGATCGCGACCTGGGCACCGCGGCGCTCGATCCGCACGGCGACCGCACCGTTGCCGTGGCGGCGCGCATTCTCGAGGAGGTTGGCGATCGCGCGGCGCACCAGCGTGGGATCGATCGCAGCGCGCACGTCGCCGATCGCCTCGATCGCCTCGGGGGCGACGCCCGCCGACGTTGCCGTATCGCTGACCAGCTCGCCGAGATCCATCTCGTGGCGATCGAGGTTGCCGAACTCGAGCCGCGATTGTGCGAGGAGCCTACCGACCAGGTCGTCGAGCACGAGGACCTCCTTCTCGAGCTCGGCGAGCGCCTTCGGATCGTTGGTATCTCGCGCGGTCTCGATCAGCACGCGCATATGCCCGAGGGGCGTTCTCAGCTCGTGAGACACCGCGGCGAGCAGTTGCCGCTGGTCCACGAGTTGCTGCTGGATCTTGGTCGTCATGTCGTTGAGCGCCACGGCGAGCAGCCGGACTTCGCCGCCGAATCGTTCGGGGTCGATGCGGGTGTCGAGCTTGCCGTCGCCGATGTCCTGCGCGGCGCGGATCGCGATCAGCAGCGGACGAGTCAGTCGCCACGCGATCCCGCCCGACACCACCGATAGACCGAACAGCGCGATCACCACGTGCCACCAGTGCGCATCGGGCCACCACTTCACTCCGACGGCGATCCCGGCGGCGAACGCGAGCGTGAACCAGATGAACATCCGGCGCCGCATGCGCGCCATCAGCCACCACGGCTGCCAGCTTCGCCGCGGATCCTTCGATCGCATCCACATCTCGCGCTCGGCGTGGAGCTCGCGAAACCGGGCGTGGCGATCGCGATGCCGACCGTGGTGCCGTTCGTGGCGGTGCAGGTGGCGCATGTGCTTGCGCCGCCGGTCTGCGTCGCCGCGTGTCTCGCCCGGGTGCAGCGTGATCACCTCACAGTTGCCGAGCTTGACCGTGCCGGTGACGCGAACGCGCGGCCCTGCGGCGTCGCCCTCCAGCGTCGACTGGATGTGCTCGCCCTGGGAGACGTTGCCTGCCAGGTTGTGCACGTCGAGGTTCACGGTCATCCCCGGCGGAACGATGATCTCGACGTTGCCCATCTTGATGTGGACATTGATCGTGGTCAGCCCCGGCGACATCTTCGCGTCGCGCAGGTCGAGCTCGACGTTGCCCCACATCACCCGCACGTCGAGGTGCTCGGGCACGACCCACGCGCCGCGGCGCTCGATCGAGCCCATGGTCACGCGCAGCTCGGTGGAAGGATCTGCGCTCACGGCTCCTCGCTGGCGCGAGAGAGCACGTAGCCCACGCCGCGCACCGTGCGGATCCTCGTCGGCGGATCATCGCCGAGCTTCTTGCGCAGTCGCGAGATGTGAACATCCACGGCGCGCTCGCCGACCGAAACATCGCCGCGCCCCGCGAGCTCGAGCAGCGCCGCACGTGGCACAACGCGACCCGCTCGCCTCAGGAGCGCGGTCAGAAGATCGATCTCGAGCCCGGTGAGCTCCACCGGGGTCCCATCCACCCACGCCTCGCGGCTCCCCGTATCCACCGTGATGCCCGCCGACGATAGCTTCTCCGCCGAGGTGTCGGGCTGCGCGCGCCGCTGCACCGCTCGCAACCGGGCGAGCAGCTCGCGCGGCGAGAACGGCTTCGCGATGTAATCGTCCGCACCGAGCTCGAGCCCGACCACGCGATCCGCTTCATCTCCACGCGCCGTCAGCATCAGCACCGGAATCCGATGGCCTCCGTCGCGGATCTTCCGCAGCACCGCGAGGCCGTCCATGCCAGGCATCATCACATCGAGGACGATGGCGTCGAAGCCGCCGGCTGCGAGCGCTCCAAGGCCCGCTTGACCGCCGCCGGCGTGGACCATCGCAACGCCCTGCGGAGTCAAGTAGCCGCCGAGCAGCTCGGCGAGCCGCGCGTCGTCATCGATGAGAAGGACCCGCACCTGCGCATCATCTCAGCGGTAGGGCCCACGACGCCAGAACCCGCCGCCATTGCGGTCGATCAGGTCGGCCACGGTCGAGCGCTGGCGGTCGTCGAGGACATTGTGGATGTTGCGGAGGGCGTCGATCATTGCCGCACGGGCCTCGCCGGTCGAGGCATCGACCCGTCCGAGCACGGCACCGAGCGCCCCATCGTCGAGCACGGGACCGCGAACCGCCGCCGAGAGGTCGCCGCGCACCTCCTTCAGCTTGGACTTCGCGCCGTACATGCGCTCCTGCAGATTCTGGATCTCGTTGACGATCACGCGCTCCTGCGCGGGCGTCGCGTCGATCCGCGCGAGCGCGGCGTGGAGCATCCAGTTGCGTCGGCCATGGTGCCCATGCGAGCCGTGAGAGCCGTAGGAGTGGTGATAGCCGAAGTGGCCGTGGCAGCGACGTGCGCGCCGCATGGCTGCGAAGCCGAGGATTCCGAGTCCGATTGCGAGAGCGATCATGAGTGGGTGCCTTTCACTGAACCAGGATGGGCGTCCCGTGTTTCGCGACCGGTAGGCGCACCATGAAGAAACATTGCAGGTGTTGCGGCTCGTCCCGGGAGCCGATCGCCCCCAACCAAAGCAATGTGTTAGGTGTGATCGGTGACGTGGCTGCGCCGGATCGCGGAGGGCTTGCGCGCCTTGCCGAGTGGAGCGTGGGCGCGGATCCGGGCCTGGCCGCAGGACCTGCTCGCCCAGCCCGGCCGCTGGCCGCGCCTGCTGTTCGCCGCCGCGTTCGCACTGATCCTCGGCATGTACTGCACCAACAGCGACATGGGCGGCGACCCCACCACGCCGCGCGGCGACGGCCGCTATCGCCCGGTGTTGGCGCGCGGCGACGGTCACATGCTCTACCTCATGGCCCGTTCCACCGCGCTCGACGGCGACTGGGTGTTCGACAACGACCTCGCACGGTTCGGCGACCCGTGGAACGAGCCGCGCACCCCGACCGGCCGAAAGGCGATCATCCATCCGATCGGCGCGCCGCTGATCTGGACCCCGCTGATCTGGCTCGCCACCGCCGGCGCTGCGATCGTCAACGTTTTCGGCGCCGACATTCCGCTCCACGGCTACACGCTGTGGGTCCAGCGCTTCGTGTTCCTCTCGAGCGCGCTCGCCGGCTGCTTCGCCGTGTTCCTCGGGCTCCGGCTCGCCGCGAAGCTCGTCGGCGGTACCTGGGCGCCGGCGTACGCGGCGGTCGCGGTGCTGCTCGGGACGCCGCTCACCTACTACGCGACCCACATGCCGAGCTACGCGCACGCGCTCGATGCCTTCACCTGCGCCGCGTTCCTCGCCTACTGGGCACATTCCCTGGGACGCCGCGATCTGCGCCGCTGGCTCACCCTCGGCGTGCTGCTCGGCATCGCGATGCTGATCCGCGTGCAGGAGCTCGCGCTCGGCGTGTGCATCGTGATCGAGATCGTCGCCGAAGGCATCCCGCTCCTGCGCGCGCGAGATCTGCGAGCCACCCTGCTGTGGATCGCCGGTGGCGCGTTGATCCTCGTCGTCGCGCTCGTCGTCTTCATCCCGCAGCTCGTCGAGTGGCACGTGGTGTTCGGCTCCGTCACCCACTTGCCGCAGGGCGATCGCTACACCCGCTTCAACGCGCCGATGATGACCGAGCTCCTGTTCTCTGCGCGCAATGGCTGGTTCTCGACCACCCCCGTCGCCTACCTCGGGTGCCTGGGCCTGGTCCTCGTCCCGAGGCGCGCGCGGCTCGTCGGTGGTGCGCTGCTCGCGTTCACCCTGCTGCAGATCTACCTGAACAGCACCGTGTTCGACTGGTGGTCAAGCGCGTCGTTCGGTCAGCGCCGCATGTGCAACGCGACCCTGCCGATCGTCGTCGGCCTCGCGGCCCTGATCTGGCGCCTCGGCGGCGTCGCGGCGCGGGCGCGTCGGGTTCCGCGCGCCGTGTGGCACACGCTGCTGTGGCTCGTGCTCGGAACACTCGTCGCGTGGAACCTCGCGAAGGCGATCGCGCTCCGCGGCGGCAAGCCCGCGCCCGGCGAGCTCTCCCCGTCCTGCTGCGACAACATCCCGCGCCCGCTGCGCGGCCTGGCCTCCATCGTCTACGGAACCATCGGCAACCCGTTCCAGTTCCCGGCAAACGCGATCTTCGCGCTGCGCCACGGCGTCGACATCCGGCGCTACGACGACGTCGTCGGCAACTACCCGTTCGTCCCGCCATGGAACCAGCTCGCCGACGCCGAGATGCCGCGCCACCGCGGCGCGCTGCGCATCGGTAGCGGTGGCAACGACCCGTTGATCGTCTCGGGCTTCTCTCGCCCCGTAAACTCGGATCGCCCGTTCCGCTGGACAACAGCGCCGTCCGCGACGGTCCTTGTGCCGAACCTCCTCCCCTACGGCCAGCACCTCTCGCTATGGCTCGCGCCCGGCGGCTCGTCTCACGTCGTCGTGAAGTGGAACGGCGACGAAGTAGCCGCAAGCGATCTCGGCACCGGCTGGACCCAGGTCACCTTCGACCTCCCCGCCATGGCGCTCCATACCAACGAGCTGACCATCGAAGCCTCCCTCGGCACCGCCCCATCGCAGGTCGGCTGGCCGAACGCCCCGACGCCCGTCGGTGTCGCCGTCGGCGATCTCGACCTGACGTTTCTGCCGCGCTGAACGGGGACGGTTTCAACTTACGCAACTTGCGATCGCCAAACCCGCGAATCCTCGTCAAGCCCGTCGAGGTCACGAGGCCTCGTGAGCTCGAGAATGCGGCGTCCGGTCGTCCGGCCGGATCTCGGACTCGCGGCCGGTGGCCGGACATGCGCGATGCGTAACTGCGTGACTTGATTTGCGCGTGAGTTGGCGCGCGGCGTGCTGTGTCTCGCCGCGTGGTCGCACACGTCGCTTCATGCACCCTCGATGGCATCGACGCCGTTCTGGTCGATGTCGAATGCGAGATCACGCCGGGCTTGCCCGGCTACCACGTCGTCGGTCTCGCCGCGACGGCCGTGAAGGAAGGCGCCACCCGGATTCGCAGTGCGCTCGCGTCGCTCGGTCTCGACCTTCCGCTGAAGAAGGTCGTGGTCAACCTCGCGCCGGCGGATCTGCGAAAGCCCGGCTCGGCGCTCGATCTCCCGATCGCGGCGGCGGTCCTGCTCGCGAACGGCGCGTACGGAGAAGTGCTCGCGGATCTGCTCGTGCTCGGCGAGCTCGGCCTCGACGGCTCGGTGCGCCGCGTCCACGGCGTGCTCGCGGCAACGATGCTCGCGAAAGCCCGGGGGCTGCGTGGCGTGATCGTGCCCGCAGACTGCACCGCGGAGGCGCTCGTCGTCGAGGACCTCGAGGTGTACGGCGTCTCGCACCTCAGCGAGGTCACCGATGCCGTCGGTGGCCGCCGCGACCTGCCGACAGCGAAGCAGCGGTTCACAAACTTCGTGCGCGCCGCGACCGTCGACATGATCGAGGTACGCGGGCAGCTGGTCGCGCGCCGCGCGATCGAGATCGCTGTCGCGGGCGGACACAACCTGATGCTTGCGGGGCCACCTGGCACCGGCAAGACCATGCTCGCGCGGCGAATCCCCACGATCCTACCGCCGCTGACCCGCACCGAGGCGCTCGAGACCACGAAGGTCTACTCGGCGCTCGGCCTCGCCGACGGACTGATCGCCGAGCGGCCATTTCGCGCGCCGCACCACACGATCTCCACCCAGGCGCTGCTCGGCGGCGGGACGAATCCCCGCCCCGGCGAGATCTCGCTCGCGCACAACGGCGTGCTGGTCCTCGACGAGATGCCGGAGTTCGCGCGCAACGCGATCGAGTCGTTGCGCCAGCCGCTCGAGGAGCGCACGGTCACGATCTCGCGGGTCAACGGCTCGGTCCGCCTGCCCGCTTCGTTCCTTCTCGTCGCCGCGGCGAACCCCTGTCCGTGCGGCTGGCGCTATTCGGGCGTTCGCGAGTGCACGTGCACGAACGGGTCGCTCGAGCGGTACCGGATGCGGATGTCGGGGCCACTGCTCGATCGGATCGACCTTCAAGTTCACGTCCAGCCAGTGCCGCTGTCGACGCTGCGCACGCCACCCGAGGGCCAGACCTCGGCGGAGATCCGCGAGCGCGTCACGGTCGCGCGCGAGCGCCAGCAGGTGCGCCTCGCGGTCTTCGGCATCAGCTGCAACGCCGAGATGTCGAGTCGGGTGATGCGCGCTACCTGCCGGCTCAGCGACACCGCGGAGCTCCGCCTCGCCCAGCTCGTCGCGCGGGACAGCACGTACACGGCGCGCTCGATCGATCGGCTGATCAAGTGCGCGAGAACTCTCGCCGACCTCGAGGGCCACGAATCGATCCTCGACGACCACCTCGACGAGATCGCGGGATTTCGCAGCGTCTACCCGGCGCTCGAGCTGTACGAGCTCGCCAGCGCGGAGCACAGGTCGGCCGCGAGAGCAGCCAAGCGAGCCGCCTCGAAGGCCACCGCCGCGGCTGCCGCGTCCACAGCTGGGAAGGCCGGCGCGGCGAGCCCCGACGACGCGGGGATCGAAGGCCTCGACGCTGGATCCGAGGCACCAGTGCAGGACCACGCATCGCTCGCGAGCAACGATGACGGCGCTGCCACCAAAGCAGCGAACGCCAACGACGATGACGACGCTGCCGCCAAAGCAGCGATCGCCGACGCTCGTGCTGATGCTTCCAGAAAGGCAGCAACCCCCGACGACCACGACCACAACCACAACGACGGACACAACGACGACGACAGCGCTGCCACCAAAGCAGCGACCGCCAACGACGATGACGATGACGATGACGATGACGACGCTGCGACCACGGCGGCGACCACCAACGCCTGTGCTGCCGCCACGAAGTCAGCGACCGTCGACGCCGGGTCTGACGACGGCGCCGTTCGCTCGCTCTGTCGCGCCTCACGCCAAGTTCCACCAAACCCATTGCAAGGACCGTCTGATGTCTCCGCTCGCTCATGAAATCTATCGCCAGCTCATCCGTCACCTTCGTGCCGGCGGCTCGTCGATCACATATGGCGAGCTCGCCGCCGCGGTGAGCAAGAAGCACCCGACCCATCACCGAAGCCCTAGCTTCCACACCGCGCTCGGCGAGGTCACCGCGGCGTGCCGCACCGCGAAGCTGCCGTGCCTGGCCGCGATCGTGTGGCGCGCCGCGGGTCAACGGCCCGGCGGCGGCTACTACAAAGCGGCGCATCCACGCGCTCGCTCCGAGAAGTCTCGGCTGGAGGCGTGGGAGCGCGAGCATTCGGACGTGGTACGCGAGGCCACGAAGTTCCCCGCGTCGTTGCCGACGTGACGGTCTCCTTCAACGGCGCCTGGGTCCGCCTCGGCTCCGTCGCTTGCCTCGTGGTCGCAGTGCGCCCGCGCATCTTCGAGAACGCATACGAGAGCGATCTCATCCGCATCGCCTTCGAGTTCCGGTTCCGTGTGCCGATCGTGCTGATGGCCCAGGATGCCCGTGCGGCGCCGAGGTTTCGTGGACGCCCAACGCTCGTCGCGGCGCTGCGCCGCACCGAAGTGACCGCGCTGCCCTGGCGCCGTTTCCTGCCTGGTGAGGTTGTATGACTCGAAGTATGATTTACGAATGGAGCGCATCACCGTGACGATCCCGAAGGCCACGCTCGCGAAGATCAAGCGCGCTGCCGGGCCGCGCGGCGTCTCGAAGTTCCTGACTGAGGCGGCGAAGGCGCACCTCGCCCGGAACGAACTGCAGCGCTGGTTCGACGAGATGGACGCGAAGTACGGGAAGGCTCCGCCGGCGCTGGTTCGCAAGATCGATCGGGACATGCGCAAGATCTTCGGGATGCCATGAAGCGCGCGAGCTCACCGTCCATGGCTCGCCTCGTTCTCGATAGCGGCGGTCTCAGCGCGCTATGCGGCACGTCGCATCAAGCGCGGGAGCGCCTGCGCTGGATCAGCCGGCACCTCGGCGACGTCCTGATCCCGACCGCGGTGCTTGTCGAATGTGTCACCGGAGGCGGTGCACGCGATGCCGAGATCAACCGCATCCTCCACATCCTGGTTCGCGACGAAGCGACGTTCGCAGGCGCCGACGAATTGACGGCGCGTCGCGCCGGCGCCCTTCGCTACGCTGCGCGGAGCGACGATGGCATCGATGCCCTTGTCGCGGCGGTGGCGGTTGGCGACGGCTCGGCATCGGTCGTGCTGACCTCCGATCCGCACGACCTGGAGCGCCTGGTCGCACGGGCGCCGAACGTGGCGGTGCGGAAGGTCTAGCCAACGCCCCGCCGCACATCGGCAATCCGGCGGCCACCGTCTCGACGAGCCCGGGGCCGTTTGCCCCAACCCCACGAGAGCCTTGATCCCGGCGTGGGACCGTGGCATCCCGTCGGCAATGCGTGGCCTCACCTCGTTCCTCGTCGTCTCCCTGATCGTCGGGCTCGCCGTGGCACAGCCCGCACCACCGCCGGCTCCGAGGCCCGGCCCGGCCGCGCTGGTCGGAGCGACCGAGGTGGTGCGCCTCAACCCGCCGGCTGGCTACATCGATGACCCGGTTGCGAGCGATGCCGATCGCATCGCGTACGTCGTCGCCGAGACCGGCGCGAAGGCCGAGCTCCACGTCTACAGCTACGCACTCAAGGCCGAGCAGGTGATCGACCTCTCACCAGTCACGCTCCGCCCGACCGCGATCACGCTGGTCGGTCCGCGCGCGCTGATCGTCGGCGTCACCGAAGATGGCAGCAACATCGCCGCGATGATCGAGCTCGCCGACAAAGGCAAGGGCAAGGGCAAGCCGCCCGGCACCGTGGTGTACAAGCTCGGCCCGGCAACGCACATCACTGCGATCATGCGCGAGGGCAAGCAGCGCATCGCCGTCCACAAGGCGACCGCGAACACGAACGGCACACGCCACGAGGTCGAGCTCGTCGCGATCGAGACCGGCCGCCGGATCCAGATGGGCCGCCCGCTCGAGCTCGACGGCACGAGCAAGCAGGCCAAGCTCGAGCTCACGGTCAACCACTGGAGCGACGGAATGACCCGCGCGTATGGCGTCAAGGCGGGCGCCTGGGACAAGAAGGAAGACCAGCGCTCGCCCGACACCGAGGCGACGTACGACCTGGTCACGGGCAAGCTCGAGACAAAGAAGATCGCCGACCTCTACGAACAGCGCCGTCGGTTTCAGGCGCTCGCCGACTCCGGCAATCAGCTCGACTTCGTTCGCATGGCCTGGGACAACTCCGGTCTGCAGCTCTGGAAGTCCGGCGTCTCGAAGGCGATCGTGTTCGACGAGCCGCTCACGAACTACGACCCGAAGTCGATGCAGGCGGTCGTGACCGCGGACGGCGGCGCGTGGATCGTCATGAAGGTCGATCCGGTCAACGCAGCGGCGGTCGAGCGCAAGAAGGCCGACCCCGAGTACCTCGACGTGTTCCGCGTCGGCCTCGACGGCAAGGCGCCCCGCAAGGCACGCGTCCTCGCGAAGGGCATCCGGGACCGGTTCGGCCTGATCGCCGACAAGGCCGGCGACAAGTTCTGGCTACTCGAGCGCAACAACGGCATGGACCGCGGTGGCCGTAGCCTAGCCGTCTACCAGGCGCAGTAGCGCTAGAGGTCCGACGCGCGCAGTGCGACCGCCAGCTCGCCGGCGACCGTGGCGTCGTTGATCGCCAGCGACCGGTTCGCGCGGATCGACGCACCACCCGTGACCTCGGCGAGCCGGGCCAGCAGGAATGGCGTCAATCGCTTGCCGTGGACATCGCGCGCATCGGCCTCTGCGATCGCACTCTCGATCGCCGCGGTGATCATGTCGCCATCGAGCTCCGCATCCTCGGGGATCGGATTGGCGATCAGCACCCCGCCGCCGCCGAACGACCAGTGCGTGCGGATGATCATGGCCAGGTCCGCCACTGTATCTGCACGGTGATCGAGCAAGAGGCCTGAGGTCCGCGTGTAGAACGCCGGGAACTCGCTCGTGCGATATCCGAGCACGAGCACGCCCAGCGTCTCGAGCATCTCGAGCGTGCGTGGCAGATCGAGGATCGACTTCGCACCCGCAGACACCACGGCGATCGGTGTGCGCGCGAGGGCCACGAGATCATGCGAGACATCGCCCGCGCCGCCGCGATGTACGCCGCCGATGCCGCCGGTGGCGAACACGCGGATGCCGACCCGGTGCGCGAGCGATGCGGTCGCGCTGACCGTGGTCGCCGCCGAGGTCTTGCGAGCGATGTGGACCGAGATGTCCACCGCGCCTGCTTTCGGGAGCTTCGCACCATCGCGGGCGAGCAGCTCGAGCGCGTCCGGCGGCAAGCCCACGCAGGGCTGGCCTTCGATGATCGCGATGGTCGCGGGCGTCGCTCCCGCCGAACGCACGGCATCCTCGAGCTCGCGCGCGATCGGCAGGTTGTCGGGCCACGGAAGGCCATGTGCGACGAGCGTCGACTCGAGCGCCACGATCGGCGTCCTGGCTGACTTGGCCGCGGCGACGTCGGGAGAGATGACAAGGTCCACATGGGAAGTGTCGGCGATCGCGGCCCATCCTTGCAATTGTTCGTGTACAGGTTACACTACCTCGGATGCCCGACGTCGTCGTTCCTGGAAGGGGCCGCCCATATCTCGAGGGAGATAGCCTCGATCACTCGGCACCGCTGGTCTGGACCATCCCCGATGTCCTCACCGCCGCCGAGTGTACTACCCAGATCGCCCGGATCGAGGCCGCCGGCCCCGTGGTCGCTCCCGTCTCCACGGCCCGCGGCTTCGAGATGCGCCCCGACATCCGCAACAACTCGCGGGTCATCCTCGATGATGTCCCGCTCGCCGCCGAGCTGTTCGCGCGCGTGCGGCCCAACGTGCCCGCGCAGCTCGCCGGAATGCACGCGGTTGGCGCGAACGAGCGCTTCCGCTGCTACAGGTATGACCCCGGCCAGCGGTTCGCACCGCACTACGACGGCTCGTTCATTCGAAGCGATGCCGAGCGCAGCCTGCTGACGCTGATCGTCTATCTCAACGACGACTACGAAGGCGGCGCCACCGCATTCCACGACTTCGATCTGCGCGTACGCCCGCGCCGCGGCATGGCCCTCCTGTTCCAGCACCTGTTGCTGCACGAGGGCTGCATCGTGACCGCGGGCGTGAAGTACGCGATGCGGTCCGACGTGATGTACCGGGCTAGTTGATGATCGGGCCCGGGCAACCGTACGAGAACGCGACGTTCGTCATCGCGCCCGCGGAGATCTGTTGGCAGTACGTGCCGAAGAACGTGATCGTCATCGAGTTCGGGTAGTAGTCCCAGCCGTTGCCGTGCGACGGCGAGCGCGGCACCGGGCTGCCGTTGACCGTCACGGTCACGTTGTTCGGATCGGGCGGTGCACTCGCGAGCTGGAAACTGCACGACGGCACGATGATGCCGCCGGAGATCGCGGCGAGCGCCATGTCGAGCTCGGCCTGGTTCGATGCCTCGTAGAACTTCGTGTTACCGGGCTTCGCCTTGCCGCCTGCGACCGCAGCGTCGTTGAGCACCGCGGGCGTGCCGCCGAACGCGCCGCCAAAGCCAAGCACGTAGGTCTTGATGCCGGCGTTGAACAGCGCGGTGACCGCGGCCACCGTCGCCGCATCGCTCGCCGTGTTCGGATCCGCGTTGAGGCAGTTCGGCAGACCATCGGTCGCGAACAGCACGTAGCGGCCCGCGGTGTTGACCGGGATCGAGTTGAAGTACGTCAGTGCAGAGGCGAGGCCCACGTGCGCCGGCGTGTTGCCGCCGGGCGAGCGCCCGGTGAAGTAGGTCGTGAAGCCGGGGCCCGAGCCGAGGCCGATGTTGACCTTCGGCGTGGCGACCGCCGAGCAACCCGGGTTGTCATCGCTCGGGAACTCGAGGAGGCCGAACTTGATCTGCTGCTGCTTCGCCGTGACCACGCCGGTCAGCGAGGTCCGCATCGTCTGCCACTTCGACGTGAACACCGGCGGGAACGTCGTCGGCGGCGAGCTCATCGAGCCGGAGCGATCGAGCACCACGAGGAGGTCGGGCGGATCGCCGAGGTTGACGACGCCGATGTTCGCCATCTGCGCTCCGCACGTGGCGGAGTCGATCGGCGTCTCGTCGGCATCGATGCCGCTCCCGTTCGCGTCGGTCGCGGGCTGGTCATCACCGCCGCCGTTGCCACCCTTCGCCGGGGGGCCGCACGCAACCATCATCAAAGCGATCGCAAAGATCGAGCGCATGCTTTCCTCCTCGCGGAGAACCTCACACCCTCTCGCGATCAAGCTCAACGAGAAACGCAGTCGCTACGGGCGATTGCGCAAGTTGTGCACGGCGACGCACTCGTAGCCTAGACGTACCTTGCTCCCCACTGTGCGTGCCGTCGACCACGCGCTGCTCGTGCTCGGTGTGGTCCGCATCTTCCAGCCGGCCGATCACCCTCGCGCGCAGGCAAATCCGTTCTCGCACGTCGTCGATGGCGCGCGCGCTGCGTTTCGCGGGGACCTCGGCGATAGCTCGCTGTTCATCGGCCTCGGCGCCGCAGCAGTCCTCGCCGTGTTCGGCCTCGCGGTGGCAAATCGTACGTTCCAGCGCGAGGCCGCCTGATACGCTTCGCGCATGCGCGTGTTGGTGCCCCTGCTCCTTCTGGTCGGCTGCGGTGACGACGGCGGCTCCAGCATCCCCGCGGACGCGGCGATCATCGATGCACCGGGCGGTGGCTCCGACGGCGCCGTCGACGCCCCACCCGGCACCACGTTTTCGATCACCAGTACGGCATACGCAAACGGAGGAACCGTTCCTTCCGCTCAGGCCTGCGTGAACAAGGGCGGCATGAACCTCTCGCCGCCGCTGACGATCGCGAATCCGCCCGCAGGCACGCTGAGCTTCGCGATCGTGTTCACCGACATCACCCCGCAGCCGCTCGTGCATTCCGCGCTCTACGACATCCCTCTCGCCACGACGACCATCACCGGCGATGTCGACAAGGTCTACGCGCCGCCCGATGTTCCAAGCGCGCATCAGACCAACAACTACGCCGGCACCCGCGGATACGCCGGTCCGTGCCCCGGCTCCGCGCACATGTACCAGTTCAAGATCTACGCGCTCTCCACCGCGACCGTCACGGGCGCGACAATGGCCACCACGAAGGAGCAGCTCGTCACGTTGCTCGCGACGAACCTCGGCACTGCGACGCTCACCGGCACCTTCACGCCGCCGTGACGTAGATCGCGTGGACTTTGCCGGTGGAGTTGGAGAGGATCCAGCTGATGATCCGCACCCTGTTGTTCGTCACCACATTGCTGTCAGCCTGCGGAAGCGTTGAGGACAAGATCGTTCCTGATGCCGCCACGAGCGACGGCGCTGCCGTCGATAGCAGTGCGAGCGACGTCCCCCTCGACGCCGGCGTACAAGCCTTCGAGGTCGTCTACGGCGACGACTGGCGGATCGCGGTCGATGCCACGAATAGCGGCTGGTTCCTGCTGGTCGCGAACGGAGACTCCGACCCGGATCTGGCGACGATCCAGGTGGTCTCCGTCAGCGATACGCACCCGATCGCGATCGTGCGGATCGTGGCGGACCCCTTCGTGGGCCTCATGACCCACGCCAAGGCTGGCGGTGCGATCTTCATCGACAACCAAGCGGTCTATCAGGCCGCGATCCCCGAACAACGGGAATTCACGAACGACGGCCTGTTGTCCCTCAACCTGCTCGACGCACCGAGCGGCGACTACACGTTCAACGCGCACGTCGATCTCAAGGTGAACAACATCCCGTTCGCGCTGGACTTCAAACTCCATCACGTGAACTCGCCCATCACGTACTTCTCTCCTGAGACCGCGAAGCGCCTCGTCGTTCGTCACTAGGGGGGCCGCAACAGCATTGCGAGGTTGAGCAAACGTTGCCTCAGGTCACGCGACGATCGCAGCGTGCGCAAAGTGGATGACTTGCTCGTCTGCCGTGCTCTCGCTCCTCGCTGTCGTCGGCTGCGGCGGAGGTGACTAGGCCAGCTCGAACTCTTTGCAGAACGCGGCCTCGGTCGGCCGCTCCCCCGTCACCGGATCGGGCGCATCGATCGGCCACCGCCGCTGACCTTCATCGGGCCAGTCGTGCGCGCACTTGCCGAGCCGCTCGATCCACAGAAAGCAGTGGCGGCATGACGAGCGCAGCTCGAAGCGCTTCGCCTCCTCGATCAGCTGCTCGGTGAGCAGGAACTTCACGGCTTCGCCGGCGCCGACGAGCCAGAACCCTTCGCCGCCGAGCCAGGATGCGCCCCGGTGGGATCATCGGCCGTGAACTCGTGCACCTTGTTCTTGAGATCGCGTGCCGCGGGGCCCGCTGTCTCCCGCACACCGGTCTTGAGATCCTGGACCTCCTCGGTCGCCCAGATCGCCTTGACGTGTCCGAAGAACGTGCGCTTGCCGAGCTTCACCGTCGCTCCGCAGTAGGCGAGGCCCACCGCGAGCGCCAGATAGAACAGCAGCTTGATCACGCTGAAAGCCTACCAGGCCAACGCGCCAGCGCCACGGTTAGTCCGAGGCGCGCTTGAGGATCAAGAACGCCACGCGGCGGTTCTTGGCCCAGGCCGCTTCGTTGTGCAGGCGGTCGATCGGCTGGGTCTCGCCGTAGCCCTGCGCCGAGAGGCGCTTGGCATCGACGCCCTTGTCGGCGAGGTACTTCTCGACGGCGTGGGCGCGGCGATCGGAGAGATCCAGGTTGTAGGCGTCATCGCCACGCTCGTCGGTGTGACCCTGGACTTCGATCAGCGCGATGCTCGGGTTGCCCTGCAGCGTCGCGGCGACCGCGTCGAGGATCGGGAACGACTGCGACTTGATGATCGCCTTGTTGTACTCGAAGTAGACCATGTCGAGGATCTCGATGGCCGTGTCGGTGACGACGACGCGACCGCGATCCGGGCAACCGTCCTCGTCATCGAGGCCGTTGTAGGTCTCCGGCTCGTTCGGGCACTTGTCGTCCTTGTCGAGGATGCGGTCCTTGTCGTTGTCGAGATCGGGGCAACCGTCCTCGTCCTCGAAGCCGTCCTTGTCCTCGGGATCGTTCGGGCACAGATCGTCAACGTCGAGGATGCCGTCCTGGTCGTTATCCGGATCCGGGCAGCCGTCCACATCCTCGAACTGATCGAAGTCCTCGGGCTCGTCGGGGCACTTGTCGACGTTGTCGAGGATGCCGTCGCCGTCGCGATCGTTCTTGTCGCCCTCGGGGCAGCCGTCTTCGTCCTGGAAGCCGTCCTTGTCCTCGGGGATCAGGGGGCACTTGTCGTCGTCGTCCAGGATGCCGTCGCGATCGTTATCCGGATCGGGGCAGCCATCCTCGTCCTCGAAGCCATCGAAGTCCTCCGGATCATCCGGGCACTTGTCGACGTCGTCCTTGAGGCCGTCACCGTCGCGGTCGCCGATGTTCGGCTCGAAGACGATCCCGATCATGCCGCGGAAGTCTGGATTCGCACCCTTCTTCGGCTGCAGGCCGGTGCCGGCGCCAAGGGACAAGAAGGAGTTCCGCGCGAGGTACAGCTTGACGCCTGCGAGCGCCTCGACCGGTTGAAAGTTCTCGTGGTCGCCAAGGGGTACGCCGCCGAACACCTCGCCGACGATGTCGAACTTCTGCTTCGAGATCGCGTATGCGATCCCGAACCCGAACGGGATCTCGGCGCTCGCCGTGATCGTCTGGTTCGTCACCGGCGCCGGCAGCCCGCTCGGGTGCGTCGCGTCGTTCTGCGTGAACGTCTCCGTCGGGCGCAGGCGGATGCCAGCGTTGAGCGACATGCGGAGACGACCGGTGCGGCCGAACTCCTTGTCGAGGATGCCGATGATCTGCGGCACCGGCTTCGCGTCGCCGAGCCACTTGCCCTTCGAGTCACTGATCGCACCGAGGTAGATGCTCGCGATCACGCCGAGGCCGACGTGCGGCGGCCGGCTGGTCTTGATGAATCGCGTCTTGAAGTGGAAGCCGATGTTGCCGAGACCCTGGCCGTCGATCTTGAACGCCTGGTCGTCGTTGGGTCCAGGCCCACCGAGGTTATCGGGGCCGCGATCGCCGTTCATGATCCGCAGCGGTGCGGACACACCGAACTCGAGCTCGACGGGCCCGGCCTTGAGGCCGAACGCGCCGATCAGGGTCGCGGTGATGATGTTCGTGACCTGGTAGGTGTTGCCACCGCTCTCGAAGCTCAGGAGCTTGTGGCCCCAGTCGAGCGACCCAAGACCGAACGAGAACTCCTTGTGGCCAAGGACCTGCGATGCGTTGACCGTCAGGTAACCACGCGAATCCATCGCGGGGCGAAAGCCACTGAGCTCGATATCGCCCGCAGGTTCAGCACTCGTCCGGTGCGTACCCGCACCAACGATCGCCAAGCCAAGCAGACACACAGACCAAGCGCGGGCAGAGCGGACGAACATGTCGCCTCCGTAGCCCCTCGTTACACCAGGTGCACGGGCCCGGTCAAACAAGCGGCAACATTAGCGTTCTCGCTCCGCGGATATGCGCTGTCTACGGCAGCGTGATGCCGTTGCGGACGCAGATCTGGACGATGCCCGTGGTCGTCGCCGTGGGCAGCTTCGGATAGTAGTATTTGGCCTTCGCCGCGTTCTTGGACCTGCAGGCGGCCATGAACGCGAGGCGGAGCAGGCCAGCGTCGGCGCGGCACTTCATGGAGGCCTCGAAGGCGGCCAGGGCCGCAGCGTCCATACCGGTCTGGAGGTGGTCCTGACCCTTGTCGCGCAGGGCATCAGCGTCGCAGGCGGCCGGCGGCGGCGTCTGCGTGTTGCCCGACCCGTTGTTCGTGTTCGGATTCGTGTTCGGGTTCGTGTTCGGGTTCTTCACCACGACCACATCGGGCTTGCAGCGCGTGTTGCCGAGCTTGGTGTCGGTACCTTCGCGACCCGCCTTGGCGACCAGGCGCTCGAACTCGCCACACTTGTGGTCTGCGGCCAGCGCGCGCGCCTGCTCGGCGATATCGGTCGCGGCCGTGCCGACCGCGGCGTCGTACGCGGCCTTCGCATCCGTACGATAGACGGAGTCGGCCGGGATCTTGTCGAGCTCGCTCTTCGCCGTCGCGTACTTCTTGTCCTTCAGCGAGTCGGTCACCTTGCGCTGCGAGGTATCGGCCTTGTTCTCCATCACGGCCTTCGTGCGAAGCGACTTTGCGGTCGCGGGATCCGCCGAGGCGAGGCGATCGGTGCAGGTGACGAGGTCCGGCCACTTCTTGTCGGCCGCGAGCTTCAAGCACTCGATCTTGACGTCGTCCGCCGAGTTGTTCGTCGTGTTGTTGGGGTTCGTGAGCGCCGCGGTCGCCGCGTCGATCTCGACGGTCGCAACCATGCCCGCATCGACCTCGATCACGACATTGTCGGTGCCATTGGAGCCCGGCTCCTTGTTGGCCACCTGCGTCCCGCTGCCGTTGCTGCCGCCGTTATCGATCGTGCTGTTGGTGCCCGAGCCGGAGCCAGCCTTGACTGTCTCCTCCTTGCCGCCGCCCTTCATCGCGAAGTAGACGCCGATGCCGCCGAGCAGCAGGACGCCGAGTACGATCGCGACGAGCAGGCCCTTCTTGCCGCCTGCATCGGGGACGTCGGTGATCACCGCGTCGCGCGCGAACACGAAGTCCTCGCCCGGCTCGACGAACCGCAGGCGCACGTGGCCGAGGTCGACGACATCGCCGCGCCGGAGCTCGACCTTGCCGTAGTCCTGGCCATTGACCCGCACGCCGTTCGACGACTGCAGGTCACTGATCGTATAGCGACCGGTATCGGGCTCGCGCACCAGCTTGGCGTGGTTGCGAGAGATCGACCGGTGGTTGACGACGATGTCGTTCTCGTCGGTGCGGCCGATGATCATCTGCGGGCGCGAGAGCTCGAACTCCTTGCCGGCGAAGTTCGACGACAGGACGACGAGCTTGCCGTATCCGGCGCTCGCGGTGAGCGCGGCGACGGCGGCAGCCGTGGCGACCGGCCGACCCGCTGGATCGGTATCCGCGATCGCGACGAGCGTGCGGTTCGGGTTGCCGACGAGCGACTGGCTCGCGGCCAAGCCGGAGGCCAGACCGGAAGCGGCGAGCGGCGTCTGCGGGACCCCGAGCGGCTGGGTCGGCGCGGACTGCGGCGATACGGCGGAGATCACGTCGGTGGCGGTCTGCGAATCGACGCGCTCGATGGGCATCGTGCGCGCGTCATCGACCTGCTCGACTCCCTCTGCCTTGAGGTAGAGCTTGTAGTCGCCGATCTGGACCTGATCGCTGACGCGCAGGTTGACCCGCTCGGCGATCCGCGCGTTGTTCACGCGGATCCCGTTGTAGCTGCCAAGGTCCTCGATGTGGACCTCACCGTTGTTGCGGAGGATGCGAGCGTGGCGCCGCGACACGTTCCGCTCGGTGAGGCGGATCGTGTTGCCTTCTTTGCGCCCGATCGTGATCTCGTCGCGGATCAGAGGGACGACCGTTGTCTTCCCCTCGTCATCCTGGATCACCAGCTTGAACATCGTCGGTTGAGTCCCCGCGTGTAGGCGTCAGTCTCGGAGTTGAGACCAACGTGTCATTGGTTGTACCAGTCCAAGCTTTACGAAAACAACCGTGGGGCCGACTACTTGCTTCCGCCCCGGAGAGCTTGGCGAGCAAGCTTTACGGCGGCGGTGAGCTGTGGGTCGTCGGTCCCCGACTCGATGATTGTTGCACCGTTACCTGGGCCCGCGCCACTACCGCTTCCACTGCCGGCGACGATCTCGTCGGGAGTGAATGCTTCGACCTTCACGTCGGGAATCAAGCCCTTTGATTCCAGAGAGTTGCCCTTCGGGGTGAAGTACCGCGCCGTGGTCAGCTTGAGGCCGGCGCCGTCCTCGAGATCGAAGAACGTCTGCACCGTGCCCTTCCCGTAGGTCGGCCAACCCACGAGCTTCCCGCGTCCATTATCGCGGAGCGCCGAGGCAAGAATCTCCGCGGCCGAGGCCGTTCCTTGATCGACGAGCACGATCACCGGCACGCCGACCGCGAGCCCGCCCTTATGTGCCGTCTGGTTCTCCGTGCCGGAGCGACCGCGGATCGAGACGATCGTCCCGCCGTCGAGGAACTGATCCGCGACCATGATCGATTGATCGACGAGCCCACCGGGATCGTTCCTCAGATCGAGGACGAGCACCTCGAGCCCGCCCTGCTGACGTAGTGCCGCGAGCGCGGCCGCCGCATCCGACGACGTGGCCTCGGAGAACCGCGTGATCGCGAGGTAGCCCATCCCCTTCTCGAGGAGCTTGTGCTTCACGCTCGGCTGCTTGACCTGCGCGCGGATCAGCGTGAACAGCTTCGGATCCTTCCAGCCGGTGCGGAGGATGCCGACGATCACGCGCGTGCCCGAGGCGCCGCGCATCTTCGTCTCCCAGGCGCCGGCTTCCTTGATCTCGTGGCCGATCTCCGCGGTCGCCTGGTTGTCGATCGAGACCACCGCGTCGTCGAGCTGGAGACCCGCGACCTCGGCGGGCGAGCCTTCGAGGACCTCATCGATCGTCGGGTACGGCGGCACGCGCGGGCGCGCATCGTCGAGCTCACCGGGGAGCAGCGTCACGCCGACGCCACCGAACTCGCCCTCGGTGTCCTGGCGCAGGTGCTGGTAGCGCTGTGGGGGCAGGAACGTCGAGTGGGGATCGAGGTTGTGCAGCATGCCGCGCGCAGCGTCGTAGAGGAGTTTCTTCTCGTCCACGGGATCGACGTAGCTCGTCTGCACCGTCGACAGCGCCTGCGCGAACGCATCGAGCGCCTTGAAGCGCGCCACATCGCGCGGCACGGCGGTCGCGCTGACCGAGACGGCGATCAATGCCCCCGCGGTAAACGCGGCGAGGTGGGAAGGCAAGGACAGCGAAGCGCGCGACACGGCGAAAGTCTAGCGCGGTTTCTTCTTCGGCTTCTCGAACAGCGGCTCGGGATCGATCGGCAGGCCGCCGGCGCCGAGCTTGACCCGGACCTCGACGTAAACGCGATAGCGCGCTGCGTGACCGATCCGATCGCCGCGGTGGATCGGCGCACCGACGGGAACGACGAGATCGTCGAGCTTCGCGATCACGGTGTAGTAGTCGCCGTGATCGATGATCACGCCCTCGTCGAGGCCGCGGATCGGGCCGGCGTAGCGCACGGTGCCGTCCGCCATCGCGGCGACGTTCGCGCGGGTCTCGACCTCGAGATCGATGCCGCGGCGGGACAGCAGCGCCGCCGAGCGCTCGTGGACGAGCGTGCCGAACTTCCTCGCCACCGTGCCTTTCACCGGGCGCGCGAGATCGACGGGGAGCGTGATGGTGGCGACCTTCTGGACCTCGGCGGCGGTCCGCACCTGCGCGTCCTTCAGGTGCTGCGTCTCGTCCGTCAGAAGACTTCGCTCGGCGGCATCGCGATCGACCAGCAAGCGCGCCACCGCACGCCGTCGCGCCGCGGCCATGCGCTCCGGTGCGGTCGCGCTCGAGCGCAGCGGCGCGCGGAGCAGGCGATATGCGGCGCGAAGGCGCTCGAGCCTCACGCGATCCGCCTCGGCCAGCTTCCCGGCGACCGTCCCGATCGTCTTGTCGATGGTCTTCGCCTCGTCGGCGAGCTGGTCCGCGAGCTGGGCGCGCGGATCGATCGGCCCGAGCACGGGATTCACCACGGGCGCCGCAACCGGCTGCTCGTTCATCGGCTCGCGATCCTCTGCGCGCGCGGAGCCCACGAGCGCGAGCAGGATCACCAGCGAGCTAGCGCGCAACACGCGATGCTCCCGCCAGGGCACCACCGACGAACCCGAGCGCGGCTCCCGCAGCGATGAACAGCAGCAGCTCGATCCCGGTCGGCACGATCACCTCGACGGCGCCGAGCGAGCCGGCAAGCGCATCGGTGATCGCTTCGCCGTAGACTCGCGCCCCGCCCCACACGGCGAGTGCGGCCAGCAGCGCGGCGACCGCGCCCTGCAGCGCACCGGCGAGCGCCGTGGGGATGATGTAGAAGCTTCCGCCCGCGCCGAGGAGCCGCGCCACCGCGATCTCGTTCTGCGAGCGATCGAGCCGCACGCGGATCGCGGCGAGCACGATGATCAGCGCGAGCCCCGCGAACAACGCCGCCCCGCCCCACGCGACCAGGCGGATCGTATGCAGCGCGCTCGCCGTGCGATCGTCACCGCCGTCTTCGACGATCACGCCATCCACGCCCTGGGCTCCGCGCAGCGCCCGCACCGTCGGACTGATCGCAACCACATCGCGCACGCCGGGTGCCAGGGTGACCTCGACCGAGGCCGGCAGGCTGCCGAGCTCCACGCCTTCGAGCAGCGAGTTATCGGCGCCGAGCGCCTGCTGCAACTGCCGCGCGGACTCTGCCGGCGGAACGAGGTCCGCGTGCTCCACACCGGGGAGTGTGCGCAGCTCCGTGAGCAGCTCCTGCGCGCGCGCCTCTGCCACGCCTTCGCCGAGGTACACGACCATGCTCGCGCCCTCGCCCGGGCGCTCCGCCCAGCGATCCACGTTGTCGGCCGCGACCGCCGCCACGCCAGCGGCGAACAGCGCGCAGGTCAGCGCGAGCATCGTCCACAGTGCAGCGCGGGGTCGCTCTGCGACGATCCCGCGGGTTCGTCGCAGCGCCGACAGGAAGCGTGGGATCACGTCTCCTCGTCCACCGCGCCGGGGCCGACGCTCGAGTAGCCACGGCGGTGATCATAGGGGCCGGTGACGCGATCGAACACGGCCTCGGGTGGCGGCCCCGGATCGGCTTCCATCGTGGCGTCGCTGAGATCGAAGTCGCGACGGCGCAGGTGGCGTGGTGCCAGCGCGCGGATCCTGCGGAGCGTGCGCATCTTCATCGGGCACCTGCGGTACGAGCGGTGATCGGGAACCTGACCAGGTTCGGGATCCCCGGCTCGTCGTTCTGCGGATGCAGCGGGGTCGGCGCACTCTCGATGCCGACGAGGACCTCTTCGATCGACCGGCCATCGAGCTCGACATCGCCGAGGGGCATCAGACGTCCATCGATCAGCGCGAGCTGGCGCCAGTGGTTGCGCTCGGCGATCTCGCGCAGCGCCGGATCGCGCGCGAACACGATGACGCTCTTGCCGCGGCTCGCCGCCTCGTAGAACGCTTCGCACACGCGCTCGGCACCCTCGGCGTCCTGCGCGCTCGTCGGATGATCCGCGAGGATGATCTCGGGGTCGCGCACCATCGCGCGAGCCACGGCGACGCGCTGACGCGCCGACGACGACAGACAATCAACCGGCAGCGAAGCCTCGTCCTCGAGCCCCATCCGGGCGAGGCACTCGGCGGCGCGCGCCACCGAGACCGAGCGCGGAATCCCATCGATCTCGAGCGGCAGCACCACGTTGAGCTGCGCGCTGCGATCCTCGAGCAAGCACAGATCTTGCGGCACGATGCCGATCCGGCGGCGAAGCAGGCGCAGCGACGACCGACGGAGCTTGCCGACATCGCGGCCGAGCACCTCGATCCGTCCCTCTGCGATTGCCACCTCTCCGAGCGCCGCGGCGACGATGCGGGACGTTCCCACCCCGGCTGCCCCGACGATCACCACGACCTGCCCACCGGCGACGCCGAGGTTGGCGTTCGTCACCAGCGGTGGCGATCCACCGCGGGGGTGGTCGAGTCGTACATCGACCAGCTCAAGCATCAACGCTTCTCATCATCGCCTTCGGTCGTACTCCTCCCGATCGACGAGCGCAAAAAACCGGCCTTCTGTAGGATGCGGATGTGCGTATTCTCGCGGTGTTGATAGCGCTTGGCGCATGCCGAGCGGGCGACACCGAAAAGCGCCTGGACCAGACCGTGGCGCGGATCGACGATCACGACGTCCGGGTCAGCGCGCTGGAGACCAAGGGCGCGGTCGATGCGAAGAAGGTCAGCGACGAGCTTCTCTCACGTGGCAAGGCCGCGGGCATCTTCGGTCCATCGGGCCCCGTGGGCCCTCCGGGCCCTCCCGGTCCCACCGGCCCGGCGGGTCCATTCGGCCTTGGTCCCGCCGGCCCGGAAGGGGCGCGCGGCCCGATCGGCAACCCGGGACCCTCAGGCGCCGAGGGCGGGCAGGGCATCCAGGGCCTGCAGGGCATCCAGGGCCTGCAAGGTTCGCAGGGACCGCAGGGTCCGAAAGGTCCGCCCGGCCCTGCCGCCGCCTACGGCAACAAGACCGACATCCAGCGCAAGGAAGCGCGGATCTCCGTCGGTGCCGGCCTCGTCGCGACCGCCGTGGTGACCTGCGAGCGCTCCGTCGATCTGCTCGTCACGGGCGGCTGCTACGCCGATCCGCAGTGGATGGCGCAGCTCGTTGCCGCGCGCCCGCTCGCGATGGCCGACGCGAATCAGGCATCGGGCTGGCGCTGCGACTATCGCAACACATCACCGTCGTCGACGATCGAGGTCGTCGCCGAGGTCTACTGCGTTCGGCCGCGCGAGTGAGGCGCGGGAAGCTCTCGTGGCTGATCGTCCTGCTGCTCGCGTGTAGCAAGAAGAAGGAGGAACCGCCGCCCCCGCCGCCGGAACCGATCGCTGCGCCGACCACGCCGCTCGAGCGGGCGCAGCGCCAGATGACACCCGATCTCAAGCCGTCACCGTCGGCGCTGGTCGCTCTGGCCTTCGCGCAAGTCGTCGCGAAGCAGCCAGAGCCTGCGAACGCGACGCTGAAAGTGGCGCTCGCCGCCGCCCGCAAGGACGACAGCAGCGGCGGCGCGGAGGCTCTCGTCGAAGCGGTCGAGGTGATGATCGCACTCGGCGACCGCGCAGGAGCGGCCAAGCTCCTCGACGACGCAATGGCGAGACTGGAGAGGTCGGGTATCGGCGACCAGTTGCCGGCGATCCTGCTCGCGCCGAACCGGATCCAGGAGCCGTCGGTGGTCGATCGCCTCGCGACGCTCGTCGCGGCGCGCGTTCCGAGCAAGATCGACGAGATCGAGGTCTCGTCGCCTGCGTGGTACGCGATCGTCGCGAAGGTCCAGGAGGGTCCAAAGGATGTGCGGCCGTGGACCCTCGCGCGGCTGGCAGCGCTCGCAAGGCACGCAGGGAAAACGGTCGTCGCCGTGGATCTCGCGCGCGAGGCCGCGCGGCTGGCGCTCGAGACGCCATCCCCATGGGCGATCGACATCGCGCGCGAGCTCGCGCTCGGTGGTGACGCGGCGACGGCCAAGGCCATCGCCGCACCGGTGCCGGCACGCCTGGTGAAGCTCGAGCCCGTCGATCGCGCGCTCGGGTTGGCGAAGCTCGCGGAGCTTCATGCACGGCTCGGTGACACTTCCGCCTCGGCGGCGTTCGAAGCTGGAGCGGTCGCGGAGAGCCAGGACGAGGCCGAGATCTGGGCGTCGCTCGCCATGGCCCATGCGTTTCGCAAGGATCTCGACGGTGCGGTCGCGATGATTCGCGTCCATCGCGAGAGCGCAGGCCAGGTCGCGTACGCGCTCGTCGAAGCCGGAATGCTCCATGCGGCGCAGCTCGTGCTCGAGGAGATGGCCGGTCAGAACCGCGACGAAGCAACGCAGAGCATCGTCCACCTCGAAGTGCAGATGGGACGGCTCGACGCCGCCGGCTCGAGGTCGCTCGCGGCGCCGAAGTTCGGAGGCGAAAGCCCCGGGCTCGGTGACGTGTTCCGCGGCTACGCGCTCACCGGGAACATCCAGGCGCTCCGGGCGCTCGCGGCGCAGAACACGGGCGCGTACAAGGACATCACCAAGGACACCTACGTGGCTCTCGCCGCCCGTGTGCTCGCGCTCCAGCGCAAGTGCGACGACGCGATCGCCGCAGCCAAGGAAGTCGCGCTCCACTCCGCCGAGCTGTTCGCCGTGATCGCGCGCTACTGCCCGCACGCGAAGCTCTGACGGCCGCCGAAAATACGACCAGCACCGTCCGATGGGCATCGGGACCGGTGCTAGCCGAGGAGTAAGTTCAAACAGACCTGGTCATGGTTCTGGGTTGGTCTCCTCCATCGCAGTTCGATCACTGCTCGTTCACGCGGAGTGCCACGCCCGTTGCACGATCGGCGCAGCCGAGACATGTCAGCGCCGGAGAGCGGGAGCTGCGCACGGCTGTCCGCGAAGTTCGACGAAACTCGGTGCGCGAGCCCACGTTCGCAGTCGTGCGATCGGCGGTGCTGTCGCACACCGGCGGTACACGCACCGATGTGGAGTGATACCTGCGGTTGCCGCTGACTATCAGCACTCGGCGCGTTCACGCGTGACGACGTGGCGCACCGCCGTCCCGATTTGCCTCAGTCAACTGCAAGCCACACGAACGTGGGGCGCGCAGCAACGCGAAGCGTTGCGCAGGTCAATAGCAGACCATGCCGTGCGACGAGGCGGGCTTGAGGCCGACCGCGAGCGGCGCCGTCGTCTTCTCGCTGGCGCCCTGATAGATCCGGATTCCCGCGGGCGCCGTGCTCGGCGGAAATGGGTTGTCCGCAACCACGAGCTCGCCGTTGTCACAGCCGACGATGTCACCCACGACCTGGCCCGTGGCGGTGAGCACGTCGGGCGACATGGTGTCGGTCGACAGATCGACCTTCCGCACGAAGCCCATCGGATAGCTCGCGACGCCGAGGTACATCGTGGGCGAGGCGCCGAAAGTCGCTCGGCCCGAGAACGCGTACGCGGCGGGGTTCTGCACGAGACAGCCCGCCGCCGACTGGCTGGCGGTGGCGATCCGCTCGACGCAGCCCGCGCCGGTGCCGAAGTCGATCGTCGGTATCACGAGATCGTTCGCATGGGGCGATGCCGCCGGAATCTGCTCGAACAACGCGATCGGGTTCGCCGTGCTGAGGGTGATCGTGTTCTCGACATCGAGCGTGGTGGGATTGACGACGTAGACCTTGCCGAGGCCGCGCGCGGGGAGGTTGACGTTCGTGTCGTCGAGCAGGCCGCACGAGAAGTACAGCTTGTTGAACGCGTAGTAGACGGAGTTGCAGTTCGGCTTGCCGTCCGGATCATCGGCCGAGAGATCGATCTCGGTGATGGTGGTCGAGCCGCGCGTCAGCGCCACAGCACCTTTGTTGCCGAGGGTGGCGACGAACACTTTCTCGCCGATCACCGCGACGTCCTGCGGGTTCGACCCGGCACCGGTGCCGAGCTGCTCGACGAGCGCGTAGGTGTTCGCGTCGAGGATCGTCACGTTGTTGCTGCTCGAGCGGTTCACCACGAGCAACTCGTCGCCGATCTTGCGGAGCACCGGATCGTTACCGATCGCGCCGGCGGGCGCGACGTTGGTCGTGATGGTGCGAGCCTTCACGTCGACGACCGACATCACACCGGGATGACCGGCCATGAAGTCACCGGCGACCACCACGGCGCGCAGCGGCTGAGGCCCCGCATCGACGGAGGAGGCGGCATCGGGGTGGTCCGCGACTTGGCGGTTGTCACCGCATGCTGCGGTGGCGAGCAGGATCAGGGCAAGCGACTTGGTCATGACGTCCTCGTTCTCTTAGTGGGTCCAGTCGACAGACAGATAGAAGCTGCGCCCGGGGAGCGGAAACCCGGAGACATCGGTGAGCGGTGTCGGCGATGGGGCCGCGCCGGAGTCGAGCGGCAGGTATGCGATCCGGCGATCGCCGACGTTCGCGATCGCGATCGCGATGCCGAGGCGCGGAATGATCTCGATCCGCGCTCCGGTGCCGACCAGCAACCGCCGTGGTGTACGCCCGAGGCTCGCCGGATCGAGAAAGCTCTCCGCCTGGTAGGCCGCGTCGATCCAGATCGAGGCGGTGCGGTCGAGCAGGTGTCGCTCGGCATCCGCGCGCGCGTACAGCACGTGACCCGGGCGCCGCGGTACTGGCTTGCCATTGACGCTGACGTCGGTCGACATCTGCTCGGTGACGAGGCGCGTGTAGCTCGCGGTCACGCTCAGCGTCTGCTCGAGCCGCGCCGACGCGATCAGCTCGGCCCCGTACGCCTGCGTGTCGCCGATGTTCGCGGCCTTCGTGACGTAGCCCGCGTACGTGACGAGCGCGATCGTGTCGTGCGCGCGATTCGCGAACACGTCGCCCTGGACGAGGATGCGGTCGATCTTGCCGTCCGCCTGCGCGCGCGAGGGCGCCCACACGAAGCCGAGATCGCTCGAGGGTCCGCGCTCCACCTTCAGCTCCGGGTTGCCGAGGATGAAGCCGCGGTTGCCGAACACCTCGAGCAGCGTTGGCAACCGTGCGTAGAGTCCCGCGCTGCCCTTGATCGCCACGTCGGGCGTCACCGCGAACAACGCGGTGAGCCG
Organism: Haliangiales bacterium; assembly: GCA_038206055.1. Lineage (GTDB taxonomy): Bacteria > Myxococcota_A > Polyangia > Haliangiales > Haliangiaceae > JABFXX01. Next base: position 32,930 of record JBBRBG010000073.1, read on the forward strand.
CGGGCTCGGCACCACGTCCCAGCGCGACGTCACCTCCACGCCGGCCATCGGCCCGACGCTGAGCGGTGTGGGCGCCGAAGCCAGCGCCTCGAGCCGCATCGCCGGGGTGACCACGAGCTGCGGTGCGAGCGAGAGATCGATCGCCGCCATCACCGCCCCCCCCGCGCGCGTGCCCGACACCGCATCGGTAGCGGCGCGGTCGTCGTGATCGCGGAAGTCATCGGCGCGCAGCTCGCCACCGGCGGAGATGCGATGCGCGCCGATCGGCCGGTGCCACGTCGACGACACGCCGAGCGAGACCGTGGTGTACGAACGCTCCGCGTCGCCGAGACCGAGCTCGCCCATACGATCGGTGAGCGTCTGCAGCTCGAGTAGCGCGTAGCCGAGCTGATGCCCGATCCAGTCGCCGGCGGTCGTCTCGCCGTACGCATCAAAGATCCCGTCGAGCGTGCGCAGCTTCGCGGTCGGCGCGGGTGCCGCGATGCTGCCCGGGAGCCCTTCGCGCTTCCACGCGAAGCGTAGCCCCGCACCGATCGGACGCTCGCGCGTCGCGAACCGGGTGGCGGCATCGATCTGATCGAAGCCGTTGTTGCCGCGCACGCGATAGCCGTCGTCACGCGGGTTGAGCAGCGTGCCGTTATCGTCGAAGTACGAGTAGTCGCCGGTCGCGCCCTGGTAGCCGATCGTCGTCGACGACAGCACGTGGATGGTCTCGCCGAGCTCGTCGCCCCAGTGCGCGCGGAAGCGGCGTGCTCCGTACGAGCCCATGCCGAGAGACGCGGTCAGGCGCTCGCCGTGTGGTCCGCGCCCCAGGTGCGTCACGAGGTTGACGGCACCGCCTACGCCGGCACCGCCGAGCTCGATCGGTACGGCGCCGCGATAGAACTGGACCTCGCCGAAGGCATCGAGTGGAAACCGGCCGAGGTCGACGGTGACAGCGGCGAGCTTCGCGAGCGGTACGCCATCGATCAGCACCGCGGTGTGACCCGGCGAAGCGCCGCGCACGCTGACGCTCTGATACGCGCCGAGACCGCCGAGGCTCGAGGTCAACGCGCCCGCGCTCGTCGCGATGGCATCCGCCACCGAGGTCGTCGCCGGATGACCACCGGGGTGCAGCACCGTCACGAACGGCGCCTCGCCGAGCGCGCGCTTGCGATCGACCGCGCCCTCGTCGGGCGGCGCGCTGATCACGAAGATGGTCTCCTCCGGTGCGATCTTCACCGGCACCGGCTCGTCTGCACGCACGTCCGCACCGGCGAATGCCAGCACGGCGAACATGCAGAAGCGGAGGAGTCGGTTCATTGGTCACCCCACGTGACGGGGTGTGACCAACGCGCAACCTACGCGTGCTTCACACCCGAAGAAATTCCGTCGGAGAGGTGTCCTGACTTCCGGTTCGTCCTAAGCGGCGCCTTCCCAGTTTCCCAGTGGCATCGTGCCGCGTCGTCCCCGGTCACAGTAGCGGGGGCTGTGCCAGCATATTCACTGGCTTCCCTGCATCCGTCGGTGGTGGTCGCTGTCGTCGTTACTCGATAGAGCCTCTGTCGCGCGTAGTACGTTATCCTTGAGGCATGCACAAGTGCGGCCTCGCAAGCTTGGCCAACTTCTGGGTCGTGCTCCTGGGCCTTGCCGCCTGCGGCGATGACGGCGGTTCGGCGATCGTCGATGCAGCGCCGATCGTTGGCGAACCGGCAAACCTCACCGGCATCACTGCCGCGCACAACCAGGTGCGCGCGATGGTGCAGACGGGAACGCCGCTGCCGGCGCTGACGTGGAGCCCCGCGCTCGCGGCAACCGCAGCCGCGTGGGTCGCGCAGTGCAAGGACACGGAGGCGCCGACCGGCCTCGTCGATCACAACGCGGGTCGCTCGACCGGTCACCCGTACTACGTCGGCGAGAACATCTTCGCGTCGAGTGGCACGGCCTCGGGCCAGCAGGCCGTGACGTCGTGGGCAGCCGAGGGCGCGGACTACACGTACGCGACGGATGCGTGCGCCGGCGGCAAGATCTGCGGCCACTACACGCAGGTCGTGTGGCGTGACTCGCACGAGATCGGCTGCGCGCTCGGCGACTGTCCGTCGCTGCAGTTCAAGAGCACGATCGTCTGCGACTACGGCCCCGGCGGGAACTCCGGCGGGAAGCCGTACTGACGATCACTTGGCGGTGACGATGTCGCCCTTCATGCCGCCGAGGGCGCCGAGGAGCTCGCCCTTCTCCTTCTCCGGCACCTTGAACTTGTCGAGGGACTTCACGAGGTCCTCGACGAGTGCGTTGAAGTCCGCTTCCTTCACGTTCATGCCGGCGTGCGAGGTCTTCATGTCCTTGCCTGTGTACGTGCACGGACCACCGGTCGCTGCGCAGATCTGGTCGACGAGCATCTGCTTGAAGTGCGGAACGTCGGCGTTCGCGAAGAACGCGTTGATCCGAGCGTCGCCGGCGACATTCGCGACGAAGTCGTCGACCAATGGGGTGATCGCATCCTTGCCGCCCAGGCGGTCATAGAGCGGCTTTTCGGCCATCGCCGAGCCGCCGCCACCACCGGTGGTGTCGCCCTTGCCCTTGCCGCCGCACGCCATCAACGAAACCGCGGTCACCGCGGCGAGCACGAACATCCGAGTACGCATAGATCCTCCCAAAGGTAAGCGAGCCGACCCAGTACGAGTCGGGCCTGCAGATGGATCGCTTGGTACCGCGAAAACTTACGCCCTGGGAGGCTTCGGCTTCACCTTGTAGCCCTGGAGGAACTTGATGGCCTTGAGGCCACGGACCGCCCAGAACAGGACCACGAAGCCGACCACCAGGAACGCCGGGCCGGCCATCAGCATCTTGCCCCACGAGATGGACTCGGCGTTGAGCTCGCCACCCATCACGCTGCTGTTGATCGCCGCGAGGATCTTCGATGCGACAAACACGAAGATCCACGGATAGATCTGGACCAGCAGCACCGACGGGATGCCCCACTTGAAGAACTTCCGATGGGTCGAGATCGGCGTGCCCTCGTTGAATCGTTGCTGGAAGATCTTCTGCGACTTGCCGAGGAAGAACGACATCGACACGATCAACGTCGCGAGGTTGAGGACGAGGAACAGGATCACCGCGAACAGCGTCATGAACACGAGGCCCGACGAGGCGCCCTCCGCGAACTGCAGATACGTGACGGTCAGGCTGAAGTACGTGAGGAACGCATCGAGGACGGGCTTCACGACCTGACCGAGCACCCAGCCCGAGAGCAGCGTGAGCACCACGAGCACGCCGATCAGGCACAGCGACGCGAGTAGCTCGCCGCGGACCCGCTTCAGACTGTTCGCGACGACCTCCCTGCCGACCTCCGCCTGCCCCGATGCCGCCGTCGCCGGCAGCTTGATGATCTCGGTCAGCGTGGGCCGGATCGCGAGCACGAACAGCACGAGCGTGAGCAGCGTCAGGATGATCGGGAGGATCTTGAAGATGAAATCGACCTTCTTGAACATCTTCGCGATGCTCAGGAACACCTTCGCGTCCTGGACGATCTTCATGCCGTTGCCGAGGAGCGCCACGCTCGGCTGCTCGTCGGGCGAGTTACGCATCTGCTCGAGCGTGGGCAGGAACAGCTCCTTGCCCATCACGATGTAGCGCTCGGCGTTGTCATCGAGCGTGTCGAACGTGCCCGCCGCGATCGCGATGCTCGGGTTCGTGTAGTTCGACATCGCGCCTTGCACGGTGCGCAGCCCGAACAGCACGCCGCCGAACAGGTTGACCGTGACGATGAACGTGCCGGCCGCGAGCGCCGAGTACTTGAACAGCGTCTTGCCCTGGCCCGGGTACTTTTTCGCGAGGACCAACGGCATCAGGAGCAGCAGCAAGCCAAGCGCCGAGACGCCGAAGATGATCATCGAGAACGTCCGCATCTTCTTGTCGGAGCTCTTCGCGATCTTCTTCTCCATCTTGCCGAGCACGATCTTCTTCACGAGCCGCACGCCGGTGCGGAACATCTCCACGGTGACGCTCGGCTTGAGCTCCGCGTCGTTCGGCCGCGCCTCGAGCGCCTTGTCATCGGGCTCGTTCGGGATGTCGTCGAAGAACTCGCTGAACTCCTTCCGATCGGTGATCTCCTCGGGGCTCATCACGCCATCGCCGTCCTCGTCGAACGGAGATGTCGGCGGATCTTCCTGCTCGGCGTCGGGAACGCCGTCGTTGTCGATGTCGCCGTCCTCCTGCGCATCCGGCACGCCATCGCCATCGGCGTCGGGCGCGTTGATGTCGACGTCCGCCTCCATCGTCCTCTCGTCGAGGTCGGAGATGCCGTCGCCGTCGGAGTCCTCCTTCGCGTCGGGCACGCCGTCGTGATCGGCGTCCTCCTGCGCATCGGGCACGCCATCGCCATCGGCATCGCCGACCTTCGCGGCCCCGGCATGCACCGCGGAGCCGGCGTGCGCCGCCGAGCCATCCGCCGAACCATCCTGCGCGGAGGCCGGCGTGGTTCCGTCGTGGTGGTCGTCGGAGCCCGTTGCGGAGCCAGTGGCTGGCTCTGCTGAGCCCGCTTCGTCGTTGTTACCGGCGGGAGCGGCCGAGCCGGGCTCGCCCGTGGGCTCGTCTTCCGCGTGCGACCGAGATCCGAACAGAACCACGCCCAGGACCACCACGAACGCGACCAGACCGCTGCGGAGACGCATGTTGTGCCGCTGCCGTAGCTCAGGCTCACATTCGCGGTCAACTGATCTTCGCACTCCCCCTTGCGCCGTCGACGATCCGTCACGATCGTGCCGCCATGACGCAAGAGCTCGCAGGCAAGACGTTCATCATCACCGGCGCGAATACCGGGATCGGAAAGGTCTCTGCGACGGAGCTCGCGCGACAGGGCGCGCACGTGTTCCTCGCGTGTCGCTCGCAGACCAAGACCTTACCCGTGATCGCCGAGATCAAGGCCGAGACCGGCAACGACAAGATCGAGTTCATCGCGCTCGACCTCAGCGATCAGGCATCGGTCCGCGCGTGCGCGAAGCTGCTCCTCGACAAGGCGCCGCAGATCCACGGCCTGATCAACAACGCCGGTGTGGTCGCGAAGCGCGGCAGCAAGACCAAGGACGGCTACGAGATGACGTTCGGTACGAACCATCTCGGCCACTACCTCTTCACGCGCCTGCTCCTCGATCGCCTCAAGACGACACCAGGCTCGCGCATCGTCAACGTGTCGAGCGCGTCGCACTACCGGGCCAAGTCGATCAACTTCGATGCGCTGCAGAAGCCGACCAAGACGATCGTCGGCCTGAAGGAGTACGAGGTCTCGAAGCTCGCGAACGTGCTGTTCACCAAGGAGCTCGCCCGCCGCCTCGAAGGCTCCGACGTCACCGCCTACGCGGTGCACCCCGGCGTGGTCGCGACCGATGCGTGGCGCCGGATCCCGCCGCCGTTTCGCTGGCTGGTGAAGCAGTTCATGATCACGCCCGAGGACGGCGCGAAGTCCACGCTCGTGTGCGCGACGTCGCCCGACCTCGCGAAGCAGAGCGGCCGCTACTACACGGCTTTCGGCAAGGAGAAGGAGCCGAACAAGGTCGCGGACGACGTCGACCTCGCGAAGACGCTGTGGACCAAGAGCGCGGAGTGGACGGGCCTCTCCGCCTAGTCCTCGAACACAGCCGCATCCCTGCAGGTCGCGGCCTCGGCGAGCCAGCGAGCGAGGCGCTCCGGATCGCGCTCGGCGGCGATCGCTGCATGCTGCACGTCGGAGATCCGGATCCCGCGGGCTTCGAGAACCGCCAGGATCGATCTGCTCGTTCCCTCGGCGAATCCCTCGGCGAGTCCCTCGGCGAGCCCCTCGGCGAGTCCCTCGGCGAGTCCCTCGGATCGTACGGCTGCGACGATCGGGTTGTGCTTCGCGACAAGTGCTCGCGCGACCGCGTCATCGGTGCGGCCGGCATCCAGCATCGCGGAGAGCGGCATCGGCGTCGCGAGCACCGGATCGACGAGATCGGCGCTCGAATCGAGAATGCTCCAGGTTCCGAGCTGGCGCGACCACTCGAGGAGGCGACCCCGTGCGAGATCGATCCCGAACACCCGCCGCACGCCGCGTTTGCTCAGCTTCTCGGCCTTCGTCGCCGCGTTGGCGATGGTCTGCGTGCTGATGATCTCGACCACGAGCTCTTCCAGTCGCCGTCCGCCTGTCTTCGGATCCGGCGCGCGCGCGAACACGCTGACGTCCGGCGCGATGTCATCGATCTTCGACGTCCGCGTCAGCATCTCGGTCGCGACGTCGTAGTCCACTCGAGTTTGGGCTTCGAACAGCGCTGCGATCTTCGATTGCCGCGTCGCGTGCGGCGGATGGGCCGGCGGCACCGCAACTACCATCCCGTCGATGATCTCGTACCCCGACTCCGGCGCGACGAGTCGCTCGTCGACGTCCGGCAATTCGGAGTCCGCGTCGGTGGTCTCGATCGACATGACTCAGCATACCTCGCGTGGTTGGGGTTCGGTCGTGCAGACATTGCCCGACCCAGAGCAACCGCCGCGCCACCGACAACCGCGCGAAATCTCGGCGAGCGCATGTCCGAACCATCCGGCCCACGGACACCGCGGCCGGTCCACGGACTTCGCCGGACGAACTGCTCCCCGTAGTACGCTCGGACCATGTTCCTTCCCGCGCTCGCCGTGCTCTCGCAGATGCACTACGAGGCCGATGTTCCGATCGCGGGCGGTGACTACGTCGACGTCCCGTTCGTCGTCCCCGCGGGGACCGTCGAGATCCAGGT
>JBBRBG010000074.1:0-39297 GCA_038206055.1 Haliangiales bacterium
AACCACCACCCCCACAACCCCACCCACCCCCCCACACAGACCACGATCAACGCGAGGATCTCGGTTTTCTTCCCGGGTGCGAGATTGAACACGAGGTGGTCACAGGACCGATATGCGAGCGCGACGCCCATACCTGCACCGCCACCAGATTCTCGGACGTCGTTCTTCGAGAGCGCGGTGAGCACCGTGTCGCGGTCGAGCGAGCCGAAGAAGTCCGTGACTTCGATCGCGAGGTAGCGCGCGTCACATCCCCAGCGCAAGCGGACCTGATGGCGCTCGTCGAGATCGATCTCGGTGTCGCGCGCCAGGTCCTTACGGTAGTGCACGCCCTTCGCATCGACGGGCGCGTTGTGGACGGCATTCGAGATCAGCTCGTCGGCGACGAGCATGGCCATCGACGCCACACGCGCGCTCTGACCGCGCGCACGGATCTGCTCGGAGAGGTCCCCGACGAACGTGGCGCGCTGGTTCGCCTTCGTGATGATGGTGGTCGCGAAGTCGGTGCCCCACAGGAGGTACTTCTCGACGCCGAACAGCTCGTTGCGGATCAGCTTCTGCGCGGTGATCGTGAGCTCCTCGGCGAGCACCGGCATCGGGTGGACGAGGAGGTTCGTGACCGCGCCCATGCCGAGGATCTTCGGCACCTGGTCGATGGCGGCGGCACCGAGAAGCGTCATGCATGCTTCGGCTCCACGGGCGCGCGCGGCCTCGAAGAAGTCGGTCATCTGCGCGGTCAGCACGGCCGCGCCGTCGACGACGACGAGCACGGCTTCCCCATTCTTCATCAGGCGGAGGCCCTGATCGAGGTCATCCGCGATGTCGACGCGATACCCCGTCGTGCCGAGGATCCGCTGAAGGATCCGCTGGGTCTTGCGGTCGGGATGAACGATGAGGATCGAGGGGACGCGCAAGGTTCTCCCCATCGTACACCGGGCGGTGCGCTAGATGCCTTTTCCGCCTCTCCGGTTGCGAAGGACCAGGACCAGGCAGAACAGCGAGCCCACGGCGGCGCTGCAGAACAACAGGATGAACACCGGCGTCAGATCGCCGCCCTTCGCGTCGTACATCCGGGAGATCACCAGCTCCTGCACGATCGGACCGAGTGCACCGAACCCTGCGATCACGCCGGTCGCGAACGTCGCTGCCTGGCGGCCGCCGATGTCCATCGCGCCGGCGCCGGAGAGGAGCGCATCGGGGCCGTAGAGCGTGAAGCCAACGGCGCCGAGCAGGACGACGAACAGCGTGACGCTGGCGTCACCGAACAGGATGAGGAGGCCGATACAGCCCGTCATCGCGAGCATCATGATCAGCGATGCACCGGCGCGGCGGCTGTGGAAGAACCGATCCGACATCCAGCCGGTGATGAACGCGCCGACCAGCCCGGCCACCTCGAACACCGTCGCGTACCCGTTCGCTTGCTTGTCGCTGAGCAGATACGTGTTTGCGAGGAAATACGCGGCCCACGACCACACGGCATAGCGGATCAGCTTCGCGCAGAAGTAGAAGCCGCCGACGAGCAGGATGTTCGTCCACGCGTCGCGCGACAGCTTCGTCGAGCGCGGCACGTTCGGTTCCTTTGATTCGTCGGCAGAGGTCAGCGGATCGTCGATCGGCGTGAGCCCGACGTCCTCGGGGCGATTGCGCTGGAGGAAGTAGAACTGCAGCCAGATCACGGCGAGCACGCCGGCACCGGTGAAGAACGCCGACGGCCAGGTCCAGATATCGAGCACGGCGCCCATCACCCAGCCGGAGGCCAGCGCACCGACGGTGAAGTTCGTCGACCACGCGCCCATCACGCGGCCGCGCTCCTGCTTGTGGAACCAGCTCGCCATCGTGCCGACGTTTCCGGACCAGCCGGTCGCCTGCGCGATGCCGTTCATCGCGGCGAGCCCGGCCATCATCATCGGCGTGACGGCGATGCCCATCGCGATCGTGACGCACACCGAGACGCCCATCCCGATCAGCACGTTCTTGCGGGGGCCGAGCTTCGTGCCCATGCCCGACGCGAGGAACTGCCCGACCGCGTACGCGATCAGGTACGCGGTCCACACGTTGCCGAGGGTCTGGGTCGACCAGTGCAGGTCGTGGCCGATCGCATTCTTCGCCGCGGAGAACGGTTTGCGGCAGAAGTAAAACCCGACGTACGACAGCCACGTCGCGATGAAGACCTTGGCGCGCCACGACTTGTGCGCGGCCGTCAGTGCAGTGGCCATCCGCGATCAGCGTATCGCGTTACGAGGCCCGCTGCTGTCACCCTGGCGTCACACGGGCGTACGCGGCGGCGAGTGCGGTGGCGAGGCGATGGAGGTCGTTGGTGGCCGCGTCGGTATCGTCGGCGGTCGGGTCGCCGATCACGAGCACGAATCCGGGATAGCCCGCGAGCATGATCGGCGCGGCGGCCGGAAACCGCGGCATGCCGAGCAGGCGATCGAGGCGATCCTGCACGGGGCTGTCATCGCGCGGCAGGTCCGTGGTGAGTGCGCGGGCCTCGAGAGCGATCGAGACGATCGACGGTGCAGCGAGCGGGATCGCGAGGCCCGCGACCACGTCCTCGGTGAGCAAGTTGCCGTGACCGGCCTCGCCGAGCGCGGACTTCTCCTTCACCTGGAGGAGCAGCGCGGCGCGCCAACGCCCCTGCGCGAACCGCATCGCAGCCGCGGTCGCGGCATCGCGCGTGGTGACGGCGCCGAGTGCGGTCAGCGTGTCGGGAAGGCTCGCGGGGAACGGCAGCATCTTGCGCTGCGGCCGTACCGTGCCTGCGGCGATCGCGTTCGGATCGTATGCTGGTGGCGGGACCGCGTACGCCGCCGCGATGACATCGGGATCGATGCGCGAGGTCGGTGGCTGCGTCGGCGCGCGCGTGACGGCATGCACCGGCGGTGGTTTCTTCAGCGGACGCGAGTCGTCGCTGGGCTTTACAACACGTGGCAACGGAGTCGGCACCGCCGGCAACCGGGTGATCGCCGGCAGCGGTGTCGATGGAGTGGTGCGGATGACCCCGTCGGGAGGGACCCGGGGCTCCGTGAACGGTGGAGGCACGGTGGTCGACGCGGGCGGGCGGGCATCGACGTCGGCTGATTCCCATCCGTCGTCCACCGCCGCGAGCGGCGCCGGCGGCTTGGTTTGCGTGCGCGGCCGAATGACGACGGGCGGCGGGGGCGTGATGGCTTCCGGTCGTGCGAGCAGCCGCGCTGCCCGGGCGGGTTCGGCGGGTAGCTGGGCCGCCAGCTCCGCGGCCTGCTCGGCCGCCGACTTCCCCACCGGCCGCGCTGCGTCCTCGGCCCGCGCGGCGGCGCTCGGAGGCCGATCGACGATCATCGCCGGCTCCGTTGGCGCGCGCTTCACGGGCGGCCGCGTCGGCGGGTCGATGACCACGAGCTCGGATCGCGGCACGTTCGCCAACGGTGGCGTCGGCCGTGCCGGCGCGACAGGCACGGGCGGCAGCGTCGGGCGCGGCAGCGGCGGGGGCTCGACGGGCGGAACGCGGATGCCCACCGACGACGGCGGCAGCGTCGAGTGGCGCTGCGCCCCGACCTGGATCAGGCCGCTCTGGTTGGGATCGCGGGTGACACCCGCGTCGTCGAGCTCGACGAGCTCGAGGTTGCCGAGGCCGCGCATCGGATCGTCTTCGTCGGGCATCGGGTCGAGATCGAGCGACGCGATCGGGCCCGTCGCCATGTCGACGTCGAAGTCCTCCTCGGGCGCACCGTAGGTGTCGCCGACGAGAGTCTCGACCTGCGAGGCCGGCGCGACGGCGAGAACGATCGTATCGGTGAGGACCGCCTGCAGCGCGGCAAGCACGCTCGGTCGCGGATCACGTGCGCACACGATCAAGTCGCCGTTGCCGAGACGACCGATCGGCAACACCCACCACGCGCGTGCGAGCTCGGCAGGAATCAGCGCGGCGAGCGAGCGATCCCTATGATCGAGGTGCTTCTGCAGCACCGCGGCGACGCCGAGCTGCTCTCCCAGTGCGCGCGATGCTTGATCCACGTCGAGCACGCCGCCGGCGATCAGGAGCGAGCACAGCCGTCGGGGGATCTCGCGCTGCTTCGCGAGCGCGCGAGCGAGCACGGGCGCGGTGACCCATCCGTTCTCCACCAAGATCTCGCCGATCCGTTTCATGCGACGTCGATCGCAATTGTGCCAGCTAACCAGCGGAAACCGCGCGTCCGGATCAGTGCTTCGCGCACGACTGCCACGCGCGCCCTCGCACACCGTGCCGTGGCGACACAACTATATGAATTCGTTGGACAAATTGAGAAATGAGCGCTACATCTGGAGTGCAGTGAATCCCGGCAACCACATCGGTCAGTACCGCATCGTCCGCAAGCTCGGCGCGGGAGGCATGGGGACCGTGTTCCTTGCCGAGCACATCCTCCTCGGGCGTCAGGCAGCGATCAAGACGCTGTTGCCCACGCTGTCGGTCCACAAGGAGATCGTCGAGCGGTTCTTCACCGAGGCGCGCGCGACCTCGTCGATCAGCGATCCGGGCGTCGTCCAGGTGTTCGACTTCGGCTACCACGTCGACGGCACCGCTTACATCGTGATGGAGCTGCTCGCGGGCGAGGCGCTCGCCGATCGCATGGACCGACTCGGCGCGCTGCCTCAGGCCGACGCGCTGAAGATCGCGCGCCAGGTCGCCGCCGCGCTCGCGGCCGCGCACGACAAAGGCATCGTCCACCGCGATCTCAAGCCCGAGAACCTCTACCTCGTGCACGACGCCGAGGCGCAGGGCGGCGAACGGGTGAAGATCCTCGACTTCGGGATCTGCAAGCTCGCGGGCGACGAGCACCTCACGCAGAGCGGCACCACGCTCGGCACGCCGGTCTACATGTCGCCCGAGCAGTGTCGCGGCACCGGTGGTGTCGATGCGCGCTCCGATATCTACGCGCTCGGCTGCGTGCTGTTCCACATGCTCACCGGCCGTACGCCGTTCGAGTGCGAAGGCGTCGGCGAGTACATCGTCGCGCACCTTCAGGAGGAGCCGCCGGTCGCGACGTCGATCACGCCGGGCCTCCACGCGCTGATCGACGTGCTGCTGATTCGCTGTCTCGCCAAGGATCCCGCCGAGCGGTTCCAGTCGATGCAGGAGCTGCAGGAGGCGATCGGCGAGGTGATGTCGAAGATCAGCGCGCCCGGTATCGCGCAGGTCGTTCCGCCGGGCTCGCCCGTGCTCGGCACGGGCTTCCGCTCCGGCAACGATGTCGAGGAGCCCGCGCGCCCGTCGAAGGCTTCGGTCCGCCCAGACAAGTGGTTCGTCGAGACGCCGGTCCCGGGCGCCGTCACGACGGGGCAACTGTCGTCGGGAGAGACCGTCCCGCCGGCGCGCATGTCCATGCCGCGCCGCACGGCGCTCGTGGTCGTGGTTCTCGGCGCGGTGATCACCGGGCTGTTCGCGACGCGCGCGGCGCTCGCGCCCGACGATGCAATCGCCGCGGGAGCCGAGATGCCTCCGGCCGAGTCGAAGACGGCTGCGATGCCGGCGCCGTCGACGATCGCCGCGGAGACTGGGGACGCCGGCACGCCCTCGCTGACCCCCACGCCCACCACCGCCGTCGAGGCAAGCGCCGGCTCGGCCACGACCGCGACGGAACCGCCCCCAACCGCGGCGACCGATGACGCCGACCACGCCGCACAGCTCGCGACCACGATCTCCGATTCCGCCGCCGGCAGCGCCGCTGCTGCGCCAACGGCGATCGCGAAGCCCCGCCCGGCGCGCAAGACCGCGCGGGTGACGCGACCTGCTCGTCGCCCGATCACGGCAACGAAGGACGACGCGGCCGAGGATGCTCCTCGGCGCGAACCGCCGAAGCTCGTCGCACCGCCGACCCCGCCCGAGGATCTGTATGACACCCGCTGAGCGCGTACTCGCGATCGCCACTGCTTTCCTCGTCCTGCACTCCGCTTCCGCCCGCGCGCAATCCGCCGAGGCGGAGGTGCTGTTCCGTGATGGCCGGACGCTGATCAAGAACGGCAAGCTCGCCGAGGGCTGCACGAAGATCGAAGCGAGCGAGCGGATCGAGTCGAGCGTGGGCACGCTCCTCAATCTCGGCGACTGTCGCGAGAAGCTCGGCAAGGTGGCCAGCGCGTGGGCCGCCTTTCGCAAGGCGGAAGCGACTGCGAAGCGCGCGAACAACGACGACAAGCGAGAGGACGAGGCGCGAAAGCGCGCCGTCGCGCTCGAGCCGAAGATGTCGTCGCTGATCATCGAGGTCGCGCAGCCGACGGCTGGGCTGGTCGTGAAGCGCGATGGAGAGACGCTGGATGCGGCGCTCCTCAACACCACCGTACCTCTCGATCCCGGCACGTATACGATCGTCGCGGAGGCGCCGGGCTACACGCCGTGGAAGACCGATGTGGTCATCCCGTTCAAGACCAAGCGCCAGCTCGCGATCCCCGCCCTCGCTCGGTCGAAAGAGGTTGCGTCGGCAGCCGTCGGCACGAGTGCGCCGCAGCCGATCGTGTACCGCAAGGTCCATCGCACGTGGTCCGGGTGGCGGAAGTTCTCGGTCGTGCTCGGCGTCGCGGGCGTCGGTGCAGCGGGCACCGGGCTCTACTTCGGGATGCGAGCGCGCGAGCTCGAGGACTCCGCGAATCAGCGCTGTCCGCTCGTGGTCTGCAGCGATTCGCAAGCCCTCAGCGACAATCGCCGTGCGCGCGACAACGGAACGCGCGCGAACATCCTGTACATCGCGGGCGGCGCCGCCGTCGCATCTGCGGTGGCGTTGTGGTTCGTCGGTGGACCCGGCGAATCGACGGTCGTCACACCGATGATCTCGAGCGATCAGGCAGGTGTCTCCATCCTCGGGAGTTTCTGATGCGCATCCTCGTTGTCGGCCTCGGCCTCGGGCTCGGTCTCGCAGCCTGTTCGCTTCCCGAAAAGAAGCTCGCGCCCGAGGACGCCGGCGTGGATAGCGCCGTTCCGATCGATGCGCCCGGCGATGCCCCGGAGACCATGATCACCTCGGGGCCTCCCGAATTCAGCCGGTCGGCGGCCGCGACCTTCGAGTTCTCGTCGAACCTGGCGACGGCGCACTTCGAGTGCAGCACAGACGGCGATGCGCCGGTCGGTTGCACCTCGCCGTACACGCGCACGCTCGGCGACGGCTCGCACACATTCTCGGTTCGCGCGAGCGATGCGTCGGGCAACAGCGACGACACGCCCGCCGAGCACGTGTGGTCGATCGACACGATCGCGCCCGACACGCTGCTGACGGAGATGCCACCGGTCGCCGACAACAGCACCTCGGTGCGGTTCTCGTTCGCCTCCGTAGAGCGCAACACGAACTTCGATTGCTCGCTCGACGGCGGCGCCTATGCGGCGTGTACGAGCGGCGCGATGTTCGGGCCGCTCACCGACGGTGCACACTCGTTCGCGGTGCGCGCGCACGATCGCGCCGGCAACGTGGACGCGTCGCCTGCGATCTTCGCGTGGTCCGTCGATACGAGCACCCCGGATACGCAGTTGCTCACCGGACCGTCCGGTCCGCAGGCCGCGACGACGGCGCAGTTCACGTTCTTCTCTCCGGACGCCGGCGGCGGCGCGACGTTCGACTGCAAGCTCGACGCAGGCGCGTTCGCACCGTGCACTTCGCCGCGCGACCTCGTTGCGCTGACCGAGGGCAACCACACGTTCCAGGTGCGGGTGCGCGACGCCGTGGGCAACCTCGATCCGACGCCCGCGACGCGCTCGTGGATGGTGGACCTGACGCCGCCCGACACGACGATCGTCACGGGACCGACCGGACTCGTTGCCCAGGGGAGCGCGAGCTTCACGTTCACGTCGAACGAGATGGGCGTGACGTACGAATGCAGCTTTGACGGCGCCGCGTATGCGCCGTGCGCTTCGCCGGTGAGTGCGACGTCGCTCGCGCAGGGCGCGCACACGTTCGGCGTGCGCGCCACCGACCCTGCGGGTCATACCGATGGCTCGCCGGCATCGCGGTCGTGGACGGTCGATACGATCGCCCCGAATATCTCGATCAGCTCGGGGCCGACACAGAACGGCACGAGCGGTCCGCGCGTGGTCATCGGCTTCACGGTCAGCGAGGGCGTCGTGACGTGCAGCCTCGATAGCGCCGCGTTCAGGCCCTGCGCGACGCCGTTCGCGATGAACCTTCCTGCGGGTCCGCACGACGTGCGGATCCGGTCGACCGACGCCGCGGGAAACGTCACGACCGTGACGCGTACGTTCACCGTCGGGTGCGCGGCGCCCGATACGGTGGGCGCGGCGGGTGTGCTCCACCTCGACGATACCGGGCAGACCCTCGCGAATGCCGTCTCCGGTGGGGCGAACGGCACGCTCGGAAGCGACGGCACGGTCGAGGTCGCGGATCCTGCGGCGACGACCGGGCGCTTCGGCGGCGCGCTCGTGTTCGCCGCGGCCGAGAGCGATCACGCCGCGTGGCCGATCGCGTTGCCCGCGGGCCCCGACATCTCGCTCGAGCTGTGGACTCGGCCCGATGCGATCGGGGGTTCGCGGACGCTCGTGTCCAGCACCGACGGTAGCTTCGCCGTGCGCGTCAACGCGGACACGGCCAGTACGGTGAGGATCGCCGCGACCGTCGGCACCAAGACGTTGTCCTCCGCGGCGATCAGCGCGGGCACCTGGCACCACGTCGTGACCTCGCAGACCAGCGGCACCCTGCGGTTGTGGGTCGATGGCGTGAAGACGGAGCTCGCGGGCGCCGCGGATGCGTACACGCTCGACGTGCTCACGCTCGGCGGCACGGCAGCGGCGGCCTACAGCGGCGCTATCGACGAGGTGTGGGTCGGGCAGATGGGCATCGCGGTCGACGAGGACGCCCTGGCCCGCTACTGCCCGCTGTGACACCGGGTCCCGGGAGGGCCTTGGGACGTAAACCTTACAGAACGTTGGGCCACGTCCTGCGTTGAACCCGAGATGCGCTCGATCCCCGCGTTTCTCGTCACCATGGTCGCGCTGGTCCTCCTCGGAGAGACCGCGCACGCGCAGTACAACCCGGCCGCCGGCCAGAACGCCCCGATGGACAGCATGTCCCGGACCGTTCGCGCCAAGGACGGTTCGATGAAGACCGAGACGTACTCGGTCGCGCCGGCCCAGGACCGCTACGGCAACGCCGTCGGTAACAACCATGACCTCGCGATCGACGGTGCGTTCGATGGCCAGACGGTCGCCGTGATCCAGCTCTACACGATGGACTTCGACTTCAGCCTCCCGCGCGCGGCGCTCAAGGAGAAGGGCTTCTCGGTCTATCGCTGGGCGAACCGCCCGCCGAGCCCCGAGGAGCTCGAGAAGGGTCTCGCGAAGGCATCGCAGCTGTGGGTGATCTCGAGCGAGCAGCGGATGCTGACGCCGGAGCACGTCGCGGTGATCAAGAAGTTCTTCGAATCCGGCCACGGCGTGTACATCTGGGGCGACAACCAGCCGTACTACGCCGACGCGAACGTGCTCGCCGAGGCGCTGTTCGGCACGACGATGCAGGGCGACCTGATGGGCAACCAGACGGTGCCGGTGCAGTCGTCGCCGACCACCGCCGGGCTGTTGCCGAACCACCTGCTGACCACGGGCCTCGAGCACATCTACGAGGGCATCACGATCGCGACGATCCAGCCGAGCCGCTCGCTCAAGCCGTTGATCTACGGCTCGGCGAACAACCTCGTCGCTGCGTACTACGACCAGGATGGTCGGCGCGCCATCCTCGATGGTGGCTTCACCCGCCTCTACAACAAGTGGGACACCGCGGGCACCGCGCGCTACGTGAAGAACGCCGCGTCGTGGCTCGTCAACGCGGAGCGGTTCGGCGACGCGGTGGTCAGCGCGAAGGTTCGCACCATCTCGAAGCCCGCGACTCCCGTGGTGGCCAAGCCCGCGAAGCCTGCGGCGCCTGCGACGGTGACCGTCGCACCCGCTGACCGCGACTGGATGCCCACCGACAAGATCGGCTGGATCCTGGTCTCGGCGCTGGGCCTGCTCCTGCTGCTCGGCATCTACGCCAACACGCGGCGTAGCGACCTCTCGTAGCGCCCACCCAATCAAACGTCTCGATCACATGTAATCGCCGCCTGCATCGAAACCTTATCGATCATGGCCCACAAGAAAACTCATCCGCTCGACGCCGGCGACACGTTCCCGACGCTTCCTCTGCAACTTATCGATGGCACGACGTTGACTCTGCCGGTCGGGCTGAAGCAGCCCTACAACGTCATCCTCGTGAACCGCGGCTCCTGGTGCCCGTTCTGCACGCAGCAGTTGACGTCGTTCCAGGCCGGTCTCCCAAAGCTCGAAGCAGAGGGCATCGGGGTCGTCAGTCTGTCAGCGGACCCGCTCGAAGCCGCGCGAGGGGTGGCCGCGAAAGCCGGGTTGACGTTTCCCATGGCATACGGTGCACCGGTCGATGCCGTCGCCGAGGCTCTCGGCGCGTTCTACGATCCGAGTCCCACGCACACCACGCCGTATCTTCAGTCCACGGGATACGTCACGGGCCCAGGTGGGGTCATCCTCAACGCCGTGTACAGCACCGGCGCGATCGGTCGCCTCGTGTGGCAGGACGTCTTGGGGCTCGTTCAGTACATCAAGTCTCATCGCTAGGGCCGCGGCTCGTTCGCCGCTGCGCCCAGGGTAGGCTCACGTTGTGGCAACGAACTTTCTCGGGTGGGTGTCAGACCTGGCACGCACGCATACCGGCTCACTCGTGGTGGTCGCGCGACGCGAAGGACTCACGGCGACCGATGCGCTCGATGCGATCCAGGAAGCCTTTCACACGTTTCTCGGCCTACCGCAGGCCCGTTCGCTCGCGATGGGTGATCGAGAAGATGCGGAACGGTTGATGGCCGTGCTCGTGCGCAATGCTGCACGCAATCAACGGCGACGACACCATCGCGCGCTGCCGCACGATGGAATCGAGGTCGCCGAGGCTCTGGCTGGTGATCAGCCGGGACCTGACGAGCTGATCTCGATGGCGGAGGATCACCTCGCGCTCCTCGGTTGCGTGAGCCAGCTGAGTGAAGTCCAGCGCCATGTCGTTACGCTTCGCATGATCGAGGGAGTTGCGGCCGGCCGCGTCGCCGAGCAACTCGGTCTGTCCGCCGGGAACGTGGCGGTGCTCCTCCATCGCGCGAAGAAGGCAATCCAGAACTGCCTCACGATGTGATACGGGGCGTAGCGACCTCCGGTAACGCGCGCTACAGTGAAGCCGTGAGACGCCTCTCGTTCGGCCTGTCCCTGACGCTGTTCCTGGCCGCTTGCTCCGCGAAGGCCCCCGCCTCCGCCGAACCCAAGCACGACTCCACGGTCCCCGCGCCGCTGGTCGCCTCCGCACCTGGCGGAGGCGGTGGTGGCACCGGGGGGGCGAAGGTCACGGACCTCAAGGATCCTCGCGAGGCCGCGCTCGCCGCGACCGCGCTCGAGCTGCTCGAGCAGGGGCATCTGCTGCACAAGAAGATCGATGACGGCATCTCGAAGGATGCGTTCGCGACCTACATGGATCGCGTCGACTCCGGGAAGATGTTCCTGCTCAAGTCGGACCGCGATCAGCTCGCGAAGTACGCCGACAAGATCGATGACGAGATGCACTCCGGGTCGTTCGACCTCGGGCATGACGGCAACCGGATCTTCATCGCACGTGTGGCGGTGGTCGCTCCGATGGTCGCCGATCTGCTGTCAAAGCCGTTCGACCTGACGAACGAGGAGTCGTTCGAGACCGACTCCGATAAAGTCAAACCGGCCGAGACCGATGCCGAGCTCAAGGAGCGCTGGCGCCAGCGGCTCGAGCTCGAGGTCCTCGAGCGGACGTCCGCGATGGAAGAGCGCCTGAATCCGCCGAAGCGGGATCCAAAGGCGAAGCCGCTGCCGCCCGATCCCACGCTCGCGCAGATCCCGAAGACCCCCGAGGAGCGCGAAGCGAAGATCCGCAGCGATCTTGCCAAGTCCTACGCGGCGCGGTTCGCGCGGCTCAAGACTTCGGCGCCCCTCGATGCGGCCGCGGACGTGATCAATGCGGTCGCGAACACGCTCGATCCACATACGCTGTACCTGCCGCCTGCCGACAAGGCGAACTTCGAGATCCAGATGAGCGGCTCGCTCGAGGGTATCGGCGCGTCGTTGCGCGAGCGCGAGCACAATATCGAGATCATCGACCTGATCCCCGGCGGTGCTGCGGCGCGCCAGGGCAAGCTCGGGGCGGGAGACATCATTCTCACGGTGTCCACCGATGGAAAGGATCCGGTCGACGTGTTCGACATGCGGATCGACGACGTCGTGAAGATGATCCGCGGAAAGAAGGGCACCGTCGTCTCTCTGCGGGTGCGCAAGCCGGCCGGTACCGAAGAGGTGGTCTCGATCACGCGCGACAAGATCATCATCGAGGACTCGTACGCGCGGGGCGCGGTGCTCACGAAGAAGGGGCTACCTCCGTTCGGATACATCCACCTGCCCAGCTTCTACGGTGGCAGCAGCAACGGTCAGCGGACATCCTCGGAGGACGTCAACAAGTTGCTCGCCGAGCTCGCGGCCAAGAAGGTCCGCGGCGTGATCCTCGATCTGAGAGGCAACGGCGGCGGCATCCTGCGCGACGCGATCGATCTCACCGGGCACCTGATCGACAAGGGCCCCGTGGTCCAGGTTCAGGACAGCCGCGGCAAGAAGGAGATCCTCGAGGACGACGACAAGGGCATCGCGTTCGATGGCCAGGTGATCGTGCTCGTCGATCACTTCAGCGCCTCGGCGTCGGAGATCGTCGCCGGCGCACTGCAAGATTACCAGCGCGCGCTGATCGTCGGCACCGGGCCGACGCACGGCAAGGGTACGGTGCAGACGCTTGCGGACCTCGATCAGGTCGGCGGAACGAAGCTCGATCTCGGCGTGCTCAAGCTGACAATCCAGCAGTTCTTCCGCGTCAGCGGCGACTCGACCCAGCGCCAGGGTGTGATTCCCGACATCGTGTTGCCGGACAACGCGGGTCACATCGAGGCCGGCGAGGCCTCGCTGCCGCACGCGCTGCCGTTCTCGAAGATCAGCATGGCTCCGCACGATGACTGGAAGCGCAACTGGAACACGCCGGCGCTCCTGCTCAAGAGCTCGGGCCGCGTGGCGAAGAACCCGATTCTCTCGAAGGTCGCGACCGCGACCGCGTTCCTCAAGTCGCGCAAGAACGACACGATCGTGCCGCTCTCGAAGAAGACGTGGGAGCAGCGCCGCGAGGATCTCAAGAAGGCGCTCGATGCCGTGTCCCCGGATCTCGACAAGGCCCCGGCGATGTTCGCGGTCGCCGGCCTCGACGACGCGCCGGGCACGAAGCCCGACGAGCGCACGACGAAGTGGCGCGAGATCATCGCGAAGGACGCGTGGATCGAGGAGTCCCTGAACATCCTCAACGACATGCCGAAGTGATCTAGCTTCGGTCCGTGCGCATCGTCTCGCTGCTCCCTTCGGCCACGGAGATCGTCTGCGCGCTCGGCGCGGAGGCGGAGCTCGTGGGGATCTCGCACGAGTGCGACTTTCCGGCGGGGATCCGCGATCGCCGCGTGCTGACCAGCGCGCGGATCTCGACCGATGGTTCGAGCCGCGCGATCGACGAAGCGGTGCGCGTCGTGATCCGCGATGCGCTGAGCATCTACGCGGTGGACCATGTCGCGCTCGGCGAGCTCGCGCCCGACGTGATCGTGACGCAGGACCTGTGCGAGGTCTGCGCGGTCTCGCTCGACGACGTGCGCGCGGCGGTGGCGCGGCTCGCCCACCGCGATGACATCCGGATCGCGAGCCTGTCGCCGACCTTGCTCGCCCACGTGCTCGGCGATGTGGGGCGGGTCGCCGAGGCGATCGGGCGCGTTGAGGAGGGCGGGCGCGTGGTTGCATCCCTCGAGGCGCGGATCGCCGCGATCGCGGCGCGCGCGGCGGCGGCACCCACGCGACCGCGCGTGATCTCGCTCGAGTGGATCGATCCGGTGATGCTCGGCGGCACCTGGATGCCGGAGCTGATCGAGCTCGCAGGCGGTGTCGCGGTCGGCGCGGTGGCCGGCGGACCCGCGCCCACGGTGGAGCTGTCCGCGCTGCGCGATCTGGCGCCCGACGTGGTGGTGATCAAGCCGTGCGGGTTCACCCTCGCGCGCACGCTCGCCGAGGGTGACGTGCTGGATCGCGTGTGCGCCGCACTGCCCGCGACCGCGCGGATCTACGCCACGGATGGCAACGCGTTCTTCAATCGTCCGGGCCCGCGGCTCGTCGAGTCCCTCGAGATCATGGCGGCGTGCGTACATCCGGATGTGTTTCCGGAGCTCGTCGATCGTAACGCCGGCGTGATCCGCGTACTCAGATGAGGGAGTAGGTTCAGTCCATGGGCAGCACGGCAGAGCTCTCTGGTCCCGATCTCGGGGGCGGCATTCCGGACGCAGATCTTCGCGAGGGCACGCCGCTCCTCGGTCACGCGAACGGCGAGGCGATCGTCCTGGTTCGCGATGGCGGCGCGGTCCACGCGCTCGGCGCAACGTGCACGCACTATGGTGGGCCGCTCGCCGAGGGGATCGTGGCGGGCGGCACGATCCGTTGCCCATGGCACCACGCGTGCTTCGACCTGGCGACGGGGACCGCGCACGGCCCGGCGATCGCGCCGGTCGCCTGCTACGACGTGGCACTCGAAGGTGGGACGATCCGCGTGGGTGCGAAGCGCGAGGTCACGGCGCAGCCCGAGCTGTCGCCGGCGTCCGTGGTGATCATCGGCGCCGGTGCAGCCGGCGTGGCGTGCGCGGAGACGCTGCGCGCCGAGGGCCACAAGGGAACGATCACGATGCTGACCGCCGAGGGGAGCGATCCGGTCGATCGGCCGAACCTCTCGAAGGACTACCTCGCCGGTGTCGCCCCCGAGGAATGGGTGTTCTTGCGCACGAAATCGGCCCTCGAGGCGATCGGCGTCGACGTGGTCGACGATGCGGCCGCCGTCCTCGATCCGAAGGAGCGCACGGTCACGACGAAGAGCGGGCGCGAGCTCTCGTACGATGCGGTGCTGCTCGCGACCGGCGCCGAAGCGATCCGCTTGCCGCTCGACGGAGCGAATCTGCCGCACGTGCATACGCTGCGCACGCTCGCCGATAGCCGCGCGATCGCGCGTGCGGTCAGCGCCAAGGTTCCGGTCGTGGTGATCGGCGCGAGCTTCATCGGCCTCGAGGCGGCGGCATCGCTGCGCGCGCGGGGCGCCGAGGTCACGGTGGTGGGCCCCGAGCTCGTGCCACTCGCGCGCGTACTCGGCATCGAAGTCGGCGCGTTCGTGCGCCGCGTGCACGAGGCGAAAGGCGTGATGTTCGAGCTCGGGAGGAAGCCGGCGAAGATCACGGCGGATTCCGTCGAGCTCGACGACGGCCGCTCGCTGCCGGCGGCGATCGTGGTGATGGGCGTGGGTGTCAAGCCACGCACCGAGCTCGCTGCGGCGGCCGGGCTCACGATCGAGCGCGGCGTGGTGGTGGATGCACAGCTCCGCGCGGCCGCGGGCGTGTGGGCTGCGGGAGATATCGCGCGCTATCCGTGGAACGGCGAGATGGTGCGCATCGAGCACTGGCAGGTCGCCGTGCGGCACGGGCAAGCCGCTGCGCGCGCGATGCTCGGCCGGGCGTGGCGCGCCGACGTACCGTTCTTCTGGAGCCAGCACCACGACGTCACGCTCGGCTACGTCGGGCATGCAGAGGGCTTCGGTCCGCCGGAGATCCACGGCGATCTAGACGCGCGCGATGCGCACGTGGTGTATCGCGACGGTGGGAAGATCCGGGCGGTGGTGACGATCGGCCGCGACAGGCTCGCACTTGAAGTGGAAGTCGCGATGGAGCGCGGCGACGATGCGGCGATCGACCGGCTCGTGCGCTGACGGGAATGCGCGCTCCGATGCGCCGGTTGCCGGTGCATGCGTCACGTCGAGCCCGCGCCGGGCCTGCTTCCGAAGATCGCGATCTCCGTGGCGTTGATCGCGCTGGTGATGGTGACCATCCACCTCGCACCCGCACCGAGCCCGCCCTACAAGATGGTCGACGAAGTCGCCTTGCGCCCGGCGCCGTGGAGTGGCGAGCGCGTGCGGCTGCATGGCTGGGTCAAAGCGGGGACGATCGTCCACGTCGCGAACGACCTCCACGTGTTCACGCTCGAGCGCAACGGAGAGTCGATGCGGATCTGGTACCGCGGTACCGTGCCCGACACGTTCAAGGATCAGGCCGAGGCGATCGTCCTCGGGACGGTGCTGCGTGAGGACGGCACGTGGTGGCTCGCGGCGACCGAGCTGATGACGAAGTGCGGCGGCAAGTATGACTCGAACCCGAACCTCAAGAACCCGAAGTTCGAGTAGTCACTTCTTCCGCGCCGCGTTGAACCGGGCCGCGATCTCGTCGAGCTCCTTCTTCCGATCGGGGATCGTGGTCGCCTCCGCGAGATCGAGCTGGTTGTCCTTGTAGAACTTGTAGACGTTGTCGCAGTCCTTGCCCTTGCTCCTGCCCCACAGGTAGAGGACCACACCGCCGCCGGCGAGCGTGATGCCGCCGATCCGCACCGCATTCGTCACGTTCTGGAGGAGTGCGATCACGCCACCGACGACGATCGTGGCCACGCCGGCGATCTTGAGCTTGCGCGCCGTGCGGCACGGCACCGAGCGCTCGCGGTACTCGTCGATATTCTTCGCGTACGTACCGTTGTCGGCGGGATCGACCTCGCGGAGCTGACCGTAGCTCAGCCGCTGCGTGCCGGCGAGGATCTGCGAGCGCGTCTCCTCGCGTGTGGCGTCCTCGGTGCGGCAGCGCGACTCACCGTCGCACACGTCGTGCGTGCCGGTCTTGACCTGGACGTTCGAGTGCTTGAGCTCGATGGTGGCGTCGGCGGCCAGCGACGGCTGCGCGACCACGGGCACGGAATACGAACGGCAGGCGAACAGGACGACCACCAGCGCGAGGCTTCGCATCCCTCCAAGTCTATGCCGTTACCCGAAGCGCAGCGCGCGATCGCGGAGCTTTGAGTGCCGGATCATCAACAGATCCAGCGCGTAGTTCTGGAACAGCTTCCATGGCCGTTGCTTTCCCTGCACCGGGAACTGCTCGATCGATCGCTGCACGTAGCCGGAGGTGAAGTTCATGAGCGGCTCCTCCTCGACATCTGCGCTCCGCTCCGGGCAGCACCATGTGTGCCCATGCTTGTCCATGTACGCAAGGAGGCGGCACACGTACTGCGCCGTGAGGTCGGCCTTGAGCGTCCACGACGCGTTCGTGTACCCGACCGCGAACGCGAGGTTCGGCACGCCGCTCACCATGATGCCCTTGTAGACCATGAGCTCGTTCGCCTTCACCGGCTTGCCGTCGACCGAGAACACGATGCCGCCGAACGGCTTCAGCTTGAGGCCGGTCGCGGTGACGATCAGGTCCGCGGCAAGGTGCTCGCCCGAGCGCAGCGCGATGCCCGTCTCGGTCAGGCGATCGATGTGATCGGTGACCACCGAGGCCGTGCCCGCCTCGATCGCACGAAACAGATCCGCATCGGGGATCAGGCAGAGGCGCTGGTCCCACACGTTGTAGGTCGGGGTGAAGTGTTTGACCACGTCGGCGCTCCCGTTGAGCTGCTTCGCCGCCTGCTTGATCAGAAAGCGCGCTGTCTGCGCGGGCCACTTCCGGCTGATGTTGAAGAACGCCATGCCGAACAGCACGTTCTTCCAGCGCACCGTCGAGTGCGCGAGCTTCTCCGGCAGCTTCGCGCGCAACCAGTCCGCGATCGGGTCCTTCGCGGGCACCGTGACGATGTACGTCGGCGAGCGCTGCAGCATCGTCACGTGCGCCGCACGCTTCGCGAGCTCGGGAACGAGGGTGACCGCGGTGGCGCCGCTGCCGATCACGACCACGCGCTTGCCGGTGTAGTCGATGTCGGGCGTCCACTTCTGCGGGTGCACGACCTGGCCCTTGAACGTGGCGCGCCCGGCGAGCTCCGGCGTGTAGCCCTCGGCGTAGTCGTAGTAGCCGGAGCACAGGATGATGAAGCCGCACGTGAGCTGGCGCGCGACGCCGGCGATGCGCACGTCGAGCGTCCAGCGCGCATCGGCGCTCGACCATCGCGCGCCGTCGACCATGTGGCGATAGCGGATGTGGCGATCGATACCGAGCTCCGCGGCGGTGTCCTGGATGTACGTCAGGATCGAGTCGCCATCGGCGATCGCCTTCGCCTCGCGCCACGGGCGGAACGAGTATCCCAGCGTGAACATGTCCGAGTCGGAGCGAATGCCCGGGTACCGGAACAGGTCCCACGTGCCGCCCATGACTTCGCGACCTTCGAGGATCGCGTACGACTTCGTCGGGCAGGTGGTCTGCAGATGATACGCGGCGGCGACGCCCGAGAGGCCCGCGCCAACGATCACGACGTCGAGATGCTCGGCTTTGTCCACCGAGAGCGAGCTTAGAGCGAGATGCGCGCGAGGTCGATGTCGAACACGGCGTCCATGACCTTGTCGACCACGACGAGCGTGTGGGCCGCGGGATCGATGGCGAGACCATCGATCGAGAGCACGCCAAACCGGGTCAGGTCATCGAGCTGGGTCGTGGTGTTCGACTCGAAATCGAAGCGCGAGAGCTGCGCACCCTGACCGAGCACGAGGCCGACGTCGGGCACGACCACGCTCCCGGTCGCGGCGGTCCCCTCGGGCGCGCTATTCCAGAGCTCGTCGACGCCGCTGACGCGATTGTAGCGAGCGACCTGCGCGTACTGGAGCACGCCGGCGGCGTCGTACGTGAGGGGCTGCGCGTAGAGCTTGTCGGCGGCCGCGTCGTACGCGATCGCATCCGTGCGCTGGGTGATCGACATCGGCGTGCCACCGCCACCATCGGGCAGGTAGCAGAAGTGCTGCTTCAGCGTCATGGCCGTGGTGTCGAGCAGGAAGCCATCGCCGATCGCCGTCATCGCGAACAGGTTAGGTGCGAGGGCGACGATGTCCGTGATCGGGAGCGTCAGCGGCTGATCGGCCGCGGGCATGTGCTCCATCGTCACGACCGAGACCACCTGGTCACCATCGATACGGTACAGACCCCAGCTCTCGTCGAACACGAAGCGCTTCCCATCGCTCGTGATGGCGACTCCGATCGAATTCGTGTCCGCAGCGCCGAACGCGGTGCGGAGATCGAGCCGCGCGGTCGGCGCCTCTGACACTGGGTCCGTGGCGCAACCCACGAGCAGTAGGAACAGTCCCGCCGAGATCCCCTTCGTCATGGGGGTGAGCCTAGCCCCGGCTTGCGCCTCCGCGCCACCTCGAAAATCTGAGGCGTGCGTCGGCGAACACCCCACCGCCCTCCTGTTGCTACCCGAGGCGTACTCGGTCCGCGATCAATGAACCTGGTACGACGGTCCCATGCGCATCATCACGTTGCTCCTGGGCTGCCTCGTGTTCTCGGGCTGCAAGAACACGACGAAAGGGTTCGAGGAGCTCGCGGACCGCGCCTGTGCGTGTGCCGAGGGAGATACCGCGTGTGGGAGTAAGGTCCTGGCGGACGTGTCGGCCTTCACCGACAGCAACAAGTCCTCTGATGGCGATCAGAAGCGGATCACCGAGGCCGGCGTGCGCCTCAACGACTGCCTCACTTCGGCGGGCGTCAAGGAGAAGCACGTCGTCGCTGCGCTCGAGAAGATGGTGCAATAGAACCATCACGGAGGAGGCAGGCCGATCGCGTGCCCCAGGTCGCGTTGACGGCGGCCGCGGCGACCTCGGCGCCTGTGTGCACCGAGTTGTCGGCGAAGTTGAGACCCCCTCAGCCGAGGTTCGTGTAGACGTTCTGCACGTCGTCGTCGCCCTCGAGTGCGGCGACCAGCTCCATCACTTCGTTCGCCTTGTCCTCGGCGAGCTCGGTGAGCGTCGCCGCGACGTACTCGGACTCGGTCGAGATCACGTTGAGCTTGCGACCCTCGAGTGCGGTCTGCATCGTGCCGAAATCGGTGAACGCCGCGCGCACGAGGAGCTGCTTGTCGCCCTTGTCGCTCTCGCCGTCCTCGAGAGAGACCAGCCCGTGATCGATCAGATCGAGCTCGAGGCTGTCGCGATCGATCCCCTCGGGGTTCAGTCGGAATACGCCCTGGCGCTGGAACATGAACGCGACGCTGCCAGTCGTTCCCATGTTGCCGCTGTGCGCCTTGAAGTGATGGCGGACGTTCGCGACCGTGCGCGTGACGTTGTCGGTGGCGGCCTCGACCAGCATCGCGATGCCGTGGGGCGCGTAGCCCTCGTAGATGATGATGTCGT
Source organism: Haliangiales bacterium (assembly GCA_038206055.1). Classification (GTDB taxonomy): domain Bacteria; phylum Myxococcota_A; class Polyangia; order Haliangiales; family Haliangiaceae; genus JABFXX01. The sequence goes on from JBBRBG010000074.1 coordinate 20,217, forward strand.
AGTCCGCGGCGCCTTCACCGCTCGCCTTCTTGATCGCGGCGTCGATCCGATCCTTCGGCATGTTCACGGCGCGTGCGTTCTGCAGCGCGCGGCGGAGCGTCGGGTTCGCATCGGGGCTCGTACCTCCGCCCTTCACCGCGATCGCGATGTCCTTGCCGATCTTGGTGAACTGCTTCGCGACGCGATCCATGCGCGCGAAGATCGTGTGCTTGCGTTTCTCGAAGGCGCGTCCCATGGCGGCCCAACCTAGCAAATTCCCGGCGCTAACGCTTCGGCCGATGGTCCCGGCCCCCCTTGACGACCTTCTCGAACTGCCGCCCGGCGTAGTTGAGCACCATGTACCAGCGGCTGACCTTCTCGTATGCCGGGCCATCGGTGTCGTACCAGACCGGCTCGAGCTCCTTCGCGGACTTCTCGCAGTAGCCGATCGTGTGCTCGTCGTGGTCATCCTGCGGATCCATCAAGAGAAATCCGGTGGGGGTCGTGCCGCGGATCACCGAGAAGTGGCCACAGTCGCGCTGCTTTCGCTGGCCGAGCGTCCACGTCCGGTCGAAGTGCTCGCTGCCGGGCTCCATCGACCACCACCCCACGATCACCGGCAACCCACACGAGATGAACGTCGCGAGCTCGGCGAGCGTGCCCTTCTCCTTCACGAACACCGTGGCACCCGTCGCCACCGCGCCGGCGACCAGCGTGGCGTGGTCGGTGCCGTCCTTGGTGGTGTTGGCCAGCACCGCGAGCTCGGCGGGCGAGTGCGGCTTGCCGAAGTACTGGACCACCGCCGCCAGGCAGGTGTTCCCGCACGCGAAGCTCGAGGCCTGACCGATGACAGGAACGTGCAGCGTGTGAATGGTTCGCGTCACCGGGCCACGATACCCTTGTCATGATGCGCCGCCTCACGTTCGCGCTCTGCATCGCTCTCACCGCGTGCGCCGCGAAGCCGCGTATCGGCGTTCGCGCCGGCGAGATCCTCGCGTACAGCGCCGAGCTCGGTCGCGACGGCACGGCCAGCCTCGCGACGATCACCGTCAAGGGGGACGAGACGCACCCGAGCGATCGCGTCAACGTCACGCTCGATCAGCCCGTGCTGTTTCACGGTGACTCCACGACCCTGCTGTTGCTGCTTGCCGGCTGCGCGCCGTTCGCGGGCCCCAACCCCTGCGCGCTCGTCGACAAGAGCGACATCATCTACCTCCGCGCGTTCAGGTTCCGCGACGGCAAGCCAGAGCTGGACAGGAAGCCGGTCGTGACCAACAGCGGGCGCGAGCTGCGCGGCATCTTCGGCGCGCTTGGCCTGACGAGTGTCGCCGGCATGGCTCTGTGCATCGCGTACTGCGAGAACGACAAGGCCATCAAGTCCGTCGCCCTCGGCGGCTCGGCGCTGCTGTTCGGCTTGATCTTCGCGCTCCTCGGCGGGGACGTGCGCGACTGATCTCGAGCGCCAAGGCCTCGTGATCGCCTGTGTTGTTGCACTCGTCGCGGTGACCGCATCCTTTCTACGTCGTTGATCGTCGTAGGGCTATGAGCCAGGACAAGCAGCACGTTCGCGTGGAGTATCGCCTCCGCCCCGAGGTCGACCTCGATCAGCAGAAGCGCGACATCGAGGCGTTCGTCGCGGGGATCCACGCGCACCGCGCGACGAGCCGCTACACGTCGTTCCAGGATGTGAAGGACCCGCGGCACTTCGTCCACGTCGGCCAGTTCGACGTGGATGCAGTGTCGACGCTCACGCAGCAGGCGTTCTTCGTGACGTTCACGAAGCTGCTGCGGGAGCGCAGCATCATGCCTCCCGACGCGACGATGCTGAGCGTGGTCGCGACCACACTGTGACCGCGCTCGGTCGCGAGGAGCTCCTGGCGCTCGTCGCCGACGTGCGTGTGGCCGCGGCGAAGGCGGCGCTGCACCGCGGGCGGATTCGCCTGCGCGAAGTCCGACGGCGCGCTGCCGCGGAGCCAGCGCCAATTCGCACCGGTTCGCCCACGACGGCGCGCTACGCGGCGCTGTTCAACGCGCGCGACTGGGACGGTGTGCGCGCGATGCTCGCCGAGGATGTGCGGCTGCACGTCGTCGACATCTCGCAGCGCACGGGCAAGGCGGAGGTCAGCGGATACTTCACGAGGTATGCCGGCTTCGCCGGATGGCGCGTGGCACCGGCATGGCTCGATGGTCGCGAGGTGCTGGCCGTGTTCCAGGACGAGGGCACGGCGCCCGCGTACTTCGTCGAGCTCGAGATCCGCGGCGATCGGATCGCCGGGATTCGCGACTTCCGCCACGTCCCGTACATCGCGCACGAGGCGCGGTTCGAGGGGTAGTGCCTACTTCGTATCGAACATCGAGCCCATCATGATCCCGAACGTGCGCGTCGCGACCGTGCCGTAGACCGCGCCATCGGGGTACATCGCGCGAATACCGCTGACGTCGACGTCGGCCTGGAAGCCGAAGTAGCCGCCGTCGAATCGCACGCGCCACGACAGCGTGACGCCGGTGCTCATCGCCCACACCGGATAGCTCGGCGGCTGGTAGGTCATCGAATCGCACGAGTGCGGAATGTCGGCGTTGCAGTTGGTAGCCGACGTGGTCGAGTCGTCGCCATCGAGCCCGCCGTGCTGGAGACCCGCGCGCACGGAGATATCGAAGCCGTATCCGCGGACCGCGGAGAACCGCACGAGCGGCCCCCACATGAAGGCGTGGCGCGAGCGATCGCGATAGTCCTGCGCGCTGGCGTCCTCGAACGGTGCCGAGGAGCCGTGCAGCTCCACGCCCCAGCGCCCGAGTCCGCCGCCGATCGCGAACCGCGAGCTGAGCCCGCAGCTGCCATCTCCGCACGGCGCCGGCGTACTGCGATCGCCGAGCTCGCCGCCGAGGATGTGTCCCCGCACGGTTGCGCGCTGCAACTCGGGGCGGGTCGGCTTGAGTGCGACATTCACGTCCGGTAATGGGGTCGGACCCCATTACGACACCGTCGCGAACTAGAACTCGGGGAACAGCGAGCGCGCGATGCCGCCCGGATCGTCGACGACGGTCGAGGTGCGATCGATGAGCATGGTCTGCCGCCGTGCGCGATCGTAGACGGGCCACACCGGCAGGCCGCCGCCGTTCGGATCGCCCGAGCGGATGAACGCCGCCCAGGTGGCGTGGATCTGGGTCGCGAGCGGCTGTGCGCTCTCGGCGGCCTCGCCGAGGAGGATCTTCGATGCGGGCAGATCGACGCGATTCCACACGAACGGAAGGTCGAGCCCGTGTGCGGCACCGAGCCGGCCACCGAGCGCCGGCGAGGCCCAGTCGAAGCGGTACATGTAGACCGCGCGCTGGTGATCGCTCTGCGCCTCCGCGAGCCGGATTGCGGGGATCCGGAACGCGACGTCGCCGATCAGGTCCACCCACGCCCGCTGCAACGTGCGGCCCGGGCGCTCGCGCTGGTAGACGGCGAGCAGCTCGTCGAGCGTGGTGCCGAGCCGCTCGCGCAGCGGCGCCTCGAACGGCGTGATCGTGCGCTCGCCGAGGAAGACCTCGAAGAGTGTCCACTCGTCGCGATTGCTGCCGAGCAGGAGGGGGATGCCGGCGATCGCACCTGCGCGCACGGCGGCGATCGGCTGCTCGGGCACCGTGACACCGTCGACGTACGGTGCGAACGCGCCGAGCCCTTTCTCGCGGCTCAGCTTCTCCTGCGCCGCGAGGATCCGCGCCTCGGGGACCGAGGCGAGCTCGTCGACGGTGACGCCGAGGTCCGCGAGCACGGTGCGCGCCGCGGCCGTCATGTCCTCGCGCGTCGGGGGTGACAGCACCGCGGCGCCGCTCTGAAGGATCGCGCGGTGGAACAGGCCGCGTGCGGCGGGCATCGCGAGCAGCGAGCCGATCGAGATCGCGCCGGCGGACTCGCCCATCACGGTGACTTGATCCGGATCGCCGCCGAACGCGGCGATGTTGCCCTTCACCCAGCGCAGCGCCTCGATCTGATCGAGCAGCGCATAGTTGCCTTCCTCGCGTCCCGGGGCGAGATCGCCGAGGTAGAGCAGCCCGAACAACCCGAGGCGGTAGTTGATCGTGACCACCACGAGGTCGTGGCGCGAGGCGAACGACTGACCGTGATAGAGCGGCGTCGAGCCCGAGCCCATGATGAACGCGCCGCCGTGGATCCACACCACGACGGGTCGCTTCGCGCCATCGGCGCCGGGCGAGAACACGTTGAGCGACAGGCAGTCCTCGCCCGAGAGGATCCTCTCGCCGATGCCGCTCATCATCGCGATCGCCGGATCGCGCGACTGCGCGGCGACCGTCCCGAACTTCGTCGCATCGCGCTCGCCGGTCCACGGCACGGCAGGCTGCGGCGGGCGGAACCGCAGCTCGCCGAGCGGCGGCGCCGCGTACGGAATGCCCTTCCAGATCGAGACGCCGTCCCGGAGCTCGCCGCGAACGGTTCCCGCGCGAGTCTCGACGACGAGCTGCTGCGTCACCCGCGCAGCTTACTCCTTCGCGAGCTGGATCGTCTCCGGGTACGCGTTGCCATCGGTGCGGTACAGCACGAGCTCGTTACCCGCGAGCTTCGCCGCGACGATCCGATCCGCGCGATGCGCAGGTGCGCAGTACAGCGAGTCCGCGCCGACAGGTTCGGCCTCCTTCTCGGGTAGCGCGACGATGACGCCGTTCTCGAGGTTGCCGGTGAAGCTCTGGAGCAGTCCGGTCTCGATCGTGGCCTTGTGGTTGCACTTGAACTGCTTGCCGCGGCTGCCCGCGCCGAAGTAGCTCTCGTTGACGACGTAGCGCAGCGACACCTTGCGGTCGTCGGCGATCGAGACGGAGAGGGTCTCGGTCGACTCGATCTCCGCATCCTTGTTGATGGCATCGGTCACGCGCGGTCGCTTCATCGTCCACGTGCCCTGCAGCGCGGTGGTGGACGTGCTGCGCGGCGACTTGATCGCGTACAGGTTGTTGGTGGGGTCGAATAGCTTGAGGCGCGCGGCCTGCTGATCGATCCCGATCCAGATCTCGATCAAGTTCGGCGCGCCGGAGATCCGCAGCGACGCACGGTAGACCTTACCTTCGTCGTCCATCTTGTCGAGCTTGGTGACCGAGTACTCCTTTTCCTTGCCGTCCCACTGCAGCGTGGCGGCAACGAGGTCCCAAGCGAGCGGACGCACGGCGAGCTCGTCGCAGCTTGCGAAGTCCGCGGTCAGGCGATCGTCGCGCTTGTCGGCGGTGCTGAGATCTCCGAGGAAGCTGGTCAGGTGCTGGTTCGTGAGCTCGCACGCGAGCAGCGGCGTGGTGGTGCTCGGCGCGCGGTACGTCTCGAGTAACTTGCCGGGCAAGCGCGCGAAGAAGATGCCGAGCGCGGCCTGGCCGGAGAGCCGGTACTTCGCGATGAAGCTCGTGTCGGTGTTGCGCTCCTGGCGGCGGACCTCGCCGACGAGCTGGCGTAGCGACGGCAGATCACCGCGGTTCACGAAGTCCGTCTCGCGGACCTTGCTGCGCTCCTCGAGCGGCAGCAGCAGATACTCGGTCTGCACCTTCTTCAGGAGCGCGACCACGTCCGCGGGGGTGGGCTCCGTGCGATCGCTCGCGGGCTTCACGGTCTTCACGAGCGCCGCGAGCGCGGTGACGCTGACGGCGCCGTTCTGCCCCACGTGCGCACGATCCTTGGTCACGTTCACGCCGACCACCTCGCCGTCGTCGTTCAGCGTGGGGCCGCCGCTCATGCCGGGCTCGATGTCTGTCGAGATCAACAGGCCGTCGACAGCGTTGTCGCGCAGCACGCGCGCGTAGCGCTCGTCGTATGCGGGGAACGAGACGAGGCTCAGGATCTTGCCGTCCTTCGAGACCAGGCCCGCGTGCCTCGCGAGGTTCGATCCTGGATAGCCATACGAGAGGATGCGCGCGTCCTTCTGCGGCTCCTTCGCCAGCTTCAGTCGATCGAACCGCGACGCCTGCACGTTCTTGATCCGGATGATCGCGAGATCCGAATCGGCGTCCGATGCGACGATCTCCGTCTCCGGGAACGCCTCGACGTACGCGCGCTTGTCGGAGCCGACGTCGCGCTCGATCAACACGCGCTCGCCGCGGTCGACCACGTGGTAGGCGGTGACGACGTAGGTCAGCTCGTCGGGCCCGTCGATCAGAAAGCCGGCGCCCGTGCCGCTCGGCGTGGTGACGCGGACCATCGCGTCCTTGACGGCCACCTTGCTCGATCCGCCTCGGATCGCGAGCATCGCGATGCCACCGACGACGATCGCCGCTCCTCCACCCGCAAGCGCCGCCACGAGCGCCTTCGGCAGCTTCCGCTTGGGCGGTGGCGCCGGTGCGATCATCGGCGGGCGAACTTGCAGTGCGAGCGGCGGCGCGGGAACCACACGCAGCGGCGGGGGAACGAAGGTTTGCGGCATGGCCTCGGCCACCTCGGGCGGTGGTGCCGGCAGCGGCAGCGCATAGGACGGCGGCATCTGCATCGAGTCGGCGGGCGGCAGCGCATACGACGGCGGCATCTGCATCGAATCGGCCGCCGGGAGCGGTGACATCGGCATCGAATCGGAAGGCGGCAGCGCGTACGCGGTCCTCGACGGCAGCGAGTCGGAGGGCAGCGGCATCGCGTCGAAGATCGTCGCCGCCGGTGCGAGCGATGCGCCGGGGATCTCGATGTCGACGATCGGCACCTCACGCGTTCCGAGTGCGTAGCGCTCGTGGTGGAGCGGCAGATACTCGGTCTCGCCGACTCGACACAGCACGGCGTGCGGCGAGACCAACCCGATCCCGAGGCGACGGCGGATCTCCGAAAGTACGTACGGCCCGTCGTCCGTCCCGCCTGGCTCCTGCACGAAGTAGTAGTTCTTATCCACGGGGTCGTCTCCTAACATGGTCGGATGGTCCGACCAAGCACAATCCTGAGGCTGCTACGGGCCTTGGCATGGGGCCTCCCGTCTCCTCGACCGTCCGGACGGGTGGATGTGGGCCCCAGTCGCACAGAAAGAGTGCACCTGCAAACCTACACCTCGATCCAGCTAGAATCAGTCCGGTTTGTCCCAGGCAGCAGACGACTACGACGACATCGAGACCGATGCCGCGGTGGAGCCACTTCCGGCACCTCGGTTGTGCGCGATGTTGTCGATCGACGGCGTCGTCACGTGGACACCGCTGCCCGACGATGGCGACGTCACGATCGGCCGTGGATCTGCGAACGGGCTCGTGATTCCACACGCGTCGGTGTCCCGCCATCACGCGACGCTGCGCATGACACCGCTCGAGATCGTCGACGTCGGTAGCCGCAACGGGACGCGCGTCCGCGGCGTGTCCGTCGAGCCGCACGTGCCGACGCCACTCACCATCGGCGAGGCGTTCCAGATCGGCCAGGCCGCCGTGCTGATCCAGCCGTCGTCCCTCGTGCTGCCGCTCGATGTCGAACTGCCCGATCCCATCTCCGATTCGATCGGCCGCCTGCTCGAGATGGAGTGCGCGCGCTCGGCGCGGAGCCGCTCGCCGTTCGCCTTCGTGCGGCTCGAGGTGCGCGATGGCTCCGCCGATGTGCATGGCCTGCTGCGCGCGATGCTGCGAACCTCCGACGCGATCGGCATCGAAGGACCGGGCAGCTACCAGATCATGTTGCTCGACACCTCGCCGACGCAGGCGGCGCTGGCGGTGTCACGGATGACGCAGCTCCTCGGGCAGCACGGCATCACCGCGCGGCTCGGCATCGCGCGCTATCCCGACGACGGCGTCTCGGCGGATCAACTCGCCGCGCATGCGTGGGATCAGCTCGCGCGTGATCCGGGCGAGCCGCCAACGGCGATGGACGAGGTGCGCGCACTGATCGCACAGAGTGCGGCGGGCGAGCTGTCGGTGCTGATCACCGGCGAGACGGGCGTCGGCAAGGAGCTGTGCGCCGAGATGATCCACCGGTTGTCGGCGCGCGCCGGCAAGCCGTTCGTGAAGCTCAACTGCTCGGCGATCGTGGAGTCGCTGATCGAGAGCGAGCTGTTCGGGCACGAGCGCGGCGCCTTCACCGGCGCCACGGCGGCGCGCGCGGGCCTGTTCGAGGCAGGCGATGGCGGCACCGTGTTCCTCGACGAGATCGGCGAGCTTCCGCTCGCGGTGCAATCGAAGTTGCTCCGCGTGCTCGAGGAGCGCGTGGTTCGCCGCGTCGGAGCGACGACTGGCAAGACGCTCGACGTGCGGTTCATCTGCGCGACCAATCGCGTGCTCGCCGACGAGGTCGACGATGGAACATTCCGCCGCGACCTGTACTACCGGATCAACGGCGTGACGATCTCGATCCCGGCGCTGCGCGAGCGACGCCCGGAGATCTCGGGCCTCGCGCGTGCATTCGCTCGGCGCTCGCGCGGTGGCGCCTCGCCGATCGTGCTCGGTCCGGAGGTGCTGGCTGCCCTCGAGAGCCACCCGTGGCCGGGGAACATCCGCGAGCTCAAGAACACGGTCGAGCGCGCGGTGCTGCTGTCGTCGGGCGGCAGCGTGCGCGCATCGCACCTCGCGCTCGAGGCGCCGTCGGCGGGGCGCGCCACGCGCCGCGATCTCCACGTCACGAAGCCGATCGAGCGAATCTCGGTGTCGGATCTCAGCGAGCCGATGGTGCGTCCGTCGCAGGACCCGCAGACGCTCGCCACCGCGGTCGCCGAGCTCGAGCGCCAGCGGATCCTCGAGACGCTCAACCAGTGCGGCGGCAACCAGACCCGTGCGGCGCGCGCTCTGGGCATCTCGCGCAACACGCTGCTCGCGCGGCTCGACGCCTACGGCCTGCCTCGGCCACGCAAGCCGTGAGCACCAAGCGCAGGTATCGCTGGGCAAGTTGCCCAACGATTGGGCAATGCTCGCGGGAGACTTAGCAACTCTGCACGGTTACGCGCGGTCCATTCGTTGCTTCTCACGAGGGCATGAATCGCCTGGCCACCATCGCTCTGTTGTTCGCTGCGGGCTGCACCACCGAGGCCGTGTCCACCAACGACGTCGGCGTCACCTACCGCATCGTCGAGGATGGTCTCATCGCCGGCACGTTCGTCACCGCCTATGGCTCGGTGGAGTTCACGAGTGCGGTCACGTCGGATGGCGTCGTCGATGTCACGTTCGATCGCGGCGGCGGCGCGTTCGGCTCGCACGTCGACTGGGTGAGCCTGACGAATGACCTCGTCGCGGCCGATGACTTCGTGGTCAGCGCGGACGATCGGTTCCTGATGAAGGCGCTGGCGAGCACGCTCGAGAACGACGACCTCGGCGCTGCCGGGCACGCGAGCGACAACCTGATCCGCCAGGCGAACCTGTGGGGCCATCACCCCGAGGGCGCGGTGCTCGAGCGACATATCGTGGCCGACGCAGAGCGTGGGTGGACGAAGCTGTGCAACGTCGGCGCGTACACGTTCAGCCACGACGCGACCACGCACGGTCTGCAGTCCGAGTACCTCTCGGCAGGGCGCTACGAGACCTCGAACCCGTGCCGCGACCGCTGCGGCCCGGGCTGCAACGGTGTCGGTACCAGCGCGTGGACCAGGGACTGCGGTAACCACGATCGCTGCGAGCAGCTCCACACCTCGACCAGCTGCGCCGACGAGTTCGCCTCTGCCAGCGATGACTTCACGTTCGCCGGCAACTGCGCCTACTAGCGCGCTACCCTTCCGACATGCGTACCGGCAGCCTGCTGCTCCTGCTCGCCCTCGGCTGCAGCAAGGGCGACAAGCCTGCACCACCGCCGCTGACCATCGGCGAGCTGCAGCCCGCGTCGGGTGATCCGACCGGTGGGAAGCTCGTGCAGATCGTCGGGACCGGATTCGATCCGCACTCCACCGTGGAGGTGAAGTTCGGGACCAAGGTCGCGCGGGCGATCGTCGTCGCGAAGGATCGCATCCAGCTCGAGTCGCCACCGGGAACCAACGGGGAGGAGGTCGAGGTCACGGTGCGGTTCCCCGACGGTCGCAGCGGCAAGGCCGCGCAGCACTATCGCTGGGAGACGCAGGACGCTCACTCGCCGTGACGCGGCGGATGCAGATCATCGTGGCGCTCGCGGCCCTGCTTCTCGCAGGTGGTGTCGGCCTCGCCATCGCGGTGCGGTCGCCGAGCGATGAGCCGCCGACTTCGTCGAAGCTGCGCGCGGCGCCGCCGACCGCGCCCGTGCAGCCCGAGCTCGCGCATCGAAGCGCCCCCCCGACCGCCGCGAGGCCGCCGGGTGGCTACAAGAACTTTCCGAACCTTCCCGGCCAGGAGGCGAAGCCGTTCGGCACGGATCCGAAGCTGCGCACGCCGATCCCCGATGGTGGCTTCGCGGCGTGGACCGGCCGCGAAGGCACCTGGCCTGGCGAGATCGAGGCGTTCGCGAGCGAGGCGAAGCTCTCTCTCGGCGTGGCGCTCGAGCAGCGCCGCAGCACGTTGCTCCAGGATCGAACGACTGACCCGAACGTGCTCGCGGAGATCCTCGGCACGCCACCGACCGGCAATCAGCTCGCCGTGATCGGCCAGCAGGCGAGCGTGCTGCACGACGCGACCGCGAACATCCAGGTCCAGGCGCGCTCGGGATCCCTGGCGCAAGATGCAGCGATCCGCGCGACCCGCGAAGCCGAGGATGCGTACCGCGCGGCGTACGTCAAAGGCGCACGAGTCACGGAGCAGCAGTTCGATCAGTTCTTCGCGGCCTCGCGTCCGATCCCGTGAGGTGCTCCGCTCCCGAACGGGGACGGTTTCAACTTACGCAACTTGCGATCTGGAACCCCGCGAAACCTCGTCGGCGAGTTGTCCGATCCGCACGGCTCACGCGATATCGCGTAGATGCCGATCGTAAGTTGCGTAAGTTGAAACCGTCCCCCTTACCGGACGCCCCTGTCCCGTTTGCCTGGTCTGTTGCGCCCGCTGCGGGGGCCGGCGCGATATGACCCGGAGATGAAGCTCGCACGCGTGCTTGCGGTCGCCCTCTTCGTCGGGTCGTGCGGGTATCCGAAGAGCGGTCCGGTGCCGCCGCAGCCCGCCGACACGGCACCGGCGGTGGCCGCAGGACGCGCGACGTTTACGGCGAAGTGCAACGGCTGCCACGGATACCCCGACGTTTCGGCGATCGCCGACGATCGGTGGCCGAAGATCGTGAAGAAGATGGCCGGCAAGGCCAAACTGACGCCGGTCCAGGGCGACGAGGTGCTGCAGTTCGTCCTCGCCGCGCGAAAGGACCTCGGCGCGAAGAACTGACCTGTCCGAGAATGGGGTCGGACCCCATTACCGGACGCGGCGCCGCCGCAGGGCGAGCACCGCCACGAGCGGCGCGAGCCACCCGCCGCCGCCGGACGTTCCGCAGCCGCAGCCCGGATCGGACGCACGACAGGTCGACGAGCCTTCGGTCACGCAGGGCAGGAACTCGCGGCACTCGCCGCCGGGCAGCGCAATGCACTGGCAGGGCCCATCGCCGCTGCAGCTGCCGCCGAGCTCTCCGGCGGGCAGGCCCTCGTAGGCGCAGCGATCGTGGAAGCATACGGTCTCGTCGGGGCAATCGGCGTCGTTGGCACAGGTGAGATCGCAGAACGCGGCGGCGGGATCAAACGGCGCGCGCGGCGCGAGGGTCTCGGCCTCGAGGAGGACGGACTGGAAGAACGCCATGTACGCGTCCGCGCGCATCGCCACCCCGAATTGCGCGCACGCAGGATCGCCGTAGGCGGTGACGCCGACGAGCTGGTTGTTGCTCAGCGCGGGGCCACCGGAGTCGCCGCGGCACGACATCGCGGGGCCGGGCACCATCCGCAGCTCTGCGGCGGTCGCCTCGGTGACGCGCGCGGTTCCGGCGCGCTGTTCGCCGACGTCGGTGCCGGTTCCAGTGGTGATGCCGTAGCCGACCAGGCGCACATCGGTGTTGGTCAGATCGGGCAGGGTGGCCGCGAGCGCGATCGGCGGCACCGGGGCGTCGCTGGCCAGGATCAGCGCGGCGACATCGTTCGCGTGGGTTTGCGGATTCCAGTCGGGGTGAGCGCGCCCACCGATGACGGCGATCCGGGTGCCGGTGCCGAGGACATCGGTGCCGAAGAACACTTCGAGCGCGTTCACCGGCGCATCGCCCACGCAGTGCGCGGCGGTGATCACTACCCGCGGCGCCACCAGCGTGCCGGTGCACTCGACCGGAGTCGCGTCGGGATGGCACGAGACCGAGCGGCGGAGCAGCGCAACCACTGCGGGCTCGTTCGAGAGCGCGCCGCCGACGATGGGCTGCTGCGCGATGTTGGTCTCGATTCCACACGCGCCCAGGAGCGCCAGGCCCGCAAGCTTCATCGGTCCTCTGCGACGAGGGTGCTGGTCTCGACGCACGGCATGGTGGTGCCGCGCTCCGACGCGATTGCCTGGTCGCAGGATGCGCCCATCAGCGTGCCGTCGACCATCCGGTAGACCTCCGTCGAGATCGAGACCCCGCCATTCGTGGAGGTAAGGCGGCGCACGCGGTGGGTGAGGGTGCAGCCCATCGTCGGTATCGCCGAGGAGAGATAACCGGCCCAGCGGCTGTCATCATCCTTCGCACGGCCGAACGAGCGCGAGAGATCATAGAGGTCCTCGCAGCGCGAGAGATCCGCGCACGCGTAGTACGCCACCAGCAGGCCGCCTGTGACGTCGACATCGTCCAGGCGGAAGAACTGATCCTGGAGCGAGACGGGCTCGTCGATCTCGCCGTTGCCACAGGCCCCTCGCGACGCGGTCACGGTCTCGTACGTCCCTGCGAACCCCGATCCGTCGGCGCATGCACCGACGACGATCAGGAGGGCCGCGGCGCGCATCGACACCAACTCTACGAGCCTTTCGGCCAGGTTGCTGGCCTTGTTTGCAATGCCCATCACTGATCGACATGTCGAAGAACCTGCCCGTCATCCCGATGCGGAACGGTGTGTTGTTTCCGGGTGTGAGCCTGCCCATCTCGGCAGCCCGCCCGCAGACGCTGCGCGCGATCGAGGCCGCGATGCGCGACCCCGAACACCGCGTGCTCGTGCTCTCGCAGCGCGAGGACAAGGAGGAGGTGTCGCCGGAGGGGCTGTTCACGATCGGCACGATCGCGACGCTCGGCTCGGTGCAGCGCGGCCTCGGCGGCGTACGGCTGGTGCTCGAAGGCGTCGAGCGCGGCATCGCGGTCCGCGTGTCGACGGTCGACGGCTACCTGGTCGCGACGGTGCAGCCGGCGACGGAGCTGCCGCCGCTCGACGCGAAGGACCCCAACTACGTGGCCCTCTATCGCGAGGTGCGCGAGCGCGCCGCGGAGCTGGCGACGAAGCGGGGCGTGCCCGAGGAGTCGGTGGAGCAGATGCTCGCGCAGATCGAGGAGCCGGGTCGGCTCGTCGATCTGATCGCCGCGTATCTCGACGCACCGGTCGCCGAGCGGCAGGCGCTGCTCGAGGCGCTCTCGATCGAGGATCGCCTGCGTCGCGTGCTGATCCTGATGCAGCGCCAGATCGACGTGCTGTCCGCGCAGGAGGACATCCAGTCCAAGGTCAAGGAGGAGCTCGGTGGTCGCCAGCGCGAGGCGTATCTGCGCGAGCAGAAGCGCGCCATCGAGAAGGAGCTCGGCGAGGGCGATGACAATGCCGACGAGTCGCTGAAGGAGCTCAAGGCGAAGCTCGACAAGCTTCCGCTGCCCGAGGATGCGCGCAAGGAAGTGACGCGCGAGTGGACGCGGCTGTCGCGGATCGGCCGCGAGTCGATGGAGTCGCAGGTGATCCGCACGTACCTCGAGACGATCTCGGAGCTGCCGTGGGGCGTGCGCACCGAGGAGCACCTCGACGTCCAGCAGGCCGCGAAGATCCTCGACGAGGATCACTTCGGCCTCGGCGACGTGAAGGACCGCGTGCTCGAGTTCCTCAGCGTCTACCAGATGTCGAAGACCAAGGAGAAGAAGGGCCGCATCCTGCTGTTCTCGGGACCGCCGGGCGTTGGCAAGACGTCGATCGCGAAGTCGATCGCACGAGCGATGGGGCGCAAGTACGTCCGCATCTCGCTCGGCGGCGCGCGCGACGAGGCGGACATTCGCGGCCACCGGCGCACGTACATCGGCGCGCTGCCGGGACGGATCCTGCAGGGCATGAAGCAGGCGGGCACGAAGAACCCGGTATTCCTCCTCGACGAGGTCGACAAGCTCGGCAGCTCGCATCAGGGTGATCCCGCGAGCGCGCTCCTCGAGGTGCTCGATCCGGCGCAGAACGATTCGTTCACTGACCACTATCTGTCGGTGCCGTTCGATCTGAGCGAGGTGATGTTCGTCGCCACGGCGAACTTCATCCAGAACATCCCGGGACCGCTGCTCGATCGCATGGAGATCGTGGACTTCGCGGGCTACACGGAGCTCGAGAAGCTCAACATCGCGAAGAACTATCTGGTGCGCCGCCAGCTCGAGGACAACGGCCTCACGCCGGAGCAGCTCACGCTCACGGATGACGCGATCAAGGAGGTCATCTCGAACTACACGCGTGAAGCAGGTGTGCGTCAGCTCGAGCGCGAGCTCGGCCGGCTGTCGCGCAAGGTGACGCGGCGGATCGCCGGCAAGGAGATCGAGTCCGCCACACTCGACCGCGCGGACGTGCGACCGCTCCTCGGTCGGCCGCGCGTTCATCCGGAGAAGGCGAATCGCGTTGATCAGATCGGCATGGCGACGGGCATGTACTACACGCCCGCCGGCGGAGACATCATGTTCGTCGAGGCCGCACCGATGCGCGGCAAGGGCGAGCTGATCCTGACGGGCCAGCTCGGCGACGTGATGAAGGAGTCGGCGCGCGCCGCGTGGACATTCGCGCGGGCGAATGCCGACTGGCTCGGGATCGATGACAGCGTGTTCACGCGCGACGTGCACGTGCACGTTCCGGCGGGCGCGATTCCCAAGGACGGGCCGTCGGCCGGAATCGCGATGGCGACGGCGATGGTGTCGGCCCTATCCGGGCGGCCTGCGCGTCACGACGTGGCGGTCACCGGCGAGATCACGCTCTCGGGCCGCGTGCTGCCGATCGGCGGGCTCAAGGAGAAGGTCCTCGGCGCGGTACGCGCGGGCATCACGCACATCGTGATTCCCCGCGACAACGAGGCGGATCTCTCCGACCTGCCGGCGGAGGTCCGCGATCGGTTGACGGTGGTGCCGGTCGATACGCTCGGCGAAGCGCTCGCGGTCACGCTGCGTGACACGACGCTGATCAACGGACGCCTGCTGTTCGGCGCACCCGTCGCGATCGAGAGCCAGCTCGCGCACTGAGGAATACGCGACCTGCCCGTGAGGTTAGGGGCCACATGACGAAGCACGTCGCGTGGCTCCTCGCCGTTGTGGGTTGTGCCCACAGCATGCGCCCTCCCGTCGCGGCCATCGCGGCACCGGCGCTGACCGGCGAGATGGCGAAGCTTGCGTTCTACGTCGGCGAGTGGTCGTGCACGGGGACCGAGATCGGAGACGGTGACAAGGTCGTTGCCGAGTACCCGCTCGGGGTGACGGTGTCCTCCATCCTCGATGGTTCGTGGCTGTCGATCATGGTCGTGAAGGACGGCGCGCCCATCACGACCGAGCTCAAGGGCTACAACGCGACCGACAAGAAGTTCCATCACGTGTGGGCCGTCGACGGCGGCGAGTGGGGCTCGCTGTCCTCCGAAGGCTGGCGCGACAACGAGATGATGTTCGTCGACGATCATCCGGGAAAGGCCGCGGAGCGGATGGTGTTCCACAAGGACTCCGACACGCATTACACGCACCGCGCCGAGGCGCAGGACGCGAACGGGTGGCATGCGACGTTTCGCAAGGTGTGCGACAAGCGCGCGTAACCTCGGTGTGCGACAGCGCACGCCCGCGTTTCGGGGTGTGTACTTCATCGCATCGGGGCTCTCCTCGTGGTGAACTCCCGGGTGGAGGATTTGCCATGTTGCGAACGATGATTCTTGCTGGCCTGTTGAGCGCCGCGACCGGGTGCCTCGGCACCGCGACGGTGAGTGGCGGCGGCGGTGGCTACTACGACTCGCAGCCCGATCTCGTCGAGATCGAGCCGGGCGTCCAGGTGATCGTCGACTACGACGAGCCGATCTTCTACTCCGATAACTACTACTGGCGGAACGACGGCGGCAGCTGGTACCGGTCGAGCTACTACAACCGCGGCTGGGTCTCGGCGCAGCCGCCGGTCGTCGTCGGTCGGGTGAGCATGTCTGGGAATTATCGCCACTACCGCCCGGCCGGCTACCAGCCCGGCGTGCGCGATCACCGCGACAACCGCGGCTACAACAACAACGACAACGGCCGTGGGCCTGAGGTCCGCGATCACCGCAACGACGGCTACAACCCGCCGCCGCAGGGGCCGACGGTGCGCGATCACCGCGGCGACAACCAGCCGCCGCCGACGTACAACCCGCCACCGCAGGGCCCGGTCGTGCGAGAGCACGGTGGGGATCGCGGCTCGCAGCCTCCGCCGCCCCAGGAGCAGCCGCAGGGTCCGGTCGTGCGCGAGCACGGCGGTGATCGCAGCCCGCCTCCGCCTCCGCCGCGCCGCGAGGAGCCCAAGGGTCCCGTGGTTCGCGAGCACCGCTAGGCGCGACGGAGCGCGCCGCCGATCACCAGCGCGAGAGCGCCGAGAATGATCGAGCCGGCGCCCGCGGTGCGCAGCGTGTCGCCGTGAAGTAGCGCGACCGAGCCGGCGCCGATAGCGATCGCTGCGGCGCCGGGCAGCCACCACATCCGCGTGCGGTGCGCCACGGTGGCGGCGATGGCGAGCTTTGCAAATGTTCCAAGCAAGAGCAGGGGGACGACCATGCACGGGGGAAGTGCAACGGATCGGCCACATCCCGCCACGCGGGGTGCGCGGCGATCACCAGCGGATGTTCGTGAATGCCGCCGGGTGCTTCGTCGTCTGCGCACGTAGTGCGTCGCGCCGCATGCGTCGCAGCGATTCACACCCGCGACGCGCGGGTCAGGATGCCGGCGTTTGCCAGATCGGGGGAAGGATCCGCCTCCGACGTCGGTTGAGGACGCAATGCGCCTGATGTTGCTCGGCCTCGGACTGCTCGTTGCGTGCTCGAAACGCGCTCCCGAGCCCGCCGAGCGAGCCGAGACGGTGCGGCTGCCCGGGCATGGTGGCGAGCGCACACTGGCAGCGCGCAGCGACGGCCTCAGCTCCGATGAGGGGATGTTCGAGATCACGCCGATCCGCAACGCGAGTGTGGGCCGCGCCCAGACGGCGCGGATCCGGATCGTGCCGGGCGCCGGATTTCATATCAACACTGCGTACCCCTTCGTGCTGCAGCTTGCGGACGCGCCGGGGCTGAAGCTCGAGAAGCTGCGCTTCGAAGGCGGCAAGCGCGGGGAGGTGGGAGACGCCGAGACGCTGGTCGAAGAGGAGCTCGCGATCCCGATCGTCGTGACGCCGACCACCGCCGGCGAGCACACGTTGAACGGCACGATCAACTTCGGCATCTGCAAGGCGACGTCGTGCTTGCAGCGGTCGATGCCGATCACCCTCGCGATCGCCGCGTCCTGACTAGGAGCCTGTAGGGCATAGCCGGTCGATTCCGGATCGACAGATCGATCTGGGTTTGATCTAGTTGGTCGGTGAAGAGCTATCGACCGTACACGCCGGACCAGTCGTACCTGTTGCCGCCGTCGCCGGCGGAGTGGTTGCCGGGGGAGCACCTGGCGTACTTCGTCCTGGACCTACTTGCAGACATGGACCTGTCGGCATTCGAGCGGACACTCCAGGCCAAAGATGCGCGAGGTGAGCGACCGTACGCGCCACGGATGATGCTGGCGTTGCTGGTCTATGGCTACGCGACCGGGGATTTCTCGTCGAGGAAGATCGAGCGGGCGACCCACGAGGATGTCGCGTTTCGAGTGCTGGCCGGCGGAGAGCATCCGCACTTCACGACGATCAACGAGTTCCGTCTTCGTCATCGCGAGGCATTTGCGGAGCTGTTCCAGCAGGTGCTGCGCGAGTGCATGTCAGCGGGTCTTGTCAAACTCGGTCACGTGGCAATCGACGGGACCAAGATGAAGGCGAACGCGAGCAAGCACAAGGCGATGAGCTACGAGCGGATGCAGAAGGACGAGGAGCGGCTCAAGCAGGAAGTGGAAGACCTGATCTCCCAAGCAGAAGCGACGGATGCCGCCGAGGACAAGTTGCACGGTGTGGGGCAGCAGCCCAACGACCTCCCGAGTGAGCTACGTCGGCGAGAAGGGCGACGGGCGCTGATCAAGGCCAACCGCGAAGCACTCGAGAAAGAGGCCGCGAAAGCGCGAGCGGCCCAGCTGGTGGCGCAAGCCGATGGTCTGCGCGCAGCTGCAGAATCGGCGTCGTCGGAGAAGCAGTCTGGAGAGCTGACGACGAAGGCTGCGCATCGTGACCAAGAGGCAGCGGATCTCGACGACGATGATCCAGATCCCCCCGCGGTCGACAGCGACCTGCCGCGTAACACTCCGCCGATGTCACCCGATGGGACGCCCAAGCCGAAGGCACAGCGAAACTTTACGGATCCGGACAGTCGCATCATGGTGCGCGATGGCGGCTTCACTCAGGCATTCAATGCCCAGCTGGCCGTCGACGAAACGCATCAAGTCATCGTCGCGGCCGCTGTCGGCAACCAAGGTCCCGATGCCCAGTACTTCGAGCCGATGCTTCGTCGTGTCGTCGACAACTGCGACCGGGTCCCCGAAGTGACGACCGCCGATACCGGATTCTTCTCCGCCGCGAACGTGCGTGCCGCCGAGAACATGGGAACGGATCCCCACATTGCCGTGGGCGCGCACCACAACAATGGCTTGCCCGTCGACGAACCGCCGCCGCTGATCAGCCTAGAAACGGCCGAGCGAGCCGCAATGCGCGCCAAGCTATCCTCCGAGGTCGGTCGAGCTCGCTACGCTCGTCGCAAAGCGACCGTCGAGCCGGTGATCGGTCAGATCAGAACACGCGGATTTCAGTCCTTCTCGCTTCGCGGAATACTCAAGGTCCGCTGCGAATGGCTCCTCGTGGCAGCCACACATAACCTTCTGAAGCTCTGGCGATCGACCCTCGGTCGTCCACGCCTCCTGCCCGCGTAGTCCCGGCCGGTATTGAGTCCTCGATAGTCGCCGCGCCTACGCCTACGCCTACGCCTACGCCTACGCCTACGCCTACGAGCTACAGGCTCCTAG
>JBBRBG010000075.1:0-39241 GCA_038206055.1 Haliangiales bacterium
CCATTCCTCTACGCGGAGCTGCCGGTCGGGCATCCGCTGCGCGCGCAGGCGGCGGTGGCGCACGAGCTCGCGCTGCAGCGCCTCGCGAATCCGGCGCTGTGGCTGGAGGCGGGCTACCTGTATCTCGACGAGCCCGCGAAGGCCACGATCGATCGCGTGATCGAGAGCCTCGGCGGTGAGGCGTTGGTGGGGCTCGCCGAGGGCATCACGGGGCGGCGGCTGCCGGGCGGCGTGGTGGTGCGCCAGATCTCGCGTGTGGATCTCAAGCTCCACCCCGCGACGCTCGACGCGAAGGCGATGACGATCCTCGGCAAGCTGCAGACGCAGATCTCGCAGTGGGGCCACTCGGCGTGGAAGTCGCTCGAGTACCTGCGGTCGCCGGGTCTCGCGCAGATGATGGCGCGGATCCGCGAGACTCCCGTCGCCGAGGGGAGCTGGGAGCAGAACCCGCTGGCGAGCGTTCCGAAGCTCGTCGACAAGGCGGCGAAGCGGCTCGGCGTGAGCAAGGACGCGGCCGCGCTCTACCTGCAGTACCTGACGCTGCTGTGGCCGACCCCGAAGAACGTGCAGATGTGGAACGGCTGGAAGGTGAAGCAGCTCGAGACCGCGAACGCGGAGCTGATCGACAAGGAGCTGATCCTCGAGGCGAAGCGCGAGCGTGCGCAGCGCGGGAGTTTCCTGCCCGGGGGCTGGGAAGCGCTGAAGTCACCGCACCCGCCGCTCGAGAGCTGGAAGCTCGCACTCTACGGCCTGCGCAACGCCGAGGGCGATCCGGTGCCGCCGCTGGGGCGGTTCCTCGCGCTCGCACCGTTCCACGAGATGTTCGCGGCCGCGTGGCAGCGGATCGAAGACGACGACACCCCGCGCTACGACGAGGTCAAACGATGAGCACGAAGAAGAAGAGTCCAGACCCGGTCGTTCCACCGCGGGCCGTCCAGGCGCCGCCGCCCGAGGAGATCTACGCCGAGGAGCTCGCGTTCCTCACCTCGTTCGATCCGGGACCGCGCCCGCCGAGCTGGCGCCTGACGCCGAAGGCCGTGGTGACCTTCATCATCGGCAGCAAGGGCGAGGCGCTGCGCCAGCAGGGTGCGTCGATGGTGATCAGCGAGAAGTTCGTCGGCGACCGGGCGATCGTCGAGCGCTGCGTGGTGACGCTCGCGGGAGAGCGCGGCCTCTTGCTCGTCGGCGAGCCGGGCACCGCGAAGTCGATGCTCTCCGAGCTGCTGGCGGCGGCGATCAGCAACGATTCGTCGCTGACCGTGCAGGGCACCGCCGGAACCGCGGAGGAGCACTTCCGCTACGGCTGGAACTACTCCCTCCTGATCGCGAAGGGGCCGCACCCCGAGGCGCTGGTGCCATCGCCGATCCTGAATGCGATGCGGCGCGGTGCGCTGGCACGCGTCGAGGAGATCACGCGCTGCTTGCCTGAGGTGCAGGACGCGCTGGTCTCGATCATGAGCGATCGGCGGCTCAGCGTGCCGGAGCTCGGTGCCGTCGAGCCCGCGCAACGCGGCTTCAACGTGATCGCGACCGCGAACCTTCGCGACAAAGGTGTCTCGGAGATGTCGGCGGCGCTCAAGCGCCGATTCAACTTCGAGACCATCGCGCCGATCAGCGATCTCGCGCGCGAGACCGAGCTGGTGCGGCGGCGCGCGAAGCAGATCGTCGCAGAGGGCGGGGCGCCGCTCGCCGTCGATGATGCCGTGCTCGAGGCGCTGGTCACCGTGTTCCGCGATCTGCGGCTCGGGCGCACCGTCGAGGGCTGGAGCGTGGAGAAGCCGTCGTCGGTGATGTCGACGGCGGAGGCGGTGGCGGTCGCCTCCTCGATCGGGCTCGCGGCGACGTACTTCCCGGGCGATCGCGATATCGCACGCCTGCTGCCCGAGTACTTGCTCGGCGTGGTGATGAAGGACGAGCCGAAGGATCGCGGCAAGCTGCTCGCGTACTGGGACGGGGCCGTGAAGCGGCGCGCCGAGGGCGAGGCGCGGCTGTGGAAGTCGCTGCACGAGCTGCGCCGGGTGCTCGAGGCCTAGTGAGCCGCGCCCTCGACGCGAGCGACGATCCGGCGCGTGCGATCACCGAGCTGGCCGCGGCGACCTCGCCGTGGCTGTACGGCGTGCGCCATCATTCGCCCGCGTGCTCGACCGCGTTGCCCTCGCTGCTCGATGCGCTGAAGCCCACCGCGATCGCGCTCGAGCTGCCGGCGGATCTCGGCGGGTGGATCGAGTGGCTCGGTCATCCCGAGGCGGTGGCGCCACTCGCGGTGGCGGCGGTCTCGCAGCGCGGTGATGATCTCGGGTTCTATCCGTTCGCGGACTTCTCGCCGGAGCTGGTCGCGGTGCGCTGGGCGCGCGAGCGCGACGTGCCGGTCGTCGCGATCGATCTGCCGTCGGCGCAGCGGCCACCCCGCGAGCGCGGCGGCGAGGTCCTGGGGATCGCGGATCGCCTCCACGGCGCCGACGACGATTCGTGGGAGCACCTGGTGGAGGCGCCGGCGACCCTCGCGGATCCCGAGCGCGTGCGGCGCGCGGCGCTGCTCTATGGCTGGGCGCTGCGGCTCGATGCGGCGCGCGGTGACGGCGTGTCGCAGCTCGACCTCGCACGCGAGGCCCACATGCGCGCGGAGATCGCGAAGCTGACCGCGAAGAAGGGCGCGCGCGTCGCCGCGGTGATCGGCTCGTTCCACGCCGCGGCGCTGCTGCCGAAGCCAACGCTGTGGATGCCGCCGGCGCCGTGGCCCGGGCAAGACGGCAAGCAGGCGGAGCTCGTGTCATCGCTGATCCCGTACGCATTCGAGCTGCTCGATGCCCGTAGCGGCTATCCCGCGGGCATTCGCGATCCGCAGTGGCAGCAACGGCTGTGGGCCACGCAGCGTGATCGCAAGCCCCACGAACATGGGGCGCGCAGCGACGTCACCACGCTCGTGGCGGCGTGTCTGGTCGAGATCACGCGCGCGGTCCGCGCGATGGGCCTGCCTGCGAGCGTGCCCGATGCACACGCGGCGGCCGAGGTGGCCACGTCGCTCGCGCGGTTGCGCGGTCTCGCGGCGCCGGGTCGGCGCGAGCTGATCGAGGCGGTCCAGACGGCGCTGACGCACGGCGAGCTGCTCGGGCGTGGCCGGATCGTCGCGAAGGCGATGGAGCAGATCCTCGTCGGGCGGCAGCGCGGTCACCTCGCTCCGGGCACGCCGCGCTCGGGGCTCGCACCGCATGTCGCCGATCTGTTCGCCGAGCTCAAGCTACCATTCTCCAGCGCGCAGACCTCGGTGGATCCGATCGATCTCCGCCTCGATCCGCTGCGCAGCCTGCTCGATCGGCGGCGTCACGTGGCGCTGTGCCGCCTGCGTGCGTGCGGCGTGCCGTATGCGACGCAGTCGGAGTCGACGGCACAGGCCGGGCTCGAGAGCCTGACCGTGGGCTGGCGGATCAAGCTGTCGCCCGCGACCGAGGCGATGATCGAGCTCGCAGGCCTGCGCGGTGTGACGCTGCGGCAGGCCTCACAGGGCGCGCTGCGGGCGGAGCGCGCGCGGCTCGAGACGGATGACAAGGTAAACGCGGTCGTGCTCGTCGCGCTGGCGGACGCCGCGGCGGAGGCGGGCGCCGGCGAGCTGGTGGCCGAGCTGCTCGCGGAGCTGACCGGCAAGCGGCTCGCCGAGGCCACGCTCGCCGAGCTGATCGCGCTGCTCGCGCTGATCGATCGGATCGTGGCGGGACACGTGGTGGCGCTGCCGACCGATGCAGCGGTCGCGGTTCCCGGCGAGCTCGACGTGTTCGTGATGCCCGCGCTCGATCGCGACGCCGTGCTCGCGACCGCGGTGGCCTCGGTGCTCGGCCTCGCCGGCTCCGAGTCCCTCGACGATGCGAAGGCGCTTGCGGAGCTCGTGCGCGTCCTGGACCGCCCGGAGCACGCCACACTCGGTGATGGCCGGCTGCGCTGGTCGATCGAGCAGCTCGTGATCACGGGGACGCCGGTGATCGCCGGTGCCGCGTGGGTTGTCCAGGTGTTGATCGGCGCGCGCACGGCGGAGGACCTGTCGACCGCGCTCGGTGGCTGGCTCGACTCCGCGGTCGATCCCGAGACGCGGCGCACGCTCGCGAACCGGCTGCGTGGCGCGCTCGCGATCGCAGCGCCGCTATTCGAGGCTGCGCCCGTGTTCCTCGCCGGCCTGCTCGAGCGGGTGGAGCAGCTGACCGATACGGACTTCCTCGCGCGCGTGCCGGGCCTGCGCGAGGGCTTCGAGGTGATGTCGAACGCGTCGCGCAAGCGTCTGCTGCGCGTGCTCGGCGATCGGCTCGGCGAGACCGACGCACGCGGGCACGGCCTCGACGTGGTCACCGCGGTCGCGCCGGAGATCCTCGCCGTCGCCGCCGAAGCGGATCGCGCGGGCCGCGAAGCGATGGCCCGAATCGATCGCCCCGCGCTGGTCGCGCCGCCACCGCTGAAGATCACGACCGCCGCCCCGCGCCCGCCCTATCCTCACGATATCCCCGTGCGCGATCGCTGGCGGATGATCCTCGGGCACGAGCGCGAGCGGATGAAGCCGCGGTCGCAGCGCGCCGCGCGCGCACTCGACGAGCTGTACGGGCACGGCCACGGTGAGGGCTCGCGCGACGAGCTCGGCAGCGGCGGCGGGACCGAGGCCGGGTTCCCGACGGTGCGCGAGTGGCGCGAGGAGATCGAGGCGTTGTTCGGCGCCAGCGTGTTCGAGGAGGTCGCGGCGCAGGCGGCGCACCACGGTCGGCTTGGCGCGCTGCTCGAGCTCGATCCCACGCAGGTGACGCCGTCGGTCGAGCTGCTCGAGCAGGTGCTCTCGCTGAAGGGCGGGCTCGGCGAGGCACAGCTCGGGCGGCTGCGCGCGATCATCCGGCGCGTCGTCGAGGATCTGGTCAAGGAGCTCGCGGTCCGTGTGCGGCCCGCATTGATCGGTGCGACCAGCCCGCGCGCCACGCGTCGCCCGACCTCGGTCCTCCACCTGTCGCGCACCGTGGGGGCGAACCTCGCGAAGGTTCGCCGCGATGACGATGGCGAGCTGCGGCTGTTCCCCGAGCGTCTCTACTTCAAGCAGAAGAGCCGCCGGCACATGGACTGGAACATCGTGCTCGTCGTCGATGTCTCCGGCTCGATGGAGCCGAGCGTGATCTACAGCGCGATGATGGCGGCGATCCTTTCGGGCGTGCCGTGGATCAGCGTCAAGTTCATTGCGTTCTCGACGGAGATCGTCGATCTCTCGGAGCACGCCGGCGATCCGCTCGCGCTGCTCCTCGAGGTCGCCGTCGGCGGCGGCACGCACATCGCGAAGGCCCTGCGCTACGCGCGCTCGCTGGTGCGAGTCCCCCAGCGCACGATCGTCGTGTGCGTCAGCGACTTCGAGGAGGGGTTCTCCGTCGATGGCCTTCTCGGCGAGGTGCGCGCGCTCGCGGAGGCCGGCGTCACCTGCCTCGGTCTGGCGGCGCTCGATGACCGAGGCGCGCCGCGATATGCGGTCCCGATCGCGGAGCAGATCGTCGCGGCCGGCATGCCGATCGCCGCTCTCACGCCGCTCGAGCTCGCACGCTGGATCGGAGACCGGCTCCGATGACGCGCCCGCAGATCGCTCCCGACGTCGCCGCTGCGCTCACCGCGGCGATCCCCGCGCGCCTCGTCAAGAAGCTCGATGCGACCCCGGAGCTCGCCGCGAGCTGGACGTGGACCGCGACGACGGTCACCACCGACAAGGGCGAGGTGGTCACGCTCGCGCTCACCGATGGAATCGCGACCGGCGTCACCTGCTCGTGCCTGCTCGCGCCGAAATGCCTGCACGTCGCCGCGGTGATTGCGCTCCTCGATCCTGCGGAGGGCGCTACGCCGATCATTCCCGCGGTCAGTGTCGCCGCGCCCGCCGATGTCGAGACCTCCGCGCTCACTCCGCAGATCGCGCGCGATGCCTTCCGCATCACGGCCGACGTGCTCGCGACCGGCGCGGAGACGACCGGCGCGTTCGTGCAGGCCGAGCTGTTGCGCTCGATCCACGCATGCCGCACGCACGGCCTCCACCGGCTCGCGACCACGCAGACGCGGATCCTGCGCTCGGTGCGCGAGCTGCGCGCCGATCGGCCCGAGTTCGATCTCGACGTGCTCACCGCAGACCTCCGCGACGCACTCGACGTGGCACACGCGCTTGCCGCCGGCGCCGCCACCACCGCGCTCGTCGGCACCGCGCGCCGCGAATACATCACCATCGGCAGCCTGCGCCTGCGTGGCGTGCTCAGCGAAGCCGTCGTCGCGCGCAGCGGCTACGCCGGAGCGATCACGTACCTCGCCGACGATCGCGGCCGCCTGTTCACGCGCGCCGACATCGCGCCCGGCGATGCGGGCCGTGCGGCCGGCGCCTACGATGCGCCCGCGAACATCGGCGACGCGGTCCTTCCACATCGCGAGCTGTGCCGCTCCGGCCTGTTCGTCTCCGAGGCCACCGCCTCCGCCGACGGTCGCCTCGGCGCCGGCCAGAGAGTCCGCGCCGTGCGCGCGAGCGAGCCCTCGACCTGGGACCACGAGGCCCTCGCGCCGCGCTGGACCGCGTCGCTCGCCGATCAGCTCGTCGCGATCGCGGCGCACGACGCCCTCGCGGAGGCACTGCGCCCCGCCGGCTGGGACCTCGTGTTCGTCGCCGGCACGCTGCTCGGCGGCGGTCCGCACGGCGTCGGCCTCGCCGTCGATGGCCTGCCGATCCGCCTCGTCACGTCGCACGACCAGCGCGTGCTCCCCGCGCGCGACAACCTCGTCGTCCTGGCGCGCTCGCCCGGCCTCGCGATCCGCGCGATCGGCCGCGTACGCCTTGGCGCCCCCCGCCAGCTCGAGCTCCTCGCGCTTGCACCCGCACCCGGCGAGCTGCGTCTGCCGATGATCGATGCGTGGCACGGTCGCGCGAACCTCCACTACGATCGCCTCTCGCTCCCATCGCTCGGCGATGCGCGCCCGATCCTCGCGGCGATCCCGGAACCCACCGACGATCTCCTCGCGCCGCTGCGCCGCCGCGTCGAGCGTGTGGTGCAAGGTGGCGTCGGCACGCTCCCCACCCATGCGATCGCCGAGCTCGAGCGCGAGGCCGTGGCGATGACCGAGCGCGCCCTTCGTGGCGGCGCCGACGTGCTCCGTGATCTCGCCGCGATCGCCCACGACGCATCGCGCGCGATGACCGGGGCACGCCGAGCGATCGATCGCACCACCTTCGCGCGTACCTGGTTGCGCGCGGCGCTCTACGAGGATGCAGCGCGCCGCCGGCTCAGCGTGGCGAGCTGGTAGCGTCGAGGCAGGCGCGCACGCAGGCGAGGAGCGTCACCGGGGTGAAGGGCTTCTGCAGGAAGTTCACGCCGATCTCGAGGCGTGCCTCGCGTGCTACAGCGTCGTCGATGAAGCCACTCGCGTAGAGCACGCGGACGCCCGGTCGCGCGGCTACCATGCGCGTCGCGAGGTCGCGACCCGACACGCCGCCCGGCATCGCCATGTCGGTCAGCAGCAGGTCGAACGCCTCGGTGGTGTGCTCGATCCAGGCGAGTGCTTCGACCCCGGACTCCAGCGCGCGCACGCGATATCCCTCGGCCTCGAGCACGTTGGTGATCAACGTCCGCACCGCGTCCTCGTCCTCGACGACGAGCACCGATGCACAGCGCGGCTCGACCTCCGCAATCGCGACGGGCGCCACGGGCGCGTCGTCGTAGTGCACCGTCTCTCTCGCGGCCGGGAGCAGCAGGCTGAACGTGCTGCCGTGCCCGACCTCGCTGGTCACCGCGATCGCGCCGGCATGCTGCTTGATGATGCCGAACACGGTGGCGAGGCCGAGGCCGGTGCCCTTGCCGACCTCCTTCGTCGTGAAGAACGGGTCGAACACCTTCGGGAGCAGCTCCGGCGGAATCCCCATCCCGGTGTCGCACACGCGAATGCGCGCATAGGCGCCGGGCTCGAGGTCGGGCATCGCGCGGCGATCCTCCTCGTCGAGGACCAGCACCGAGGTCGAGATCGTGAGCTTGCCGCCATCGGGCATCGCGTCGCGCGCGTTGACCACGTGGTTCATCAGTATCTGGTCGAGCATGTTCGCATCGGCGCGCGCCCAGATCGGATGGTCCGCGAGATCGAGCGAGACCTCGATGCCCTGGCGCACGACCAGCTCGAGCATCTTCAGGAGGTTGACGACGGTGCCGTTGATCTCGAGGTCGCGGGTCTGCAGCACCTGCTGGCGGGAGAACGCGAGCAGCTGGCGCACCAGACCTGCCGCGCGATCCGTGGCCGTCGCGATCGAGATCAGCGACTCGGCGGAGCTCTTGCGCTGCAGCAGCGCCGTGTTCGCGCCGATGACGGTCAGCAGGTTGTTGAAGTCGTGCGCGATGCCGCCGGCGAGATGCCCGATCGCGTCCATCTTCTGCGATTGCCGCAGGTGCTCCTCGACGAGGAGCTGCTCGGTGATATCGACCGCATAGCCATGCACGGCGTGGAGCAGCGCGACCGGATGGAACGTCCACGCGAGTGTGCGCGCGCCGTGCTGCGTCTCGATCAGCGCCGAGGTCCGGCCCATCGCGAGCACGTTGCGGGCGATGTCGTGCATGTCCGACGGCAGCAGTACTTCGATACGCGCTGCGAACGCCCGCGCGAGCTCGATCGCGGCGTCGTTTGCGAAGTCCATTCTGCCATCGGCGGCGATCCGCACGACCGGTGTGGGGCTGAGCTCGGGGAACAGTGTCAGCGCATGCGCGCGATCCTCGGACTGTCGGACGAGCACGCCGCGGATCCGCACCGCGAGGGCACACCCGCGATAGGACAGCGCGATGAAATCGGCCGCACCGAGCTCGAGCGCGCGCAGCGCCATCGCATCGTCTCCATCAGGCGTGCGCACGAGCACCGGCGGCGCCGTTCCGATCGCGCGCAGCTCGCCGAGGATCGCGAGGTCGGCGACCACCACCGCCGCAAAGGTCGAGAGCCGGTCGCGGACTTCGCCCACGGAATCCGCGTACTCGACCTCGATCTCCGGATCGAGGTCCTCCCCGGCACGCGTCGCGACGAACAAGACTCGAGACATCGTGCCCAGAGCCTACCGCAGCGCCCGCCGTCGGGCTCAGCGGCGGAACGCGGTCGTGATCGCGCGCGGCGACACCCGCTCGACGATGAGGCCAGTGATCAGCGGACGTCGCGTGGCACCGGTGCCGTCCGCGAGCTCCTGCTCCACAACCGCGGTGGCCGCCGCGGCCGCATGCGTCTGATCGCCCGTGGTAGGGCGAAGGCGGCGGCGGGTTCGGACGCTGTACTGCATGGCGAGCGCGAGATGCTTCATCCCTTCATACGCCCTGAAGATCGACCGCGCAACGGCAAGTGTAATAGCCACCCCTAGGCGTCGTGATCCCCGGTGCCTTCGACGAGGGCGTACGGCCAGGACTCGATGCTGGCCTTGAGGATGTCCGGGGTCGCCGGCATCGGCGGGATGGTCTGGGCGCGGGTCCGGGGCTTGATTTCCGGCACGGCCAGGCCGCACCGCGACAGTACGAACTCGACCGCCCGGACGCGCTCCTGCATCGAGACGCTCTCGAGTGGCAAGTAGCTGATTCGATGCTGCTCCAGCATGAGCTTGACCATGCCATCGATGCGCAGGACCGAGTCCCACGAGACGCCCGCGCGTACTCCATCGTCCTTGAGGAGCGACTGGTGCGGCCGGAGGAAGAACACCACACCCTCGCTGACCCACTTCATGTAGTCGCGGAACCGGGCGTCGTTCATCATCGTGGCGGCGTTCGTGGTGTGCTCGGCGACATACGCGAGGTTGTCGAACGCGCGGTCGGACACGAACTTGCCGGCGTGGAGTTTCTCGACCGCGACCTGGCGGGCGAACACCCGCTCCTGGTACTCGGCGACCAGGTCCATGTCCGTCCGCAGCGCGTCGAGCCCGGTCTCCATCTCGGCGAGCACCGCGCGGGCGACCTCGCTGATCATCGGCAAGCCGTAACGGCGGCTCACGTACCGGCAGAGGGTGGTCTTTCCGGTCGCGTGACTGCCGACGAAGTAGATCCGCACGGCCCCTGTGTACGGGATCCGTCTGACACCCGATCACGGGAGTGGAACGGGCTCGATCGAGCCCTCGAACAAGGCGCCGTTGATGGTCAGATAGATCTGCCCGCCGGTGATCGCGAGATCCCAGGTGTTGTTGCGATCCAGCGTGGTTGCGACGCGATCGAGCATGTCGGGATCGAACGCGCGGATCACCAGGTCGTTGGCGCGATGAATCTTGCGTTCCGCGATCGCCTCGGCCAGCGCGGGGACGTTCTTCCACGCGTAGACCACCACGCGCCGCGCAGCCTTGCTCGCCTTGTGGAGCCGGTCGGGAGTTGGCGCGCCGACCTCGATCCACGCCTGCAGTTCGCCCCGCAGGTTGCGCTGCACGAGCGCGGGCTCCTCGTCATCCGAGACGCCGCCCTTGGAGAACTCGACACCCTCGGCATGCTCGAGCGCGCGCGCGATCACCCGGGCGACCAGGTAGCGCTCGCTCTCCGACGGATGTTGCGGCACGCGCCAGTCAAGCTGCTCGTAGACCCCGCGATCGGAGTCGGCGAGCGAGATCGTGAAGCGGCGGAGTGTCGCGGGGAGTGCCATCGCGCGGGGACCTTATCACTGGCAGTGCGCGAGCTTGCCGGTCTTCGTCTCGCCCGTGCGCCAGTAGAACCCGGAGCAGGCCTCGCCATCGTGGCCCGCGAACGCATCGAGCTTCGCGCCCGCGCAGACGTCGCACTCGAGGTGACCGGTCTGGCGCTCGGGGTCCGGGTCGCCGTAGCGCGGCACGGAGTAGCCAGCGCAAGCGGCGTCGGCGCGGCCGGGCAGGTGGTACTTCGTGTACTGGGGGTCACTGCAGACCACGCCATTCGGCGCGCAGTCGAGGCCCTCCGCCACGGTGCACGACTTCTTGACGACGAGCGGCGACGGGCACAACGACGCGCCGTTCGCCGCATCGCACCGGCACAGCGACGAGCCCTTCGTCTGACACAGACCGATGATGTCGGGCGCGCTGGTTGGAATGCAGTGGCACTTCTGCTGCGGCCCGGCGTCGACGACCGGCGGCTTCGGGCGCCGATCGGTTGGCGTGCCGATCGGGTTCGTCGGCAGCGGCGTGTCAGGACCCGCGGCGACCTCGGTGACATCGATGCCCGCATCGACCACCACCGCAACGACCGCGGCATCGATCAGCACGCGCGGCGGCGGGGCCGGGGTGGCGACCGTCGCCGGTGGTGCCGGAGTCGTGGGTGGACGCTGGACCACCCAGATCACGGCGGCCAGTACGGCCAGCGCGACGAGCACACCGGCAACGATCGGTGCGTTCGAGCGCTTCGGTGCAAGACGCTCATTGAGCGTGGCGGTCTCGGATCGATCGACCTTCGCGGTCACGGCGATCGGCGGTGGTGCCTCGCCATCGAGCGCCTTCGCGAACGCGAGCGCGTCGGGAAACCGATCGGCCGGTGACTTCGCGAGCGCGCGCTCCACGGCGGCGACCAGCGCGGGTGGCGTGCCGGGGCGCAGCTTCGCGAGCGACGGGGGCGGCTGGAACACGTGCTGCCCGGCGAGGAGCGCGGTGTTGCCATCGAACGGGAGGCGACCGGCGATCATCGCGAACAGGGTGACGCCGACGGCGTACAGATCACTGCGGCGATCGACCTCCTGCCCGCGCAGCTGCTCGGGTGACATGTAGCTCGGCGTGCCGACGACGTGCCCCGTCACGGTCAGGCTCGCGTCACCGATCGCGCGCGCGATGCCGAAGTCCATCAGCTTCACGAAGTCGCGCTCGCCGGACCGCGTGGTCAGCATCACGTTCGTCGGCTTGATATCGCGATGGATGATCTCGCCCTCGTGGATCGCATGGAGCGCCAGCAGGAGCTGTCGCGCGATCGCGATCGTGCGCGCGAAGCTCATCGGTCCGGCCTCGAGCTCCTTGCCGAGGTCTTTGCCCTCCACGTACTCCATGACGATGAAGTCGGCGCCCGTGTCGAGATCGATGCCGACGTCATAGATGTGGACGAGGTGCTCGTGCGTGATCCGGCTCGCGAGCTTCGCCTCGCGACGGAACCGCGTCAGATAGGCCTCGTTCGCCTGCTGCCCGGCGATCAGCTTGACGGCAACACGACGGTCCAGCGCCGCGTGCTCCGCCTCGTAGACCACCCCCATGCCGCCGCGACCGATCCGCCTTTGCAGGACGTAGCGACCCTCGATCGTTTTACCGATCAACGGATCGTCGGCACCCATCGGGCTCACCATACCTCAGCGCGAGACGGTGAACGTGCCGGTGACCAGGGCTCCGAGCGCATCCGGAAGCTTCCGCGTCGCGAGGTCGCCCGTGGCGAGATCGGGCTGCTGCGTGGATCTGACAGTCAGGGCGAGAAGAAGGAGCGCGAGCCGCCCGCTCATGGTCATACCGGGTCGACGTACACGCTGCGTAGCCCGTGACACCGGGGACATGTGAACCTCAGCACACGCAGCTCGGTCCCCTCGTGCGTCGCGGCATCGTCCGCGGCCGAGTCCAGCGCGATCCTGCAGCGTGGGCACCTCTGCTTGCGACGGAGCCGCTCGATGTCGCCGATCGTCGCGCGGATCGCGGTGGCGGGCGTCTCGCCCTCGACGTGACCGGCGAGCAGCGGCTGCGTGCCGCTCGCGAGCTGGAGGTCTTCCGCGCGCGGGATCAGCGTCCACCGGCGATCGGCCCACATGCCGGCGATGATGGTTGCGAAGGTGATGCCGAGCGTCCCGAGTACCGTCCAGATCACGGAGCGACCAGGTCGCGCGTGATCGCCGAGATACCTGCGCAGCCGCACAGCGCCATCGCCAGATCGAGCTCGCGACGCAGCACGCCAAGCGCACCGGCGACGCCCTCGCGACCGTGCGCGGCGAGGCCCCACAGGATCGGGCGGCCGACGAGCACCGCGCGCGCGCCGAGTGCGATCGCCTTGACCACATCTGTGCCGCGGCGGATCCCACCGTCGAGGAGGATCTCTCCACGCCCGGCGACCGCGTCGACGATCCGCGGCAGCACATCGATGGTGGCGGGCGATGCATCGAGCTGGCGGCCGCCGTGGTTCGAGACCACGACCCCAGCGGCACCGTGCGAGATCGCGCGCACGGCATCATCCGCGCGCACGATGCCCTTCACGAGGATCGGCAGCTTCGTGATCGAGCGCAGCCACGGCAGCGCATCCCAGGTGAGCGCCGGATCGAGAAGATCCGCGAAGTACGCGGCGAGGCCGGATTCACCTCCCGCGGAGGGGACCGGCGAATAACCCGCGGCGTGAAGGTTCTCCACACCGAGCTCGGGCGGCAATCCGAAGCGGTTCTTGACGTCGCGCTCGCGGCGGCCGAGCAGCGGCGCATCGACGGTGAGCACGAGCGCGCGGCAGCCTGCTGCTTCGACGCGATGCACGAGCGCCTCGGTCGCCTTGCGATCCTTGTAGACGTAGAGCTGGAACCACACCGGCCCGCTCGCCGCGGCCACGACGGCCTCGACCTTCGTGTTCGAGAGCGTGGACAGGATGAACAGCGTGCCCGCATCGCCAGCGCCGCGCACGGTGGCCAGCTCGCCGTCGGGATGCGCGAGCCGGTGGAACGCCGTCGGTGCCACGGCGATCGGCATCGCGAGTGGCTCGCCGAGCAGGGTGGTCGCGAGCGAGCGCTGCGCGACATCGACGAGCACACGGTAGTGGAGGAGGACCTTCTCGTAGGCAGAGACGTTGCGGCGGATGCACTGCTCGTCATCGGCGCCCGAGGAATAGTAGTCCCACGCGAGCTGGGGAAGCTTCGCCTTCGCCAGCGCCTCGAGCTCGTGCAGGTTCAGGAAGTCCATCAGCCGCTCGGTTCGACCTTGACGTCCACAGAGAGCGTCTCGCCGCCGCCGCCGACGAAGATCGTGCCGCTCGTCGGAGTGGCATCGATGTAGTTGCGGCCCACTGCGACGCGGATGTGATCGGTCTGCGTCAGGATCCCGTTCGTGGGATCGAAGCCCTTCCAGCCGACCTGCGGCAGGTAGAGCTGGACCCACGCGTGCGACGCCTCGGACTGCACCGTGTTTGCCGCCTTCGGCCCCGTATAGATGTAGCCGCACACGTAGCGCGCCGGCACGCCGAGGAGGCGCGCGAGGCAGATCATCACGTTCGTGAAGTCCTGACACACGCCGCGGCGGCTCGAGTACACGTCGAACGCGGTGGTCGCGACGGTGGTGACGCCTTGCTGATACGCGTACTCACGGAAGATGGTCTGGTTGATGTCGAGCAGCGTGTCGAGCAGGTCGTAGTCGTTGCGCTTGACGAAGCTCATCGCGTACTCGGCGAGCTCGGCGAGCTGCGTTTCGGGCAGCTCCGGCGGCAGGAGAAACGGATCGAGGACCTGGCGTTGCCACGGCATCCACACGAGCGGGATCGTGGAGCTGACGCGCAGCGGGCCGAATCCGAGGGGGTCGACGTCGAACACGTCGACCACGCTCTTGCTCTCGATCACCATCTCGTCGAACTCGGTCTCGATGACGAGCCGGCGCACGCGGTTACCGAACACGTCCTCGTAGTCGCGGCTCTGCGTGGGGACGGAGATCGTCAGCTCGTGCGAGATCACGCTCTGCAGGCGATCGTGATACGGCGTGAGGCGAAGCAGGTGCGTCGAGCGCTCGATCGCCTTCTCGTACTTGTAGACGGTGCGGTGGGTGATATCGAAGCGGCGCGGCTCGGCCTTGATCGGGCGGCGGAGCGTGCGTGGGCTCGGCGTGGGAGCATCGGTCGTGCGCTCGCTGATGATCGCGCCCTCGCGGATGATCATCAGCGTGCCCGGTGCGAGCTGGCGCCATGTGATCGACTTGTCGGCGTCGCCCTCGCGCGCGGTGAGCCGCTCGGAGCAGATGATCGCGCCCTTGCGGGCCTTCGCACCACGGCGGGTGAGATCGACCTCGAGGTCATCGTCGCCGAACGCGATCTTGTCGTAGGGCGGCACGAGCATACCGACCCACAGCGGCACGCCGCGATGATCGGCGTGAACGAGCAGGTCCCGACCATCGGTGAGGCACAGCGTGAGCTCGCCGATCTTGTTCAGCTCGGTCATCCACGCGTGGATCACGTCGAGGTCGACCTCCATCAAGCTGCGCCAGCCCTTGTCGAGGAAGCGGTTGAGCAGCATGCAGAACATCTGCTCGGTATCTGTGGAGCCGACCGGCTCGAACGGCCCGGTGGTCTCCGGCTTGTGATCGAGGCTGCCGGCGTGGCCGATCAACCAGTCGCGACGGCCCCACGTGCGATGGAACGGCTGCGTGTTCGCATCCGAGAGCGCGCCCCACGTGGCGTGACGGATGTGCAGCACGAACATGTTGCTCTCGACCTGCTCCCACGCGAGCGCGAGCTGGCTCCGGATCGAGTCCTGCGGTGGTGCGGGCTCCTTGAGGATCGCTGCCGAAGGCTCGCCGGCCGGGTAGTAGCCGAGGCCCCAACCGTCGGGGAGCGTGCGGCCGGCGTCGAGACAGTGCAGCGTGAACGATGGTGCGAGCTCGCCCTCGAAGGACATCGCGAGGAGGTTCGGCACGGCGCGACTGTATCAGGGTACGCGGCCAGCGCCGAGGAGCTCGGATCCGAGTGTTCCGCAGATCTCGTGCACTTCATCGACGACGTGCGTGAGCAGATCGTGAACACCCGCGCCCGAGAGCGGTTCGGCCTCGCGTGCGCGCACCCAGACATCGAGCACGCGCAGCCGCTCGAGGGCGCCGCCGCCGGGCAGCTCGTGGTGGTCGGGCGGCCGGATATCGCACAGGCGATCGTAGGCGGACTTCACGCAGTACGCGATCGAGCGCGGGAACGCCTGCTCGGAGATCAGGAACCGCGCCACGCCCTGCGAGCTGACCCGGCCTGCGGCACGTTTGAGGTACGCCTCGCTGCCCGAGAGGCCGCGCAGTAGCGAGAGCCACAGCGCGGTCTCGATCACCTCATCGGCATCGCTCGCACGGCGGCGCGGGAGGTTCGTGAAGGCGTGGTGATGCACGTCGAGCATGCGCGCGGTCTGGTTGACGCGCTCGAGGAGGACGCCGAGCCACATGAAGTCGAGGGGTTCGTCGTGGAGCATCGTCGAGCGCAGCAGGCCGAGCGTGAGCTGCGTGGAACGGCGCACGTGCTGATAGAACGTCTCGCGGTGCTGGGCGAAGTTCGCGGTCGCGGCATCGGAGCGCATCCACAGGTGGAGCTCGTTGACCGCCTCCCACGCCTCGAGCGAGAGCACCTCGCGGATCGAGCGGGCGTTCCATCGCGCACCGACGACCGAGCGCGCGAGTGACACGCCGTTCGCCTCGTCCCATACCATGAAGCGCTGGACGATCTCGCCATCGCCCCACGCGGCGTGGTTCTCGTCGGCCTCGGCGAACCGCTCGAGGAACTCGTCCTCCTCGCCGGAGACCACGATCACGGGGCGCCACACCTGCGAGCTCGGCAGCTCGGCATCCAGAGCGAGCGAGACGCTCGCGGCGAGCATGCGCGCGGTGGCCTCGGCGCGCTCGACGTAGCGTCCGAACCAGAAGCAGTGATCGGCGACGCGGGAGATCATCCTGTCTCCTTCATCACCCAGGTGTCCTTGCTGCCGCCGCCCTGCGAGGAGTTGACGACGTAGCTGCCCTCCTTGAGCGCGACGCGCGTCAGCCCGCCCGGCAGCACCCACGGTCCCTCGCGCGACGTCAGGATGTACGGGCGCAGATCCACGCGGCGCGGCTCGACGGTGGCACGCTCGGCGATCCAGGTCGGGCACGCCGAGAGCTCGATGCGGTGCTGCGCGATGTAGCGGCGCGGCTCGGCGATGATCCGCGCGCGGAACTCGGCGAGCTCGGCGGCGCTCGCCTGCGGGCCCATCAGCATGCCGTAGCCGCCGGCCTCGTCGACCGCCTTGACCACCATCTCGTCGAGGTGCTCGAGGACGTAGCCGCGATCCTCGTCGAACAGGCACACGTACGTCTGCACCTGCTCGAGGATCGGCTCCTCGTTCAGGTAGAACTCGATCATGTCGGGGACGAACGGGTACACGGCCTTGTCGTCGGCGACGCCGTTGCCGGGCGCGTTCGCGAGCGCGACGTTGCCGGCGGCGTACGCGCGCATCAGGCCGGGCACGCCGAGCAGGCTGTCGGGACGGAACACCTCGGGATCGAGGAACGCTTCGTCGGTGCGGCGATAGATCACGTGCACGCGCTTCGGGCCGCGCGTGGTGCGGCAGAACACCTTGTCGCCATCGACGATCAGATCGGGTGCCTGCACGAGCTCGAGCCCCATCGTGCGCGCGAGGAAGCTGTGCTCGAAGTACGCAGAGTTGTGCGGGCCCGGGGTCAGCACCACTGCGTTGCAGTCCTGCTCGACCGGGGAGACCGAGCGCAGCGTCTCGGCGAGCCGCGTGGGGTAGTGATCCACACGGTGAACGCGCGCGGCATCGAACACGCGCGGGAACAGGCGCTTGCTGATCAGGCGATTCTCGACGACGTACGACACCCCGCTCGGCGTCCGCAGGTTGTCCTCGAGTACACGCCACGTGCCCGCGCCGTCGCGGATCAGATCCACGCCCGAGATGTGAATGCGCACGCCACCGGGCGGCTTGATCCCGCGCAGCATCGGCCGATAGCCGGCGGCGCCGAGGATCATCTCGGCGGGTACCACGCCGGCGGTGAGGATCTTCTGCTCACCGTAGATGTCATCGAGGAACGCCGAGAGAGCGCGCAACCGCTGCTGCAGCCCGCGCTCGAGCGGGCTCCAGTCGGCGGCGGCGATCAGCCGGGGCAGGAGGCAGAACGGGAAGATCTTCTCGGTGCCGCGCGCGTCTCCATAGACGGAGAACGTCACGCCCTGCTGGAGCAGCGCGGTCTCGGCGAGCTGTTGCGCGCGGGCGAGCTCGTCAGGGGACATCTTCGCGAGCAGCGCCGCGACCCGGGCGAACGGTGGTCGCGCCTTGTCGGCGTCGAACATCTCGTCGTAGGTCCCGGGAAGCGCGACCTGCGGATAGCGATCGAACAACCCGGCGAGCGGTCCCTGTGACTGGGACTGGCTCTGCGACATGCGAGCATCGTACCGCGCGGCCGCACACGGATCACCGCTGGTACGGTGCGAAGTGCTGGTGCGATGCGCGCTTCCGGTCGAGGCGTGCGATGTCGTCGTCGGTGAACGCACCTTCACCACCGCGCGGCAGCCGCGCGCCGACCCAGCCGATCACCATCGCCCGCGCACGCTCACCCGCAGCGCCCGCTTCGCCGTCCCCCTCCACGCACTCGTCCCACAGGTCGAACAGCGCGTCGCGCCGCATCGCCGGATCCCTCGTCGTCACCCACAGCGACGCCAGGTTGTTCGCCATCAGCTCCGCGCTCTTCGCGAGCTGCTTCGCGCGAAACGCCGCACCGCTCTCGACTCTCTCGGCGCGCGTGTCATCGAGCAGCTTCAACTTTCGCGACGCGTACGGATCGCCGGCGTACTTCCGGTACAGGTAGCCCGTGATGTCCGTCTTGCCGCCGAGGATCGGGATGATCACGCCATCGCCCGAGAGGCTCCGCTGAACCTTCGGCGTGCGCCGCGTTCCGGTCTCCGGCTCGACCGCATCGCACATCTCATCGCCGTAGCGCTCGCACAGCCCGGGCACGGCCTGAAGGTGCCGCGGCAGATCCTGCATCTTCCCGACGCGGGTATCGCGATACGGGTCCTTGCGCCACGCATCGATGTCGTCGCCGAGCTCCTTCGCGCCCCGCAAGATGCTGGTCGGCGTCGGAATCGGCACGCGCCAGTGCCAGTCGATGTCCTTCTTGTCGGCGATGTTGACGGTGCCATCCCCGTGCACCTTGAACGTGGCGACCGCATCATCGATGCGCCCCTCTCTCCCCGCCGCCGCGATCTTTCCCGTTGGCTTCGCGCGTTCCTCGAGTGGCCGCTCCGGTCCGAGCGAGCGGGCGGCGGCCTCCTCCGACAGGTTCAGGTCGTGCCGTTGCCCGCGCATCGCGAGCGGACTCGGCCGTCCGGGCTCCGCGGTCGGCACGCTCAAAACGGCGGCCGTCTCGCCCGCGCCCGGTCCGGTTCGTGGGGCCGCGCCACGCCTGCTGATCCGCGGCGTGTCGGCCTGCGGTGCGTCAGCTGCCTCATCGAGCATCGCGACCTCAATGTCGTCCGTCGCGGGCGCGGGCGGCGGCGGAACAACCTCGATCGCGACCGGCGGCGCCTCGACCTCGCGCGCCGGCACCGCCTCGCGCTCGTCAAACCAGTACGCGATCGCGACCAGCGCCGCGCCGTGGGCGAGCACCGAGACCACGAGCGCACGTGACCCCGCCATCGCAGCATTGTGACCCGTGCCGCAGATGCGCGGTTGTCCGGCAACTGGGGACGGTTTCAACTTCCGCAACTTGCGATCCGGAACCCTGTGATCTCTCGTCGCCCTGCGCGTCCGGCAACGGGGACGGTTTCAACTTACGCAACTAACGATCCGCAACATCGCGAATCCTCGTCGCGACGGGCCGCCCACCAGGTTCCGCACACTTCGCGATCGCAAGTTGCGTAAGTTGAAACCGTCCCCATTCAGGGACAGCGCCCTCAGACGCCGCGCAGATCGACCGTGAACGCTCGCGGCTCGGGCCAATGGCCCGCGACGTCGAGGGTTCCGGTGACGGCGGTGACCCGGATGCGTTCGGTCCGACGTGCGACCCCGGCGACGTCGTCGGCGGGGAGGCCTTCGTAGGCGCCGCCTTCGGGCCGCCATGCCCACAGCTCGATGCGCTGGGCTTTGCCGGCGTGCTCCCACTCGATGACGAGCGGGTCCTGCGCCGGCAGGCCCGGGTGAAGGCCCGGGGAGGGCGCGAAGATCCGGCGGCGCACGCCAATGGCGGAGGTGCCATCGCCGATCATGCGGAGGTGCGCCCAGCGGCCGGCGACCGCGATCCGATCGGGTCCGGTGCCCTCGATCGAGAGCTCCCAGCGCTGGGTCGAGGCGTCGACGATCCGGGCTCCGGCGCGTTCCTGCGACGCGACGTCCCCGACGAGCGGCCAGAACTCGAGCGCGGGTCGGAGGGTCAGCGTCGCGTCGCCGAGGCGGCAGGTGATGCCGGGCGAGCGCCAGGCCTCGAGCTCGCGGCGGAGCGGGGCAGGGACACCGAAGCCGTGCTCGTCGAGATCGCCGAGGACGACACGCAGGTCACGCGCGAGCGCTGCCGGTAGCGCGAACCGATCGTGGAGCTCGTCGTGCCAGTCGATCAGCGGCTCGCGATAGTGCGAGACCACGAGCCGCGCGACGATCGAGCGCATCAGGACGGCGAACGCGCCGAGCATCACGGGACGCTCGGGCATTCGCACGGCGCGCAGCTCGACGATTCCCATCTTGCCGTGGCGCACGCCGTGGACCGGAATGTGCGGGTTCCACAGCTTCTCGACGTTGAGCTCCGCGCGGTGCGAGTTGCCTGACGAATCGACGAGCATGGGGCCGAGCGCGTGCCACAGGGTCTCCGGCGGTAGCTCGCCGCGATCCGCGAGGGTCTCGAGCCAGCGGAGCGTCAGCTCGAGCTCGTCCCAGCGCTCGCGCACACCCTCGTCGGGGCGCGGACCTTGCGACGCCGAGCCGACGCACTCGTTCGCGAACCAGTACGACAGCGACGGATGGTTGTTGAGATAGCGGATCAGCGCCGGGAGGACGTGCGGGTAACGTACGAACGGACTGGTCTCGGGGCGCGAGCCGCCGAGCGTGAGCTGGCCACCCCCGCCCGAGTCGACGAGGTCGCCGTTGTAGCGATGACGCACCGGCGAGAGTCCCGACGCGCGCGCTGCAGCCCAGATCCGTCGCGCCTGGCCGACGAACTCGGTCACCGAACCGGTCGGCGCCATGTTGACCTCGACCACGCCTGGATCCGGCGTGACGCTGAGCCAGTGATCGCCGCTGATCTCCGTCGGCGGTGACGTGGGTGCCGCGTCGTGAGTCGTGCGCGCGCCGCCGGTCGTCACGTCATCGCGCCAGCGCACGCCGAATGCGAACCGCGGCGCGATCTCTCCTGGATAATCCCGGCCAACCACGCACGACACGCTCGCACCGGGCACCACCTCCGCAAACCGGGTGGCCAGCGCGTGCGCGCGCTCGAGCTTGTCATCGCCGAGCGCCGCACCATTCCACGCCGGATCGAGCGAGTCCGCGCGCGTGAACGTGGGCTCGGCACCGAGCCAGACCTCGACGTTGCGACGAGCGAGCAACTCGTCGTGCAACTCGAACATCGCGTCGAGCTCGTCCTCGCTCATCCCGTCCAGTCCTCCTCCCGCGGCATCGGCTTGCCCGGATCGAGGTGGCGTAGATCGAGGGTGTACGGTTGCTCCGGGTTCGGGGCGCTGTGCAGCGGGCGCAGCGGCGACGGCGTCGGTCCTTCGAGCGTGAACCGCTGGGCGCGTCGCGCAGACGCTTCGACGCGGGTGAGCGGAGGCGCATCGTAGCCGCGGCCCATGGGATGCCACACGTGATAGGCGCCGGCGGCCACACCGCGCTTCGCCCACGTATCGACCACATCGATCCGCAGCGGATGATGGATGCCGAGGTGCGGATGCAGCGCGTGCGGGGGGCACCACGCCCGGAACTTCACACCGCCGACGCGCACGTCGCGGCCCTGCGTGGCACGCAACGGCACGGCGATGCCGTTGACCGCGATCGTGTAGCGCTCGGGATCGAGGCCGTGGCTGCGCAGCTCGATCCGCTCCATCGACGAGTCCACGTAGCGCGCCGTGCCTGTCGCCGAGGCCTCCTCGCCGAGCACGTGCCACGGCTCGATCGCATTGCGCACCTCGACCCGCGCGTCGCCGACCTCCACCGTGCCGACGAGCGGGCACCGCAGCTCGACGAACGGCCGATAGGCCTCCACCGGCAGCGCCACGCCCGCGCGCGCGAGGTGCGCGAGCACGTCCTCGAGATCGCGCCACATCCAGTAGGGCAGGAGGTACTTGTCGTGGAGCTCCTGGCCCCAGCGCACGAGCCCGTGCTGGTACGGCTCCGCGGTGAACGACGCGACGAGTGCCCGCACGAGGATCGCCTGCGCCGACAGCATGCGCGGATGCGGCGGCATCTCGAACGCCCGCATCTCGACGAGACCCTGTCGCCCGAACGGCGTGCCCGGATCGAACAGCTTGTCGATCGAGATCTCCGCGCGGTGCGTGGAGCCCGCGACATCGACGAGCAAGTGGCGCAGCAGCCCATCGATCTGCCACGCGGGCGGCACCGGCGAGCGCTCGAACAGCGCCGGCAGCGCGATCTCGAGCTCGTACAGCGCATCGTGGCGTGCCTCGTCGGGGCGCGGCGCCTGCGACGTGGGCCCGACGAACATCCCGGTCATCGCATACGACAGCGACGGATGGTGCTGCACGAACGTGACGAGGCTCGCGAGCAGCGCCGGATCCTTCAGCCACGGCGATGTCTCGGCGGTGGGTCCACCGATCGTGATGTGGTTGCCGCCGCCGGAGCCAGCGGCGCGACCGTCGAGGAGGTAGCGCTCCGCGGTCAAGCCGGCACCGAGCGCCGCCTCGAACACGGTCGCGTGCAGCGCGGCGGCATCGCGACAGCTCGTCTGCGGCGGCAGGTTGACCTCGAGCACGCCCGGATCCGGCGTCACCGCGAACCGTGTGCGCGCCGGCGACGGCGGCGGCGGATAGCCTTCGAGGTACACGGCGTGGCCGGTCTGCTCGCGCGCCACATCGATCGCGGCGAGCAGCGCGCAGAAGTCGTCGAACTTCGGAACCGGCGGCAGGAACACCCAGAGCTGACCATCGCGCGGCTCGATCGTCATGGCCGTCCGCACGCCAAGCGGCGCGGCAGGTGCCACGCGTCGGGTGGTGCGCGCGGCCTGCGCCTCCGCGGGCGCATCGCGACGCGGATCCGGAAGCGGCGGCGCCTCGGCCCACGCGGGTGGCTTCTCGCCCTTGCCGAGCGAGGTCAGCGGGAGGCGATAGCCGATCGAGCTGTCGCCGGGGATCAGGAACAGATGACCGCGCCGAAACTCCCAGCGATCGGTGCGCCAGCCATCCGCGCCGCGGGCCAGCGGCAGTACGTAACCCGCGACGCCACCGACCCCGCGATCGAGGATCCCGACGAGCCTTCGCCGCTCCTCCGGATCATCGAGACCTGCCTTGCGCGGATCCGCATCGACGGGCAACCGCGCCTCGGTGCGCAGCACCTCCCAGGGATCCTCGAACGCCGGATGCAGCGCCGCTGCAATCCCGAGCGCGCGCGCGATGTGAGTGCCGACCTCGAGCGCGGCTGCCGCGGTCGCTGCGTCGGTGACGGTGCGCGCGGGCCAGATGGTCTTACCGTCGCGCCGGCCGATCACGTCGAGCGCCCACCGCGGCAAGCTCTCGCCGGGATAGGCCTTGCCGAGCCGATGCAGCACGCAGCCGCCGGGCGACACCCGATCGCGCAGCGCATCCGCGAGCTCCCGGCCACGCTTCCACTTATCCGGCCCGAGCGCGCCGCCCTGCCACTCCTCCTTCGCCTGACCCTCGCGCGCGGTGAACGTGGGCTCGCCGCCGATCCACACGTCGTGGCCCGCGAGCGACAGCGCTGCATCTGCGCGATCACCGGCCGCGAGCAGATCGATCCACACGTCGTCGGTGTACGGCGCCGTCGGCCGCGCTTCGTGCCCGAGCCGCTGGATCGTCGTCGAGAAGCTGATCTCGGTCGCCGGGAGCTCGCTCGTTCCGTCGAGGGGTGCGGCGGTGCTCGGCGATGCCGTCGCGGCGAGCGGGATGTGGCCCTCGCCGCAGAGCAAGCCGCTCGTGGCATCGAAGCCGATCCATCCACCGCCGGGCACGTAGGCCTCGGCCCACGCGTGGAGATCCACCACGTCGCGCGTCACGCCCTTGGGCTCGTCGGGGATCATGCCCTCGTCGGTGAGCTGCACGAGATAGCCCGAGACGAACCGCGCTGCGATCCCACGCGCGCGCATCAGTGCCACGAGCAGCACCGCCGAGTCGCGGCAGCTTCCGCGGCCGTTCGTAAGCGTCTCCTCGGGCGTCCACACGCCGGCCTCGTCGCGGATCACGTACGCGACGCGCTCCCCGATGGCGGCGTTGAGATTGATCAGGAGATCGATGGTCTCGCCCTCCCACGGCAGCTTCTTCAGGAGCGCCGTGGTCGCCTTGCCGAGCCGATATGCCGGGTCACCGGTATCGAGGTACGGCGCGAGCTCGGCATCGAGCCGATCCGGGTAGCGGAACGGCACCTTCTTCACGCGGTCGTCGAGGAAGAAGTCGAACGGGTTCACCGGATTGATCTCGACCCCGATCTCGACCACGAGATCGAGCGCGGTCACCCGCTGCCCCGCCTTGAACGTGACGCGCGCGACGTGGTTGCCGTGCGGGTCACGCTGCCAGTGGACCTTGTGCTCCGGCGCGATCGCCAGCTTGTAGCTCTCGATCCGCGCGCGCGTGTGATCCGCGGGGCGTAGCCGGATCATCTGGGGCCCCAGCAGCGAAGGGCTGCCGTAGACGTAGCGGCTCCGGTGCTGGATCAGTAAACGCACCGGAAAATGGTAGTCCGCCTGCGAACGCTATCGCCTGTTGCTGCGGAAGAAATCTTGCGCCAGACGCTTGTTCAGCTCGAGCCAGCGGTTGAGGTCGCGTGCAAGTAGCTCTGAGGGGTGTGCGAGGTCCCCGGTAATCAGCTGGTAGACCCGCGCGAGAGCCATCTCGATGGCT
The DNA here is from genome assembly GCA_038206055.1 of Haliangiales bacterium. Taxonomy (GTDB): domain Bacteria; phylum Myxococcota_A; class Polyangia; order Haliangiales; family Haliangiaceae; genus JABFXX01. Next base: position 24,681 of record JBBRBG010000075.1, read on the forward strand.
TGCCGCCGCAGGACCTCGGTGTGACCGAGGTCAGCGAGCGCATCCTCGAGCTCGTTCTTGCGGTGCAGCACCCGGAGCACGAGCGGCTGACCGCGGGTCGCATCCGTGCTGTTCCTGATATCGAGGTTGAGGACGGCGCTCACCACGCTCAGGCCTTTGCAGGGGGGGAGCTGGACCACTCGCGCATGGCCTGGTCGCCAGGGCGATCAACGTGGACCTTGTCGTCGACCGACGACACCCACGCGAGCGGGATGTAGTGGTGCTGGCCGTTCTTGTCCTTGGCCAGCTTGATGGTGTCCGTACCTTCGAGATGATCGACGGTGGCGAACTGACCGTTTTCCGAGCACACGACGGCCATGTGCGGCTTGATGAGGCCCTGCGCGGTTGTGGAATCCAACATACACCGAGAACAGAGCAGGGGCCGTGCCAGCGCCAACCCAGCGAAACCTCCAAGACCGGCGCCTCGCAGCGAGCGCTGTCGCCCGCAGCCGGGCGCACGCCGAGGGTTACTTGCCGGGCTTTCCGGGCGCGCCGAGCCGGAGGCGCTGGTGGTCGGCGAGTGTGCAGCGGTTCTGGATCACCGTGATCCCGGAGGCCTCGAGGATGTGCGCAGCGTCCTCGTTCTTGATGCCGAGCTGCAGCCACACCACCTTCGGTCGCGGCTTCATTGCGAGGATGTCCTCGACGTGCTCGCCGATCGCATCGGAGCGGCGAAAGATGTCGACGAGATCGATCGGCTGATCGAGCTCGGCGAGCGTCGCGCGCACCGGCTCGTCGAACAGCGTCTCCCCGACGAGGTTCGGGTTGACGCCGTAGATCTTGTAGCCCTCGTCGTGGAGATACTCCGGGACGTAGTACGCCGCCTTCTCCGGCTCGCGGTGGATGCCGAGCACGGCGATGGTCGGCGACCCCGTCAAGATCTCGCGGATGCGGTCATCTGCTGAGGCCATGCGCTCACCTTAGCGTGCGAATCCGCGCCGCGGTTCTGCTACGACTGAAGGATGTCCTCACGGGCCGTACGCCTGCTGCTGCTGTGGAGCACAGCGTGCACGGGCTGCCGTGGAGCCTCTCCGCCGCCCCGCGAGCGCGTTCTCGCGCGGATCCCGGCAGATGCCCAGATCGTGCTCGCGGCCGATGGCCCGGCGCTCTCCACCCCGCGGATGCGCGCTGTCGTGGATGTACTGAGACCGCGGTGGCCCGCACGGTTTGGCTGCGTCATCGATGCGGCGATCGCGGGCGACCACGTCGCCGTCGGAATCTCTGCGGCGCGAGACATGACGGTGGTGATCGCAACGCGCGCCACCGTCACATGCCCGCCGCTCAGCAAGATCGGCGAGAACCTCTGGATCGCCACGCTCGGGAACGGCAAGCGGGCGGACGCTCGCTCGGTGCTCGACGCCCGGGCGCACGCGCGCGCGCGGACGTACCTCGCGACCGCACCAATCGCCGCGAGCATCGTGCTGCCCGGCGTCGAGGTCCTCGGCACCGTGAGCCCCGAGCCGTTCGAGGGCTGGCTCGCGATCGATACGCTCGAGCTCGCATCGGCGCTGGCGGAGCAGCGCGTGCGCGGCGTGGTCGACCGCATGGCGCGCACCGAGTCCACCGCGGCGCTCGCGAAGTTGATCGTGATCAGCCACGACGAGACACAGGTCATCGCGCGACTCACGGGGCCGATCGATGCGGATCTAGCGATCGCGGTGCGCACCGTCGTCGACTGGTACGCGGCGCCTGCGGTGCGCTCGGCCGTGGGTTTCGCGTGCCCGCCGCTGGGGCCACCGATCATCGGCTGCGCGAACGGGACCTCGCTGTCGGTGTCGTCCCTTGCCGACGCCGTGGCTCCGCTGGTCGCCGCCGAGGTCGCGGTGATCGTCGAGAACGAGCGCGTCGCGTGGCTGCGGCTGGATGGTCCCGTGCCCTCGCTCGGCCTGCGCAAAGGTGATCGCCTGCTCGCCGTCGACGGGCGGCACCTGACAAGCGCCGCGCAGCTCGGAGATCTGTTGAAAGGCGCCCGGCGCTCGACGTCGGTCACGATCCAGCGAGATGCCGTGACGGCCACACTGGAGCTCGCGGAGCGGTAACCGGGAATAGCCAGGCGCTGCCGATTCGTTGCATAGTCCTTCCAGATGCGGTGGCTCGCGCTCTTCCTCATGGTCTGCGCTTGCGGGACCAGCAACGATGCGGCCGAGGCGGAGCCCACCCCGGCCGCACCGGCAAAGCCCGCCAAGCCAGCACCGACTCCTACGCCAGCGCCACCACCGCCGGCACCGCCGGTCGTCGACGAGCCGCCGCCCGGTGGTCATGACTTCACGCCGACCGGCAAGATCATCCTCGCCGTCGGTGCATGCGGCGGCGACGGCACCGCGCCCGAGGGCTTCCGCAAGGAGCTGATCAACCAGCACTGCGCCGTCATCGAGAAGACGCAAGCGCAGTACAAGAAGGCGTGGCTCGATGTCGCGGCGCCGTTCTTCGTGGCGCATGTGCCGGCGGGCGTTCCGAGGAAGGTCGTCTACCCGTTTGCGGGTGGTGACCTCTCCACCGCGCTCACCGTGTACCCCGACGCCGACGAGATCACGACGATGTCGCTCGAGCCTGCGGGCGATCCGCGCACGCTCGAAGCGCTCGCGAAGCTGAAGTCACCACCGCCGTCGCTGGATATCGGCAAGATGGGACCCGAGCCCGTGAAGCCGGTGCCGATCAAGAAGAAGCGATCGCCGGCTGTCGGCAAGTCCGACAAGCCCGAGCGCTCCGACGACGGGAACGCCGATGAGGAGCCGGTCGTCCTCGAGAAGGGGCCGCCGACGCTCGAGAAGGCGCTGCGCACCGTCGAGTACGAACTGCGGTTCCTCTACCGCGTGAACTTCAGCAACACGATCAACATGATCGATGCGATGCGCGGCGGCCTGCTGCCCACGAACCTCATCTTCAGCCTGTCGGCATTGAAAGTACACGGTTACGAGGTCGTGTCGCTGCGCTACTTCAAGCTCGATGCGGAAGGGAACATCAAGTACCTCACCGACGACGACGTCGGGGCCGCGCCGAACCCCACCACCGGTGCGCCCGACTATCGCAACCGGATCTTCGCGAACGCCGAGATCCGGTTCAAGAAACCCGGTGGCCGCGTCCAGATCTACCGGCACATCCAGGTCAACCTCGACAACGATCACCTGAAGAAGGACATGCGGGTGATCAGGCACCTCGAGCTCAAGGGCAACGTCGCGGGCATGACGAAGGCCGCGAGCTATCTGCTGTCGTGGGATTCGTTCTCGATCATCCGCGACTACCTGATCAGCAATGTGCAATGGATGGTCTCCGACGCCACCGGCGTCGCGCCGAGGTGGGGCAAGCCGAAGGGCTTCGCGTACGAGACGTTCGGCGCGTTTCAGATCCCGCACATCCAGGCCGGCAGCTCGATCGCGAAGGACTGGCGTGACGAGTTCGCTCGCGAGCCCACGCGGAAGCTCGGCTTCCGCTTCGGCTACTACGACGGCACGAAGGCCCACACGAATCACCTGATCATCATGAAAAAGCCGTGATCTCGCTCCCTCGATGTAGGCAGTGCAGCGACATCAACTCGCGCTAGCATCTCCTGCATATGGTGGTCTCCGGCTGTCCGCGCTGTCGTGGCGTGGTGGCACTTCATGAAGGACGTCCGTCGGTCACTTCGACCGGCGCCGTCGAGCTCTGGCACCGCGACTGCTTCGCGAAGGGGCCGCTGATCGAGCTCCCTCGCAGCGCCGAGCCGGTGAGCCTCGACATTCCTCGACCGCGCCGTCATCGCAGGGGGATCGCGTTTGCCGTCGGCTTGTCCGCGCTCGTCGGTCTCGCCACCGCGCGCGTCACGCTCGGCAGCACGCGTGCAACTGCGCCCTCGCTCGCGAACCTCGATCTCGGCTCGAGCGAACCGGAGCGCGCGGCCGCGACGATCAGCGTGCACGAGACGGCGCCTCCACGCCCCGTGCACATCGAGACCGCGCTCGAGGCGCGCTACCCGATGCCCACGCTCGACGGCGAGGACCTCGATAGCGCCTATCCATCGCTGCGCGGCTGGATCCACCCCGTCACCTCGAGCGCCGAGCTCATGCCCGAGTTGCCGAGCCGCCACTTTGGCGCGCTCCGCGAAGGCGTCGAGCGGCCCGAGTGCGGCGCCGGCCACTGCGGCATTGATCTCGATGCCCCGCGCGGGCGCCCGCTCGTCTCCGTCGCCGATGGCATCGTGGTCCGCGTCGAGCGCGCCGAGCTCGGTGCCGATGGCAAGAGTGGTCGCTACGTTCGCATCCAGCACGACGACGGCACCCTCACCGCGTACATGCACATGGACGATGTCGCCGACGGTCTCGAGGTCGGCAACCACGTGCTCGCCGGTCAGTACGTAGGCACGCTCGGCGCCACCGCCGTCGGCAACACGCCGCCGCATTGCCACTTCAGCCTCGAGCTGCCGAACTCGACGGCCGCCAAGGGCGACGTGCGCGATACGCACTACATCGATCCCGCGCCGTTCCTCGTGCGCTCGACGATCGTGAAGACGCCCGACCGCCGCCACGCCGTCAAACCGGCGTTCTAGCCGCTCGGGCGCTTCGCCGCCGGCGCCTCGCCGCCGCCGAGTGTGTTCACGGCAGCGCCTTGCGGTTCGCTCGCCGGCACTGCTGTGTCGTTCGCTCGCCGGCACTACCGTGCGGTCTTTGCCGCCAAGCAGCCAAGAGCGCCAAGGAAAATTGAGCACCGTCGCGAGATCTCGCGAGATCTCGAGTGCTCTGCCGTCGTCTCGTCGCGGGCTCGCGCGCGCTTTCGCGCGCTCGCACAAAATCCCGGCTCGTCGCAGCGACACCTGGAAACATGGGTGACAGCCATCCTGACCGCGTTGGTGAGTCGGTGGTGTGTGCCTGTGCAACCGGAACAGGGTGACAGCGTGTGCAACCGGTTGCACAGTGTGACAGCGGCGAACCGGTTTTTGTGCGAGCGCGCGAAAGCGCGCGCGAGGTTCGCGGAAACGACGGCAGAGCAGTCTGGATGGCGAGAGCTCTCGCGACGGGACTCAAATCTTCCTTGGCGCTCTTGGCGGCTTGGCGGCAAAGACCGCACGGCAATGCCGGCGAGCGAACCGCACGGTAGTGCCGCGAGCACACTCGTCGGCGGCGAGGCGGCGAGGCGAGGCGAGGCGGCGAGGCGGCGAGGCGGCGAGGCGAGGCGAGGCGAGGCGAGGCGCCACACACGGCGGCCTTGGCGGCTACTCGAGCGGCAGCTCGTGCTCGGCGGCCGCGGGCTCCAGCCGCTCGCGCTCGATGGCGCGCACGCAGCTGTTCCAGCGCAGGATCGCATCGACGTTGCCTGGCGGCCGTAGCGCCTCGGCGCGCTCGTACCACTCCATCGCTTGTCGGAAGCCGTCGTACGCGGCGGAGCGCACGACGTTCTTGAGTTCGAGGTATGCGCGCGTCTCGCGCTCGTAGACGATGCCGCTGTAGTAGGCGCGATCGTATTCGTCGTCGAGCTGGACGATGTGATCGCGCGCCTCGTGGGCCGTCCCGGCGGCGGCGTGGGTACCGAACTGGTCGGTGAGCGCGAGGATCAGCGCACGCAGCGCGGTCTGGTTGTCGCTGTCGACGGCGAGGACGTCGCGGTAGATCGACTCGGCCTGCGCAGGCTCGTTGAGCAGGCGGTAACGCTCGGCACGCTCGAGTGCGTGCGGGATCCCATCGGGCGAGATCTTCTTGAGCGCGAACTGGGTCACTTCTTCGTGCCCTCTTCTTCGGCCCGGGTCTTCGTGCGGACCTTCCGGCCGAGCAGCTTGCGGCCGATGATCGCGACGGGATCGTAGAACCGGTCGACGACGCGCTCCTTCATCGGGATGATGCCGTTGTCGGTGATCTGGATGTGCTCGGGGCACACCTCGGTGCAGCAGCGGGTGATGTTGCACATGCCGGAACCGAACTCCTTCTTGAGCTCGGGCACGCGGTCATCGGTATCGAGCGGATGCATCTCGAGGCTGGCGACGCGGATCATGAACCGCGGACCGACGAAGGTCTGCTGCTCGCGCCCGTCGCGATCGCGGAGCACGTGGCAGACGTTCTGGCACAAGTAGCACTCGATGCACTTGCGGAACTCCTGCACGCGATCGACGTCCTCTTGATACATCCGGTACTGGCCGTCGGCGTCTCGCGGCTTCGGCTTGAATTTCGGGATGCGCTTGTTCTGCTCGTAGTTGTACGAGACGTCGGTGACGAGGTCCTTGATCACCGGGAACGTCTTCATCGGCTGAACTGTGATCGTCTCGGTGTCCGAGAACGAGTTCATGCGAGTCATGCACGCGAGGCGCGGCTTGCCATTGATCTCCATCGAGCACGAGCCGCACTTGCCGGCCTTGCAGTTCCAGCGGATCGCCATGTCGTTGGCGTCGTGGGTCTGGATGCGGTGAAGCACATCGAGCACGACCATGCCGGGGTCGACCTGGACCTGGTAGTCGACGAAGTCGCCACCCTCGGCATTGCCGCGCCAGACCTTGAACAAGCGTTTTGCCACTGGGTGCTCCTACTTGTAATCCGCGCCGACTTTGCCGGACTCGAGGTCTTCGATCTTCGCGTTCGCGATCGCCATCAGCTCGGGATGCCCCTCGGGCTTCGGCCGCTTCTCCACCTCCATCGTCCCGTCCGCACCCTTCTTGATCACGACGTTGAACTTGACCCACTCCGCGCTCTCGCCGGGATGGTCGAGCCGGGTGTGCGCACCGCGGCTCTCCTCGCGCATCAGCGCCGCGCGCGTGACCGCCTCGGAGGTGATGAGGAGCGACTTCATCGATAGCGCCTCGTGCCAGCCAGGATTGTACTGGCTGGTGCCGGGCGCCTTCATCGTCTGCGCCTCGACCTTGAGCGCCTCGAGCTCGGTGATCGCCGTCTCGAGCTCCTCCTTCTTGCGCACGATGCCGACGCCCTTGGCCATCACCTCGTGGAGCTGCTCGTGGAGGATGTACGGGTTCGTGCCCTTCTCGCGGTTGAGGATCTCGGTCGCGCGCCGCACCGCGCTCGCGATCTGGTCGTTGTCGGTCTTCGGTGCGCCCTTCAGCGAGTCGATGTAGCTCTTCGCGCCGTCGCCGGCGAGCTTGCCGAACACGATGAGATCGGAGAGCGAGTTGCCACCGAGCCGGTTCGCGCCGTGCATGCCTGCGCCGCACTCACCGCACGCGAACAGCCCGGGGACGTTCGTCATCTGCGAGTCGGCGTCGACCTTGATGCCACCCATGAAGTAGTGGAGCGTGGGGCCGACTTCCATCGGCTCCTTCGTGATGTCGACCTCGGCCAGCTCCTTGAACTGGTGATACATCGACGGCAGCTTGCGCTTGATCACATCGGCGGGAACGCGCGATGCGATGTCGAGGAACACGCCGCCGTGCGGCGAGCCGCGGCCGGCCTTGACCTCGGCGGTGATCGCGCGCGCGACCTCGTCACGGGTGAGCAGCTCGGGCGGACGGCGCGCCGTCTTGTCGCCCTTCAGCCAGCGGTCCGCCTCCTCGACGGTGGCCGCCGTCTCCGGCGCGAAGCGCTCGGAGATGTAATTGAACATGAACCGCTCGCCCTTGTTGTTCTTGAGGATGCCGCCGTCACCGCGGACGCCCTCGGTGACGAGGATGCCGCGCACGCTGAGCGGCCACACCATGCCGGTCGGGTGGAACTGCGTGAACTCGACGTCCATCAGCTCCGCGCCGGCGTCGTACGCCATCGCGATGCCATCGCCCGTGTACTCCCACGAGTTCGAGGTCACCGGCCACGCCTTGCCACCACCGCCGGTGGCGAAGATGACCGCCTTGGTCTTGAATACGACGAAGCGCCCGGTCTCGCGGCGATACGCGAGCACGCCGGAGATCCGATCGCCTTCCTTGAGCAGCTCGAGCGCCGCGACCTCCATGTGGAAGTCGATGCCCTGGTGGATGCCGTGATCCTGTAGCGAGCGGATCAGCTCCAGGCCGGTGCGATCACCGACGTGCGCGAGCCGCGGATAGCGGTGGCCACCGAAGTTGCGCTGCGAGATCAGGCCTTCCTTGGTGCGATCGAACACCGCGCCCCACTCCTCGAGCTCGCGGACGCGCTCCGGCGCCTCCTTCGCGTGCAGCTCGGCCATGCGCCACACGTTGAGGAACTTGCCGCCGCGCATGGTGTCGCGGAAGTGCACCTTCCAGTTGTCGCGCGCGTCGACGTTGCCCATCGCGGCGGCCATGCCGCCCTCGGCCATCACGGTGTGCGCCTTGCCGAGCAGGCTCTTCGAGAGCACGCCGGTGTTCAGCTTGTGTGCACTGCATGCGATCGCCGCGCGCAGACCGGCACCGCCGGCGCCGATGACGAGCACGTCGTGCTCGATCGTCTGTAGTTCCGATACGTCCAGGGTCATCAGCTAGCTCCACTGACGAGCGCGTTGTTCTCGATCGTCTGTAGTTCGGATACGTCCAGGCTCATTGATCAAATCCTCTGGATCAATTCCAGGTGTTGAAGTCGTGGATGTAGCCCATCGAGAGCAGACGGATATAGAGATCCGTCACCATCACCCAGACGAGGGAGAGCCACGCGAACTGCATGTGACGAGCGTTGAACCAGGTCGCCTTCTTCCACGCGCCGAGCTGCACCGTGGCCTTGCCGCAATCGCTCATGCAGTCCTTCTTTCCGCCGATCAGGTGGCGGAACGAGTGACAGCCGAACGTGTAGCTCGCGATCAGGATGACGTTGATCGAGAGGATGATCGAGCCGACGCCGAAACCGATGTGACCCTCGCGCGAGAACGACTCGACCGCGTCCTTGCCGAGCAAGAAGATGAACACCAGCGCCGCGTACATCGCGAAGCGGTGGAGGTTCTGGAACAGCAGCAGCGCAGACTCGCCGCGGTACTTCCGCTTGCCGGCCAGCGGGCCGACCGCGCAGCCCGGAGGCGAGCCAGCGAACGACCGGTAATACGCCTTGCGGTAGTAGTAGCAAGTGAACCGGAACGAGCCGGGAAACACGAGGATCAGGATCGCCGGCGAGATCGGGATGAACCCCGGCCACCAGCTCGGCCACGTGCCGAACCAGGCGAGGTGCTCCGGTGCCGCGCCCGCGACGTGCGCGATGTTCGCGTTGGTCCAGAGGACCGGCGAGTAGAACGGGGAGAGGTACGGCGCGACGTAGTAGTGGTTCCCCTGAAGGGCCGCCCAGGTCGTGTAGACGATGAATGTGAGGAACACGGCGAGAGTGATCGCCGGGCCCCCCTTCCAGGCGTCGGTACGGAGGGTCTTCCCGAAGCCCTCCGCGTGCCCGCCGATCACAGGCAGATGTGTGGCCATGTCGCGGCGAAATATAGGGAAGTGGCCGCGGCATGGCTAGGGGGTGGGGGCCGGGATCACGCGGGATTGCGGGTTGCCGGTCGGCGGGTACCTGCGGACCGCCGAGCGATCAGGCGCTCGCGCGAGGCTCCATACCGTGCCCTCACGCCTAAATAGTTTGACCTCAAACGAATGTCTGTCGCTTCCTTAGCAAGGACCTGGCAGAGGATTTCATCGCTGTGTGACTGGATCAGGCACGTCTGCGCCCATCCCGCCGTCGACCAGTCGGTGCTCGTGATCGATGGCTGGCGTAACAGGCTCGCTCCTTGCTACCGGTGCATGGGTGAGCCCAGCCATCCGTTCGATCGTCGTCACTCTCGTTGCGCTCTGCGCCTGTGCAGCTCCCCAGCCCCCTGCACCAGCACCGGCGCCTGCAGCGGCCACGCAGCCCCCACCGCGTGCGCTCGCTCAGCTGGCGAATGCGACACGGGCGCTCGGTGGGACTCCTTCGGGCAGCGGGGAACACGATGTCGCTGCAGCACTCACAGCGCTGGCAGACGCGATGGATCGCAATCCGGCGTCACGCGTCGACGCGAGCCGTGTTCGCGATCTCGGGACCCAGCTCGCCGCCGCGAAGGAACCGGCGAACGATCACGCGGAGCTCGTGCGCGGTGCGCTCGACGTCGCGAGCCGCGCACTCGAAGCGCGAGCGCGAGCGGACGGGCCGATGACTCCGCAGCTGACGGCGGCGCTCGCCGCTGGGGGGACGGCGGTTCGCACCCTCGAGGCTGCGCGGCCGCTCGCCGACCAGCGCGATCAGGTGATCGCGGGGTTCCAGGCGATCACCGACATCGTGTTTCTTCTCCACCATCGCCGGGCGCCGTTCCCGCTGGTCATCGCGAGCGGCGAGACCACCCGCACGATGGCCGCGGCGCTCACGGCGGCGCGGCTGCATGCACTCGCAATCGCACGCGCGCCGTGGATCGCCGCGAACGCCGGGACTGGGGCGTTCGTGCTCGACCTCGCGGACATGCTGGCCGCCCGCGACGGAGCCAACGTTCACGCGGGGGGCGCCGGACTCCGGCTCGATGCGCAGCGATTAGCGATCGTCGATGAACCGGCGCTCGAGCGCGCGAAACGACTGAAGCGGGCGCTGTCGTCTGCGCTCGACCTGCTCGCGCCGACGGGTGTTGACCCGATGTGGATCCTCGACGCGCGGGATGCCGTCTCGGGGATCGATCCGCACGGCGACATCGCGTTCCAGCGCGCCGAGATCCAGGACGCGGTACGGGCCACCCTCTCGGCCTTCGCGGCGGCCGATCTCGTGCAGCGGTCTGCGCGCGTCGGACCGTGAGCGCTTCGCGAGGGGGCGCGCCCACCCCGGTCGCCTGGTGGGAGCCCCCACGTCGCGAATCCCGTTGCACGTTCTGTGCATCGCGTTACACGCCAGGGTAGGTGCATACACACACGTCGCGAAGAGCGGATCTGCGGTGGCTCGCATGCGATAATTGACGTTCATGTTTCCGTCACCGGCACAGCTCGGTGTCCGGTTCGCACCAGGAACGATGCTGGGGAGGTACGAGCTCCTGGCAACCATCGGTGTGGGCGGGATGGCGAGCGTGATCCTCGCGCGGCAGAAAGGTCCTGCCGGATTCGAGAAGGCGGTGGTGGTCAAGCTGATCCATCCGCACATGGCTCAGGACACGGTCGCGGTGAACATGCTGCTGGACGAGGCGAAGGTCGCCGCTCAGCTCGATCACCAGAACATCGTGCACACGTACGAGCTCGGTGAAGCGCACGGCACCTACTACATCGTCATGGAGTACCTCGCGGGCGAATCGCTCGGCCAGGTGCTGAAGCAGGGGCAGAAGCAGAATTCTCCGATGCCAGCGTTGGTCGCCGCGAAGATCGTCGCCGAGGCCGCGGAGGGACTGCACTACGCGCACGAGCTCCCGGACTTCAACGGCGCACCGATGGGGATCGTCCACCGGGACGTGTCGCCGGGAAACATCGTGGTCCAGTACAACGGCGCGGTGAAGGTCGTGGACTTCGGGATCGCGAAGGCCCAGGGCCGCGTGACCTCCACGCAGGACGGCGAGCTCAAGGGCAAGTACGGGTACATGTCGCCCGAGCAGATCAAGAACGACGTCATGGACCGGCGTAGCGACGTGTTCTCGCTCGGCGTCGTGCTGTGGGAGTCACTCGCTCGGCGGCGGTTGTTCAACGCCGACAACGTCGCCGCGACGCTGATGCAGATCCTCCAGGGAGATCGCACGCCTCCCTCGGCGTACGACGCGGACATTCCGCACGGGCTCGACGCCGTCGCGCTGCGGGCACTCGCGCCCGATCCGAGTGATCGATTCCAGACCGTCGCCGAGATGAAGCAAGCGATCGACGATGCGATCTGGAAGTCCCGCATCGGCGCTGCGGAGATCCAGGCGCAGATGATCGAGCTGTTCTCCGACCGCATCGAGACCCGCAAGGCACTGCTCGCGCGCGCGACTCAGAACGCGCTGTCGGTCAACGACCTCGAGGTGCTCGGCACCGCGTTCCGCGATCCCGCGAGCCAGCCGAGCCGACCGCCCTCGATGCTGACGCCCACGTCGGGCGTCTCGCAGGTCACCGCGCCGCGCCTCGCGCTGCCGGATCACGAGGCGCCGTCCGATCGCTCCGCCGAGGCGCTACCACCGCCGCCGGGCGCGCCGATGGCGTGGGCACCGCCGGCCGCGGTGGGCCGCCCGCTCAACCTGCCGTCGATCGCGCCCGCGCCGAATCTGCCGCCGCCCACGATCCAGCGCGCCTCTGTACCGAACTGGGGACCGCCGAACGTGCGCGTGCGGCCGTCGTCGGGCGAGATGGGCCCAGTCCCCGCCGAGGAAAAGTCCGGCGGCATGCACAAGCTCGTCGTGATCCTCGTGGCCGGCGCGATCGTCGGCATCGTGATGGGGATCTTCGTCGGCGTCAGCGGCGGCAAGAAGGACGCGAAGCAAGCCGACGTTCCCAACGACGAGCCGACCGTCGCGCTGGCCGAGACCGCCGGGAGCGCGAGCGGCAGCGCCACGCCGAGCCTCTCCGAGGCGATGACGACCACCACGCCGCCGGCCGTGACATCGCCGACGGTACCGACCGTCACGCAGATCAATCCGCCACCGACGCCGCCCACGGTCGTCACTCCGCCACCGGTGCCGCCGACTCCGAGCGAGCCCACGTTCAAGCCGATCAAGCCGCCGCCAACGACGCCCAAGCCGGCGCTCACGCCGAAGCCGCAGACCTCCGACGAGCCGGCGATCAAGAAGCCGGTCAGGACGCCGGTGGTCGTCGACGAGCCCGACGAGGAGCCCGTCGCGAAGAAGACCGGCTCCGAGGCCGACCTCTACAAGAAGGGCGCGGACGCGTACATGTCCGGCGACTTCAAGGCGGCGGAAACCGCATACAAGCAGGCGCTCGCGCAGAACCGCGGCTACGCGCCGGCGCATCGCGGGCTCGGCTTCCTCTACCAGCGCATGGGCGAGTCGGCGAAGGCGCTGCAGTCGCTGCGCACGTACCTGAAGCTGACGCCGAACGCGAAGGATGGCGCTGCGATCCGCAAGCGCATCCAGCAACTGGGAGGCGAGTAGCGTGCGCGCGCTCGGGATCGCCGTGACGCTGATGCTCGCGACGACGAGCGCGAGCGCCGGTCGCTCGATCACGGTGTTTCCGCTGTCCGCGGGCAAGCTGCCGGCGGCGCTCGCGAAGGCGCCGCAGAAGATGACCGACGCGCTCGTGAAGCTCGTCGATGCCGAGGTCGCGAAGGTACCGATCGAGGATGCTGCGGGTCTGCTCGATTGCGATCCGGAGGCCACCGCCTGCCTCGATGCCGTGTCGAAGTCGGTCAAGGCGAAGCGCATCGTGTTCGGCTCGATCAGCACCGACGAAGACGGTGCCGTGAAGGTCACGGTGACCCGCTTCGATCCGGGACCCGATCGCCAGCAGCGGACGTTCACGCTGATCAGCACCACCGCCGATGGCATGGCCGAGGAGCTCGGGCGCGTCGCTGCACCGCTGTTCGGGAAGCCAAAGGCCGATGTCGGCGAGCGACCTGCCGTCGAGGAGCCGAAGGATCCGGATCCGAAAGATCCCGTCGACGATCCGCCGAAACTCGACAAGCCACACGGCTCGATCACGCCCGCCACGTACGGAATTCTTGGCGGCGGCGGCGTGATCACCGGGCTCGGCGTGCTGTTCCTCGTCCAGGCGAGCGGCCTCGCGGATGACGTGCGGGCCGCGAAGCGCGACACACCGGCTGACTTCGCGAAGCTGACGGCACTCGAGGACAAGGGGTCGACGCGGCAGAAGCTCGGCATCGCGCTGACCGCCGTCGGTGGCGTGGCGCTCGTGTACGGTATCTATCGGGCGATCAGCGAACGCAAGGCGCCGGCCTCCGAGGCCAGCGCGATGCACATCACGCCGGTGCCGCTCGAGGATGGCGCGGCACTCGTACTCACGATGGGGTTGCCATGAAGCTCGCACTCGCCGCCACCTTGCTCGCTGCCTGTTCGTTCCCGACGCCATCGGCGGAGTACGCGTGCCGGACCACGGATGATTGTTCGAGCGATCGCGTGTGTACGCAGGGCTACTGCGTGCTCGGCTCCCAGGGGACCGACGGGCCAGTGATCGATGCGGATCTCTCGATCGACTGCACCACGTTCCCGGCGCGCCACTTCGACGCCTGCATGATCCCGAAGCCGATGGGCGACCTCGCACTGATGACCGCCGGCGTCTACACCTACGACACCACGAGCGGCGCGTTGCTCGATCCCGCGGGCGGTTCGTCGCTGCCGGCAGGTGGGATGTTCACGAATGGCCGTGTCCTCTCGGTATCGTCGCTGCGGATCACCACGGGCACCACGCTGCGCGTGATCGGCAGCGCTCCACTGATCGTCGCCGCGTGGGGCACGATCGATGTGGCCGGAACGCTCGACGCGTCGAGCCTCGGCGCGACGACCACGCTGGGTGCAGGCGCGAATCCTGCGGGCTGCACGGCGCACGCGGCGATCGTCGGGCAGAACGGTGGCGGCGCAGGCGGCGGCGGCGGCGGTGGCGGCGGCGGCCCGGGTGGGCGCGGCGGCGACGGGAACAACGGCGGTAACAACGGCGGTCCCGGCGGCAGCGCGGTCGTCACCGCTCCGCTTCTTCTCGGGGGCTGCGCGGGCGCGCGCGGCGGCCAGGGCAACTCGACGCCGGGTGACGGAGGCGATGGCGGCGGTGCCATCCAGCTCACCGCGCGAACCTCGATCTCGATCGCTGC
>JBBRBG010000076.1:0-39126 GCA_038206055.1 Haliangiales bacterium
GTCGCCTTCGGGCGACACCACGATCACGGGCACCACCGCCCTCGCGCAGAGCAAGGTCATCTACCTCAACAAGAACGGCGTGACGCTGCAGTCGGGCAACAACGACGCGCGCACGAACCGCTCGACCCTCGCGTCGCAGGCGACCACGATCCCCGCGTGGAACGTCAGCGCGACGACGTGGACCGCAACCGTGACGTGCATGAAGGAGCTGTTCGCGCCGTTCGACGTCGTGGTCATGGAGACCGACCCCGGCACGACGACGCCGCACATGGAGGCCGTGTTCGGCGGCTCGCCCACGCAGCTCGGCATGCCGAACAATGTCGCCGGTGTGTCGCCGTTCACCACCGACTGCTCGGTCATCGAGAACTCGATCGTCTTCACGTTCACGAACGTCATCCCCGCCGACGCTCGCCTCGCGTGCGAGATCATGGCGCAGGAAGTCGCGCACTCGTACGGCCTCGACCACGAGCTGCTCGCCTCCGACCCGATGACGTATCTCGACTACACCGGCAACCGCACGTTCAAGAACCAGACGGCCTCGTGTGGTGAGGACGTCACCCGCCCGTGCGGCATCAACGGCTCGACCTGCCGCGCGAACCAGAACTCGGTCACGCTCCTCACCGACCGCCTCGGCGCGAAGGCCGGCGACGTCATCGCGCCGACGGGCTCGATCACCTCGCCCTCCATCGGCGCGACCGTGCCGCCCGGCTTCACCATCTACGTCAACGCGGCCGACAACGTCGCCGTCGCCAGCGCGAAGCTGTTCGTCGACAACGCTCAGGCCGACATGCAGAGCGGCGCGGGTCCGTTCACCTTCACCACCTCGGCGTCGCTCTCCGAGGGCAGCCACAAGTTCAAGGTCGAGGTCGCCGACGGATCCGGCAACGTCGTCACCACGCAGGAGCTCACCGTCACCGTCAAGAAGGGCGCCGTGGCCCCGCCCCCGCCGGGCGGTGGTGACAACTCGGGCGGTGGCGACACTGGCGAGATCACCGGCGGCTGCTCGACGAGCGGCTCGGGTGGCAGCCTCCTCCTCGGTCTCTCCCTCCTCGGCCTGGTGATTCGCCGCCGCCGTTGATTGACCTTCGCAACGCTTTGCGTTGCTGCGCGCCCCACGTTCGTGGGCCTTGCAACAGTTCGCTGGTTCTCCCCCCAGGAATGCCCGCTCCCCCGAGCGGGCGTTCCGCTATCTACCTTCGCAATCGCTTCGCGATTGCTGCGCGGCCCGCGTTCGCGGACCTTGCAATTCGGCTATAGAGCCCCGTCGTGTTGACCGGAAAGCAGCGTCGTCATCTTCGTGGCCTCGGCCACGAGCTCAAGGTTCTCGTTCAGGTCGGCAAGGGCGGCATCGATCAGGGCCTGATCACCGCGGTCCTCCAGGCGCTCACCGACCACGAGCTCGTGAAGATCAGGGTCGCGGAGAACGCAGACCTCGATCGCCACGAGGCCGCCGACGCGATCGCGCAGCAGACCAAGAGCGAGGTCGCGCAGGTTCTCGGCAACACCGTGCTGCTCTATCGCGCCGATCCCGACGAGCCAAAGATCGCGCTGCCGTAAGCCATGACTCCTGCGCGGAACGCGCACGATCGGTGGCAGCAGAATCGACGACGAATTGAAAAAATGACTACCGCGGAACGCGTGCGATCCGTAGAGTGACTCCTGTGGAACGCACCCTCGTGGCGTTCACCACTCTCCTTCTCAGCGCCGGCGTTGCCCACGCCTCGCACCCACACCAAACGCTTCGGACTGAAGGCACTGACCTCGTAGCGACGCACCAGTTCGTAGGCACCGCCTCCTCCAACGGACGCGTCTTTGCCCGACAGGTGCTCCCTGCTAGCGGCAAAGCTGCGTCCACCGCGCGCGCCGGCAGCCGCGTCATCTACCTCAACCGCGACGGTGCGGTCCTGCGGCCCGGCGACACGAACGACTCGTCGAGCCAGACTTCGACGATCGTCACCCAGCCGACCTCGATCAACGGCTGGGACATCGACGACGACACCTGGGCAGACACGGTCGCGTGCGTGCGCGACATCTATCGCCCGTTCGACGTCACCGTCACCGACGAGGATCCCGGCGATGCGCCCCACATCGAGGCGCTGTTCGGCGGCCATCCGAACGACGTCGGTCTCCCCGACAATGTCGCGGGCGTCTCGCCGTTCACCACCGACTGCGCGGTCATCGACAGCTCGATCGTGTTCACGTTCACCGACGTGATGCCCGACAACGCCCGCACCATGTGCGAGGTCATGGCGCAGGAGATCGCGCACAGCTACGGCCTCGACCACGAGATGCTCGCCTCGGACCCGATGACGTATCTCGACTACACAGGCGACCGCACGTTCCAGAACCAGATGGCGTCGTGCGGCGAGAACGGCAACCGCCTGTGCGGCATCAACGGCAACATGTGCCGGCAGAAGCAGAACTCCGTGGCGCTCCTGACCGAACGCCTCGGCGCGAAGGGCGGTAGCACGCCGCCCGGCAGCGATCCTCAGAGCGCGTCGCACGACCCCAGCATCCAGGGCGGGTGCGCCGCCACCGGCGGGCGCGGAAGCCTGGGGCTCGCCCTCGCCGCGCTCGCACTCCTCCGTCGTCGACGATCACGCGCCTGACCGCGCGGATCGCCCTCGCCCTTGGGTTGCCCACCTCGGGGCGGTGCCGCGCGCGACGCGTCCGAATCACCCACGGATGCGTCGCGCGCCGAGACCGAGAGCAATCGCCAGGAGCCCGATGATCAAGCCGAGTCCGGGCTTGGCCGTGGGCATCGGCGGTGCCGGTCGCGTGCGGTACAGACCGATCTCGAGAACGTCGCGACTGACGAAGTCGGCCGGGTCGAGCTTCCCGCGCGCCACGAACGCGAGCTTCGTCGCGTTCATCGGGTAGTCGCCAGTATCGATCGTCGCGGCGCCCCACACGCCGCGGCGCGGATTCGCACACGCGATCCTGCCGGTCCACTCGTGCCGGATCGCGTAGCGCGCCTGAAAGAAGTTCTTGTCGGACGGTCGCGCCATCGCCTCGAGGTTGTTGTTCGCCGTCCACACCTCTCGACCACCCGTGACCGGCATGGCCTCGAGGAAGCGAAGATCGTCCTTCATGTCGGTCTTGCCGTAGCGCGCGTGGAGGCGGGTCAGCACGAACGTCCCGCGCGCGATCTCCCCCCCGACCACGTCGGCTCCCGTCGCGAGGAGATCCGCAGCGTTGATGTCGCCGCCTGTGCACGGATCGCAGTGATAGTTCGGCACGGCCGACCACGCGTACTCGGTGACAACGGCGCCCGGGTTCGCCTCGATCGGTCGGCAGGTCGCCGTACGCGTGGCCTGCCACCAGCTCCTGAACCTGGCCTGCCGTCTTGTCGGCGACCGCGGCGAGCCACGCGTCTTCGGTCTCCGGCGTGGCCACGCGCGACAGCTCGCGAACATGCGAGTACGTCAGCTCACCGAGCGACAAGGCCTTCGCGATCAGCGGCATCGCCGTGACGGCGCGTGCCACGCGGAGCCGCTCGCGCGCCGTGTGCGGCACGTAGCCAAGGCGGCGCTCCATGTACTCGAGAATGGTCGCGCACCCGTAGCGGTGGTGGATCTCGATGTCCGCGGCGCGGGCGAGATCGAGCGATTCGGCCTTGTCGAGAGCCGCTCGCCTACGTGCGTAGCCGCGCAGGCGACGATCGACGTTCTCCCACGAATCGCTTTCGCGGGGCGCGTCGTTGCTCGTCGAGTAGTCCGTCTCAATCGCGCGGCTATCGAACATCGGCAATCTCCTCGTACGTGTAGCTCCACCAGTAGCACGCGGAAATCCGACGTCGTCAGCTCGCTCCTCGTCGAGGATGACCACCTCAGACGGGCACGAAGCGCCTCGCGAGCTCAGCCATTCACCAGCGCGCGCACATCGCGCCATGCGCGATGAAATTCGTCATCACGTCCGCGCGGTTCGAAGTGGCCTTGCGAACGCGTCAAGCGAAATTTTCATCGTGCTCACGCATCTGTCGTCAACGACGACACTCGTGTCCCACGGGGACGCGCGGTCGGCCCGTGGTGGCTCTCTGTCCACCCGGCTCGCTACGTGGCCTGGCAGCCGCGGTCGCCAGTTGCGCGCCGACCCGCGACGAGACCGAGCACGCCGAGCAGTACGAGCACGACGAGCCGCCCGCGGTGATCCGACGACGCGCGCCGACGCGGTGCCGCCGCGCCGTAGCTCGGTGCGATTCGCGTAGATCGCCGTGATCCGGACGTCCTCCGAGTCGAAGTACCGCGTCATGTGCTGCCAGCACGCGGTCGTCCAGGTCTCGCCGCCCTCTTCGAACTGCAGCAGCGCCGCATCGGTATCGATCGCGATCTCGAGCTTCCCGTACCGGCGGTCCACCCTCACCTCGCGTGTGTGCGGCGTCATCCCGGGCGAGACCTCGAACCGCACGCGCCCGTGCTGCGTGTTGACGACCGTGCCGCTCGTGATCGCGAGGTCGTACCGGATCGGATACTCGGGGATCCCGGTGTAGACGGCAGCGACCGCGATCGGTGTGCCGTCGTCCTCGGTGAACGTCGGCGCCGGTTGCCGATCATCCTCGCCGTGATGGAAGTAGAACGACGGCCGCGACGGCACGGCCCTGATCACGATCTTGCGGAGGCCCTCTCCGTTCTCGGCCACGATCGCCCCGCCCGAGGCGACATCGTCGAAGTCGAACTGGGGGCACGCGAGCGCCGACCCTGCCGCCCCTGCCAGCATCACGATCACGAGTGCCGCCCGCATGAAGGCGAGACACGGCACCGCCCCGGCGGTTGCCGGTGTTACCGACCGAAATCTGTGGCACCGTCGGTGTCCCATGACGACAGCACGCGTTCTCCTCCTCGCGATCCTCGCGTCCGCCTGTGGTGGTGATGGGTCGAGCAGCCCCGACATCGATGCGATGAGCGACGGCAACGTCGATGGGTTCACCAGTCTCCTCGAAGGCGACTGGAACCTCGGCCCGGGACAGGAGGGTTACTTCTGCGTCTACGCGACCGTGCCGCGCGACCTCTACATCAAGGCGCTGCGTCCGATCACTCCACCCGGCACGCATCACACGGTCCTGACGCGCTACACCGGCGCTACGCCTGCGGACGGCGTGGTGCCGTGCAACGTCGGGACGAACGGACAGAACATGATCTTCGGCTCGGGCGTTGGCGCGCCCGATTTCGAGTTTCCCGCGGGCGTCGGGCTCCATCTCGCGAAGGGGACGCGGCTGCTGCTGAACCTGCACCTGTTCAACGCGAGCGATACCCCGCTCTCGGGGCGCTCCGGCACGCTGATCCAGGAGACCACCGCCGCCGAGATCCCGAACCTGGCGGAGCTCGTGCTCGCCGGCCCGACGCTCACGCTCAGCATCCCGCCCGGCGTCTCGACGCGGTCGGGAACATGTCAGCTGAGCAATATCACCAGCACGCCGATCCAGACGTTCGCGCTGTCGCAGCACATGCACAAGCTCGGCACGAACATGAAGTCGACGGTCCAGCGCGGCGCCACGGAGATCTTGCTTCAGGATATTCCGTACAACTTCGAGAAGCAGGTGTTCCACCAGACGCCGTCGTTGATCGAGCTGCGCCCTGGTGACGTGCTCACGACCGCATGCACGTACAACAACACGACTGCCAATACCGTCACGTTCGGGGAATCATCGAACGACGAGATGTGCTTCACCGACCTGTTCTACTACCCGGCGCAACAGGCGAACTTCGTCTGCACGAACTGATCGGGCGTCTGCACGATCTGCGCACGGGTGGGTGTCACTACCCCAGCGCAACCAACACCGTGCACTGTCAGATGCGAGAAGGCGTCAGGTCGCGCGAGCGGGAAGCTGCGTAGATTGAACGCGTGAGCACATCCATTCATGCGGTCGCGTTCGTCGTCCTCGGAGCGTGTGCAGGAGTCGATGCTGGAGGCTCTGCAACCGGCACCTCCGGCGGAAAGGCCGACACCCCGGACGGGGATGCTGGGCCGACATTCTCGTTGCCACCCGTGAACGGAGCGGTCGACTACCAGCTCGGCGGTGCGTACCCGCCCGCGGCGAATGTCCGGATCGTGTCGCGCGATCGCAAGGCGCCTGCGGCTCCGGGCCTCTACAACATCTGCTACGTGAACGGATTCCAGATCCAGCCCGACGAGGAGACGTTCTGGGAGACGCAGCACCCCAACCTGATCCTCCGCGACGCCAGCGGCGACCCGGTGATCGACGCCGACTGGAACGAGATGCTGATCGATGTCGGTACCGCCGCGAAGCGCAGCGCCGTCGCCGTGATCGTTGCGGACTGGATCGAAGGTTGCGCGGCCGCCGGCTACGACGCGCTCGAGATCGACAACCTCGACTCGTTCACCCGCTCGGGTGGGCGATTGACCGAGGCGAACAACGTCGCCGCGATGCGTTTGTTCGCGGCGGCGGCGCACGCCCACGGGCTCGCTGCGGCGCAGAAGAACTCGTCCGAGCTGGTCGGCCGCAAAGCGGAGATGGGAACGGACTTCGTCGTCGCCGAAGAATGCAACCACTTCAACGAATGTGGCGACTACATGGCCGCGTACGATGACCACGTGATCGTCATCGAGTACCTGCGCGCCGACTTCAATCGCGGGTGCAACAACTTCCCGGGGCTCTCGATCGTGCTCCGCGACCGCGACGTGCGCCCGCGCGGCACCTCCGGCTACGTGTTCGCCGGCTGCTGACGATAGAACTCGACGAAGAACCGGACATCGCCCTCGGGGACCACCCGATGCAGGACCTCGGGGACCACGATGCCGGGCGCGCTGGGGTCGAGCATCTGCTCGCGCGCGAGCGGCGGCTCCACGATGTAGCGCAGCCTGCCGGTCACCACGTGGATCACGCCCCACACACCGGACTTGGTCGAATGGTCCTTGCGGAGACCATCGGGGATCGAGCGCTGATCGAAGTCGGGCGTGCGCTTGTAGGCCGTGACGCCCGCGGGGAGCTCGAACCGATCGCAGAGCACGCAGGACAGCTCGGTGCCTCGCTTCTCCGCGCGACCTTCGGCCGTCAGCACCCACTCGCGGACGAAGAACGGCGGTTTGTGGCGCACGTGCTGGCCGTGACCGCACGCGAGCTCGGCGACCCAGTCACCGACCGCGTCCTGATGAAAGCCCTCGATCGCGCGCTGCACGCTACTTCCTTGGCGCCGCGAGGTGGGTGCGGACTTCCCACAGCTCGGGGAAGAACGTCAAATCGAGCGCGCGCTTGAGAAAGCCAACGCCCGAGCTTCCGCCGGTACCGTGCGCGAAGCCGATGATCCGCTTCACGGTCGTCATGTGCCGGAACCGCCACAGCTGAAAGCGCTCCTCGACGTCGACGAGCTTCTCGCACATATCGTAGGCCTCGTAGTTGCGCGCCGGGTTCGCGTAGATCGTGCGGAACACCTCGAGCACGCCGGGGCTCGACTCGTAAGGCTGCGAGAAATCGCGCTCGATCCGGTCGGCAGGAATCGCGTGCCCGTGGCGGCCGAGCCAGCGCAAGAACTCGTCGTACAAGGATGGCGCGGCGAGGCGCGTGGTCAGCTCGCCGTGCACCATCGGCTCGTGGCGATGTGGCGCGAGGCAGTTCGCGTCCTTGTTGCCGAGCACGAACTCGAGGGCGCGATACTGGTAGCTCTGGAACCCGCTCGCCTTGCCGAGGGCATCGCGAAACTGGAGGTACTCGCTCGGCGTCATCGTCTCGAGCACGGCCCACTGCTCGAACAGCATCCGCTGGATGTGCCCGACACGCGCGAAGATCTTGAACGACTCCGCGAGGCGATCGGTGCGCACGAGCATCACGGCTTGATCGAGCTCGTGCAGCAGCAGCTTGATCCACAGCTCGCTGGTGTGATGCTGGATGATGAACAGCATCTCGTCGTGCACGCCGGTCACCGGCCGCTGGGCCGCGAGCAACTCGTCGAGGTGGAGGTAGTCCCCGTAGGTCCCGCCCTTGGGCAGATCGACGTGGATCCCGGTCTCCAGCTCGCGGCGGTTCTCGCTCATGCGACGGTTTTACCTCAGTAGTTGACCTGCGCAGCGACGATGAACTCGTTGACATTCGGCGTCTTCGTCTCGAACTGCACGCGCTGGTAGCTCGCCTGCAGCTTCATCTCGTGGGCCTTGAGGTAGTAGTTGACGCCCACGTCGTAGTGCCAGCGCTCGTCGTTGCCGCCCATCGCGGGATCGACGTTCACCTTCGTATCGGGATCGACGTAGCCAACGCGCACCACCGGTTGCAGGTCGCCGCCGAGGTCCTTGTTCTTGATCATGTAACCGAACGCTGCGTAGAAGCCCTGGGCGGTGACAGCATCGGCGCCGTCCTTCGCCACGTCGCGGGCGCGGATGTACTCGGCCTGCGCCAGGTACGGGCCGTGCTCGTAGCGCACGTCACCCTCGAAGCGATCCTTGGTGCCGGCCTTGTCGCGCACGCCGACGGAGTTGTAGGTGACGCCGGCGATGGTCAGGCCCTCGACCGGGTACACCTCGAGCCGAAGCGCGAGGTCCTTCTGGATGTTGGTGTCGAGGTTGTTCGCGCCCTGGCCGTTGAAGATGCCGGCGGAGTAGCCCCACATCTTGAACGTCTTCGCGAGGCGCACACCGAGGTCGCGCTTGTCGCCGAACAGCGACGAGATCAGCGCGCGCTCCGGCATGATGATCTTCGACGAGGAGTTGTAGCCCTCCCAGCTCACCGGGATCTTGAACTGACCAACGGAGACATCGATGTTCTTGCTGAGGAACGTGATGTAGAAGTCCTGCAGGATCGAGAGCGCACCGGTCGGCGCTGGCACCACCACGGTGTCCCCCCCCGAGTCGGTGAGCGTGGTCGGGGTGGCCTCGCGGACCTTCGCCGGATCGATCATGACCTGCACGGCGACCTTCTTCGGCAGGATCTCGCCCTTCACGCTGATCTCGGCGCGGCGGAGGCGGAAGGTGGAGGTCGTGGTCTTGCCGCCGTTGCGGTCGAGGAGGAACCAGCCCTGCGCGAGGATGCCGGGTTGGATCCGGCCCTGGCCTTCCTTGCCGACGGCGAGCTTCGTCGGGCCCGGCGGCTCGGCGGGCTTGTCGGCCTTCGGCGGCTCGACCGGCGGCGGCGTCACCGGCGGCGGCTGCACGCCCTCGGCGGGGGAGGCCGGCTTGTCGCCGACGGGTGGATCGGTGGCGGGTGGTTGCTCGGTCGGCGGCTGCGGGGCGGTCGGGTCCGGCGCCTGAGCTGCCGCGACCGAGGACAGGAGGCCGAGCAAGGTGAGCGAGAGCAGTGGGCGTTGCATTGCGTCGTTAGTAGCCCCTGATCCGTGACGGATCGGTGACGTCGTTGCGACACATCGTCCCGGGCGAAGATCTCACCTCTGGCTAACATCGGTCGTTGCCGGGGCTCCCACGCACCGTCACACGCTCGTCACAGACGCCGTGCTAAGGCTTGACCATGCTCGTGCTGGTCATCGAAGACGAGGTCGACCTCGCAACGACGGTCGAGTACAACCTGCGCGCCGACGGATTCCAGGTGCGCCTCGCGCACTCGGGTCGTCAGGGCCTGGCGAGTGCCACCGCGGATCCACTCCCCGATTTGATCGTCCTCGATCTCATGCTGCCGGATCTCAGCGGCACCGAGATCTGCCGGCGGCTCCGCGATCAGGAGCGCACGAAGGACATCCCGGTGATCATGTGCACCGCGAAGGGCGAGGAGATCGATCGCGTCGTCGGGTTCGAGGTCGGCGCGGATGACTACGTCGTCAAGCCGTTCTCGGTCCGCGAGCTGGTGCTGCGCATTCGCGCCCTGCTCCGCCGCGCGAACAGGATCGAGGGCGAGCCGTCGTTGATCCGGTTCGGCCGCCTGAAGATCGATCGCGATGCGCACCGCGCGTGGGTCGACGAGGCGGAGATCGGGCTCACCGCCCTCGAGTTCCGGCTGCTCCACGCCTTCGTGTCGCGCCGCGGCCGCGTGCAGACCCGGGACGCCCTGCTCTCGGATGTGTGGGGAATCGAGGCGGATGTCACGACGCGGACGGTTGATACGCACGTCAAGCGGCTCCGTGAGAAGCTCGGAGACGCCGGCATGTACATCGAGACCCTCCGCGGGGTTGGTTATCGGTTCAAGGACCAGCCCGACGAGGCCAGCGCTTGATCCAACGAGTACGCTCGCGGCTGTTGTTGCTCGCGATCGTGCTCGCCCTTGGCGTCGGCGTTGTCGTCGCCATCATCGAACAGCAGGACGTCGCCCTCAGCGCCGGCGGCAACATCGCGATGGCCGCACTCGCCGTGTTCGTGATCGTGATGGTCACCGGCCTCGTCACGCTGGATCTTGCACGCCGCTCGATGCGCGAGCTCGCGAACCAGACCCGCAACGTGGTGCGCGACACCAGCCGCCGCGTCTCGCTCCTGGATGCCGCGAAGGGCGACGAGGTCCGCGAGCTCGGGGAGTGGGTGAACTTCCTGGCCGAGGACGCGGACCGCAGCCACATGGCGCTCGCGCGCGAACGCGTGTTGCTGTCGTCGGTGGCCGAGGGTCTGACCCAGGGCGTGATCGCGGTCGATGGCGAGCACAAGATCGAGCTGCTGAACGATGCAGCGCGAAAGATGCTCGGCGTCACCAGCACACCGGTCGGCGAGCCGCTGATCGAGTTCGTGCGCGTGCCGGCCGTGTTCGAGCTGGTCGATGGCAACGAGGCGGCGACTGTCGAGGTCACGCTGCCGAATGGACTGCGCACGCTGATCCGGGTCGCGAATCGCTGGGGCGGTGATGGTCGCGTCCTGCTGCTCGAGGACGTCACCAAGGTGCGCCGCCTCGAGACGGTGCGCCGCGACTTCGTGGCCAACGTCTCGCACGAGCTGCGCACGCCGGTCGCGGTGATCCGCGCGAACGCCGAGACCCTGCTCGCCGGCGCGAAGGACGATCCCGTGATGGGGCCGAAGTTGATCGATGGCCTGCACCGCAACGCGGAGCGGCTCGCGCGCATCCTCGCCGACCTGCTCGATCTGTCGCGCCTCGATGCAGGTCAATACCGCATGGATCTCTCGAAGGTGGAGGTCAAGGCGATCACGGAGCAGTCGCTGACTGCCGTCGAGCCGCTGGCCACCGCGCGCGAGGTCACGATCGACGTCCAGATCCCCGACGGCCTGATGGTCGAGGCGGATCCGAAGGCCCTCGATCAGATCTTCGTCAACCTGATCGACAACGCGGTCAAGTACACGAAGGCCAAGGGCCACGTCTGGGTCGCGGCGCGCGGCGACGACACGCACGTGCGGATCGACGTCCGCGACGACGGTCCCGGCATCGCCGAGAAGCATCGCGGTCGGGTGTTCGAGCGGTTCTACCGGGCGGATCCGAGCCGCTCGCGCGAGGCCGGTGGTACGGGTCTCGGCCTCTCGATCGTGAAGCATCTCGCGGAGAGCATGGGCGGCGCCGTCGGTGTCGAGCCCAACATCCCGAATGGGAGTATCTTCTGGTTGAAGCTCCCGAGGAGCACCTGAACATGACCGCACACACCAGCAAAGACTTCGCCCAGGAGCTGCGCACGCTGCGCGAGAAGCTCGCGACCATGGGCTCGCGTGCCGAGGAGCAAGTCACGCTCGCGATGAGGGCGCTCAGTGAGCGCGACGACGAGATGGCACGCACCGTGATCAAGAACGACGCGACGATCGATCGCGACGAGAACGAGATCGACGAGCTCGCGCTGCAGATCCTCGCGACCCGGCAGCCGGTTGCCTCGGATCTCCGCTTCATCACCATGTCGCTGAAGTTCGTCGTCGACGTCGAGCGGATCGGCGATCTCGCGACCGGCATCGCGAAGCGCGCGCTCGAGCTCAACCGGCTCCCGCCGCTCGAGTCCAAGGTGGACCTCCAGCGGCTCGCAACGCTGGCTCAGAAGAACCTGCACGCGGCGCTCGATTCGTTCGTCAAGAAGGACGCCGACGCGGCCACCGCCGTGATCACCGCGGATGTCGAGATCGACAAGCTGAACGCGAGCCTGTTCGCCGAGCTGATCGCCCACGTGGCGACGGATCCGGCCACGGTCACCCGGGTACTCCCGCTGACCAGCGTTTGCCGCTACCTGGAGCGAATCGGCGACCACGTGAAGAACCTCGCCGAAGAGGTGGTTTACATGGTCCGCGCGACGGATGTGCGCCACCGCTCGATCCGGACGGCAGAGAACTAAGAAACGGTCACTCTCCCGTCACATTCGGTACGCAAACGCGTCACCGACGGTTCCTAAGGTGCGGGCATGAAGAAGATGCTCCTGTTCGGCACGCTCGCCCTGCTCGGCGCGTGCGGTGGCAAGAAGGACGACGGCGGCGCAACCAAGACCACGGATCCGGGGAGCGGTGGTGGCACCACGACCCAGCCCGCGGGCGATGGCCCGGTGACGCTCAACGCGAGCGGCGCGACCTTCCAGAAGGCGTTCCAGGAGGTCGCGGTCGAGGGCTTCACGAAGACCAACCCCAAGATCAAGATCAACTACGGCGCCGGCGGATCCGGTAAGGGCCGGCAGGACTTCGCCGATCAGGTCGTCGACTTCGCCTGTACCGACGCACCGTTCAAGGACGCCGACCTCGGCAAGGTCAAGGGCGGCGATTTCTTCTACATCCCGAACGTGCTCGGCGCGATCACCGTGAGCTTCAACGTCGAGGGCGTGGACAAGCTCAACCTCTCGGCCGAGCTGCTGGCGAAGATCTTCCAGCGCGACATCAAGAAGTGGAACGACCCGGCGATCGCGGCCGACAACAAGGACGCGAAGCTCCCCGATGCCGACATCGTCGTCGCGCATCGCTCGGACGGCTCGGGCACCACCGAGAACTTCACCAAGTACCTCGACAAGGCCTCGGGTGGCGCGTGGAAGCTCAAGGCCGGCTCGACGGTCGAGTGGCCCGCCGATACGCAGGCCGGCAACGGCAACGGCGGCGTCGCGCAGATCGTGAAGTCCACGAAGGGTGCGATCGGCTACGTCGATCTCTCGGATGCGAAGGCCACCGGCCTGAAGTACGCCGCGATCAAGAACCAGGGCGGTAAGTTCGTCGACCCGACGGCCGCGTCGGTGTCCGCGGCCGGCGACGGCATCGAGGTCAACGACAAGCTGATCTTCAGCGCGCTCGATGCCAAGGGCGATGTGGCGTATCCGATCACCGCGCAGAGCTGGTGCATGATCTACGCGAAGCCGAAGGCGAACGCGGCGGCGCTGAAGTCGTACTTCAAGTACATGCTCACCGACGGGCAGAAGCTCCTGCCCGAGATCGACTTCGCGCCGATCCCGAAGAGCCTCCAGGACAAGGCGCTCGCCCAGCTCGACAAGGTGAGTCAGTAACGGTCTTCGATGCTCGATCTTCGGGGCAAGTCGGCGACCGGTGACCGCGCGTTCCGCTGGATCGCGATCGGTGCGGCCGCACTCGTCTTGCTGGTGCTCGGCCTGATCGCACTGGTGATGACCAGGCGCGCCGGTCCCGTGCTCTCGGAGATGGGCATCAGCTTCTTCACGTCGACCCGGTGGTCGGCACCCGATGCCCTGTTCGGCGCGCTGCCGTTCATCTGGGGCACGCTGTTCACCGCGCTGATCGCCCTCGCGATCGCCGTGCCGGTCAGCCTCGGCGTCTCGCTGTTCGTCACGCAGGTGGCGCCGCGCTGGCTCAAGAAGCCGATGGTCTACATGATCGACCTGCTCGCCGTGGTGCCGAGCGTGGTGTTCGGTCTGTGGGGCGTGCTGGTGCTCTCGCAGCACTTCGGCCTCGGTCGCTCGTTCCTCACCGCGGGGATCATCCTCGCGATCATGATCACGCCGATCATCACCTCGCTCGCCCGCGAGATCATCGAGACCACACCGCCCTCCGACAAGGAGGCCGCGCTCGCGCTCGGTGCAACCCGCTGGGAGATGATCACCGCCGCGGTCCTGCCGCACTCGAAGGGCGGGCTCGTCGGCGCCGTGATGCTCGGCCTCGGTCGCGCGCTCGGCGAGACCATCGCCGCTGCACTCGTGATTGGCTCAGCGCTTGGCCAGATCACGCCGAACCCGTTCGCGCCCGGCAACTCGATGCCCGCAGTCATCGCGAACGAGTGGGGCGAGGCCGATGACATGCACAAGTCCGCGCTGATCGCGCTCGCGGTGACGCTGTTCGTCATCACGATCGTGGTCAACCTGATCGCCACGTCGATCGTGCAGCGCTCCATGAAGCGCAGCGGAGGCAAGACGTGATCGCCGGCGTGAAGCTCCCTCTCGACCTCCGGCGCAAGCACACCTGGCGCTCGCGGAAGAGCGAGGCGATGTCGATCCTCATGGGCGCCGCGGTGGTCGCAGTGCTGATCCCGCTGCTCGCCGTGATGTGGTCGGTGATCTCGCGCGGCGGCGGCGTGATGTTCAAGGGCTTCCCGGACTTCTTCACCGCCGAGGTCCCTTTGATCTCGCGCAAGGCAGGCCCCGGCATGGGCCCGGCGATCGTCGGCACGCTGCTGTCCACGGGCGGTGCCACGCTGATCGCCGTGCCGCTCGGCATCCTCGGCGCCGTGTTCCTCCACGAGTACGGAGGCACTTCGAAGTTCGCCAAGATCGTGCGGTTCATGACCACGGTGATGACCGGCGTGCCGTCGATCGTGATGGGCCTGTTCATCTACCTGACCTGGACCCTGCGATTCGGCTACTCGGCATTCGGCGGCGCCCTCGCGCTCGCCTGCTTGATGCTGCCGGTCGTGATCAGCTCGACGGAGCAGATGCTCCGCCTCGTGCCCACGAACCTGCGCGAGGCTGCGTACGCGCTCGGTACGTCGAAGAGCCGCACCATCGTCACGGTGGTGCTCCCCGCCGCGCTGCCCGGCATCGTCTCCGGCTCCCTGCTCGCGGTCGCGCGCGCGGCGGGCGAGACCGCGCCGCTGCTGTTCGCCGTCGGCGCGGCGCACGAGTACAACCCGCACCTGTTCACCGAGGCGAACACGTCCCTGTCGTTACAGATCTTCGGCAACGCGACCTCGTCATTCGTGGCCGCGCAGGACCGTGCGTGGGGCGCGGCCCTCACGCTGATGACGCTGACCTTCCTGATCACCCTGGTTGCTCGCATCTTCACGGCGAGGTTCGCGCTCAAGCGGTAGCCCTATGCCAGAGAAGGATCCCATGCGCCTTGAAACCGTCGACTCGACACCTGCGTCCGCGGTACGTCCCAACCGTCCGGCTGGGTCGCCGAAGCTCCACATCGAGCGCCGCTCCTCGCCCGCTCTCGAGGATAGCCCGGTGGTGTTCGACGTCGAGAACGCCGAGGTGTTCTACGGGAAGTTCCGCGCCGTCCGCGGCGTCTCGATGAAGATTCACAAGAACCAGATCACGGCGTTCATTGGACCGTCGGGCTGCGGCAAGACCACGATGCTGCGCGCGTTCAACCGCATGCACGACGTCATCCCCGGCGCGCGGGTCGAGGGCTCGATCCGTTACCACGGCGTGGATCTGTACGGTCACGACGTCTCGGCCACCGAGGTACGCCGCCGGATCGGCATGGTGTTCCAGAAACCGAACCCGTTCCCGAAGAGCATCGACGACAACATCGCGTTCGGCCCGCGCGTCAACGGCATCAGGAACAAGGCGGAGCTCGACGTCATCGTCGAGAAGTCGCTGCGTGCGGCGGCGCTGTGGGACGAGGTCAAGGACCGGCTGCGCAACTCGGCGCTCGGCCTCTCGGGCGGGCAGCAGCAGCGCCTGTGCATCGCGCGCACGATCGCCGTGGAGCCCGAGGTGGTGCTGATGGACGAGCCGTGCAGCGCGCTCGATCCGATCGCGACCGCGCGCATCGAGGAGCTGATGCGCGAGCTCAAGAGCCAGTTCACGATCGTGATCGTCACGCACAACATGCAGCAGGCCGCGCGCGTCAGCGACCGCACGGCCTTCTTCACCGTGGAGCTCGACTCGAAGAACGACCAGCGCACCGGCATCCTTGTCGAGTACGACGCCACCGCGAAGATGTTCTCGAACCCCGGCGACGAGCGGACCGAGAACTACATCACCGGTCGCTTCGGCTGAAGCAAACGCCGGCCGCGGCCGGAACTTACAGCGTAAGAGCGCACAGTTGGACGGCGTTGAGAGGTCATGCGCCACCTCCGCACCATCGCTCTGATCCTGCTCGCCACCGCCTGCACCGCCAGGCGGTCGTACATCGCCTCTCCGAGCGTGTACTCGTCGGGCTCCGCCGCGGGCGCGATCGCGACCGACACCACGTCGGGCGAGGACTATCACGACTGGGGCAAGAACCCGTGGGTCGATGCGAGCAAGGACCACCTGTCGACGTTCGCCGCGGATGTGGATACCGCGTCCTACACGATCGCGCGCCGCAAGCTCACCGAGGGCACCCTCCCGCCAAAGGAGGCTGTCCGCGTCGAAGAGTTCGTCAACTACTTCAAGTACACGTTCCCGGCGCCGGCCGCGGGCTCACCGTTCTCGGTGGTGATGGACGCAGCCCCGTCGCCACTGTCGCCGGATCGGCAGATCCTGCGCGTAGGTGTGGCCACGAAGGCGAAGACCGAGGCAGAGCGCAAGCCGGCGCATCTCGTGTTCCTCGTCGATGTCTCGGGCTCGATGGGCTCAGCTGACAAGCTCGGACTCGCGCAGCAATCGCTGCGGATCCTGACGAACAACCTCGGACCGCGCGACTCGGTCTCGCTCGTGACATACGCGGGCTCGACGCGCGTGGTGCTCGCGCCAACCGGGATGGAGAACCGGGACCGCATCCTCGCGGCGATCGATGACCTGACCTCGGGCGGCTCGACCGCGATGGGCTCGGGGCTCGACCTTGCCTACGAGCAGGCGATGAAGGGACTCCTCCCCGGATCGATCTCGCGCGTCATCGTGCTCTCCGATGGAGATGCGAACGTCGGCGCGCAGGGTCACGATGCGCTGCTGTCGATCATCGAGAGCCGCGCGAAGGCCGGCGTGTTCCTCTCGACCGTTGGCTTCGGCCAGGGCAACTACAAGGACACGGCGATGGAGCAGCTCGCCGACAAGGGCAACGGCCAGTCGCTGTACATCGACTCCGCCGCCGCGGCGAAGCGCGTGTTCGGAGAGCAGCTCGGCTCGACGCTCGAGGTGGTCGCGAAGGACGTCAAGCTACAGGTCGACTTCGACCCCGCGGTGGTCGCGAAGTACCGCCTCGTCGGCTACGAGAACCGCAACATCAAGGACGAGCAGTTCCGCGACGACTCCGTCGACGCCGGGGAGATCGGCGCAGGTCATCAAGTGACCGCGATGTACGAGATCGAGCTCACGGCCGCGGCGCACCTGACGCCGTCGTCGTTCGGCATGGTGCGCATCCGCCACAAGGCGCCGGATGGCCAGAAGGCGGTGGAGAACACGTACGCGATGGCGGCGGCGCCCGCGCCGAGCTTCGAAGCAGCGAGCGCAGATCTGAGGTTCGCGTTCGCGGTGGCGGCCTTCGCCGACGTGCTGCGCGGCGGTGATGAGGCGAAGGGCTGGTCGCTCGACCGCATCGCCCAGGTCGCACGCGGTGCGCAGGGTACCGACCCGGATCGCGCCGAGCTGATCTCGCTGATCGAGCGTGCGCGCACCCTGCGAGGCACGCCCGCCACCGTCGCGCGGTGATAGCCTCGAGGTAGTGGAGCCGCCGCGCAACAGCATCGGCGACGCTCCTCGGGGCGCCCGGATCGCGCGCGCGCTCGCCTCTCCGATCGGCGTTCTGATCCTCCTGCCGTTGCTCGTCATCGGCGCCGGCGTGGTGGTGATGATGCTCGGCCGGCGCGCCACGCGCGACGCGAGCGATTCGATGGCACGGCGCCAGCTGTCATCGCAGGCCGCCGACGTTCAGCACGACGTGGCATTCGCGCTCGATCAGGCCGATCCGATGCTGGCGCGGCTGCGCGCGCTCGCGGATCCTCGGCTGCCGATCCAGGAGGTCGCGCCGCGGATGCACGACCTGATGATCGGCCGCCCGGGCGTGGCGAACGTCAGCATCGGCTTTCCGAGCGGCCTCTTGCGCGGCACCTTCGTTCCCGAGGACGCGCCCGCCGAGATCCGGGTCAACGAGAGCATGATCGAAGGTGATCACACGCTCCGCACGAACTACCAGGTGGTGCCGGGCGGCGTGCGCGCGGTCGACACGCAGAGCACCGACTACGACGTCCGCAAACGGCCGCACTACACGCTCGCGGTGGAGCGCAAGGGCCGCGCGTGGACGGCACCGCGCGTGTACTTCTCGTCGAAGACCACCGGCATCACGTGCGTCGAGCCGATCTACGCGGCGGATGGCTCGCTCCAGGCGGTGGCCACCGTGGACTTTGATGTAGGTGCGCTCTCGCAGTTCATCGTTCGCCCGCCACTCGAGGGTTCCCGCACGGTGCTGTTCTCGGGCGACGGGACGATCCTCGCGTTTCCCTCGGCGCCGGTGCCGGCGGCGGCGACCAAGGAGGCCCGCCTGTTGCACCACACCGACTACGGTGACGTCGCGCTCGATGCGCTGTTTCGAGCGCTCGGCATCGCCACGCTCGCGGTCCCGAGCGAGTCCTGGGCACAGGGCGGCACGCTGAGCCTGCGCGAGCAGCAGTTCTTCCAGCTCGCGTCGAACGACGGCGAGTACCTCGCATCGGTGGCGCCGCTCGGTGGGGAGCGCGCGGGCATCAAGGCGCCGCTCGACTGGTACCTCGCGGCGCTGGTGCCGGAGCGCACGCTGCTCGGTCCGACGAAAAAGCTCGAGAAGCAGAGCCTGCTCGCTTCGGGTGGTGCGCTTGCGATGGCGCTCGGCGTGGCGCTGATGTTCGCGTGGAACCTCGTGCGCATGCGCCGCGCGGTGACCTCGGCACGCGAGCGCGCACGCAAGGCGGAGGCCCAGGTGAGGGAGATGGGCGCGTATCGCCTGGTCTCGCGCCTCGGCATGGGTGGGATGGGTGAGGTGTGGCGCGCGGAGCACCGACTGCTCGCGCGACACGCAGCGGTCAAGCTCGTGCGGCCCGATGCACTCTCGGATCCGTTGCATCGCGCGAAGGCGAAGGAGCGGTTTCGGCGCGAGGCGCAGACGCTCGCCTCGATGCGATCGCGGCACACGATCGCGCTGTTCGACTACGGCGTCGCCGATGACGGCACGTTCTTCTATGTGATGGAGCTGCTCGACGGTCTCGATCTCGATCGCCTGATCCGCGATTTCGGGCCGCAGCCGGCCGCGCGCGTGATCCAGATCCTCGTGCACGCGTGCCAGTCGCTCGCCGAGGCGCACGAGGCAGGGCTGCTTCACCGCGATATCAAGCCGGCGAACATCTTCCTGTCCCGTGCAGCCGACGAGGTCGATATCGCGAAGGTGCTCGACTTCGGCATCGTCCACACGATCTCGGATCCGATTCCGGATCCGATCGATTTCGTATCGCTGCCGGCGCCGCGGTCGCAGGAGATCAACCTGCCGCGCACGTCGAAGCTGACGCAGGCGGGCGCGGTCGTGGGCACGCCGGGCTACATCCCGCCGGAGATGGTCACCGGTACCGGCGCCGATGCGCGGAGCGACCTCTACGCGCTCGGCTGCGTGGCGTGGTGGCTGCTCACGGCGAGCGAGGTGTTCGCGCGGCCCGACGAGGAGAGCGCGATCCACTCGCACGTTCACGACGCGGTGCCGGAGCTGCGCCCGCGCGTGAAGGGCTGGTTGCCGCCGCAGCTCGAGGCGATCGTGATCCGCCTGCTCGCGAAGGACCCCGACGATCGGCCGACCGACGCGCGCGAGCTCTCGGCATCGCTGCGCGCGATCACGATCCCGGAGGAGCACGCGTGGACGGAGGCGCGCGCACAGGCGTGGTGGCTCCAGCATCGCCCGAAGCCGATGATCACCGCGGAGAGCACGCCGCTCAGCGTGGAGCGTCTGCTCGTGCCCCAGGGCTCGGAGCACGTGGCCTCGCCGGCGGCACCACCCGAGGCGCCGACGATGCCCGCGATCCCCCGCCGCTGACACCACCTCCGTCGCGACCTTGGCGGGAATCTTGTCGTCGGATCACGACAATGATTCACGAGATGGGACAGAACGCCCCACGCGGTCGAGCGTCACATCGAGCACCCCAAGGAGGACCGCTCGATGATGCTTCGCAAGACCCTCGCGTCCATACTGCTGTGCTCGTCCCTGCTCATCCCCGGCTGCAAGCAGAAGTCGGAGGACCGGATGATGGTCCACGAGGGGGCGCCCGGCGCCACGGCCACTGAGAAGCCGCAGGCGGAGTACGCCCGCGACCGGGGTGTCGCGATGGGCTCGGGCTCGGCGATCGGCGGCCAGCCGTCGGTGAATGGCGCATACGCGCCAGGCGCCAAGAACGACTCGACCATCGGTGAGGGCTACCAGGACTACGGCCGGAACCCGTGGGTGGATGCGAGCAAGGACCACCTGTCGACGTTCGCGGCGGACGTGGACACGGCGTCGTACTCGCTCGCGCGGCGCAAGCTGCTCGAGGGACAGCTGCCCGTGGCGGCAGGTGTACGCGTGGAGGAGTTCGTCAACTACTTCCGCTATGCGTTCCCCACGCCGCAGAGCGACTCGCCGTTCTCGGTGATCATGGACGCAGCGCCGTCGCCGCTGGCGCCCGGTCGCCACATCGTCCGCGTGGGCGTGGCGACGAAGGCGAAGACGGCGCAGGAGCGCAAGCCGGCGAACCTCGTGTTCCTCGTCGACGTCTCGGGCTCGATGCAGTCGCCCGACAAGCTCGAGCTCGCGAAGAAGGCGTTGACCACGTTGACGATGAACCTCGGCGAGGGCGACACCGTCTCGCTCGTGACCTATGCGGGCTCGACGCGCGTGGTGCTCCCGCCGACCGGTGCGGCGAACAAGTCGAAGATCATCGCGGCGCTGAATGACCTCGTCGCATCCGGCTCGACCGGCATGGCCTCGGGCATCGACCTCGCCTACAAGCAGGCGATGCAGGGTGTGCGGCCCGGTGCGATCAGCCGCGTGATCGTGCTCTCCGATGGTGACGCGAACGTCGGCGCGAACACGCACGAGGAGATCCTGAAGATCATCGAGGGCCGCGCGAAGGAAGGCGTGACGCTTTCGACGATCGGCTTCGGCACGGGCAACTACAAGGACGCGCTGATGGAGCAGCTCGCCGACAAGGGCAACGGCAACAGCTTCTACATCGACTCGATGGACGAGGCGACGAAGGTGTTCCAGACCGACCTCAGCGCGACCCTCGAGGTCGTGGCGAAGGACGCGAAGCTCCAGGTCGACTTCGATCCGAAGATGGTCGCGCGCTATCGCCTCGTCGGTTACGAGAACCGCGACATCAAGGACACCGATTTCCGCAACGACAAGGTCGACGCCGGCGAGATCGGTGCCGGCCATCAGGTGACGGCGCTCTACGAGGTCGAGCTCACCGCCGAGGGCAAGCAGACCAACGCGCCACTCGGTGGTGTGCGGATCCGCCACAAGGCGCCGAACGGCGAGAAGGCGACCGAGGCCGCGTATCCGATGATCGGTGGTGTGGCGGCGTCGTTCGCGAATTCGTCGTCGGACTTCCGCTTCGCATTTGCGACCGCGGCGTTCGCCGACGTGCTCCGCGGCGGGCAGGACGCAGAGCACTGGAGCCTCGCCGACATCCGCGACATGGCGAAGGCCGCGGCGGGGGACAACGCCGAGCGGCGTGAGCTTGTCTCACTGATCGAGAAGACGATGACGCTGACCGGGCGCACGGCGGCGCGCGAGTAGCTGCGCTAGAATTTGCGCCTACTACCGGCCAGACGCTGATTCTGCACGGATGCCGGAAGAAGTGACGCGATCCAGATGGCGCGGCGCGTGCACCGAGGTCAGATGTGGCCAAGCCAGCACGCCTCGGCGGGGCAACGATGGCGATGTTCGTCACCGAGCTCCTCGCGATCGTCACCGGCATCGCCGCCGCGACCGGGATCGTGGTCAGCGACTGTCGGCTCGAGCGTCGTGAGCACCGGGAAGACGCCGGTGTAGCGGTTGGCGCTCCATCAGCGTGTGGCGGTGCGACCGGGACGCTGCCCACCCTCCGCGCCTGGATCGACGGCGCCGAGCTGACGGGGGAGCCTGAGGGACCCGCGCCGAAGGTCGACGACGCGCTCCGTGCTCGCGGGAGGCAGGTGTTCGGCGTGTACTGCGCCGCCTGCCATGACGAGCGGGGAAGTGGCAACGGAGCACTCGCGATCCAGCTCGAGGATCCGCCGGCGAACTTCACGACCGGCGTGTACCAAGTACGGACTACGGAGCACGAGGCTCTTCCCACCGATCGCGATCTGTTCGTCACGATCACGCGCGGCGTCCACGGCACAGCGATGCCGCCCTGGTTCGCTCTGCCCGAGCGCGATCGTTGGGCGCTGGTCGCGCACCTCAAGACGCTGTCGAAGGCGTTCGAGGAGGACGAGGCGCCTCCACCGATCGTCGTTGACGTGCCACCCGCGATCGCGCAAGACCGGATCGCGCACGGCGCGAGCATCTACGCGAGCGGTGGTTGCGCGAGCTGTCACGGGACGACCGGGCGCGGCGATGGGCCGGCGGCAACCTCGCTGTTCTACCCGTCGGGCCTGCCTGCGCGGCCGCGCGATCTCCGGGAAGGTCGGTTCCACCGCAGCACGCGGATCGAGGACATCTACCTGACGCTGATGACCGGCCTCGATGGCACGCCGATGGCCTCATTCGCGAAGGTGCTGTCTTCCGACGATCTGTGGGACGTCGCGTCCTACGTCCACAGCGTGACCGAACCGTTCGTCAAGCTCCCGAGCGGAGTTCGCTGCCCGAGAGCCCCGTTGTCGTCCGCTCCGGACGAGGTCATCGGCGTTCGCACGCTGCTGCACTCCCTTCACCCCACGGATTGAGGTTGCCATGCGTCGCTTAGTTCCTGTTCTCGCCATCTTGCTCCTCGTCTGCACGGCACGCAGCGCGTGGGCGATCCCCGCGTTCGCGCGCAAGTACAAGACGAGCTGCGTCACCTGCCACACTGTCTTTCCGAAGCTGACGCCGTTCGGCGAGCAGTTCCGACGCAACGGGTATCGGTTCCCCGGAATCGACAGTGATGCCGTGAAGGCCGAGCCAGTTCCGCTGGGGACCGACGAGCAGAAGAAGGCGTTCCCAGATGCGGTGTGGCCGGGGATGCTGTCTTCGTTCCCGCCGCTCGCGATCGGCTTCAACGGTCAGGCGGTGTTCCACCCGCAGAAGACCTCGAGCGCCGCCGTCGCCGACAACAGCGCGGTCGTCAACCTCGACACCCTCGTCGAAGAAGGCCATCTGTGGGCCGCCGGCAGCATCGACGATTCGATCACCTTCTACTCGGAGCTGACGGCGGCCGATGGCGGACTGGAGCTCGAGACGGCGTCGGTGTTCTTCGGGGATCTCGTGGGTCCGGCGCACGCCGTGAACCTCGCGGTCGGCAAACGGGTCGGCGCGTTCACGAGCTTCCAGACCCACGGCAGCTACTTCGCGGACGCGATGATGCCCCAGGTCGCGGTCACCGGTCTCTACGGCGCCGCAACCGATCCGTTCCGGTTCAACGACAATCACAACGGCATCGAGCTCAACGGCGTGCTCGGCTGCCGGTTCGACTACTCGCTCGGGTTCGCCGCCGGCACGAACCTCGACGCGCGCAACAGCGCGAACGTCTACGGCCACATCGGCTACAAGCTCGGCGGCTCGACCCTCGACGGCGAAACGACGAACGGCGTGCCGCAGGATCTCGAGCACGAGCAGGCCGTGACGGTCGACGCCTTCGCATACCGCGCCATCTCTCGGTTCACCGATGGTTCGATGCCCGGCGAGCTCACGAAGGATGTCTCGCTGACCTTCGGTGGCACGGTGCGCGCACAGCGCGCAGAGCTCGAGCTCGACGTGGGCGCGTTCTATCAGACCGACGATCACGTCGCCGCGGCGGCCCCGGCAACCAAGACGTTCTCCGAATGGAACGAAGTCTCGTACCTGGTCTACCCGTGGCTCGCGGTCGGCGGACGCGTCGAGTACTTGCGCGTCGCCCAGAGCGGCGCGAGTGCGGTGTCGGATCTCAAGATCGTCCCCGGCGTCAGCGCGCTGGTCCGACCGAACCTGAAGCTGATTCTGACCGCGCCTCTCGAGCAGGCCACCGGCGCGCCCGACGGCGGGTGGGGCGCGGCAGGGCTATCGGCCGAGCCGGCGGATCCGGCGAGCAAGGTCAGCATGGAGATCGAGTCCGTCCAGCTTCAGTTGTGGGCTGCCTACTGAAAGGAAATCGTCATGTCGACTCTGAGAACGTTCGTCGTCACTGCACTGGTGACCGGTTCGCTGTACGCCACAGCGATTGCGGACGGCAAGATCACCGGGACCGTCGCTGCGAAGCCATCCAAGTTCCTCCCCGATACCATCGTCTACCTCAAGGAGGTGCCGGGCACGAAGCTGTCCCCCAAGTCGTTCGAGATCGATCAGAAAGGAATGGCGTTCGATCCGCACATCGTCCTCACCGGCGTTGGCGACACGGTCAAGTTCCACAACCACGACAAGGTCGATCACAACGTGATGTCCTCCGATGGTGGCTACGACCTCGGCACGTGGGGGACAGGGGCGAGTAAGGACCACCAGTTCGCCAAGGAGGGCGTGTTCGCACAGGTCTGCAAGATCCATCCAGAGATGCTCGCCTACGTATTCGTAGGGCAGAACCGGTTCGCCGCGCAGGTCGATGGCAAGGGCGGGTTCACCATCGATGGCGTACCGCCGGGATCCTACGAGCTCGCGATCTGGAACCCAAAGCTCAAGGCGGCGACACAGAAGGTGACGGTGTCCGCCACGGCGAGCGCAACGGTGAAGTTCTCGCTGGCGCGCTAGCTCACGGAGGACCGGGCGGCGCGTGAAGGCGATGACGTTGACCGGGCGCACGGCAGCGCGCGAGTAGCTGCGCTACGGTGCGGGGATGCGCTGTGTCCTTGCACTGATCGTCGTCGCCGCCGCCGTCGCGCATGCGGCACCGCCGGAGCCGAGCGGGCCGCATCCGCGCATGCTGCTCGACACGGCGGTGAAGACCGCGTGGAAGGCGCAGGCGGCGGCGGAGCGCGGGCCGGTGATCGGCGCGATCAAGATGTGCACCGAGGCGCACGACACGGCCGAGCACGACAACGCCGTGTACCAGGGCTCCGAGTGGGCCAAAGTTCTGCAGGCGTGTCTCGTGGCGTGGGCGGCGACGGAGAAGCCGGAGCACGCGCAGACCGCGATCAAGTACTTCACCGCGCTGCTCGACGATCTCGACAAGGTCGGCGACAAGCAGGGCGGCGACAAGGCGGCGACGCGTGACTCGGGATACGCGATCAGAAACCTCGGTCCCTACACGGCGCTCGCGTACGACTGGCTGCATGACGCGCCGGGGATGACACCGGCGCTGCGGCAGAAGGCGCGGCAGCGGTGGGCCGCGTGGCTCACCTGGTACAAGGACAGCGGATATCGCGCGCGCGTCGCGGGCTCGAACTATCAAGCCGGTTACCTCGCGGCGGCCACCCTGATCGCGATCGCGCAGGGCAGCGAGGCGGCCGAGGAGAACGGGCCGAAGACCTGGGCGTTCGTCGCCGACGAGCTGTGGGGCAAGGACATGGCCGCGGCGCTCGCCGACGGTGGAATCCTCGACGGCGGCGACTGGCCCGAGGGCTGGCAGTACGGTCCGCTCGCGATCGCGCACTACGCGCTCGCGGCGCGGGTGGCGCGGGTGGCCGGCATCGACGTCAAGGGCGTGGAGGCATGGCTCTCGAGTGTGCTGCGGCGGCATGTCTACGCGCTGTCGCCCGGTGATCGCGTGTACGCGGGGCAGGACACCGAGGACGAGCAACCGAACCTCGCGCCGCACGTGCTCACGCTCGATGCGATCGCGCTCGGCGATGCGAAAGCCGAGGACAAGGGGTGGGCGAAGGGCGAGCTGTCCCGGTTGCAGCTCGTGGATCGCGACTACTTGCTCTACGACGCGCTCGCCGGCATCGGCGCAGACAAGCCGGCGCTCGCACCGCGCGCATCGTGGCCCACGTGGTACGTGGCCAGCGCCACCGGCACCGTCTACGCGCGCACGCGGTGGGACGACAAGGCGATCTGGTTCGTGGCGGAGTGCCAGCGCGCGATCGATGTCGATCACCGGCAGCCGAAGGCCGGGAACTTCGTGCTGTCGCGCGGCAAGGACGACGCGATCGTCGATCCCTCGCCGTACGGCTCGGCGTCCACGCTGACCAGCAACGCGCCGACCGTGGCATCTGCGCACTTTCCGAAGGACTACATCCCGAGCCAGGGCTCGTGGGGCGAGAAGGTCGGGTGGGATTGGGCCGCGCAGACCAAGTCCGGTATCGTCGCCGTGCGCTGCGACTACTCCGACGCGTACAAGTTCCAGGAGCGCAAGTCCGACGTGCCCGAGGCGATCCGCGACCTCGTGCTCGTACCGTCGGCGCAGGGTACCGACGCCGTGCTCCTCGTCATCGATCGCGCCGACACCGATGCCGCGGATCGCGCGATGAACCTCCGCTTCCGCGTGGCCGGCGGCCTCGCGTTCGACGCGAAGACCGGCCGCGCTGACAAGACCATCGGCACGACGAAGCTCGCGATCACGAACATCACGAAGACCGGCGGCACGCCGGCGATCGGCCGCACGGCGGTCAAGGACTGCTTCAAGGAAGGCACTCCCAAGGGCCGCTGCGACGCGGCGCGCTTCGATGCGACCGACTACCGCCTGGAGCTCCCCGGCCCCACGCCGCGCGCGGTCCACGCGATCGCGGTGGCAGGTCCATCGATCGTGGTGACCACGGCGCCGCTCTCGGGCGACGGCTTCGCCGGCGTGGCGATCACGGGCCCGCGCGACGCGACCGTGGTGTGGCCGACCAAGCCCGGCAGCGCGTTCTCGTACACGGCGCCGAAGGGCACGCACGTGATCCTCGACGGTCCGCCCTCGACCTCGATCACGGCGAAGCGGGCGGGCGACAAGTGCGCGGTCGACGTGGCCGCGGCCGGCTCGCTGACCGCACGCCCCGCCGTCGTCATCTTCGACGCGAGCTGTGCCGTGACCCCGGACCCGGCGGCGGCGAGCGCCGCGACCGCTTCGGGCACGCGTCCCACGTCGCCTGCGTCGGGGTCCAGATCGCCGCGGTCCGGGTGCTGTGGCGCGCAGAGCACGCCCGGCTCACCGATCGCGATGACTCTTGTCGTCCTCGCGATCGTGCTGCGACGCAGGGCACGTCGTCGGTAGGCTGTCCGGGAATGAGACGCGCCGTCCGGATTCGGGGACGCTTTCAACTTAGACAACTTGCGATCGGCATCTCGTTGAAATCACACATGCAGACCATCGTCCTCGCACTCGCGGTAGCAGGCTGCACGAAGGACTCGGGCGATGCCGCGCGCACCGGTTCCGGCCGCGGTGGCTCGGCAGGTTCAGCCGCGATCGCTCCGCGTGATCCGCCGCCACCGCCGCCACCGCCGCCGCACGATCGACGTGTCCGCATTCCGGCCAATCCGCCGGCGGTCGCGAGCATCGCGTACGTGTGCAGCCACAGCGACATGCCGTTCGGCAATGGCTCGCAGCTGTGGATGTCCGTCTACGACCTCGATCGCGCGATCTGGACGAAGGACAGCTCCAACACGCCCAGCACGAAGGACGACAAGCCGCCGGGCCCGGACGGAACGAAGGTCGAGCACTCGAACGGAACGCTGTCGCCGGCGAAGGTCATGCTGATCCGCGCGGCGGTCGCGAAGGTGCTGTCCGGCGGACCGTACGAGCCCGAGTACCCGGTGCCCGAGGGCATCTCCTGCCACGTGGCCCTGTCAGGAACGACCGGCGATCCGTTCTTCCAGGTCGACAAGGCGAAGCGCGAGCAGAAGGACGCCGTCAACGACCTGCTGAACGCGCTCTGACTCGGGCCGACGAGAAATCGCGGACATGGCGATCGCAAGTTGCGTAAGTTGAAACCGTCCCCATTACCGGACGCCTTGCCGGACAGCTTTGTGGAACAAATCGGCGAGCTCGTGCGTTGAACGAGCTCGTGAACCGCCTCGCCAGCACCTTCGCTCCGCCGGTTCTGCTCGCTGCCTCGCTCGCCGTTGCGGTCGTCGGTGTTCGCGCGATGTGGACGATCCTCGAGCCCGATGCGCCGCGGTTCTCCGACTCGCGCGTGAA
Organism: Haliangiales bacterium; assembly: GCA_038206055.1. Lineage (GTDB taxonomy): Bacteria > Myxococcota_A > Polyangia > Haliangiales > Haliangiaceae > JABFXX01. Next base: position 28,031 of record JBBRBG010000076.1, read on the forward strand.
TGCCCACGGTCCGACCGTGCAGACCACGAAGGACGATCCGGATCTCGATGGCGACGGGATCGCCGATCGGTTCGACGGCATCTTCGAGAGCTGCGGTGACCACGGCTGCGCGTACGAGGTCTACCTCCGCCGACCGTATGCCGCGGACGTTTACGTCGGCCGGATGGAGGGCTTCTGGCCGTTCGCGATCCAGCAGCGCTCGGACGAGCCGGCGGACGTGATCGCGGCCCGCCAGATCGATGGCTCGCTGACCACGCGCTACCGCTTCGCGAGCGGAGCGTACCATCCGTTGCGCTAGCGAGCTTCGGCGCGCTCGCGCAGGCTGGTCAGCAGCGCGCCCCACCACATGCCGAGGTCGCCGATGAACTCGACGACGGCCTTGCCGTGGCGCACCGGATGGTTGTCGGGCAGCGAGGCGAAGCCGCGATGCTCGAGGGTGACGCGCGTGCCGGTCTCGCGCTGCTCGAACCAGACCTCGACGACGGTGGACTGGCCGGGCGCGAAGTTGATGCCCTTCCACGTGAACGCGAAGTGGGCAGGCGGTTGCCACGCGGTGATCTCGCCGATCTCGTGAAGGGCGGTGCCGTCCTTGCCGTACTGCTGGAACAGGCGGCCGCCGAGCTTCGGCTCGAGGTGGAGCGGCCCGGGATGTTTCCCGCCGATACGGTAGGCCGGACCCGTGCGCCACCATTGATCGATCTCGAGCGTGAACACGTCGAACGCATCGGTGATGGGCACCGCTACGAACGTCTGCACGCGGACCTTGTCGCCCGCGATCACTTCGCCTTGCCTCGCGTTCGTTCGGCGTGCGCCTTGAACGCGGCGAGCTCGAGGGTCCAGAACCGCTCGACATCCTCGAGCCAGTCGCGCAGCGCCGAGAACGGCTCCGGGCGGAGGCGATAGATCTTCGCGCGCGCATCGGCGTCGTCGGAGGCGGGCTCGATCAGGCCCGTGGTGCGGAGCACGCGCAGGTGCTTGCTCATCGCCGGCCGCGACAGACCGAGTGCGTCGGCGAGATCGCCGGCACGCCGTGGCTCCTTGCGCAGCAGATCGATCACGCCGCGCCGCGTGGGATCGGAGAGCGCGCCGAACGTGCCATCGAGGCTCAACCGCGCACGCGCTCCGCGAACCACCAGCGGTGGCCTTCGGGATCCTCGGCCTCGTAGCTCTTGTCGGACCAGTAGTCCTCGCCGTAGTCGGAGACGGCGGGCTCGTACGTGATCTTCGCGCCGGCGGCGCGCGCGCGTGCGCAATGGGCGTCCGCGTCATCGATGTAGAACATCATCGACTGCGTGATCGCGCCTCCGATCGACTTCGGGCTCTGGTGCGGCCGGCCCTTGGCCTTCGCGCGATCCTCGTCGCCGATCATGATCACGGCGTCGCCGAACACGAGCTCGCCATGTTCGATCTTGCCGCCCTCGCCTTCGATCTTGAGGCGCACCTCCCAGCCGAACGCGTTGCACAGCCAGTCGATCGCCGTCGCTGCATCTTGATAGAACGCGGAGCCGCTGAGGCGCGGCCAGCCCTTCGGAGTCGGTTTCATCGCATCACCTATGGTTGCCTGATAGGTTAATAGTTAACCCACAAGGCAACCATCGTCAAGCGCATTTCACATCACGCGAACGGGAGCCGTGCGCGCGTTGACGAGCGTCGGCTTGTCGACGCCGCGCTTCCGGAGCTTTCCGATCCGCACCCAGTAGGTCTGCCCGCGCTTGAGCGACCAGCGCTCGTCGGGCTGACGCATGTCCTGGCCGCCGTAGCTCGCGCGCTCGCCCGGCAGGTTCATCAGCGCGAACGTCGGATTACCGAGCTCGTCGGCGACCTGCCAGCCATCACCCTCGGTGGTCGGCGCCGGGCCGACGATCTGGAAGTACACGGCGTCGCCGTCCTTCGCGACGCTGATCGTCCGCGCGCCGCTCGGCAGCTCGCCGTTCGCGATGGTGTGGGTCGGCGTTGCCGCCGGCGCCTCCTTGAGCTCGCTTGGCGGTGCCGGCGGAACGGGACGGACCGCGTCCACATGCCAGAACCATCGCCGATCTGTATCGAGATCCCACGCGCCATCGAGCGCGACTCGATCGCCTTCCTTCGCCTTGCCATCGAGCTTCACGCGGATGCCGAGCGTGCCGTTGCCCTCGGTGTCGTCGACGAGCCACACGTACGGCGTCGCGACGAGCCCCGCATCGGTGGTCTTGTCGTTGACGAGGATCGCCGCACCGACGCGCCCGTAGACCACGCCACGTTGCCCGCGCCGGAACAGCAGCTGTGCGCGATCGATCACCGATTGCCACGCGGAGATCGCGCCGAGATCTGCGATCACCTTGCCCGGGTCCGGAGGCTCCGGCTCGTCGGGCTTCTTCGGCGCATCCTCGGGCGGCAACGGCGCCGCATCGATCGCGAGCGCATCCGCCTGCGGCGGCGGTGCACTGCCACTCGCGGTGCCCGGATCGGCGTTGCGTCCCTTGCCCTGGCACGCCGCCACAAGGAGGACGACCGCGACGAGGCGCGCGCGCATGTTCAGCCCGAAGCGAGAGCGCGCGCTGCGCTCAGTGCGCGCGGCAAGCCGAACGGGCTCGCGCGCAGCTGAAGGATCAGCATGTCGCCTTCGGTGGAGAGCCCGGAGACATTCACGACCGGCGTCAGCGTGCCGAGGATTCCGCGCACGCGATCGTTCGCGGCGAACTTCGGATTCTGCATCAGGTCGAGCACGATGATGTCGTCATGCGCCTCGACGAGCACCGGCGGGCGCTTCGGCATGAACTTGGCCAGGTTGCCCGGCTTCGACAGATCGAGCGCACCGCTCTTGATCAGACCCGCGACGGGCGTGAACGACTCGCCGAGCACCTTCATCGTGACGTCGGAGATCCGCAGCGTGACCTTGAACTGGGTCTCGTTGACCTCGAGCTTCTCGACGCGGATCGACGCGCCCGCGCGCACGGTGGTGCCCATGAGGTCGATCGTGGCGCCGATGCCGATCGCCGGCGGTCGCGGAGAGATGGTCACGTCCTGCGGCGCCTTCGCCGAAGGCGGCGTGTTCGAGATGAACCAGCGCAGCGCATCGAGGGGCACCGCGATCCGCATCCCCAGCGCGTGACGAGCCATGCTGAGCATCGCCGTGGGGTTCTTGATCATGAAGCGCCCTGCGGACCGCAAGGCAGCGCGAAGCGGGAGTGCCATTGTTAGATCCTATAGCAGTGGGGCCGAGCGCCGTCCCCACGATCGCTGTCAAAACAGCACGATCCGCAGCGGCTTCGCGAGCACGGTCCCCGCGACGGGCGTGCCATCGACGATGGTCGCGAACACGACTCCGGACGGCGCATCCTCTGGGAGCGTCACCTGACGGAGCGGATCGCCGGTCCGCGGATCGAGCACCAGCACCTCGTGCAGACCGCGCCCGTGTGCCACCACGAGCAGGCTGCCCGCAGGTCCGCGCGCGAGCACCGGCGCGATCGGGCCGGCGATCGCGTAGTCGTTGCGCGCGCGTAGCCCACCGGCGAGCTCGTAGAGCGTGTACTGCCAGCTCGGACCGAGCGACGGCGGCACCGGCACCGGCACCGACATCGGCGGCGCCTCCGGATCCTTCGGCGGCGGCGGTCGATACGGCCGGTAGGGCCGGATGATCGGCGCGGCCGCAGCCTTCGGCGGCGCCGGAATGGGGCCGCCGAGCGCGGAGCCGGTCACGAGCTCCCCCGAAGGACGCCAGGTCAGACCGAGGCCCGGCATCGCCGTCGCCTCTCCGGTCAGCGCCGCGATCCGGAACGCATCACCATCCTCGAGATCCACCAGCACGCCGTCCTGCGACGGTGCGATCGAGCGCACCACACCATCGACCGCGAGCGACCACACCGGGAGCATGCTGAGCTCGTATGCGCGCGCCACGATCCGGCCGCGCTCGGCTCCGATGATCAGCGTGCGCTCGCCGACCGCGACCGCCGTGGCACGCATGATCGCGCCGTCATCGCTCGCGAGCCATGCGCGGACCTTGCCGGTGCGCGCATCGAGCACGTAGACGTGATCCGCGGCATGCACGAGCACCGCATCGCCCGCCGCCTGCACCGCATCCACACTGTCGCCTTCCCACTCCCATGTCGCGTGACCCTCACGAGTGGTCGCGCGCACCGTCGCACTCCCCGGGAGATTGCCGCGCGCGGCGCACACCACGATCGTCCGCGCCACCGCGATCGCGATCGGCTGGCCCGCGCCGCAACCATCGCTGCGCTGCCAGATCCATTCGCGCTTCGCGAGGTCGATCGCCGCGATCCCGGCGCCGGACGATTCATCCGGCTGTTGCTCGAGCGGCACGGTGTAGAGGATGGCGCTGTTCTCCGGATCGATCGCGACCGCACCGACGGTGTGCTTGCCGGTATCCGTCTTCGGGATCGCGGTCGTGAGGTCCACCGGCTTCGCAGGCGGCAAGTCGCGCAGCTCCGCCGGTACCTCGACACCGCGATCGCGCGTGGGGATCCGCAGCGCGCGCGTGTACGGCGGCGGGATGCCGAGGCGATGCACGGTCTCGCCCTGCGATCCGTTCCAGCTCGCGGCGATGATCGCCGTATCACCGAGGACGGCGCCCATCGCCGTGAACGGGAGGTACGCGCGCACGCCTTTGCGGTCGAGGAGTACCGCCGTCAGCGGCGATGCGCGCACGAGCCTGCGGTCACCGCGCTTCGCGAGCAGCTCGCCCAGCGGTGGCAACGTGGTGGCGATCGGCGGCCCCGTTAGATCCCGCGGATAGCTGGCCACGCCCGCGTACGTCGAGATCTCGAGCCGGCCCTCGGTGTCGCGCGCCGGCCACCAGCCACGCACACCGTCGACGCGGCCGGTGATCTTTCCCGTCGCGCGCGCGATCGCGACGATATTCGGCCCCTCGGCGCCCTGCCCCACCACGACCACGGAGTCGCCCTCGCATGCCTCGATACTCGCGATCGCACCGATCGGCGTAGCCCACGTGATCGCTGGCCCGCCCTTCGCCTCGGCGATGCGAACGAGCCGTCCGTCCTGGCCGATCGAGAACAGCTCGCGCCCCGCATCGCCGCAGCTCGCGATGATCGATTCGGGGACGACCGTCGGCGGCAACTTCACACGCGCGATCTCATCCCCGGTCGTCGCGTCCATGATGATCGACACGCCGATATCGCCGCTGACGACGCGGTCATCCGTCATCGCCATGAACGGATACTGCGAGCGCCACGCGCCCTTGCCATCGAGCTTGACGCCGCGCGTGCCCTTCGCATCCGCACACACGATCGAGTCCTCGGTGACGCCGACGATCGGTCCGTCGCAGGCCGTTGGATCGCGCCACACCACGCGACCCGCATCGATATCGATCAGCTCGATCGCCGGTCGCGCGCCTTCATTGCCGTAGTTGATCGCGCGCGCCGGGCCCTTGCCCGGCACCACCCAGGGAGTGGCGAGCCGCAGCGGAAACTTCACCTCGCCGGTGATGCCGGCCGGCGGTGCGGGCTGCGGAGCCTGGCTGCGCCCGATCCGGCCCTGCACCGCGCCGAGCGGCCACGCCGGCGGCGGCGGCAAGTACACCCACTTCGGCGGCGGTGCCTCGGGAGCCAGCACGACGGCCTCGCACGCGGCGAGGGTCACGAGCAGCATGACCCGGCGGTGCACGATCACGTGCATAGCACGAGCCCTGATCAGCGCGCTCGACGGTACCGGTAGTCCACCGAGACGCGCAGCCGATCTGCCGTCACGTTCGGCAGCGCGCAGTGGACCGTCAGCGACGAGAACAGGATCACGTCGCCGGCCGCGAGGTCGGCCGTGCGCCACGGCGCGGTCGCCGGCACCACGGTGCCCACCACCTTGTCACCGCCACGCTCCACCTGTGCGTGCGGGCGCAGCCCATCGCGATGTGTGCCCGGCAACAGGGCGAGCGGCCCGAGCGCGCGAGGACAATCACCGAGGGCCATCCACGCCGTCCAGACACCTGCCGCGTCCTTGAGGTACGCCGCGTCCTGGTGCGGCGGGGTGGTCAGATCCACCGCGCCGGGCGACACCAGCCGGCACACATCGCCGACGTGAAGCTCCGGTTCGCCGCCGAGGATCGGACGGAGGAGCGCGAGCAGCTCGGGGGCGGCGGCGAGCTCGCGATACTCCGGCGCGCCGAGCACGTCGATCAGGAACTGCAGCCAGCGCACGTCGTCCCAGCGGCCGAACCGCAGCTTCGGATCACTCTTGCCGTTGACCACCCACTTGCGCGACGCGAGCTCGCGATCGATCACCGCGCGCAGCGGTGCGAGCCGCTCGGCCGGCAAGGCGTTCGGGATGTAGACGCAGCCGTCGTCGAACGCCCGCTCGATCAGCGCGTCAGGGAGAACTCGCGTGGGCTCGAGTGCGAGCGCGTTCACGGCTCTGCCCTCGTGTCCGATAATGGGGTCGGACCCCATTGTCGGACAAGCGTTGCGAGGCGCGTCACAGCCTCGCCTCGGTCGGCTCGATCGTCGTGCGCGCGCGCATGTGCCAGCTTAGCAAGACCTCGGCCGGTGCATCGGGTACCGGTGTCGCGGTGACCCGCACGGAGGTCGCGCGCGCGATCGGCTGCGGGCGCGTGCTCATCGCGCGCTCGTACGCGGGCCAGTCGTGCGCGAACGCGTGCACACCGCTGGCGTGCGTCGCCGCCGGAAGCTGGAGCGCATCCCACGCGACCGCCTCGCGGACGAGCGCCGCAGCGTCGGACGACGACACGAGCCACGCCGCGGCCTCGTCGGCGATCTCCGCGTAGATCGCCGCGCCGGCGGTGTACACGACCGCGCACACCGCATCCGCGGACTCGCGCCGGAGATCGCCCCAGCCCGGAACGGGCAGCGTCGTCGCTTCCTCCTCGAGGATCGCGCGCGCGAACCGATCGAGCTCCGCGCGCACCGCGACGAGGTGCGGTCGCCGCGAGGCGAGCAGCGCATCGACGAAGCCGGCGAGGTCGTTTGCGAGGCCGAACTGGATCACGTGGATCGTCGTCTGCAACAGCCGGTGGTTCCACAGCGCCGAGAGCAAGTATCCGAACGCGAACGCGGCGCTCCACTCGTCCACCGGTAGCGTGCGCGTCGCGACGATGATCTCCTCGTGCTCCACGACGTGCGGCAGCTCGGTGGGATCGGCCGACCACTGCGGGACCTGTCGCGTGACCAGCCCGTGGCGCGCGCGGTAGGCGGGCTCCGCCATCTCCGCGTTCTCCAGCACGCGCGTTGGATAGAGGAAGAACGTGTCCTTGGGGAACGGCGTGATTCCCGAGACCACACTGGCCCGGATCGAACGCGCCGTCTGCGCGGGCAGCCCGAGCATCAGCTCGTTGATGGTGGACAGGCCGCGGTCGTGACAGTGCTCGCGGAGGGCGAGCGCCGCGGCGGGACGGATGTTGTCGCGCTTGATCGCGACGAGGACCTCGACGTCGAAGTCCTGCATCGACAGCGCGACCTGTGTGCCCACACCGTGATCGCGCAGGATCTCGACCGTCCGAAGATTCTTCGCGGTCGCGTTCTTGGTCAGGTGAAAGAACACGAAGCCGGGTGCGCCGTGGCGCTGCGCCGTCTTGCCGATCGACTCGGTGATCTCGACGTCGCGGCGGCGGATCCCGAAGTTCGCATCCACGAGATACAGGTACGGCACGCGCCGCTCGCCGATCCACGCCAGCTCGCGCTCGACGCGATCGATCGGGATCTCGTTGACCTTGCTCTGCGTGGCCTGGCCCCAGTCGCAGAACGCGCACGAGAACGGACAGCCGCGGTTGGTCTCGAGCACCACGGCGTGGATGCCGGAGAGCTCTCCGCACGCGACGAGGTCGTCGAACGTGCCATCGAGGTACGGCGAGCCGAGGTCCGCGAACGCATCGCGCTCGAGCCGTGCACGCGGCGGCCCGGCGATGATGGCATCACCCTCGCGCGCGATCACCCCGGCGATCGCAGACAGCGGCGATCCAGCGCGCACGGCATCGACCACATCGCCCAGCGCGACCTCGCCCTCACCGAGAACGAGCGCCTCGACCCAGGGATGCGCCGCGAGGAACGCCGCGTAGGCCTCGGGCCGCCGCGGCACCGACGGGCCGCCCGCGATGATCCGCAGCGCCGGGCGCAGCTCGCGCGCACGCCGCGCCACTTCGAGCGAGAACGCGGCGTTCCACGCGTAGAGCGACAGCCCGGCGAGGTCGGCCTCGGCGAGCTGCCGCGCTGCCTCTTCCACCGGCGACCGGCGCACATGGATGCGAAGGTCCACCTCGTCGGCGAACCGCCGGCGCAGCGTCGAGACCAGCAGCCCCGCCGCGAGGGGCGGAACGCGGAGCGAGGTCGCTCCGTCGTACTGCGCGATCGCGACCCGCACCACCTCGGTGCTAGACGCGCTCGAGGATCGTCGCGATGCCCATGCCGCCGCCGATGCACAGCGTGATCAGCGCGGTGGACTTGTTCGACCGCTCGAGCTCGTCGAGTGCCGTACCGAGGAGGATCGCGCCGGTCGCACCCAGCGGGTGACCGAGGGCGATCGCGCCGCCGTTGACGTTGATCCGCTCGGGATCGATGCCGAGAACGCGCGCCGTCTGCATCGGCACCGTGGCGAACGCCTCGTTGATCTCCCACAGATCGATGTCCTTGACCGACATGCCGGCGCGATCGAGCGCCTTCTTCGACGCCGGAGCGGGCGCCGTCAGCATGATCACCGGCTCGGCGCCGATGGTGGCCATCGCGCGGATCTTCGCGCGCGGCTTGAGGCCCGCCTTCTTTCCCCACTCGGCCGAGCCCATCAGCACCACGGCCGCGCCGTCGACGATGCCCGACGAGTTGCCGCCGGTGTGGACGTGGTCGATCGCCTTCGTGTCGGAGTAGCGCTGGAGAGCGAGCGCGTCGAGCGTCTCGCCGTTCGGTCCCATCGCCATGCCGCCCATCTCCGCGAACGCCGCCTTGAGACCCGCGAGGCCCTCGAGGGTAGTATCCGCGCGCGGGTGCTCGTCGCGGTCGAGCGCGACCGAGCCGTCATCGTTCTTCACGGAGAACAGCGAATTCGCGAACCGCTTCTCTTCGATCGCCCGCGCCGCCTTCTTCTGGCTGTGGAGCGCGAACGTGTCGACGTCCGTGCGCGAGAAGCCCTCGCGCGTCGCGATCAGATCGGCCGAGATGCCCTGCGGCACCAGGTACAGGCGCTTCCGCAGTTTCTCGTTGAGGCCGTCCAGCATCGCGCCGTCCGAGCCCATCGGCACGCGCGACATCGACTCGACACCGCCGCCGATGCCGCTATCCGTGAAGCCGGCGCCGATCTTCGCGGCGATCGAGTTCACCGCCTCGAGGCCCGAGCCGCAGAACCGGTTGATCGTGAAGCCGGTGACCTCTTCGGGCCACTCCGCCGCGATCAAGGCGAGGCGCGCGATGCACGCGCCCTGCTCCTTGACCTGGGTGACGCAGCCGGCGGCGAAATCATCGACGAGGCTCTTGTCGAGCTTCTTGCGCTCGGCCATGTGGTTCAGGGTCTGCGCGAGCAGCTCCTGCGGGTGGTGATTGGCGAGCCCGCCCTTGCCGGCGCGACCCTTGCCGCGGGGAGTGCGAAGTGCGTCGTAGATGAACACGTCAGCCATACAGAACCTCCGGTGGATTCGCGGAGGTTGGCCGATCTACGCGTCGCCGTCCAGCGTCAAGCGGCCGTGCGAAGCGTCAGCTTGCGGCGCGCCCAGGCAACGGTGTCGGCGACTTGGGTGTCGATCGGCGTCGGCGACAGGTCGAACCGCGCACGGAACTTCGCGTCGTCGAGCACGTACGGCATCTCGAACTGATAAATCATCTCCGGCATCTCGCCCATGAACGGTGCGAACAGGCCGATCGCCCGCAGCGTGAACCGGGAGATCGGCTTGAGAGCGATCTTCACATCGAGCGCTCTTCCCACCCGGTCGGCCAGCTGGCGCGTGGTCTCGGCGCGCACGGTAGGTACGTGCCACACACCGTCGATGTCGGTCGCGCCGCCGAGCGCGACCATCGCCCGCGCCACGTCCTCCGCGTACGTGTACGAGTGAAGCTGATCCGGATCGCCGATGCACTCGCCCGCCTTGCCGGCGAGCACGCGCTGGAAGAACCGCTCGCTCCACCAGGCATTCGGCAGACCGGGTCCGAAGAAGTCGCTCGCCCGCGCGATCGCCACGTGGGCCTCACCACGCGCCACCGCACCGAGCCGCAGCTCCGCGAGCTCCTTGCGCAGCGCGCCCTTCTTCGCGACCGGCCGCATCGGCGTGGTCTCGGTCATCGGCCCGTCGGGCGCCCCATACATGTACAGACAGTCGAGCGCCACCAGCTGCGCCCCCGTCACCTTCGCCGCGTGCAGCGGGCCGGCGCCGAGCGGGAGGAGGTCGCGCTTCCAGTGGTGGTAGAGCGGATTCGTGGTGTCGTAGATGACGCTGGCGCCGGTCGCCGCCGCCGCCGCGGCCGCCTGATCGCGTGCATCTGCCGCCGCGGACTCCGCGCCCTGCGGCGGCGACGGCGTGCGCGACACGACCCGCACACGCTTGCCGGCCGCGAGAAGCTGCGTCGCGATCCGCGTCCCGATCTGGCCCGAACCGAACACCACGTGGAGGTCTTGCTTCGTCATGACTCCACGATGAGGCTTGCACGGGCGCAACGAAACAACCAGAATCGCAAGTCGCCATGGCAGATTTGCAAGACACCCGCTGGGACGATATCCGCATCTTCCTGGCGATCCATCGCAACCACACCCTGGCGGCCGCCGCCGGTAAGCTGGCGATCGACACCTTCACCGTCAGCCGCCGCCTCGCCGCCCTCGAGTCCGACCTCGGCCACCCCTTGTTCGACCGCACGCGCACCGGGCTGACGCCGACCGCCGCCGCGCAGCGCGTGGTCGCCGCGGCCGAGGCAATGGAGGCCGCACACGCACGGATGACCCGCGAGGCCTCCGATATCGAAACCACGGCCGAGGGCATCGTGCGGATCAGCACCGCGCCCGGCTTATCGAGCGTGTTCGTCGCACCGCGGCTGATCAAGCTACGCAAGCTCCATCCCGGCATCTCGATCGAGCTCGATGCGTCGGTGGCCGCGCGCGACCTCACCCGCCACGAGGCTGACATCGCCCTGCGCTCGGTGCGCTCCCAGGGCGCGGAGCTCGTG
>JBBRBG010000077.1:0-38632 GCA_038206055.1 Haliangiales bacterium
CCGATCTCGTCATCACCGGCTCCTACGATCCGCTGCGGACGAACTGACGCTAAGCTTCCTGCGTGCCTGACCCAGTCCGGGACGCGCGCGCGGCCGGTCGCGATGCGATGATCGCGTGGACCGTGGTGGCGGTCCTGGTCGCCGGTCTGGTCCGGATCAACATCACCCTGCCAGCGATCGGCCACCTCGGCTCGGCGCTGGTGGCCGTGCTGTTCCTCTACGTCCCGGTGTTCGTCGCGTGGCGGCGCACGGAGGATCTTTACGACTACGGCTTCCACGCGAAGCCGGTGAAGCAGGGCCTGATCACCGCCGCGGTGGCGATCGGCGTGATCTTTCCGATCTTCGCGCTCGGCTACTTCGCGTTCTACGAGGTCGCGTGCAACTCCGACCTGCTCGCACACCTCGTGCCGCACGGCATGTGCTCGCGCTACGGCGGGCTCGCCGGTCTCCACGCGCCGGCGCTGACGTCGAAGCTGCTCGAGTTCTGCGCCGTGCAGCTCGTGGTCGTCGCGCTGCCCGAGGAGCTGTTCTTCCGCGGCTTCCTGCTCGGCATGCTCGAGCGCAGATTCCCGCCGAAGCGGCGCATCCTCGGCGGTGGCATTGGCCTCGCGCTCGTCATCTCCGCGGCGATGTTCGCCCTCATCCACCTGCCCAAGGACGGTGACCCGCGCGCGCTGGCCACGTTCTTCCCGGGCCTGCTGTTCGGCTGGATGCGTTCGGCGACCGGCTCGATCCTGGCCTCGACACTGACCCACGCCGGATCCAACATCTTGATCCGGTTCCTCGACCTCATGGTGCTCAGATGACGAAAGCAGTGACGATCGCCGCGCTGTTCGACATGGACAACACGCTGTTGCGGGTGGACACCGGCATGTCGTGGACGAAGTTCCTCTACCGACGCGGTGAGCTGCCGCCGAAGATGGTCGCGAAGGCCGTCTACTGGTCCACCCTCTACAAGCTCGCGGTCCTCGACATGGAGGCCGTGTTCACGAAGCTGTGCATGGACCTCGAGGGCGACTCCGAGGACGAGATGATCGCGAAGTGCGACATCTGGTACCGCGAACACATCGCACGCGAGATCGCGCCGGCCGCGCGGGTCGCCATCGAGCATCACCGCCAGGCGGGTCACCTCGTCGTCCTCGCGACCGGCTCCACCTGCTATGCCGCGCGTCCCGTGGCGCGCGGTGTGGGCATCGAGCACGTCCTGTCCAGCGAGCTCGAGGTCCTGCGCGGCGCGTTCACCGGTCGCGCGAGCGCGCTGTGCTTCGGTCGCCACAAGGTCGCCCTGGCGGAGCGCTGGGCGGAGCGCCACGGCGTGGACCTCGCGGCGAGCTACTTCTACTCCGATAGCTACAACGACCTGCCGATGCTCCAGCGCGTTGGCACCGCGATCGCGGTCAACCCGGATACCCGCCTGCGCCGCCACGCGCGCTCGCGCGGCTGGGCCGTCCAGCAGTGGATCTGACTACGGGCTGAGCGAAGCCAGCCGGTGCGCGTCGATCCGCGCGCCCGTGAGTGCGGTCGCGTACACGGCGACCTCGTCGACCGCGCCCTTGAGGAAGAGATACTGCCCACCGTTCCGCGCGCCGACGACGAAGGCGCCGGAGGTCGACGGAATCACCACGTTCGGCGCGGCGGTCTGCGCCTGCATCGCGCCGTCCCGGTAGAGGATGAGGGACGTGCCGTCGTAGGTGACGGCGATGTGCGTCCATCGCCCGGTCATCAGCGCGCCGGTCCGGACATCCTGTGTAGCCACACCGTCGCTGCGCTCGAAGCCGACCGCGGTGGCCTGGTTGTACATGTGCCAGCCGCGGCGCGTGCTGCCGCCCGCGGACTCGTCGTTCTTGGCCACGATCCCGTCGTACAGGCCGTTGAAGCTCGGAGCGACCCAGGCCTCGATCGTGAACGCGAGCTGTCCCACGAATCCGAAGCGCGGTCCCATGTCGACGAAATCGCCGTTGCCGTCGAGTGCGAGTGCACCATCGTCCTCGTTGAGGAGGGCGGAGGTCGCCGTGGCTGCCGCATCTCCGCGGAACACACCCGGCGCCTGGCCGAGCTGATCGATCGCGACCGGCGTCTCGCCGCGCGAGAACCGCCAGTAGCCCACGGGATGATCGGCGAGCACGGCCGTCGCGTAGGCCGACGGCGCGTCCACCGGCGCATCGTCCTGGGGCGCCGCATCGGCGTGGTCGAAGTCGAGGCCCCACACGCGATCACAGCCGGTCGACAGGACCAGCGCGATCACGGCAACCCCGGTTCTCCGCACAGCTCCACGATGTCACAGGTGTGCCCGCTTGCGCGCCCCTCGGACCGATGCGCGAAGGATCGGCGTCGGCGCGACGGTCTTCTAGCTCTTCTCGACGAAGCCGACGGCGTCCCCGGGGACATCGAGCACGGCGAGAATCGCGAGCGGCGTGGTGGCGCCGAGGACGTCGGGGATCCGGGGGTACCCCGGGGTCATCTCGGGGCGGTTGTCCCAGCGGGTCGGCGGCGCGAGGCCCTTGAACACGGTGACCGAGAACCACCCGGTCTGCGCGTTGTACATGATGTCGTAGACCGGTCCGTCGAGCTCGGCGGCGTAGTCGATGACCATGTCGCCGGGGCGGCCGGTGACCAGCGTGCCCAGCGAATTGGCGCGGACCGCGATCCGCGCGTTGACGCCGACCGCCACCACCTCGTCCGGCGTCGCGCCGACGATCACGCACGCCGTGCGCGTCTGGACAGTGGCTTCGTCGGGCATCGTGTCGGAAGGGTACCCGAGGACGACCACAAGCCCATGTTTCGGCGCCCGTACGAACGGAGAGGTCTTCTCTCAGCGGCAGAACCGGCGTCAGGAACGAGATCGTCGTTCGCAAAAAATCCGTTGATCTCGAAGTCAGATCCGTTGTGTATGCTGCCCCCGAGATGTCCAGCTCGTCGGTGGTGCGCGGCCTCGCCGCGATTCCCGCGGTTCGTCGCCTGATCGAGCTCGCGCTCGACGAGGATCTCGGTCGCGGCGACGTGACCTCTCAGGTCACCCTGGGCGCCGATGGGCCGAACGTCATCGCGGACATGAACGCCCGCGAGCCGATCGTCGCGTTCGGCGTCGATGTCGCCGCCGCGGTGTTCAAGATGGTCGACGAGCGCATCGAGCTCGAGATCCAGGGGCCGGATGGCTCGCGGATCGAGAAGGGCGGCCTGCTGCTGACGGCGCGCGGCCCGGCGCACTCGGTGCTGGCGGCAGAGCGCACCGCGCTGAACTTCGCGCAGCGGCTCTCCGGCGTGGCCACGCTCGCGAAGCGCTATGCCGAGGCGGTGGTGGGCACGAAGGCGAAGGTGGTCGACACGCGCAAGACCACGCCCGGGTTCCGCGTGCTCGAGAAGGCCGCGGTGCTCGCCGGCGGCGCGGCGAACCATCGGTTCGATCTCGGGAGCGGCATCCTGATCAAGGACAACCACATCGCGGCGTGCGGCTCGGTGCGCGCCGCGGTCGAGGCGGCGAAGGCGAAGGCGCCACATCCGCTGCGCATCGAGGTCGAGGTCACGAACCTCGGCGAGCTCGATCAGGCGCTCGCTGCCGGCGCCGAGATCGTGCTGCTCGATAACATGACGCCGTCGCAGGTCGAGGTCGCCGCCGCGCGCGCGCACAGCCGTGGCGTGATCGTCGAGGTCTCGGGCGGCATCACGCTGGCCACGATCGGAGACTATGCACGGGCAGGTGCTGATCTGATCAGCGTCGGCGCGATCACCCATTCCGCTCCTGCTGTCGACATCGGCCTGGACGTCCGCACCTGACATATGACCACACGCGCTCCGTATTTGATCCCTCCGCTCGCCCGCTGGCTCGGCACCCAGCGCATCAACCTCGTCGAGTGCGGCTCCACCAACGACGAGGCCGGCCGGCTCGCTCGCGCCGGGGCACGCCACGGCACCATCGTGGTCGCCGAGAGCCAGCGGGCAGGGCGCGGGCGCGATGGTCGCCCGTGGCAGTCGCCGCCCGGCATGGGGCTCTACCTGTCCGCGGTGCTGCGGCCGTCTCTGCCACTCGTCGACGTGCCGCCGATGACGCTCGCGATCGGCATCGGGATCTGCGATGCGGTGCGCGCGACCGGTGCGCACGCCACGCTGAAGTGGCCGAACGACCTGCTCGTCGACGGTAAGAAGCTCGCGGGTGTGCTCGTCGAGGCGCAGAGCCAGGGCCCGAAGCTCGAGGCCGTGGTGATCGGCATCGGGGTCAACATCGTCGGCCCGGTTCCCGCGCAGGTCGCCGAGACGGCGATCGCGCTCGAGCAGGCGGCGGACTCGCAGATCGATCGCGAGGCGTTCATCGCCGCGGTGCTCGCGCACGTGGAGCACTGGGTCGATCGATACGTCGCGATGGGCCTCGAGGAGATCATCCCGGCCTGGACGGACCGCATGGCGCTCGGCATTGCGGCGCGCGCCACGGTGGATGGCAATTCACTGGTCGGCGTGGTGTGGGGGCTCGATGACGACGGTGCCCTGCTGCTGCGCGACGGCGAGGGCACGATCCACCGCGTGCGCACCGGGGATGTCGAAGTGGTCTCCTCCCTGGTGCCGCCGGCCTCGCCGGAGCCCCAGCAGCCGTCGTGCTAAGACTTCGGGTATGAGCAATCGCGCGATCTACGCGATCATCGCGGTCGTGGCGCTCGCGGCGATCGGCGGCTTCTACTTGATGCTGCGCGGCGACGGTGACCCGCCCGAGACCACGGCGACCACGGGTCCGAAGCCCGAGGGCGGCGGGTTCACCGGCCCGGGTCACGGCCCGGCGACGGTCCCCGGTCAGCAACCGAGGTTGCCGGACGGCTCGGATGCGCGCGCTCTCCCCGACAAGGTCCGCGAATACGCGGCGAACGGCGCCATTGTCCGCGATCACCGCACGGGATCGCACGACCCGATCGAGCTCGATCCGAATGCGGCACCGCCGAACACGCGCAAGCTGCAGCCGACGCTGACCAAGGCGGTCTCGGACAGGATCCGCGACGTGATGCACGAGTGCGTCGCCACGCTGCCCGCGAACCTGCGCGGCGAGCGGCCCCGGCTCGAGGGCACGATCAACATCGCGATCAAGGACAAGGTCGTCTCGATCAACAAGGCGCAGCTCGCCGTCAAGGACGTCACCGGCGACGCTGCCGACGCCACGCGGACCTGCATCGAGACGAAATCGCTGGCGGTCACGCAGGCCGCTGGCGATGAGCAAGATCTCCCGAGCTACGACATCACCCTCTCGTTCACCTTGATCTGAGGTCTCTCACGGAGACCTTGCGCACCCCTGGGACGCCGGGGCGTCGCAGATGCTGCACCCTGCGAGCACGTGTCACTGTCCCGCCATGCTTCCAGGCTCCGGAGCGTAGTACTGACTCGTACAGGCAAGCCCCGTTGATGCACCCCACCTGGATATGTATAGTCGCGCGCCCAATGAGCCGGCGCCTCGACGGACTAACCAAGCTGCTCGCGATCACAGCACTGTCTGTGATCTGCCTGGGCACCATGGGGTGCGAGCAGCTCGACGGCCGCAACCGCACCCGCAAGGGCAACCGCCACTTTCGCGAGACCGCGTTCATCGACGCCGTCGCCGAGTACGAGAAGGCGCTGAGCGAGGTGGACGATCCGATCATCCACTACAACCTGGGGCTGGCCTACTCGAAGGTGTTCAAGCCCGGGCTCGACACGGCGGTGCGCCTCGGGGTCAAGGGCACGTTCGTGTGCAACGCGATCCCGAAGGTCACGTATGCGGCTGCCCAGGTCTGCATCAAGGACGGGGATCGCCGGTTTGACGATTGCGACGCGAAGAACGTGTGCGCCTCGAGCTACGAGTGCAAGCAGAGCGATCTGTGCGTGCTGTCTCCCGAGCAGCTCGCCGAGGCCGCCGCGACGAACTTCCAGGCATGGCTCAAGGCGAACCCGAAGGACGACGACACCCGTAAGCAGATGACGCAGGTGTGGATCGATTCGAACCAGTTCCAGCTCGCGCTCGACTACTGGGCCGGCCTCCTCAAGGACAAGCCGAGGGACCCGGAGATCATGGGTAATCTCGCCGGTATCAACCTCAAGGCCGGCGACTGGCGTAAGTCGATCGAGTGGTACCTCCAGGTCGCCGACATCGCGAAGGATGACTCGAACAAGATCGCCGCGTTCCAGTTCATCGGCAACGTGGCCTGGTCCAAGCTCAACTCGAAGTCGTTGACCTCCGTCGAGTCCATCGAGCTCGCTGACCGCGGCATCGGCGCGCTCCAGAAGGCCGCCGAGCTGGCACCCAAGAACCCGAAACTATACGGACTTCAGGCCTCCATCTACAACTTCCGCGCGCTCGCCCACGGCGCTTCGTGGGCGTCGGCCATCGATCGCGCAAGTGCCCAAGATCTCCAGCGCCTGTCACGCGTTCTAGCTGAAGAGGCGAAGAAAGCTGCAGGCGGTGGTGCGTCCGCACCACCGACGACCCCAACCACCCCGTCCCCGTCTGCAACCGGGGGCTCGGCCGAGAAGGCCGGCGGCTGAGTCGCCTCGAAGGAGCAGCCGAGAACCATGGCGAACGACGAAGAAAACGAAGACATGACCACCCCCTTCATCCGAGATGAAGAGGATGGCCGATCTAATTCGGCCGCGCTCGATCCGTACCGCTCGCTCGGCACCCCGAAAGCGCGGCCCGCTGCTGCCGGGTTCGGCAAGAACTTCGCCGACGCGAAGAATCGCAAGGCGCCGAAGTGGGCCGCTCCGTTGTTGATCGCGGTGCTGTCCGCTCACGGCGTGCTGGGCGTGACGATGTGGATCAAGTCGATCTGGGAGATCGAGATGCTCGAGCGGCCCAAGACGCAGGTCGACCTCGCCGTCGCCCCGCCGCCCCCGCCCCCGCCCCCGCCGCCGCCCGGTGGCGCGCGCCCCCAGAACGTTAAGAACACCCCCCAGAAGATCAAGGTCAAGGACAACGTCCAGCCGGGCAAGATCGAGAAGCAGGAAGTCCAGAAGGTCGAGGACCAGGGCGATCCGAACGGCGTCGAGGGTGGTGAGATCGGTGGCGTCGCCGGCGGCGTCGTCGGCGGTGACATCAATGGTGTCGCCGGCGCTCCTCCGCCTCCTCCGCCTCCTCCGCCTCCCCCCGCAGCGCCGCAGAACGTGCCACCCACCCTTCTCGAGGGTAGCCGCATCGCGGGCGAGAAGATGATCATCCCCGACGACGTCACGAAGACGGAGATCCAGCGGTCGGGCAAGGACAAGCTGATCGGCAGCTTCAAGCTGTGCATCAACGCCGGTGGCGAAGTCACCAGCGTAAGCATGCTGAAGAGCACCGGCTTCGGTGCGTACGACTCGAGAATCTCGGGAAAGATGCGCGGGGAGTGGAAGTACAAGCCCTACGCAGTCAACGGAAGGGCAGTGCCCGTGTGCACCGCCGTCACTTTCATTTACTCGCAGAAGTAGCGGGCAACCTCAGCTAGGAACGTGCCATGGGATTAGACCTCGTAGAGCTCTGGGAAAACATGTCCATCATCGTGAAGGTCATCACGGTGATGATGGTCGGCATGTCGGTGTTCATGTTCTACGTGATCACCGAGCGCCTGCTGACGTTCCGCTCGGCGAGCGACCAGAGCATCCGGTACGTCCAGCAGCTCGGCGAGTTTCTCCGCCAGCACAAGGTCAACGAGGCGCTCAACGCCGCGCGGGGGATGTCGAAGAGCCCCGTCGCGAAGGTGATGGAGTCCGGCCTCCAGGCGCTCCTTCAGGGCCGTGAGGCGCTGAAGACCGAGGGCCCGGATGACGTCGGTGACTTCGACCTCGTGGACTCCGTGAACCGCGCCCTCGAGCGCGTCAAGGAGCGCGAGACCTCGAACCTCCGCAAGGGCCTCGCGTACCTCGGTACCGTCGCCTCCGCGACGCCGTTCATCGGCCTCCTCGGTACGGTCATCGGTATTCTCGGAACGTTCCAGCTGCTCAAGGGCGGCACGGTGAGCATCAACGAGATCGGCCCGAAGATCTCCGAGGCGCTCGTGTCCACCGCACTCGGCCTCGGCGTCGCGATCATCGCGGCCATGGCGTTCAACTTCTTCACGTCCCGCGTCGAGCAGTACGTGATCGACATGAACGATGTGTCGAGCGAGTTCATCGACTACGTGCTGCGTGAGGGCCGGGGCTAAGCGTGTCCCTCGCTTCCTCATCGCTGAGCGGTGCTTCCAAGGGGAATCAGTCGAAGAACAAGCGCCGCTGGCGCATCTCGGGCAAGAAGGCCCACCTCGACACCGTCCGCAACGACATCAACGTGACGCCACTCGTCGACGTCATGCTCGTGCTGCTCATCATCTTCATGCTGATGACCCTGGTCATGGGGCGCGGCCACGACGTGAAGCTCCCGAACGCGAAGAACTTCTCCTCGGAGAAGGACAAGATGCAGCCGGTCGTGACCATCGATAGGGAAGGCGACCTCTGGGTCGAGAAGAACAAGCTCGGTCCCGTGACCGACGCGACGCTGAAGGAGATGGCCCAGCAGGTCAACGCTGCGTGGGCCGCGCCGAAGAACCCCGAGGGTGTCGGCCGCATCTACCTGAAGGCGGATAACGACGTCGAGTACCAGAAGGTCTATCCCGTGCTCGTCTATCTGAACAAGCAGATGGCCGTTGGCTCTGTCGACCTCGCGATCGCGAAGGAGGACAAGTAGCCATGGGAATGAGTACCGGCGGCGGCGGCAAGGGCAATGTCCACAGCGACATCAACGTAACGCCGTTGATCGACGTCCTTCTCGTCCTCCTCATCATCTTCCTCGTCGTCATGCCGATCATGATGAAGATGGAGACCCTCCAGGTCCCCCGCAAGATCGACAACGAGCAGGAGATGCCGGACCCGAACGCCAGCCAGCTCACGGTCAAGGCGAAGGTCGGCGGTGACTTCGAGTTCGATGACGGCAACGGCAGCCCGATTACCGTGCCGTCGGCCGACCTCCTCCGGACCCTCCGTCCGAAGCTCGAGGCGATGAACACGGGCACCGAGAAGGTCGTGTTCGTCGACTTCGAGCCCGCCGTCCCCTGGAGGGACGTCGTGGGGACCATGGACACCATTCGCAGCCTGGCTGCGGACGTGAACCACGACGAGATCAAGGTCGCGCTCAAGGTCAAGGAAGACCAGCCAGGCGGTTAGCGAGGTCTGGTTCGAGGCAACGCCGGTTGGTTCGACCGGCGTTTCGTCGTTTCGGCTGCGGTGCGTCAGCCTCACGGCCTGTCGCAGGCGTGCGCGATCCGTCCGGATCCGGTCCCCTGCGACACGCGATGCTCACTCGTCCACGCCGAGATCGGGTGCCCTGTCACGTCGCGTGATCAGCTGGTCGTTCCGACGCGAGAACCGTCGGTGTTACACACCTTGGAACTGCTTGACAACTTTGACGCTCGATTAGTACAAGCGGGCGGATCTTGGCGACGTCAAGCATCGACCGGGGAGCAAAGAGACTATGAACAGGGTGCTGAAGCTGATGTGTACCGTGCTCGCCGCGACGACGATCGTCGCCGGTTGCACGGATTACGGGAGCTCGACCGGCCTCAATCCTGATGGACCGCCGATGGTCGAGCAGGTTCGATTCCGCGAGAGCTACAAGAACGCCACCGGCGGTCTCAACGAACGCCGCGTGTTCGGGTTCGGAACGCACCCAGATGCGCTCGAAGCGATGCAGCACCCGGTGACGTCGGCCCGCGTGAAGGGCAACTCCTTTCGCGTGATCATGGACGAGATCCTCATCGGCAATAACCTCGAGGAGGTCGGTTGCCGGACGAACATCGATGGCGACGCCTACTCGCGCGTTCCCCTGGGATCTACGCCCGACGATGTGGCCCGTTGCGCGACCGCCCAGGACGTGCTCCCAAGCACCTGCAAGGGCGCGCACGCGATGTGCCTCTGCGACCTCGATGCTGGCTGTACCGTCCTCGTGGCCGGCCAGCCGCCCGTCACGGTCCCCAAGGGCCAGTCGGTTGGCGTCGACGACAAGAACCAGGATGGCGCCGCGGATGACACGCGGTTCATCCGCGATGCCGTCGGCATCAAGTGCGGCGCGATCAACGTGCCGATCGATCTCGACATGAGCTACTGGAACCCGTCGGGCAACCAGCAGGTTCCTGCGATGGGCGGCTTCGACGCGCTTGGCCCCGCCATCGTCCTGGTTCCGACGCTGATGGGCCTGCCGTCGAACATCGACTGCCAGCTCGTGTTCTCGCCCGACGTCGTCGACAAGCAGAACAACCAGGTATGCGCGCCGCCGAACGGTGACATCCTCTCGGACTGCACGCCGGGTGACACCACGAAGGTCGCGTTCAAGACCGAGCCGATGATCTTCGACACCGGCTTCACGTCGCCGGTGACGGGCTGGTCCAAGACCGCCCCGATCGTCCTCGCCGGCATCACCACGCTCGACCCCGCGTCGGTCAACGGCATCACGATGACCCAGGCCGGCCTCCCGTTCACCACGTTCGTCGTCACGATCACGAACATGGGCGCGACGCTCGTCGTCACGCCGAACGCGCCCGGCTTCCTGCCGAACACGCTGTACACGCTGACCGTCACGACGAACGTGAAGGACAGCTTCGGCCAGCCGGTGCCGGCCCCCATTGTCGTCACGTTCACCACGGGCGCCTGAGGAGATGACCATGTCAACCAAGAGCATCATTCTCGCCGCCACGCTCGGGAGCACGCTCCTCGGCATCACCGTGTTGTCCCCCACCACCGCGCACGCGCAGTCGCAGACGACCGGTGCGGTCCAGGGTTCGGTGACGGACTCGAAGACCAACGAAAAGCTGCCGGGCGTCACGGTGATCGCTACCTCCCCATCGCTCGCGCAGGCGCAGACGGCGATCACCGACGAGAACGGTCAGTACAAGATCACCGACCTCCCGCCCGGTGACTACCTCATCACGTTCTACTACGCGGACATCACGCTCGAGCGCGGCGGCATCAACGTCGGCATCGGCAAGTCGACGCCGGTGTTCCAGAAGCTCAACCAGGCGCAGGCCGGCGGCGAGGTCGTGAAGATCACCGACACCGCGCCGACCATCGATCCGACGTCCACCACGCAGGGCATCACGATCGACAAGAACTACATCAAGAACATCCCCGTCCCGGGCCGCACGTTCGAGTCCACGCTCGGCGCTGCCGCCGGTTCGCAGAACGATGGCGTTGGTGTCTCGTTCTCCGGCTCGTCCTCGCTCGAGAACCAGTACTACGTCGACGGCGTCAACACGACGGGCCTGACGTTCGGTACGGTCGGATCGCCGGTCATCAACGACTTCATCGAGGAGATCGAGGTCATCACCGGCGGCTACAACGCCGAAGTCGGTCGCGCGACCGGCGGCGTCGTCAACGTCGTCACCAAGTCGGGCTCCAACGAGTTCAAAGGGTCGGTGTTCGCGTACTTCTCGCCCGGCGCCCTGACGGCCGCAGCCGAGCGCACGCCGAGGAACGCCACGTCGATCGATGCGACCGCCAACCTCGCATACACCGGCGACTTCGGCTTCGAGCTCGGCGGTCCGATCATCAAGGACCGGCTGTGGTTCTTCGTCGGCCTCGCACCGCAGTTCGGCAAGACCGATGTCACCCGCATCACGAAGCGTCAGACCGACTGCCGCAAGCTCCAGGGGAATGGCACGCTGTCGGGCTGCGACGCGAAGCTGATGAGCGCTGGTGGTAACGCGGACGGCACGGCCGACGTCGATCCGAAGACCGGCTTCTTCATCACCGACGATCTCGACAAGGAGACTCGTAGCAACACGAGCCGCTCCTTGAACGTCCTCACCAAGATCAACTTCGCCGCGACCCCGGAGAACCAGGGCCAGGTGACGTTCCAGGCACTGCCGGGTCAGGGCGAAGCCCCCGGTATCTTCGGCCCGGCCACCAGCGGATCGAAGGGCTCGAGCCTGGTCACCGACCTCTCGGGCAAGTGGACGAGCAAGTTCAACGACAACAAGACCGAGGTCGAGGCCGTGATCGGCTGGCACCGCGAGCACGTCACGAGCGACCCCTACGATCCGTCGCAGGCGGATTCCCCCCTGCAGGTTCTCTACGGCGGAAGCCTCGGATACCTCGGACCCGGGTTCGGTGCGGAGACGCAGACGACGGTGAACGGTTGCCGCGATGGCGACGCGAACTCGTCGGATCCCTATCCGTACCTCGCCGACAACTGCCCCATGCGTAACACGCCGTACGTCATCGGCGGTCCGGGCTCGATCAACGACGATACCGAGCAGCGCACTGCGGCCAAGCTCTCGATCACCCAGCGCCTCAAGGCGGCCGGTAGCCACGAGATCCGCGCCGGCGTCGATGTCGAGAACAATGTCTCCGACAAGGCACGGCTCTACTCGGGCGGTCGGTTCATCCAGAACTACATCAACCAGAGCGTCATCCTCGTCGACCGCTGGGTCACGCTGCTGGGCCGCAAGGGCTCGCCCGCCGCGATGAACAACACCGACCCCCGCTTCAACGATCGCTGCAGCACGCCGGATCCCGACCCGAACTCGATGGGCGCGAACGTCGAGTTCGTGTGCGACTACACCTCGGGTGTGCTCGGTTCGCCGGGGACTCGCGTCACGGGAAACACGATCAACTGGTCGGCGTATCTCCGCGACAGCTGGCAGATCCAGCCGAACCTGACCCTGAATGCCGGTGTCCGGTACGAGGAGCAGCGCCTGCGCTTCGCAGACTTCCTGCAGGACAAGACCGATGCGCTCACCGGTGAGCAGCTCGGCAAGAACGCGATGAGCCTGAGGGGCATGATCGCCCCGCGCATCGGCCTGCTCTACGACTGGACGAAGGAAGGCCGCTCGAAGATCTATGCCCACTGGGGCCGGTTCTACGAGTCGATCCCGATGGACATCAACGACCGCTCGTTCGGCGGCGAGGTCAACTTCCGCCAGCAGTTCGCACCGAGCCAGTGCGGTGCAGCGGACCCCCGCATCGGCGGTCCGAGCGGCGCGGCTCGCAATGGCGAGAACTGCCCGTCCGACATGGCGGCCGGATCGGAGCAGCTGATCGGCGCGAGCGGCACGCTCGTCGCCCCCGACATCAAGCCGCAGTATCTCGACGAGATCATCGCCGGCTTCGAGTACGAGATCCTCGACGATCTGAAGATCGGCGTGGCGTACAAGAACCGCCGCCTGGGTCGCGTGATCGAGGACGTGTCGACCGACGGCGCGAGCACGTACATCATCGCGAACCCCGGTGAGTGGTCCTCCTCCGCGGAGACCAAGCTGATGAACCGCATCGCCAGCACGGATAACGCGATCGAGAAGGCGCGGCTCGAGAACCAGCTCAAGCTGTTCCAGGGCATCCGCGTGTTCGACAAGCCGCGCCGCGACTACAACTCGCTCGAGTTCACACTGACGCGCCGCTTCTCGAAGAAGCTGTACGTCCAGGGCTCGTACACCTACTCGAAGACCGAGGGTAACTACCCGGGCCTCGTGTCGTACGACAACGGCCAGATCGACCCGAACATCTCGTCGCAATACGACCTCATCGAGCTCCTCGCGAACCGCGTCGGCCCGCTGCCGCAGGATCGCCCCCACTACATCAAGCTCGATGGCTACTACACGTTCGACCTCAAGAAGGCCGGCAACATCACGGTCGGCACGCGCCTCCGCGCGCTGTCGGGTGTGCCGATCAACGCGCTCGCCGCGCACTACCTGTACGGCGGCAACGAGTCGTTCCTCCTGCCGCGTGGGCAGATCGGCCGCACGGACTTCGAGCACAGCTTGGCCCTCCGCCTGATCTATGCACGCCAGCTCAGCAAGGGCATGCAGCTCGAGTTCTTCGTCGACCTGAACAACATCTACAACCGCCAGGGCTCGCGTGGTGTGGACGACAACTACGCTCCGCAGGTGAAGCTGTCGGCGCCGAACTCGTCCTCGGGTACGACGCAGAACGCGAACCCGGTGTCCGGTGGCACGTACTCGGATCTCATCTGGGTCAAGACCATCGACCGCGACGGCAACGAGTCCGGCACGCCGATCGGCAAGAACCCGAACTTTCGCAACACCACCAGCCGCTACGCGCCGCTCGCGGCGAACTTCGGCATGCGCCTCAACTTCTAGGAGGTCGCAGAGTCAATCGCACGCCGGCCGGGCAACCGAGCCGGCGTTTTGTCGTTCACGGCTTGCGATTCGGGACCGCGTAGAACACCGACGAGATGAACAGCGTCGGGTGGTGGTGGCGAAAGCCGAGCGTGTAGTCGAGGTCGAGCGAGCCCAGGAACTCGGGCAGCTCGAACAGGTCGGCTGGCTTGTGGTAAGCGGCGATCGAGAGTTTCGGGCGGTTCGCCACGAGCGTCTTGCGCGCACCGTGCAGCGCGCGCAGCTCGGCGCCCTCGATCTCGAGCTTGATGAACGTGGCGTCGGGCGATTCGTCGTCGATCGTGACCACCGGGACGCGGGTGGCGCCGTTCGCCCGCGGTTCGACCATCCCCGACTCGACAAGGTGGGCGCCGAGCGGCGACCAGAACGGATCGCGGAGGTCCTCGTCGGCGTAGAAGTCGGACTGGAACTCGAGGGTGGTGCGCTCGGACCACAGGCCCGCGCCGTGGAGGCGGATCCTCGCGGCCACGTCGTCGCCGAAGCGCTCGCCGATGGCGGTGCGGCTCGCCTTGCACTTCTCGAGGAACGACGGCTGGGGCTCGTAGACGTCGAGGCGGCGAAACTTGCCGCGGGTGGCGCGCGCCATCTGGATCATCGAGACGCCATCGAACGCGCCACCATCGACGAGGATGTCGTCGGCACCGAGCTCGATGAACCGGCGGTCGTGCTGGTAGGCGAAGTAGCCGAACACCTGGGCGTCGATCCGCTCGTCCTCGTCCTTGCGATAGGCCGGTGCCTCACCAACGGTGACGCCGCGCAGAAACGCCGGGTTGCGCGTGAGCCGGTAGTTCAGCGCGGAGTAGAAGCTGAGCCGCGAGAACGGCTCCTCGAGCATGGCAGCGACGCGGTCGAGGCGGTCGCACGAGGTCAGGACCTCGTCGAAGAACGCGACCGAGAAGTGCGCCCACGGATTGGACTCGGGGACGCCCTCGGCGCGCGCGAGCCGCTCCATCTGCAGGAGGCTCACGACCGGAGCGTCGAAGCAGAGCGCGACCCGGTAGAAGTGGTCGTACTCGTCGGGCGTCTCGAACATCACCACGCTGGTGAGCGTCGGATCGGCCTTGATCCGATCGATCCACATCTCCGTGGAGATCACGGGCCGGTCCTCGCGCTGCTCGCCGACGTACCAGTCGTCGACGAACGCGACCACGTCGAAGTGCTCGACCATCCAGCGCATCTCGTGCGTCATCACCGCGCCGCACACGATCCACTTCATCGTGCGGAGGTCAGTCGCGCGCTCGCGGATTCGCGGATCGATATCCGCGAGGCCGTCCCTGCGTAGCTCGTCGGCGAGGCGATGAAACGTGCTCGTCTGAAACGAGATGTCGAGGTAGGGGCTTAACGTCGCGATGCGGCAGGGTATCATCGGTCCGATGATCGAGTGGATGACCCTCGGGGCGCTCGAGGAGAAGCTTGGCAGCTACGAGCCGATCGGCCTCGCGCTGCGCAGCTTCTTCCAGGCCCAGATTCCGGCGAGCCTCCAGGCGCTGTTCGAGCGAGACGCCGAGACCATCGAGGTCCCCGACCTCGGGCCGACACTGTCGTGGTCCGGCCTCGTCAATGAGGTGCCGTTCATCGTGATGGCGCTGCGCAAAGGCGAGCACACGGGGTTCGAGATCTCGTTCCCGACGCTCCTCGACGAGGGCCGGATCCACCTCGGGCTCCTCGAGCACGTGGTCACCCTCGCGCCGGTGTTCCGCACGCTGCGCACCAGCCAGATCGCGAGCCTGCCGTTCACCGGCGAGGGCTGGGGCGTGGTCAAGATCGGCGCGCGCGAGCCCATGTTCCGGTCGCGCGAGCGCGCGGACGCCCTCGCGGTGGCGGAGTTCCTCGACGAACCCACCCGGTTCGAGATCAAGGCGCTCCCGGCTGCGCCGACGCAGTGGCTGGTCGCGGGCCCGCGGATGGCGACCACGATCTCGCGGCTCGAGATCGTGGCGACCAAGGAGGAGGCCGACACCGTCGCGGCGGCGTGGTCCGAGGAGTTCGGGGGCGCGTTCGACGTGTACGAAGGCCAGCTCCCCGCCTGAGGGCCGGGTGTCACTGGGTCGTGCTACGCATCTTCGGTGGAGCGCACGCCCCTCAATACCGAGCAGCGCGCCGCCGTGGATCACGGCGATGGCCCGCTCATGGTCCTGGCGGGCGCCGGGACCGGCAAGACGCGTGTGCTCGTGCATCGGATCGCCCGGCTCGTCGAGAGCGGCATCGAGCCATGGGCGATCCTCGCGGTCACGTTCACGAACAAGGCGGCCGGCGAGATGCGGCACCGGCTGCGCGAGCTGCTCGGCGCGGCCGCGGACGCGATGTGGATCGGCACCTTCCACGCCACCTGCGCGCGCCTGCTGCGGCGGTACGGCGAGAAGGTCGGGCTGACCAAGAGCTTCGTGATCTTCGATGACAGCGATCAGCTCAAGCTGGTCGAGAAGCTGCTCAAGGAGACCGGGTTCGACGAGCAGGTCTCTCCGCGCACGGTGCTGTCGCGGTTCGATCGCGCGAAGAACCAGGGCGTGGATCCGCGCAAGATCCTCACCGGCGCGTTCGACGACGTGATCGAGCGCGTGTATCCGATGTACCAGCAGCAGCTCGCGAAGGAGAACGCGGTCGACTTCAACGACCTGCTGCTCAAGGTGCTGGACCTGTTCAAGCTTCCCGAGGTCAAGCAGACCCTCGGTGTTCGATTCCGGCACGTGCTGGTCGACGAGTTCCAGGATACGAACCGCGTCCAGTACGACCTGGTGTGGCAGTTCGCGGAGGCCACGCGCAACCTCACCGTCGTCGGCGATGACGACCAGTCGATCTATGCGTGGCGGGGCGCCGAACCGCGCAACCTGCTCGACTTCGATCGGGACTTCCCGGATGCGAAGGTCATCAAGCTCGAGCAGAACTACCGGTCCACGCAGACCATCCTCGACGCGGCGAACGGGATCATTCGCAAGAATCGCGACCGCCACGAGAAGTCGCTGTGGACGGAGAAGGGCGGGGGCGAGGCGATCGAGGTCTACCAGGCGGGCGACGAGCGCGGCGAGGCGTACTTCATCGCGCAGTCGATCCGGCAGGCGCTCGACGAGGGGCCGATGTCGCCGAACGACGTCGCGGTGCTGTACCGGACGAACGCGCAGTCGCGCGTGCTCGAGGAGCACCTGCGAGCGGCGCGCGTCCCGGCGAAGGTGGTCGGCGCGCAGTCGTTCTACGAGCGCAAGGAGGTCAAGGACGTGATCGCGTACCTGCGCCTCCTCGGCAACCCGGCGGCGGACTCGGCCTTCGAGCGCGCGGTCAACGTGCCGACGCGCGGCATCGGCGAGACCACCGTGGAGCGGCTGCGGGCGGCGGCGCGCGCGAGCGGCAGCGGCCTGCTCGATGCGGCGCGGCTCGCGGCGCGCGGCGAGGTGTCCGGACTCGGGGCGGGTCCGCGCAAGAAGCTGCACGGGTTCACCGAGCTGCTCGACGGGCTCGTGGATGTGATGGCGCAGGGTGCGAGCGTCGCGGAGACGATCATCCAGGTCGTCGATCGCAGCGGCATGCGTACGAAGCTCGAGGCAGACGGCAGCACCGAGGCGCGCGACCGGCTCGATAACCTCGCGGAGCTCGTGACCACCGCGTCGGACTTCGATGACGAGAGCCCGCAACCGCAGACCATCGAGGAGTTTCTCGAGCGGATCGCGCTGTCGAGCGCGGGTGACCAGACAGCGAGCGAGCAGGTCGTGCTGATGACGATCCATATCGCGAAGGGCCTGGAGTGGCCGCTCGTGTTCATCTCCGGCCTCGAGGACGGGCTGTTCCCATCGCTGCGCGAGCGCGACGGGCAGAACGAGGACGCGGCAATGGAGGAGGAGCGGCGCCTCGCGTACGTAGCAATCACGCGCGCGCGCGAGCGCCTCGTGATGACGCACGCGCGCACGCGCCGCGTGTGGGGCGAGATCCGCATGCAGGGGCCGTCGCGGTTCCTCGACGACCTGCCGCCCGGATGTCTGGCGAAGCCGTTGCGCGGTCGTACTCAGCATCGCGAGACGCCGCCGGCGCCGCGCATTGTCGACGGCAACTGGCAGGCGAAGCCCCGTCGCGCTCGCCCGCAGCGCGACGAGC
The DNA here is from genome assembly GCA_038206055.1 of Haliangiales bacterium. Classification (GTDB taxonomy): domain Bacteria; phylum Myxococcota_A; class Polyangia; order Haliangiales; family Haliangiaceae; genus JABFXX01. The sequence goes on from JBBRBG010000077.1 coordinate 18,168, forward strand.
TGGACCAGAGCTCGGACTACAGCACCGACGAGCCGGTCTATCACGTCGGCGACGATGACTACCGACCGCGCGGTGGCTTCACCCTCGGCGCCACCGTCATCCACGGCACGCTCGGTGCGGGCCGCGTGGTGAGCATCAGCGGCACGGGGAAGGATCAGAAGGTCGTCGTCGATTTTGGCGTGATCGGCCAGAAGACCGTGTTCGCGCGCTACCGTCAGGGTGGCGACGACGGGCTCAATTGAAGGCACTCGCCGCGCTCGCGCTCGCCGGATGCGCTTCGCTGCTGCCCGCACCGGTGCCGATGCACGCCAGCGCGAGCCGCATCGATCCGGCCACCAAGGCGCGGTGCCTGATGGTGTTGCTGCCCGGCTTCGGTGACTCCGATGCCGACTTCGACAAGCATGGCTTCATTGCGGAGCTCCGCGCCCGCAAGCTCTCGGTCGACACCGTCAGCGCGAACGCGAAGGTCGGTTACTACGCGCGCGGCATGCTGGCCGCTCGGATCGACGCCGATGTTCTCGCGCCGAACACGGCGGGCTACGAGCAGGTGTGGATCACGGGCGTCTCGATGGGCGGGATGGGGGCGTTGCTCACGGCGGAGCGCCATCCCGAGATCGTGGGCGTCGTGCTGATCGCCCCGTATCTCGGCGACTCGGATCTGGTGTCGGAGATCATCGCCTCCGGGGGCCTCGCGAAGTGGAAGGCGCCGCCGAAGCCGGCGGTTCAGAACAAGGACAACTACCAGGGCGATACGTGGCGCTGGCTGCAGCTCGCCGTCGCCGCGCCCGCCACGCCGCCGGTGATCTACGTCCTCTCGGGCGATCAGGATCCGGGTATGCGTGCGCATCGACTGCTCGCCTCCAATCTGCCGGCCGAGCGGGTGTTCCGCGTGAAGGGCGACCACGACTGGGGGCCCTGGAAGCGATTGTGGAGGGATTTCCTCGACCGTTCGGACTTCGCGACCCGCTGCGGGCCGCGCTAGGTCCACGGGCAGGTGCCGTCCCGGGGTGCGGGAACCCGGCCGTGCTCGCCCTCAGTGCCTTGCCTGCCGAGATAGTCGCTGGGTCACACGTTCCACCGTCGCGACCGCGTCCACGCCGACTCGCCGTGGAGAGCGCAGGAGGTCGCGGAGGACTTGTGGACGGCTGCCGGCGAGAGGTCAGCGCGAGCGCGTGAACGTCGGGCGTCGGCACCCGCCCACAGGGCCCTCCGCGCTTGCCCTCGCGAGGATTGCCGCAGTTTTGAAATCTTCGATTTCTGGGAGAGGAAGAGATCGTCGCGGGCGGCGGCCGTCCCGATCGCACCCAGCACCATCGAGTGCGTTCACGATCGACCTCGGTGACGAGACGTGCAGTGAAGCGGATCAGCCCTCGGTGAACCGCTGCGGTTGCGCTGCGGGCTTCGTGCGCATACCCGCACCGAGGCTCGAGCGGCGCTTCGCGGTGCTGCTCTTCGCGGTGCGGCTCGCGGCGCTCGGCACCTCGTAGAAGTCGATCCGCCCGTACATCATCCAGCCCTCGCGCAGCAGCCATGTTCTCGGCTCCCATACGATCATCGGCTCGTATGCCGCCGGTGGGGTGAACGCAAAGCTCGGATCTGCGAATGCCGTCCAGCCGCGAAACGACGTGCCCGACGAGTACGGATCGACCTTCCAGCTCACATCGCGATCCTCGCGGTGCTTGCGCCAGTTGTTCAGCACGTAAGCCAGGGCGTGCCGCGCCTGCCGCCGGCTGTTGATCACCTCGGCGTGATAGCGGTCGCTGAACACCTTGCCGGCGCGTCGCTTGAGCTCGTGCGTCTCCGGATCGACGTCGGTGAGCACCGCGTTCATCCGCTTCGCCGCCGAGATCTGAAACGCCTGCATTCCGCGCGCGAGCGCCGTCTTGCCTGTCGCTTCGACGAGGAGGTGCACGTGCGTGCCCTGGACCGAGATGTGAACGATCCGGAAGTCCTCGCGCGACGCGACCACCAGCGTCGCCCCGCGGAGCGCGCGGTACATCGCTCGCCGCCGAAGCGGCCGCACCGCGTTCTCGACCCGCAACACCACGTGCACCGGCTCGCTCGCCTTGAACGCCGCCCGCACCTCGTGCCGCTCCGACGAGCGCTTACCCTTCGGTGGCCGGCCGACGCGCCTCTGCGTCTCGCCCGGCTTTGCTCGCCGCGGCCTGCGCCGTTTCCTCGCCTTGCCCGTACCGCCCTTGTTCAGCAGCTCCATCTGCTCGCGCCGCTTGCGCGGCTTCGTCTTGCTTGCATGCGCGGTAGCCATGCCGTCGTCATAGCAACTGAACACATGCGCAGCAACAAATTTCGCCGATATTATTTCGGACCGTTGAATGTATCCGCACAGAGTGCTTGCAGCCTCCGGACAACCAAGTGACCTCGGGGTCTGGAACGCCGCCTCGGCGCTCACCGCGCAGGGTGGCAGATCGATATCGAGACTGCGTCGTCAGACAACCGCTCGGAGGCGCGCACGATGGGTTCGATGAGGTCGATTGTGAACGCGCCGAGGCACGACGGCGCTCGCGCGGGCGACGCGTGCGACGCTCTTCTTCTCTCTCCCAGAAATCGAAGATTTCAAGCCCGCGGGATGTCGCGCGACGGCAAGCGCGGAGGACCCTGTGGGCGGGTGCCGACGCCCGACGTTCACGCGTTCGCGCTGATCTCTCGCCGGCAGCCGTCCACAAGTCCACCGCGACCTCCTGCGTTCTTCACGGACGGTCGGCGTGGTGTGGCAACCGTGGAGGGTGCCAGCACCCGGGCGACGAGCTCGAGCGTGAACCCGCGGGCGCCAGTCGAAGCCATCGGGACGGTGAAGCGCTTGCGACGACTTCCGTCGTGAACGGGCAGGGGACAACGGAGCTCGCACGGGCCAACCGTGCGACGGGACCTCTCGGCGGTCGCCTCGCACACGACGCGTGTCCAGGCTCACCCGGGGTACAGATCGCGTTCGCGCAGCGCGTCGATCAGGGCCTGGCGGCCGTCGCTGGCAACGATCTCGCCGTGGGCCATTGCGATGCGGTCGAAGTCCCACGCGAGCACGCGAGCGATCGAGCGGTCAAATGCGGCGCGATCCTCGACCCAGCGCTTCCACATCCGTGCGACCGCGAACCGCTTGTAGATGCCCATCGCTCGAAACGCGAGCGGCGCCAGCAGGCCCGCTGGCGAGTGGATGTTGAACACGAGGTCCGCCGTGTAGAGCGTGCGGGTCGGTCGGTGAAGGAACACGACCTCGTTCCGCTTGGGCGCGCCGCCGATGACCTCGATCGCGATCTCGGCATCGTGCGGCCACGGGTCCTGCCCGAGCACCTTGATCGGGCCGGCTACCTTGTCGGCCAGGCCGGGTGGACCCCACAGCTCGGCTGCTGGCGCGAGCTCCCGCGCCTTTTGGAGGTGGAGATGGTGCAACAGGCTCGGCGCGACCAAGGTGCGCACCTGTGACATCACCGCTCGCTCCGCTTCGCTACCGACCGGCGAGATCAGTACTCCTCGTAGCGGAACGAACATCGAGCGCAACGGCACGTGCACGCCGGGCAACATGCGCATCGAGGCTTCGAAGTACGCGGGGATCGAGGGGCCGACATTGCCGCCGCGATGTACTCGGGACTGATCGATCAGCATGGGCACAGGACGTTGCAGCGCCCGTGCCTTCCCGCACGCGAGAATTTCCGGCTACTCGGGCATGCGCTCGGCGACGACCGCGATCGGAATCTCCGCGCGGTTGCGCCACACGATGACGGTGGTCGCCTGGCCCGAAGGCGACGAGGCGACGAGCCACGGCAACGAGCGGTGATCGACGGGGTGCTCGCCCCACTTCATGATCACGTCACCGGCGCGCAGCGCGGAGCGCGCGGCGGGGGAGGCGGACACGACCTCCGTGATGTACGCGCCGCCCTTGTTCGGGACGCCGAGCTGTTGCGCGAGGTCGGGGGTGACCGGCTTGACCTTCGCGCCGAGCCAGCTGCGCGAGACCTGGCCATTGTCGCGGAGCGAATCGACGACCTCCTTGAACCGGTTGATCGGCAGCGCGAACGACAGCTCGCCGGGGCGGTCGCCCGTCGCGATCGCAATGCCGATGACCTGACCCGCCGTGTCGAGCACCGGGCCGCCGGAGTTGCCCCGGTGGATGCGCGCGTCGGTCTGGAGGAACAGGCGGTACGTGCGGTAGCCCATGCCGCGGTCCTGGAGGAGAGACCCTGCCGCGTCGCGGCCGCTGGAGGACAGGAGACCGGCGGAGGCGGTGACTTCCTCGCCGAACGGATTTCCGAGGACCACGAGCCACTCGCCGATCTTGAGATCGTTGGAGTCGCCGAGCGGCAGCGGCGTGAGGCGCGGGCGATCGATCGAGAGGAGCGCGAGGTCGAGGTTGACGTCACGGCCGATCACCTTGGCGGGGACCTCGGTGGTGTCGTCGAGGACGACGCGCAGCTCGGGCGCGGCCATCGCGATCTTGTAGGTGGTGACGACGTAGACGCCCTTGGCCTCGACGAGGAAGCCGGTGCCGAGGCTGACGTCGGCCGTGGTCTCGGGGGCGCCGGGGAACATGGCGGCGGGGCCGGACTTCACCGGCTGCGCGGCGCGGATCGCCACCACGCTCTTGCGCGCACTGGCGACGAGGTCGACGAACGAGCTCGGCACCGCGGGGTACATCCGCGTGGTCTCCGGAGCGGGCTCGGCGACACCGCTGCCGAGGCCGCCATTGGGTGACGGTGCGGGATCAGCTCCGGTGCGCTCGCGGCACGCGGCGGCACCTACGAACAGGAGCGCTGGGGCGAGCCAGCGCACGGCTACTGCGGCGCCTTCTCGACGTCGACCACGGCGACGCGGAGATCGTAGATCAGGCTCGCGAGCAGCTTCCGCTCGGACTCCTCGAGGTTGCCCTTCGTCTTCTGCTCGAGCATCGCGAGCACGTCGACGAGGTGGCGCGCCGTCTCGAGATCGCGCGGATGCGGCTGGCCATCTGGCGCGGGCATCTTGCCGAGCGCGATCAGCGCGGTGGAGGCCAGCGAAAGGACGTGGGTCGAGAAGTCGACCTGCGCCAGTGCCACCGGTTGCTCTGCCATGTGCCCGAACATACGCCACGCACGGGGCGCACGGAATACACGTGGCCGCCTTGGGGTTGCCTGTGAGTGGAGACGGGCACTACCCCTGTTCTTGTGACACCCTCAGGGGGGTCCATGGACACCCTGACTGATCCCGTCGTCTCCACCAGCACGCTGTCGGGTCCGCCCGGCGCCAATGGTGCCTCGTCGATCGATGTCGAGCTGCTGACCGAAGAGGTCAAGCAATCGAGCGCCTTCCTCGACGACGTGTTCGCCCAGGTCGGCCGGGTCGTCGTCGGCCAGCGCGACATGATCGAACGCATCATGATCGGCCTGCTCACCGGTGGTCACTGCCTGATCGAGGGCGTGCCCGGCCTCGCGAAGACGATGACCGTGAAGACGCTGTCGCAGACGATCAACGCATCGTTCCAGCGCATCCAGTTCACGCCCGATCTTCTACCCGCCGATATCACCGGCACCATCATCTACAACATGCACACCGGGCAGTTCACGCAGAAGCGTGGCCCGCTGTTCGCGAACCTCGTCCTCGCCGACGAGGTCAATCGTGCGCCGGCGAAGGTCCAGTCCGCGCTGCTCGAGGCGATGCAGGAGCGACAGGTCACGATCGGCGACACCACGCACCAGCTCCCCGATCCGTTTCTCGTGCTCGCAACGCAGAACCCGATCGAGCAGGAGGGCACGTTCCCGCTCCCCGAGGCGCAGCTCGATCGCTTCATGCTCCTCATCAAGGTCACGTATCCAACCGCCGCCGAGGAGCGCGGCATGCTCGACCGCATGGCGACTCTCGACGTGCCGGTCGCGACCGAGTGCGCGACCATCGATCAGGTGCTGGCGGCGCGCCGCGTGGTCTCGCAGATCTACATCGACGACCGCGTCCGCGACTACATCGTCCACATCGTGCAGGCGACCCGCAAACCCCGCGAGTACGGCCTCGGAGAGCTCGCCCCGCTCATCGAGTACGGCGGCTCGCCGCGCGCCACGCTCTCGCTCGCGGTCGCGGCGCGCGCCCACGCGTTCATCAACCATCGCGCCTACGTCACGCCCGACGACATCAAGGCCATCTCCCTCGATGTCATGCGTCACCGCGTCTCCGTCACCTACGAGGCCGAGGCGGAGGAGGTCAGCTCGGAGGACGTGATCCGTCGCGTCTTCGAGTACCTCCCCGTGCCGTAGCGATGCCACTCACCACCGCGGAGCTGTTCAAGAAGGCGAAGAAGATCGAGATCGCTTCGCGGCGGCTCGTCGACGAGACGCTCTCGGGCCAGTACCACTCCGTGTTCAAGGGCCGCGGCGTGATCTTCTCCGACGTGCGCCCCTACTACCCGGGCGACGACATCCGCTCGATCGACTGGAACATCACGGCGCGCATGAACGCGCCGCACGTGAAGCAGTTCGTCGAGGAGCGGGACCGCACCGTGAACCTCATGGTCGACATGAGCGCCTCCGAGTACTTCGGCTCGCAGGGCACCGCCAAGCGCGAGCTCGCCGCCGAGCTGGCCGCGGTCGTCGCGTTCTCTGCGATCAAGAACAACGATCGCGTGGGCCTCTACATCGTCACCGACAAGGTCGAGAAGTACGTACCGCCGAAGAAGGGCCGCCGCCACGTGCTCCGCGTGATCGGCGAGATCCTCGCGTTCCAGCCGCAGTCGCGCAGGACCGATCTCGCGAAGGGCCTCGACTTCTTCTCCAAGGTCGCGCGCCGCCGCTCCGTGCTGTTCCTCGTCTCCGACTTCCTCTCGGAGGGCTGGGAGCACGCGATCAAGATCGCACGCCAGCGGCACGAGGTCGTACCCGTCGTCGTGTCTGACCCGATGGAGCAATCGCTCCCGAACGTCGGCCTCCTCGTCCTCGAGGATCTCGAGACCGGTCAGGTCGTCGAGGTCGATACGTCGAGCCGCGTCGCCCGCGAGTTCGCGGCGAACGCCGCCGCTGCGGCTGTGGTTCGCGAGGCCGCACTGCGAAGGTTGAACCTCGACGTCGTCAACATCAGCACCAACGAGCCGTACGTCGACGCGCTGATCGCGTTCTTCAAGGCCCGCAGCAAGCGGATGGCGCACGGATGACCCGCGCGCGCGTCGCATTCGTCATCGCCTGCGCGCTCGTGCCGGCGATCGCACTCGGACAGGGGGCTGGTTCGGGTTCGGGTTCGGGCTCGGGCTCGGCAACGGGTTCGGGTTCGGGTTCGGGTTCGGGTTCGGGTTCGGGCACCGGCCCGCGGATCATTCAACTGCCGAGCGACGTCAACGCCCCCGAGGTCGACGCATCGGCGAGCCCGACCGCGGTGCGGCTCGGCGGCCGGTTCACGCTGTTCGTGACGGCGATCCTCGACATCGGTGTCGAAGCGAACCTGCGCGAGCCGTTCGAGCTCGGGCCGTCGTTCGAGATCAAGCGCAAGGACTCGCGCGATACGCCGCGCGCCGACGGCAAGAAGATCCGCGAGTGGCAGGTCGACGTGCTCGCATGGGATCTCGGCGACATGACGATTCCCGGGATCGTGGTGACGTACACGTTCGCGGGCAAGGTCGGCCAGGTGCAGACAAACGGCGTGCGGCTGCGCGTCGACGGCGTGCTCGGCGACGTGGTCGATGACCCGAAGGCGCTGCGCGATGCGCATGCTCCGGTGAAGCTGATCGCGCGCGATCTGTTCTGGATGTGGGTGCTCGGCGGCGCGGGCGTCGTGTTGATCTCGATGATCGTGGGCATCTGGGTGAGCCGATTCTCGAGTCGTAAGCGCACCGTGAAGCTGACAGGTGGCGTGGTCGCGATGCCGCGGCGGCGGATCGACATGACGGGCGAGAAGGCGCTGGCCGCGCTCCTCGCGATCAAGGCGTCGGGCGTGCTCGATCGCGATGCGGACCGCAAGGGTGGCTACGCCGAGATGGTGGATGTGGTCCGCGACTATCTGGGCGCGCGGTATCGGATGGCGTCGCGTGATCTGACCTCGCGCGAGCTCGTGCGCGACCTGAGATCGGTGGCGCCCGACGACGAGCTCGAGATGATCGAGAGCTGGCTCGAGCGCTGCGACCTCGTGAAGTACGGCGGGCGGCGCGTGACGGCCGTCCACGGGTACTCTGCGCTCGATGACGCGCGCGCGCTGATCATCACCACCACCCAGATGCGCGAAGCGGCGCACAAGGAGGCCGCGTGAGGTGGAAACTGTGGCTGGCCATCGGCATCTCGGCCGTCGCGATCGGCGTGATCGCAACGGCTGTGTGGATGCTCGCGAATCCGGCCGAGCGCAAGGCGCGCTCGTTGCGTGTCCTGCAGGCGCTGATCCCGTGGTTTCTGGTCGCGACGATCGGCGGCGGGCTCGCGTACGGGATGTATCGCTATCTCGACCACGAACGCGAGCACGAGAAGATCGTCTGGCGTACGTGGAAGGCGATCGGCCTGCTCGGAGGAGCGGGCCTCGCGGGGCTGATCTCGTTCCATCTGCATCGCCGCCGCTCGGCCGCGCTCGGGTTCTCGCAGACAGCGCTGGTGCGGTCGCGGGGCACGTTCGCCTGGTTCTCGGATCTGCCGGGCGTGTTCCGTGTGCTCGCGCTCGCGGCGGTGGCGGTGGCGCTGATGCGGCCCGAGACCTACCGCACGATCCGCCACGAGGAGGACTCGGTCGACATCATGATCGTGTTCGACATGTCCAAGTCGATGGAAGAGACCGACATGCCGCGCGACCGCATGGATGCCGCGCAGCGCGTGATCCGGCGGTTCCTGCGGCGGACGAAGCACGATCGCGTCGGCCTCGTGATCTTCGGCCAGCAGGCGATGCTGCAGTGCCCGCTGACGCAGGATACGAAGCTGCTCGAGCAGATCGTCACCGACCTCTCCATCGGCGACGTGCCGGAGCTCGGCACCGCCATCGGCGATGGACTCGCGCTCGCGCTCGCGCAGCTCCGGCGCAGCGACGGCGTATGCGACTCGAGCCCCGGCATGGAGAACACCTGCTCGGCGGGCTTCACGTGCTCGAGCGAGGGCTACTGCGAGGGCAAGAAGAACAAGGTCGTGATCCTCCTCTCCGACGGCGACTCGAACTGGGTCACGCGGTTCGAGCCGGATGAAGCGGCGCGCACGGCGGCGAAGATGAACGTGAAGGTCTACACGGTGCTCGTCGGCCGCGAGGAGAACGACTTCTTCGGCGGCATGAGCGTGAACCCCGCGACACTCCGTAGCATCGCGAGCCTGACCGGCGGCGAGTTCTTCCGCGCGACCGACTACGAGTCGTTCGACAAGGGCTTCCAGGCGGTGCGCAACAAGCTCGACAAGATCAAGCGCGTCACCATCGAACGCATCCCGGACAAGCAGCTGTTCCTGCCGTTCGCGTTCCTCGCGGCGATCCTGTTCGGTCTCGATCTCCTGCTCTCGCACACGCGGTTCCGGAGGCTGCCATGACCCAGCTATGGGACTGGATCACCGCGATCGCGTTCGAGCGCACCTGGCTCGCGTGGCTGGCGGTGCTCGTCGCGCCGGTCGCGGTCGCGCTGCTGCACGTCTACGATCGATGGCGGCGGCGCGTGATGACGCGGCGGATCGGCGAGCTGGGCGTGGTCTCGCAGCTGATGGCGACCTCGTCACCGCGGCGACGGATCATCAAGGATGGCATCGCGGCGGGCGGGCTCGTCCTGCTGCTGATCGCGGCGGCGCGGCCGCAGATCGAGGGCAAGCGCAAGGTCGAGGTCCGCGGCCTCGACGTGGTGGTCGCCGTCGACGTCTCGAAGTCGATGCTCGTCGACGATGTGGGCCCGACGGCGCGCATGACCACGCGCAAGCTCCCGACCTCGCGGCTCGAGCGCGCACGCGAGATGGCGACACTGGTGATCGACGGCCTGCCCGGCGACCGCATCGGACCCGTGGTGTTCGCGGGCGCCGCGGCCCACTTCCCGCTGACCGAAGACCACGAGGTGGCGATCCGGTTCATCCACGATCTCGGGCCTGCAGATCTGCCGCAGGGCTCGAACCTCGGCGAGGTGCTGCGCGTCTCGCGCTGCCTGTTGCGCCCGGACCTCTACGATGACCTCGGCTGCGCGCGGATCGGCCGGCGCGGGCACGGTGGCGATCCGCTGCGCGGCGAGAGCCTGGATCCGAAGCCGCAACCTGGAGATCTCCCGGCCGATGCGACGCTTGTCGAGAAGGTCGAGCGAGGCAAGGCGATCCTGATCCTCACCGACGGCGGGGATCCCGACGAGGAGTCGTTGCGCGAGGTCACGAACGCGCGCGAGCTCGGCGTCGCGGTGGTGTTCGTCGGCTTCGGCACCGAGGCGGGCGGCCTCGTCTACGACATCGATCCCTACAGCGGGAAGCGCACCACCAACCCGAAGCGCGGACCGGACGGCGGCACCGTGACGTCGAAGCGCGAGGATGCGGCCATGCAGGCGCTCGCCGAGGCAAGCGGGGATCCCAAGCGCTACATCGTCGCTGCGGAGCGCAACGAGCTCGATCCGCAACCGTTGATCGATCTGCTGAAGGCGGTCAATCGCGGTCTCGCGACGAAGAAGATCAAGGAGATGAGGGACGTGTTCGAGCCGTTCCTGTTCGCGGGCCTGATGCTGCTCGTGATCGAGGTGGCCGTCAGCACACGGCGGCGTCGCAAGTATCCGGAGGCCACGTGAAATCGGCGTGTCATGATCGGGGCGTGCGCTTACCGCTCGCACTCGTGCTGCTCGTCGCGCTCGGCGGGTGGGAGCCGTTTCGGTCCCCGAACCCCGACGTCGAGGCGGGCAACAAGGCGTACGCCGAGGGCCGCTACGACGATGCGCTCGCCGACTACGGCAAAGCGGCCGCCGACACCACCGTGGATCCCGATGGCCTGGCGTTCGATCGCGGCACCGCCGAGATGAAGAAGGCGGAGCAGATGAAGGATCCGGGCGAGAAGGCCCGGATGACCGAGCGCGCGATGGAGGACTTCAAGCAGGCGGCGCGCTCGAAGGATCCGCAGATCAAGAGCTCGGCGAACTACAACCGCGGCAATTCGCTGATGGGCCAGGAAAAGCTCGAGGACGCGATCGAGGCCTACAAGCAAGCGCTGCGCGAGAGCCCGACGAACGAGGACGCGCGACTCAACCTCGAGCTCGCGCTGCGCCGCCGGCAGAAACAGGAGCAGAAGCGCCAGCAGCAGCAGGGGCAACAAGGTCAGCAAGGCCAGCAGGGCCAACAAGGGCAGCAAGGGCAACAAGGCCAGCAGGGACAACAAGGCCAGCAGGGCCAGCAAGGCCAGCAGGGCCAGCAGGGCCAGCAGGGACAACAAGGACAACAAGGTCAGCAAGGGCAACAGGGCCAGCAAGGCCAGCAGAACGGATCGAACGGCCAAGGCTCGGACCAGCAGAATGGATCGAACGGCCAGGGCTCGAACCAGCAGGGTTCGAATGGCCAGGGTTCGAACCAGAACGGATCGAACGGGTCGGGCTCGAACCAGAAGGGCTCGAACGGGCAGGGCTCCAACGGATCGAACGGATCGGGCGGCGGCTCGAACGGTTCGAACGGTTCGAACGGCAAGCAGGGCTCGAACGGTTCGAACGGCTCGGGGCAGCAGGGCAAGGACGGCCAGCCGGGCGGGAACCAGAAGGGCAACCCGCAGAACCAGCGCGATAACCCGGGGCAGAAGTCGGGCTCCGAGAAGAAGCTCGACGATCTCGAGGATCAATCGCGCCGGCTGCAGCGGGACGAGGCGCGGCGCCGCGCGACAGGCCGCTCGAGCGATCCGCAGCGCGATTGGTAGCCGTCGCGTTGCAGCTCGCTGGCGTATGCTGTGGCGGATGCGGGTCCTCGTCGTCGATCGGAACCCGAGCGCGCGCGACACCGTCGCCGAGCTGCTCGTGGACTCCGAGGTCGTGGGCTGCACCCGCGATGCGGCCGGCGCGCAGCTCCGCGCGGCGATCACGGCCAATACGCCGTTCGACGTGGTGTTGCTCGAGGCGGATCCCGTGCCCTCGCCGGCGAGCATCCGCGAGCTGGTGACGCTCGGCGGCGGCGTGCGCGTGGTGCTGGCGGCGACCGGCTCTGACGGTGCGGCGACCGCGACGCGATCGGGCGCGTCGGATGTCGTCGCGAAGCCGTTCAACGCGGCGGAGCTCGCGTTTCGCGTCGGGCGCGCAGCGGCGGCGGCCGGCGATCGGCAGGACAAGCGGCGCCCGCGCAAGACCGACGTGCTGATCGGCGCGGGCCCGTGGATCAAGGAGCTCTACGATCGGATCGCGATGGTCGCGGCGACCGACGTGACCGTCGCGATCTTCGGCGAGAGCGGCACCGGCAAGGAGCTGGTGGCGCGCACGATCCACAACTCGTCACCGCGGCACGACGCGCCGTTCGTGGTGGTCAACTGCGCCGCGATTCCGGAGGCGCTGCTCGAGGACGAGCTGTTCGGGCACGTGCGCGGCGCGTTCACCGATGCGTCCCGCGATCGCGAAGGCCTCCTCGCGGCGGCGCACACCGGCACGTTGTTCCTCGACGAGATCGGCGAGATGCCACTGCCCTTGCAGGCGAAGATCCTCCGCGTCCTGCAGAGCCAGGAGTTCCGCCGCATCGGCGACGACACGGACCGGCGCGTGGATGTGCGCATCGTCACCGCCACGAATCGTGATCTCGATGCACTCGTGGCGGCGGGAAATTTCCGACAGGACCTGTACTACCGGATCAACGTGTTCCCGATGCACCTGCCCCCGCTGCGTGAGCGGCCCGAGGATATCGTGATGCTCGTGCATCACTTCGTGCAGAAGTACCGCGCGCGGCTCGGCAAGCCGATCGAGGGTGTCTCGCCGGCCGCGCTCGCGCGGTTCGCCGGCTACGACTTTCCCGGCAACGTGCGCGAGCTCGAGAACAAGGTGCACCAGGCGATGGTCGTGTGCGCCACCACGACCGTCGAGGACTCCGACGTGGCGCTGCCGAAGTCCCGCGCGAGCACGGCGCGGCCCGACGTGGAGCGGCCGTTTCGCGATCTCAAGCAGGAGATGATCGACGGCTTCGAGAAGCGCTACCTGAGCGAGCTGTTGCGCGTGCACCACGGCAACCTCGCGCAGGCGGCGCGCGCGGCGGGCATGGATCGGAAGAATCTATGGGCGCTGGTCGAGCGCCACGGTCTCGATCGCACTCAGTTCAAGAAGCCGTAGCTCTGGTAGCACGTAGGCCATAGGCCTGCGCGAGCGGCAATCCGCAGTACCGGCTGCGAACCGAAGTCCGCTGGTTCAGGTGAGCCCCGAAGGCCCGGAGGTCCCGAAGCAGAGTCTTCTCCTGCAGGAGAAAGCCTCTCCTTGGGGTCTTCGTGAACTTCGGGGCTCACCATTCTGGAGCACAGTCGTGTGGCTTCGCCGACGTCGCCCGGCCGGGACACCCTCAGCGCAGCTTCGCCGACAGCGCGGCGAGCAGGTCGTGGTCCTGCGCGATCTTCTTCACCACGAGCGGCGACACCACGCCGGAGTCGAGGAGCTTCGCGAGCGAGCGCTCGAGCGGGATCATGCCGGCCTCGCGACCGGTGTTGATCGCCGTGGGAAGCGTGTGGAGCTCGCCCTTGCGGATGATGTTCGCGACGGCGGTGTTGACGGGCACGACCTCGACGGCGGCGGCGCGCCCCCCGTCCTTGCGGGGGAGGAGGTACTGGGTGATCACGGTGCGCAGCGAGGAGGCGAGCTGCCAGCGGATCTGGCGCTGCGCGGTCTCGGGGAACGCATCGATCACGCGATCGATCGCGCCGGCCGCGCTCGGAGCGTGGAGGGTGGCGAGCACGAGGTGGCCGGTCTCGGCGGCGGTGAGCGCAGCGGCGATGGTCTCGCGATCGCGGAGCTCGCCGAGGAGGATCACGTCGGGCGCTTCACGGAGCGCAGCCTTGAGGCCGGTGGCGAACGTGGGGATGTGAGTGCCGAGCTCGCGCTGGTGGATCAAGCAGCGGCGCGCGGCAAACCGGTACTCGATCGGATCCTCGAGAGTGATCACGTGGGCTGCACGGCGCTGGTCGAGGAGATCGATCAGTGAAGCGAGGGTGGTGGACTTGCCGGAGCCGGTCGGGCCGCAGACGAGGACGAGGCCGTCGCGGTGCTCGATCGCATTGCCGACCTCGGGGGGAAGCGCGAGCTCCGCGAGGGTAGGCACGCGGTCACGGATCAGGCGCGCGACGAGGCCGAATCCGCCGAGGTGATCGAACGCGTTCACGCGGATGCGCACACCGTCGACCTCGGCGCTGTGATCGGTGTTCGAGCCGAGCGCGCTGACGCACGCGGCGAGCTCGTTGTCGTCGAGCGCGAGGTCGGTGGCCTCGAGGTAGCCGCCGATCCGCAGGCGCACCGGCTGGCCGCTCGACACGATCACGTCGGATGCTTCGCGGTCCTTCGCGATCGCGACTGCCGGGGCGATCAGCGCGACCAGGCGCTGCGGCCCATCGGACTCGGGCATCGAGAACAGGGTCGGCGGAGCGGCCTCAGCCGGTGCCGGCTTCGCCTTCGCCCACCACGCAGCGGGTTTCGCATCGGCGGGTGCAGCAGGCGCCGGCGGTGCGGCGGGCGGTGGTGCCGCCTTGCCCTTGCGGGCCACGATGCGAAGGCCGGCCGATGCGCGCTCGATGGTCACGGCGTAGGTCGCGCCATCGGTGTCGGTGAACGGGATGCTCGATGGCCATTCGGTGCGCCCCGCGGTCAGCGGTTCCGCGAAGTCCGCGAGCAGCTTCGCTTCGATCGGCGGCATCGCCATCGCCTCGACCTGCCCGCGGCGGCGCAGGCTGGGCACTTTTCCGGCCTCCAGAATAATGGCCTCGGCATCGCGCAGGGTCATGACGCGGAGGAGGGACTGGATCGCGGACATCGCAGTGGGGGATGAGCAATGCCCGCGCCAGGCGCAACCTGGCGAAAGCTGGATCGACGCCACGTCGCGGCGCGCCAGATTGGCGTGGCGCCGACATGGTGGCAGTCACCCTGTCAGCTCCTATGCCAGGTCGCCAAAGCGGATCGCGCCGTGCGTGTAGGTGGGCTTGAGCCCGGGAGCGAGGGCGTGCGCGACGAGCTCGGAGGAGGGGAAGTGCTGCGGAAGCTCCGGCCGATCGGGAACGTGGTCGGCCACGGTCTTCTCGAGCACCATCGACGTGTACTGATCGAGCGTGCCTTCGCGAGTGTTCGCATTGAGGATGACCTCGACGCCCTGATCGCGCGCGTGCCGCGCGACGCCGCGGATCTGGCTGATGCCCGGCGCGTAGGCATCCACGCAGATGCCGTTCTCGCTGATCGTCCATGCGCCGCGATCGGTGACCATCACCGGGGAGTGGTTGCCGGCGGTGTGACCCGGCGTGCGGAGCAGCGCGAACCCGCCGCCGAGCAGGTAGTCGCCGTCGAGCTCGACGATCCGATCCGCCGGAATGCCCGAGAGCGCCTGCGGGATGTACCAGTACGCCTGCAACGGATGCAGGCCCGCGAGTGTCTCGAGCTCGCCGCGCTGGACCAGCAGCTTCGCGTTTGGCAGGTACACGCGACCGTTGGTGCCCGGCGCGAGCAGGCCGCGTAGATCCTGGACGTGGAGGTGATCGAACGTCACGTAGTCGATCGCCTCGGGGCGCACGCCCCACGCAGCGAGCGCCGCCGGGATCGAGGAATGGATGTTCGCGAGGAGCTTCTGGACGACCGCGCCGTACTTCTCCGCCATCTGCGCGAAGAACGGCGCCGCGGCGGAGCGCTCGCTATCGGTCGGGTTGACGAGGATCGTGACGAGCCGGCCGCCCGCGGTGACCTGGACGAGCTGCATGCGGTTGCGCATGAACACGTACGGCGCCGGCGACGCGGCCACGCCCTGGAGACCGAACGCGGTCGGATACGGAAACGTCGCGATGTCGGCGGTGCGGACGCAGCGCGCCGTGCCCGCCGAGAGGATCCGATCGCGGATCCGGCGGCCGCCCTTGCGTACGGCATCGAGTCGCGCTCCGGCGCCGCGCACCGCCCACGCATCGTCGAGCTCGTTGAGGCGCACTAGATCCGCGGGCGGCTGCATCGCGGCAGCGTAGCGCTACTCGGTCGGCGGCGTCAGCGGCGCTTCGCCGGCTTCGCGGGCGCCTTGGCGGCCGGCTTTGCCGGGGCCGCCTTCGGTGGAGCCGTTCGGTGGGCTCGGCTTGTCGGCCTGCTTGCTCTCGCGCCCCCAGATCCGGCCGCGCTTCGCGGTCTCGATGAACGTCGCGATGCCCTTGCCGCCGAGGTCGACGACTCCCGTGTCGTCGACGACGCGCGCCGCCGCGAGCAGCGGTTGCGCTTCCTCGACGACGCCGATCACCTTGCAGTGGTTGAACGCGTCGCTGACCCAGGCAAGCGCGGGCGGCGCATCGACGAGCGAGCCAGCCGACAGCACGGCGACGGCGTCGAAGATCACCGAAGGGCCACCGGCGACGATGTGGTCCGCGGCGAGCGTGCTGCCATCGGCGGCGGTGGTCTTGCCGATCTTCGGCGCGACCACCTCGAACATCGCCCCGGCCTTCTCGACGGCAGCGCGCAGCTTGCCGAGGAGCTCGGCATCGAAGCCATCGGCGATCAGCGCGCCGACCTTGCGGCCTTCGAGCGTGGCCGGAGCGTTCGCGAGGATCGACAGTGCCTTCGACGGCGGAAGGTCGATCGGCGCGCGGACGGGCGTGATGTCATCGGCCTGACCCGACATGCCGAGCGCATCGGCGACCGTGTCGGCGAGCGCCGGCTCGATGATCTTCAAGTGCCCGAGCACGCGCGTGCGGATCGCGACGGCCTCGACCTTCGACAGCTCGAACGTGAACGCGCTCGCGATGTGGGCCTGCTCGACCGCTGTCTGCGAGCGATAGAACATGCGCGCCTGGCTGTGATAGTCGGAGAACGTCTCCGAGCGCTCGCGGACCTTCGCGCCGTTGGTCTGCTGCGGGAAGGTCACGAAGCCGCTCGCGGTCTCGCGCGGCCCGTTCGGCTCGATGCTGTTCGGCTCGAAGTTCGTGCGGCCCTTGTCGACCTGCTGACGCTTGATGCCATCGCGCTGGAAGTTCCGCATCGGGCACTTCGGCTTGTTGATCTCGAGCTCGTGGAAGTTCGGGCCGCCGAGCCGGCTCAGCTGTGTATCGGTGTACGAGAAGATCCGGCCCTGCAGCAGCGGGTCGTCGGAGAACTCGATGCCGGGGACGAGGTGGCCGGGGTGGAACGCGACCTGCTCGGTCTCGGCAAAGAAGTTATCCGGCCAGCGGTCGAGGACCATCTTGCCGATCGGCACGAGCGGGATGACCTCCTCGGGCACGAGCTTCGTCGGATCGAGCACGTCGAAGTCGAAGCTATCGGCCTGCTCCTGGGTGAACGGCTGGATCGACAGCTCCCACGCGGGGAATGCACCGGCCTGGATCGCGGCGTAGAGATCGCGGCGGTGGAAGTCCTGATCGGCACCGCAGATCTTCACGGCTTCGTCCCACGTCACGCTCTGCGTGCCGAGCACGGGCCGCCAGTGCCACTTGATGAAGGTCGCCTTGCCGGCCGCGTCGACGAGCCGGAACGTGTGGACGCCAAAGCCCTCCATCATGCGCAGCGAGCGCGGGATGGCGCGATCCGACATCGCCCACATCACCATGTGCATCGCTTCGGGCGCGAGCGAGATGTAGTCCCAGAACGTGTCGTGGGCGGACGCGTTCTGCGGGAAGCCGCGGTCGGGCTCCATCTTCACGGAGTGGACGAAGTCGGGGAACTTCATCGCGTCCTGGATGAAGAACACCGGGATGTTGTTGCCGACGAGGTCGAAGTTGCCCTCCGACGTATAGAACTTCACCGCGAAGCCGCGGACGTCACGTGGAAGGTCCACGGATCCCGCGCCGCCGGCCACCGTGGAGAACCGTGTGAACACCGGGGTCTCGACGCCGGGGTCCTGGAGGAACGCCGCGCGCGAGTATTTCGCGGCGCCCTTGTAGGGCGTGAACGTCCCATGCGCGCCAGAGCCGCGTGCGTGGACGATTCGCTCCGGGATCCGCTCGTGATCGAAGTGAGTCATCTTCTCGAGGAAGTGGAAGTCCTCGAGCAGGGCAGGGCCGCGGGCGCCGATCCGGAGCATGTTCTGATCGTCGGAGACCGGCACTCCCTGGTTCGTGGTCAGCACGTTGTCGCCGGTGGCCTGCTGATGCGGCTCGCCCCCGGTGCCGTGCTGGTCGTTGACGGTCGTGGTGCTACGGGGACTCCCCTTGGTCTTGGCCATGCGCGCGCGGGAGGAGCAATTCACGTGCCCGGGCGAACCGCGATTCGTGGGGAGGGAAGCGTGGTCACCGGGCGAACTCGCCCGCCCGGGCGGATCTGACACCGGCGCGCGCGATGCATTTGGTCTGGAGAAATCAAGGAGCAGGACAATGCTGAACCGAATGGACTCGATTCTCTCGACTGGAGCGGGCGTGGTGAAGAGGTTCAAGGCGCGCCTCGCGGGCCTGACCGGCGTGTGGCGCACACTCGCGGAGCAGCACGGCGCGGTGATGGTGCTGATGGAGCGCGCGAAGGCGAGCGACGAGAAGTTCACCGAGCTGTGGCCGACCATCAAGCGCGAGCTGGTCTCGCACGAGAAGGCCGAGGTCCGCGAGGTGTTCCCCACCCTGCGCACCAGCCCGGTCACCCGCTCGCTCGCCGACTTCCACGACGCCGAGGCGAATCAACTCGAGTACCTGGTGAAGAAGATCGACGAGCTCGCGATCGGCGCGCAGGACCGGCGGGATGCGTTCCAGGCGCTGATCGACACCGTCGCGCGCCACGCGAAGGAGGAGGAGACCGAGATCTTCCCGAAGGCCCAGCGGGCGTTCGGCAAGGAGGTCGCAGAACGCCTGGACGCGAACTTCAAGGCGGCGAAGAAGCGGGTCGCCGAGGCTGTCTAGACGGATTCGCTCGTAAATCCGGAGGCTGTGGTACCGTGCCGCCACATGCCGGTCGACGACCTGCGCTCGGGCACATGGGTCACGTATATCGGCGGTCGTGCGACATCCGCGCGACTGCGCCGGTGCCGCGTGGAGGTCGTGAGCGGTGCCGATGCCGGGCTGGTGCGGGACATCGAGGCGTCCGTGATCCGGGTCGGCGCGCGGCGCGGCAACGACGTCCAGCTCTCGGACTCCAAGGTGTCGGGACTGCACTGCGAGATCCGACTGGATGACCGGGGCTATCGTCTGCGCGACCTCGATTCGACGAACGGGACGTATGTCTCGGGCCTGCGGATCAACGATGTCTATATCCAGCCAGGAGCGCAGATCGCGCTCGGTGGCACGCGGCTCAAGTTCGACCCGCTCGGCGACTCCGTCGAGGTCGAGCTCTCCGATACCGACCGCTTCGGGTCGATGATCGGTCGTTCCGTGAAGATGCGAGAGATGTTCGCGCGGCTCGAGAAGCTCGCGAAGAGCGACACCACCGTGCTCGTCACGGGTGAGACCGGAGTCGGCAAGGAGCTGGTCGCCGAGGCGTTGCACGATCACTCGCCGCGCGAGAAGGGCGCGTTCGTGGTGCTCGACTGCGGCTCGATCCCGCCGAACCTGATCGAAAGCGAGCTGTTTGGCCACGAGCGCGGTGCGTTCACCGGCGCCACGAACTCGTATGCCGGCGCCTTCGAGCGCGCCCACGGCGGCACGGTGTTCCTCGACGAGATCGGCGAGCTGCCGCTCGGGATGCAGCCGAAGTTGCTCCGCGTGCTCGAGCGCAAGGAGGTCCGCCGGGTCGGCGGCTCCAAGACCCTCGAAGTCGACCTGCGCGTGGTCGCGGCCACGAATCGCGATCTCGGCGTCGAGGTCAACCGCGGTCGGTTCCGCGAGGACCTCTATTATCGGCTCGCGGTCGCGCGCGTCCACGTGCCCCCCCTGCGCGAGCGCAAGGACGACATCCCGCTCCTCATCGAGCACATCCTCGCGACGACCCCGGGCGGCGAGCTCGCGTCGATCGCGCAGGAGACGATCGATCTCATGATGAAGCACGACTGGCCGGGCAACGTGCGCGAGCTGCGCAACGTGATCGAGCGTGCCGTGCTGCTCGCCGAGACCCCCGACAGCGAGGACTCGCTGCGCCGCTCGCCTGCCTCGTCCCCGAAGGGTGAGGCGTCGGGAATCACCGTGACGCCGTCGCAGACCGCCACGTCGGCGGACGCGTCGATGACGGTGCCTGTCGATGTCACCCAGCCGTTCAAGAACGCGAAGCAGGCCGTGATCAGCGAGTTCGAGAAGCGCTACATCTCGCGCTTGCTCGCGCAGCACGACGGCAACATCTCCGCCGCCGCGCGCGCCGCGGGGATCGACCGCATGTCGATCCACAAGATGTTGCACCGGCTCGGTCTCGCGAACCCCGGCCGCGACTAGGTCCAATGCCACTCACTTAGCGCGGCTCCTCGACGAGGATTTGACCGGACGCTTGCGCGCGTAGTTACTCATCTTGATTTTTACAGCGCGCGGTTGGACTCGGTCGGAACGGCGTTCCGGCAGAACGAAGACACGAATCTTGT
>JBBRBG010000078.1:0-38369 GCA_038206055.1 Haliangiales bacterium
CGCACCAGCGACCTCGTCTACACGTTCAAGACCGGCGGCAAGGGCTGCGTTCCCGGACCGAGACCGCTCCTTCCGGGCGAGCAGGTCGCGATCGGGTTCGTCGACAAGTACGGGCGCAGCTCGCCCCTGTCCGCGCCCCTCGCTGTCAGCCCGTGACCCAACTTATGCGTTGATCCGCTCCGGGGGGGTCGCTACAACCTGGCCCGTGAGCAACGACGACTTTGACCGCGCCGCCCGGATCGCCACTCGCGCCGTGTTCGGCGGGCTCGGCGTCGCGGTCCTCACCGATCCGAAGGGCTGGGATCCGGTCGTCCCCGCCGACATGCTGACCTCGAAGCTGCCGCCGGTCGCCGAGGACGGCACAGCCGAGTGCACGCGCTGCATGACCCGGATGCCGTTCGCCCAGCTCGATATCGCGAACGAAGCCTACTGCTGCAAGCCGTGCGGCTTCAAGGCCGCGCAGGTGCACGCGATGATGACCGCGCCGAGTGACCTCGAGAATCACAAGATCGGACGATCGTGGACCGGAACGCTCGTCGCGCTCGCCGTGGTTGCGGTCGCGATCGGACTCTGCGTGATGCTCTATCTCAATCCGCCGGGTTGATCGAAGAGTTCGAGCGCGTCCGGCAATGGCAGCGTCTTCATCGTCCTCGATCCAGAAGTGGTCGGCGGCGAGCGCGCGAAGATCGTCGGGAGTTCGGTGCGGCGCGCGCATCTCGGCAGAGCAGGATCACGACGCCGGTCGCGTCAGTCCGACGACCCGCATCCCGCGTGCGCCAAGATCGTACGTATGAATCTCGAGTGGACCAGCGACGCCGTTGCGGACGCGGATCAGCACGCGGCGCCCGGGTGCGTCGTCGGCGAGCCCGTCGGCAGCCACGGGCTGCGGCGTCACGCAGACGGCTCCATCCGGCCCGGCCGTGACGGCGAGCGCGATCTCCCGACCGCCGCCCTCCTCGACCGCATCGTAGTGAAAGCGATCCGCGGGGCGCACGCCGTGAAGGCGCGCGAGATCGACTCCGCAGATCCGACCGTCGGTCTCGAGATGTACGCTGGCGATCGGAGACAGGCGGGTCAGGTAACGCTCGAGGATCCGCTTCTGCCGCTCGACGAGCACACCGGTGAGGTAGTCGACGTCGGTCGGATCGCTGAATTTCCCGGCACCGACGATCGCGCGAATGTGAGCCGGCGTGAACCGCGCGATGATGCGAGCCATCCACGCGCCATCGCGCTCCGTCATCCGCAGGAATGCCGGGTTCGGGTAGGCGCCCTTCCACTCCTCGGGCTCGAAGTCGCGCGCCGAGAAGATCCCGAAGCGCTCGCGGCCCGGCGTGGGTGCCGCGCGGTCGTAGGGGCGTTCACGGATCCCGAGGGTCACGAAGTCGGTCACGATCTGGCCGGGATCGAACCCGTACGAGAAGCCGCTCCGGGTCGACCCCGGGAGCATCTCCTGCCCGATGGTGTC
Source organism: Haliangiales bacterium (assembly GCA_038206055.1). Lineage (GTDB taxonomy): Bacteria > Myxococcota_A > Polyangia > Haliangiales > Haliangiaceae > JABFXX01. The sequence goes on from JBBRBG010000078.1 coordinate 1,466, forward strand.
GCTCGTATCGAGCAGGTAGTGACGCACGTAGCCCGGGGAGGAGCGTGGGTTCTTGGCGTCGGTCGCGAGCCACACATCCATCGAGTTCTGCTCGCGGGAATCCCAGTGGTTCATCCACGCGGCGAGCAGGCGGCTGCCGCGGAGCTCGCGACGATCTTCGTGCGGGATGATGTCGTTCGGGTCATCTCCTCGCGTGCCCTCGTAGCGAAACGGTCCGAGCGCGTACCCGGGCAACCACTTCGATGCCTGCATCCGGATCTCGTCGCCGCGGTGGGTCGCCGCGTCGAGGACCTTGGTGAGCGCCTTCTCGTCGAATGGGTGCGGCTTCTCGTAGGTGGTGACCATCAGGCCCGGAGTGAGCTTGAGGTGGGAGCGCTTGAGGTACACGATCTGCTCGCACGTGCTCCCGAACCCGGCGGCATGGTAGAGCGCTGCACCGATCACGCTCGCGGCGCTGCCGCGCTCGGGCTGGATCGAATCGTCGGCCTTCAACTGGTAGAGCCCTTTGCCCGGCACGTCGATGCGGAAGCCAAGCGAAGAGCCGTTGTCCTTGCCGCGGTCGATCGTCCACTCACCGTCGGTGGTGGGTGGCAAGATCATGTCTTCGGGCGCGCACGCTCCGGCGGCCGCCTCGTCCCCGGACATCTCGCGACTGCCGATCCGGTTGTCAAACCACGACGAGTCGGCGACCTCGTCGAGGCTGTTCGCGTTCCTGGCCTCGTGGTCCGCCTTGAACGAGAGCGTCCGCGACCACTGCTCGAACGTGAGCTTGTCGATCGCGTCCCATCGGTACGACGTCTCGTAGGGCTTCGGTGCGCACGCGACCCGCGTTGGGTCTTTCTTCGACGGATCCGGACGACACGGGACGGAGACCGGGGTCACGTCCGTGTCCTTCGTGAACGCCTCGCGAAGCGGAAACCATGTCTGCGAGGCGGTCGCGCAGCCGGCAACGACCACGCCGATGACACACGCCTGAAGCTTCGTGATCATCAGAACCCCCGCCGCGAGCCGATGGCCACGCGCACCGACGTGATGCCGGCGCCATCTTCGATCGTCTCCGTGCCGAGCCCGAACAGCACTTCGAGGCCCGCATCCCGAAATCCCGCCGTTCTCATCCCGACATCGCCGGACAGGCGAAACTTGCGGGTCGTCAGGCCATCGAGGTGCGTGCCGAATGCGTTGCCGGCGGAGAATCGAAGCTCACCATCGAGCTCGGTCCAGATCGGCCACGTGTACGCGATCTGCGTGGCGAACGTGCTGCGCCCGTTCATCCAGCCCGGCAGGAACCCCGGCATCAAGTCGCTCCCGAGCTGCGCGAGCTCGTTGAACGGGACCTCGCCGCGAATCGGATCGACGAAGTCGACGGCAGCCTGCAACTTGACGCTTCGCTGGTGGCCGGTGAGGTCCGCGGCGCCGCCGACCGTGATGCCGTAGCCGATCCAGCTGCGATCGTTCGTCGTGTCGAAGTCGGTCTCGCCGTGAACGCGGAGATAACCGCCGCTGCCCGGCGCCGGCACGGGTGCGCGCGAATCCACGACAAGCTCGGCGCGCTGGTAGAGCGCTGTGTAGGGCATCCCCAGCCCGGGCGGCATCGGCACCGTTTGGTCGGCGACCAGGGTGCTCAGCGACGGGTCCGCGCAGCAGCCCGGCCGGTACGAGATGGTACGCACACCGGCCGCCAGCGTGATCCAGGACTCCAGTCCGAACTTGTGCTTGAACGCCGGAGCGGCGTCGATCCGCTGGAGTCCGTACCGCGCGCGAGTCGCTTCGGTCACCGTCGGGCCAATGCCCAAGAACAAGAAATCGGGACGGCGCAGAAACTCGAACCGCGCCGCGAGGTAGGTCCGCTTGCGATTCCAGACGTACCGATCGAGGACCGTCAGGCTGAGCCAATCGGTCCCGCCAGTCGAGCCATGGATTCGCACCTGGTTGCCGGACGCGAACACGTTCTCGCCCGAGAAATAGAGGCCGACGCTCGGCTGCAGGCCAAAATCGACAAGCGCCGTCGGGACCAGGAGGAACTGATCCTCGGGCCCGAAGGTGAACACGTCGGTGACGGCCTCGACCCAGTGGTCTCGCTCCGAGATCCGGACCAGCGCGCCGATCGGACGCCGGAGCACGTACTCGTTGATGAAGTACAGCGGCGCGAACGCGACGCGTGGGATCCACAGCGCCCAGTGCCCGTCGTTCGCCTCGGTCCCGCGACCGTCGTAGTTCGGTAGCGGGCGCTTCGGGTCAGCGAGCGCGGGCCCGGCAGCAGTGATCGCAAGGCAAGCGAGCACGCGCACGGCAGCCTTCAGCATTCGTGCGCTTCATGCAAACGACGGCCCGGACCAGATCCCACCAATCCCGCCCAGTTGGGGCGTTCGCAGGAGCAGGGTGAGCGCCGGCGCACAGGTCTCTCACATTCGTGCTCGCGATGCGCGACGGCGCACACCCGTGCCTAGCGGCGCTTCGCTTCGTCGCGACGTTGGGCGTGTTCGAGGAGCAGCTCGGTCACGCCGAGGTCCAGAGTCCGGCTGGTGGGCTGTCTCGGGAGCAGCTGAAATTGGCCGGCCTTCCATCCGAGGACGTCGTCGAGCACGGCCACGGGATCGCCGTTGATCGAGTCCGCGGTGGCATCGACGATCCGGCCGTCGGCGAGGTGGAGGATCGCGCGGGCGCGCGCGTGCTCGATCTCGAGGCACCCGGACTTCCGGCCGAGCTCGAGCATCGACAGCAGGCTCTCGAGGTCGAGATCCTCGAGCGAGCCGGCGAACGCAGCGGTGGCGGTCTGCGCCGCTTCGAGCTGGTTCATCGCCGAGGTCAGAAACGTCAGCGCTGGCGCCGTGAGTCGCAGCGTCGGCTGGAAGTCCTTGTGACTCGACGACGTGGGTGCGGACGCCGCGCCGCCGCCCCGCTCGGCCACGAGTGCGGTCACGACCATCGCGAACCGCTCGTCCTCCGGGCTCACCGGCTCGCGGAGCTCGATCTTGGCGCCGGGTCGGACCCGGAACCTCGCGGCGACAGAGCCGCTCAGCGCGTACTTCACCTGGCCGAGCGTGCTCACCCGGGACTGCTCGCTCGAGATGATCGCAACGGCGACCTTGGTGCCGACATCGAGCAACGGCAGACCGACGACATACATGCTCGACGGCGAGAGCTCGTGGATCTCGACCTCGTGCACCAACCCGTGAACCGTCACCTCGGTCCGCGACATGGTGCCGAGCCTATCAGGACTCAGCTACTGATGCCGGCCTTCTTGAGTGCGTGCTCGACCATCTTGCGGAGCTCGATCAACGCGCGCTCGGGCCCCTCGACCTTCGTGTCGATGAGCTGCGGCGCTTGACGCTTCGCTTCGCGGCCGATGTCGGCGTCGAACATGATCCTCGTGTCCTTGTGGGACAGGATCTTCGTTGCCGTGCGCCCGCGGACCTCGCGGTCCGGAAACGTCGCGACGAGCTGCTCGAGCGGCGCGGCGAGCTTGTCGAACAGCGAGGTCACATGAGTCGCCTGCGCGGCGAGCGCGGCGAGGGCAGCGGAGGACGCACCCGCCGCCACGGCGAGCTTCGCGGCGAGCCGCAGCACGATCGCGTCGTCGGCGACCCCGAGGCCTTTGTGGTGATCGGGGAACATGTCGAGCATGTCGAGCGCGTAGTTGAGGCCGCCGATCAGCACGCGCTGCGCTTCCTCGGGTGTCGATGGCTCCGCGAGCGCAGCGCGGACTGCGAGCAGATCCTCGCCGTAGCTGTTCACGAAACCCTGGAGGATCGCGATCTTCTGTTCTGCCGTCGGGGACTCGCTCATGGGTTCACGCTACCCGATGCTATCGGATCTTGCGCGCGACGAAGCGCACCAGCTTCGCGTGATCGACGGCCCAGTCGGGAGTCCCTTCGAAGGTGTCGTCGCGGAGGATCTGGAACGCGGGGTCGCCGAACATCTTCGCGAGCTGACCGGGCAGGTACCCGCCGTCATCGGGGTGATCGGGGTCGCCGGCGAAGAACTCGAGCACGAACAATCCGTTCTTCTTGAGCGCTGCCTTGGATTTCTCGATCCACGGTTCGTGATTTTCGCCGGGGTAGATCATCGAGATCAGATCCCAGCGGTTGGTGCCGAAGTCCCACGTATCGATATCGGCCATCACACTGGTCATCCCGAGCTTGCGCTTCGTCGCCTCCTCGCGTGCGATCCGCACGCCCTCCTCGGCAAAGTCCACACCGGTGACCTTCCAGCCCGCCTGTGCGAGATACAGCGCGTTGCGGCCCTGCCCCATCGCGAGATCGAGCGCGGCACCGGGCTTCACGCTCTTCGTGATCTCGATGAGGAACTGGTTCGGCTGCTTCTCGAAGCCGGAGTCGGTCCGGAACACGTCGTTCCAGAAATCGGTCTGGCTCGACTTGCCCGCGCGTTGCCACGTCCACAGCCGCACCTTCCACGCAGAGCCTTCGCGCAACCACGACAGCGTGTACCAGCCGACGAACTTGTAGCCGCCGTGCTTGTCGTTGCCGCCCTGGGTCTCGGTTGCCTTGCCGATGAACACCGCGTCGTCAGCCGACACGGTGACCTGCTCGTCGGACCATGCGCGCTGCGCGATGAACGGATCACCTGACTTGCGCTTGCGCAACTTGTCCAGGTCCTCGGTGCGGGTCCTCGGCTTGCCGCCCTCGAAGTGAACGAGGCGCTCCGCGAGGACCGGCTCGACCTTGGCGACCTCGCCGCGATCGAACGCATCGAGCAGCTCGTGGCTCCTTCGCGTGATGTCGTCCTTGCTCGGAGCCGATGGTGGCTCGATGCGCGCGACCGCGACCGGCGGCGGAGACGTCGCGGGAGCTTGGGCGCATGCGGCGAACATGGCGACGAGCGCGAATCGCATGTCGCAGTCTACCGCCGGCGCGGTGCCTCCATTCCCGGCTCAGGGCTTCCAGGAATTGAACACGCTCGAGTGCACGCCGAGGAACACGCCGGCCATGAACGAACGATCGATCGGCGTGGCGCCGATCGCCGCACCGAACGTGAGCTGATCGGTCATCCAGAACTGCGCGCGCAGCCGCGGCTCGACAGCGAACGACGACACGTCGGCCGATTCCGTGTCCTGGCGCATCCACCGCCGGCCCGCCACGAGCTCGACGGCGAGCGAGCCGATTCCCGACGTCGACTCCGCGCCGATCACGCCGTAGCCGCCCGCATAGTTCGAGCCCGAGCGCGTCATCGCTCCGCCCTCTGCCTCGACCCCGAGGTACACCGGACCGCGGAACGACATCGTGAACTGCGCGGAGCCCGTGATCGCCGTGCTCGGCCCGGCCTTCGTGGACGTCGGCATCGGTTCGCCACTGCGCGCGGCGACGAGCGAGTCGCCCGTCTCGCTCGATAGCCGATGTGTGGTCACGCCGAACCTGACCCGCGCCGGGCGATCCTCGCGCCGGTGGTCGAACATGCATCCGGTGGTGGCCATTGCGAACACGACGACCCACGCGCTCCCTCGCAGCATGGGACCAGGGTAACTGATGTCAGGGCGGGAGTGCATGCTCCGTCGATGATCGACGCTCCCGCGGACGAGACCTCCGACCCAAGGCTCTGGAAGAAGGACGGTTGGGTCGCCCGCGTCGTCAAGAACGAGAACGACGACGGGTGGGCCATCGAGATGACGCGACGCGGTGATTCCGAGCCCGCCCTGGTCACGCCGTGGACCATGGGCCGCGACAAGAAGAACCCGAAGCCGCTCGATCACGCCGCGTTTCACACGCTCGTGAAGACGGTGACCGAGGTGCTGCGGCGCCACGAGCAGTCGGCGCGTGCGCGGCTGCACTCCACGTTCTCGTACGCGGGTGACGACGGGCAGCGGATCCGGATCGATCTCGATGTCGTGCCGGATGACGATGACCCGCACGCGATGATCGCGGCGTTCGACGAGCGCACGAACGAGGTGCTCCGCACGGGTCGCACGAGCCCCACGTTCAAGCTCACGGCCACGTCGGCGGCCCGGTTCGTGCGGACCGGCGAAGCCTAGGCGCGATACCATTGCCCGTGATGGAGCTGGCCTTCGCTCGCGCGAGCCGCACCTGAATTTTCCAGGCATTTCCGCCCGCCGCGCGCCATACTCTCCGGGATGCGCACTCTCGCTGCCCTCGCGGTCCTCGTCCTCGGCGCCGGCCTCGCTGCGGCGGATCCCAAGCCGGAACCCGCCAAGGCCGAAGCGACCACCACGCAGTCGGCGGGGTGCAAGCGCGTCGTCATCGGGCGCGGGCTCGATCGCAAGGTCGTGTGCGAGGTCGCGGCGCCCGTGATCGTCCACCAGGAAGCACCGAAGCCGAACGTGATCATCGTGAATCGCGGCGGGAAGAACGTCACCGGTCGGCCGAAGTCGGAAGACCGGCTGAACGGCCTCAGCCGTCGTCGCACGCAATAGCGCCGTCTTCGTGACCCGCTCGTTCTCGCACGGCAGCCGCAATCGCCTCACGCCGCGCGATCTGGCGCGGTTCCCGAGCGAGTCGTTGTTCGATCGCGTGGCGCGCGCGGTGTGCCGCACGGGCGTGCTCCCGCGCAAGGAGCTGTACGAGGCATGGGAGGTCGCGCGGCGCGCGCGGAGGCGCTATCGCGGCGGGCGCGTGATCGACGTCGCGTGCGGCCACGGCCTCGTCGCGCACTTGCTGCTCCTCCTCGACGACAGCTCGCCCATCGCGCTCGCGATCGATCCCGTGATTCCAGCGAGCGCTCCGGTGCTCGCCGCCGAGCTTGTCGCGACCTGGCCGCGCCTCGCGGGCCGCGTCACATTCGCGGCGAAGCGCCTCGCGGATGTGCCGCTCGCGACGGGAGACCTCGTGGTCTCGGTCCACGCGTGCGGCGCGCTCACCGATGACGTTCTCGCCGCCGCGCTCGCCGCACGCGCTCGGGTGGCGGTGCTGCCGTGCTGTCACGAGGTCGCGCGCTCGCCGCTCGATGGCTGGCTCGATGGGCCGCTCGTGATCGACGTGGCCCGCGCACAGCGGTTGATCGAGGCCGGCTACGACGTGCTCGCGCAGACCATCGATCCGGCGATCACACCGAAGAATCGCCTGCTCCTCGGCGCGCCTCGCTAGGGCTGCTTCGCGTCGCGCTCGGGCGCGCACGTCGAGACACCGGCGCCGGTGATCCGGAACGGGATGTGCGTCATCGTGATTTCGTAGTTGCCGGTCGCGCGATTGACGGTGCGCACGGCGTTCTCGAAGTTGAAGCTATCGTCGAACGTGGTCGTGAAGATGTAGAACACGCCGGCCCACTGCGCGAACGCATACGCGTTGACGTCACCGAGCCCCGTGGTGCCGAGGTCCCATCGCCGGCCGACCGGATTGCCGTTCGCGCGATCGATCTCCTGGACGAACGCGACGCTCGAGGTCGCCGGATAGAAGCCGTAGAGCTTCGCGTCGGCGCCGCCGGTGAGCTCCGGACTCTCGGTGGTGGTCGCGGTGATCGTGCCGACCTGCTTCGGAATCAGGTTGTTCGCGGTGTCCATCGCGTGCAGTGCACTCGAGCCATTGTTCGCGGCGAGGTAGAGCCTCTCGGTGTCACCGCCCGGGACATCGGTGGCGAAGCCCATGCCGAACGTCGTGGAGCCGGTCGAGTTGGGCACGAACGCGGACGGTGCGCATTTCGCGTTCGTGATGTCGACCTTGAACAGCTGACCACGGTCGTAGACCACCCACGCGGTACCGCTGCGATCGACGGACATCGAGAACGGACTTCCGAGCCCGACTCCGCAGTCGAGCTTGCCGATCAGGTGGAACGGATCATTTGGCAGCAGGCGCGGATCGAAGCTGAGGAAGTCGTTATCCGAGTCGACGAGGTAGATCAGCTTGACCGCGTCATCCGAGCACGATCCCTTGCAGACGCCGTGATCGCAGCCGTCGTGACATGCGCGCAGACGCCTCCCGAGTCGCCCGGTCGCCTCGCACGCGACGACGTCGCCATCCACGCACACCTTCGGTGTCGTCGGATCGCACGGCGGATCCTCCAGCGGTGCGACCGCCGGCGGCGCCTTGTCTGCGGCCTTGCCACAGCCAAGTGCGACGACGAGGAGGCAGGGCCAGCGGCGCATGCTCCAAGTATGTCGCACGCCCGGCAGCTAGTGCCAGTGCGGGCGCGGGACCGGCGGCATCGTCGGCGGCTGATACTTGCCGACCAGGACTTTTGCCGGCCGCAGCAGGCGACCGCCGAACTGGTAGCCGGGCTGATGCTGGACCATGACCACGCCGTTGGCCCGCGGGTCCGCGACCGGCGCCACACCGATCGCCTCGTGGATCGACGGATCGAAACGCTTGCCGGTGGCATCGACCGCCTCGACACCGTACTTCGCGAGCACGCCCTCGAGCTGCGCGCGAACCATCCGGACCCCTTCGAGCATCGCCGGATCTCCGCCGTGCTGGGCCGCCGCGTCGATCGTGCGATCGAGGTTATCGACCACGGGCAACAGCTCCATCACGAGCTTGCCCTTGGCCTCGTCGGTCTCGCGCTTGGCGTTGCGCGCGACCCGCGCCTCCGTGGCCTCGAGGCTACGAAGTGCTCGCAGCGCGGCCGCGCGCTCGTTCTCGGGCTCCGGCGGAGCGAGGCCGCCGTCGCTGACGTGAAGGGTTTCCTCGTCCAACATCCCTCATTTGGTAAGTCGCATTGCACTCCGCGCAAGGGCGGGCCGCGCGAGACAGACCTGTCCAAACGGGCGGATCAGCGAGCTTGTCGTAGGCCGGTCGTGATCGCCTTTGCCGTGCGCGTGGTGAGATCCGCTTCGAGCTTGGACTGCGCGGCTTGGTGCTTGTTTCCGGTACCCGCGACGTCGTAGCGCGACGTCGAGTATTCGAACGCGATCTCCGCCGAGTTCTCCACGTTGATATCGCCGGCGCACACGACCTTGCGCGCACGCGACGAGTAGACGTACGCCGTCCCGCGCACCTGCCCCGGGATGTACGAGTCCCCCAGCATCTCGGGCTCGGTCCGCACGCCGACGAAGATCACCGTCTCGTCGATGTTCTTCGCCAGGCCCTGCGCTCGCTCGAGGTGCCACCTCGTCGCGCCATCCTCGCTCTTCTTGATCTGGTCCTCGAGCTCCGCGAGCGCCTGCGCCGCCGACGTCAGCGACGCCGGCTTGGGCTGCTCGCCCGGCTTCACGAACACGTAGCCGTACTCCTCGATGCGGCGCCCGCACCGTTCGTCGCCGGGCACGGCCGCCGCGAGCTTCGCGGGCGTGACGTCCTCGGCGAACGCCTTCGATGCCGTCTGGATCAGCTTCCCGATCTCGGGGAGCAGCTTGTCGAGCTCGGCCTGCTCCTCCTTCGACAGGGCGTTCCGCTCGCGCTCCTCGTCGCGCCATCTCGCGTTCTTCGCGTGCTGCCGCTGGCAGGTGTAGCCGAGCCACAGGAACGGCGACGCGCAGATGAGGCCCAGGATGGTGAACCGGATCCCCCGCTTGCGCCGGTTCGCCCGGGCAAACGCCTCGACGTCGTCCATCTCACCCATGGCGCACTTTACTACGGGGGGCTCCACGCCGCGCCCGTCTCGCAGTTCACGTGGGCGAGCTTCACGCCCCTCGGCGTGATGTCGATCGTGCCGAACACGATCGGCAGCTGAAACCGTCGCGGCCCGATCGAGCCCGGGTTGAACACCGTCAGCCCCTTGTCCACGCCGATGAACGGCACGTGCGAGTGCCCGCACACGATCAGCTGCGCCTTGTCGGCGCGCGCGAGCTTCGCGACATCCGCGCGGATCTTCGGCCCGTACACCGCGATGTGCGTCATCAGCATCCGCAGCAGCTTGCCGCCGCCCTCGAGCTCGAGCGTCAGCACATCCGGCAGCTCGTGCGCCCGCGTATCGATGTTGCCGCGCACCGCATATAGCGGCGCGATCGCGCGCAGGTCGTCGAGCACACCCAGCTCGCCGATGTCACCCGCGTGCAGGATCGCATCCGGCTTCAGCGCCGCGAGGTGCTCGGCCGTTCTCGCATGTGGATGCGAGTGCGTATCCGCGACCACCGCGATCCGGGCCGTGCCGTCGTCGCGCAGCGCGATCTGCGCTGTCTTGCGGGTGAGCGGCGGTGCCACGCGCTGGTCGTACCACGTCCCGATGCGATCACCTGTAATCCCCCCGTCGGTCGGCACCTCTCCTCCCATGGTTCACCTCCCCGTGCTCGATCTCCCCGCCTTCGAAGCGCTCGCCGCTGTCGCGGGTGTCACCGCCATCGACTTCACCGCCCGCTGGTGCGCGCCGTGCAAGGTCATGGAGCCGATCCTGGCGGCCCTCTCGACCGAGTATCGCGGCCGCGTGCGGCTCGCCGCGATCGACGTCAACCACGAGCCGATCCTCGCCGAGCGCTACAACGTGCGCTCGATGCCGACGCTCGTGGTCCTGCGCGATGGCCGCGAGGTCGGGCGGATCGTCGGCAGCCGGCCGCGCGGCTTCGTCGCTGGCGTCCTCGATCGCGCGCTGTCGGGCGACGTCGCGATCGCGGCGCCGTGATTCCGGTATCGTGGTGCGATGAAATGGATGTGGGTGCTGGCGGTGCTGGCGTGCGCGAGCTGCAAGAAGAAGCACGAGGAGGCGGAACCTCCCGCGCCGCCCGCCAGCGCTCCGGCGCCGGTCGTCGTCGATCCCGTGGAGCTCCCCGATGCGGGCCGAGAGATCGTGTCGCCGCTGCCCGAGAAAGGACCGCACCCTGACTATCCGACGGCGGCCGCGGCGGGCACCGACAAGCTGTTCTTCCTCGAGGAACCGGATCGCGGTCCGAAGGCGCCGACCTCGTTCACGCCGCCGGCGAACCTCACCTGGACCGACGCGCCGTCCTGCGAGATCGATCAGCTCGGCGTGGTGTGCGGCAAGGGCTCCGCCGCTTCCGCGATCCACTACCGGATCGGCAAGGCGACCGGCGTGACGGTCGTCGAGAAGCGGCGCGGCGATCACGTGAGCGAGACGACCGTGTTCGTCACCGGACCCGGCGGCGCCCGATCGCAGCGCCTCCACCTCGACGGCACCGGCACGCTCGACGAGGCGCTGCTGTTCACCACCCCCGGCCGATTTTCGGGACGCAAACGCAATGGCTCCAACGCCCTCGACGGGTGTGGCTTGATGGCGTTCACCGAGGACAAGCAACACCGGCTCACGGAGCTCCGCTGCTTGCAGTGGCTGGGCGATCCGATGCGGGACAAGAAGGGCGTCGCGCTCACCCGCGTCACGTATGACGCGCGCGGGTTCGTCGGCGACGAGCGTTCGTTTGGTCTCGATGGAGCTCCCGTGGCAGACGCGACCGGCCTGCACCGGCGCGTGTACACGCGCGATCCCGCGGGTCGCGTCGTCCTGTCGCAGAACTACGATGTCGACGGGAAACGCGCCGTCGACACGACGGGCTGTGCCGGCGACCGGTACGCGTGGGGGCCGAACGGTGGGCTCGCGACATGGACGTGCCTCGATGTCGGCGATGCGATCGTGAAGAACGACGACGGCGTGGCAAGGACCACCTACAGCTACGACGCGCGTGGCTGCCAGACGCAGACCCGCAATTTCGGCGCCGACGGCACGCCCGCGAGCGATCGCGACCTGCAACACGGCGAGGACCTGGAGGTCGATGACAACTGCTTCACGACCACGGAGACGTGCATCGACGTGACGGGCGCGCCGACCAGCTGCGCGAACGCGACGGCCGCGAAGTCCGTGTATCAGCGCGATGCGCACGGCGAGGTGACCTCGCGCAAGTACTTCAATCGCGACGGCACGCCGGGAGTCGACACCAGCTACAAGGTTCACGAGCTCCGCTGGGCGTACAACGACGTCGGCAACAACATCGAGATGTCGTGCTTCGATGCCACCGGAGCACCCACGCCGTGCGGGACCACGGGATTTCACGGAACGCGGCGGACCTACGACGATGCGGGGCGCGAGGTCACGCAGACCTTCTTCGACAGCGCGGGTGGCGCCGCGACGAACATGGACGTCGCGGAGCGGCGGTTCCGCTACGACAACTACGATCATCAGTACGAGAGCCGGAACACCGACGCCAACGGCGCGCTGTTCGAGATGAGAGGGATGGCCGTCCGCCACGACCTGTACGACGCGGCGCACCGCTTGTTCGCGATCCAGCTCCTCGACGCGAAGGGCGAGCCGGCCCGCTACGCGGCGTGCTTCACCGGCGCGACCTGCCCGGGCAAGCCGTGGCACGCCGTGCGGATCAACCGGCGCCCGAGCGGCTTTGTCGAGTCGAACCAGTTCTTCGATGCCACCGGCCAGCTCATCGAGGTCATCGCGTGCCAGCAGAAACCGTGCTTCCGCAATGACTGACGAGGGCGCCCCGGCCGGACGGACGGCGACGAATCCACGCGACCGTGCTTCCAGAAAGAGGAGCCCCGAAGTTCTCGAAGACCCTAAGGAGAGGCTTTCTCCTGCAGGTGAAGACTCTGCTTCGGGACCTTCGGGGCTCACCTGAACCAGCGGACGGTTCGCAGCCGGCACTGCGGATTGCCGCTCGCGCAGGTCTATGACCTACACGCTCCCTGGCGAGCTAGGCGAGCATGCAGCGCTCGAGCTGCTTGCGCGCGCGGTGCAGCAGCACGGCGACGTGACCCGAGGTCAGCCCGAGCGCCACGGCGGCCTCTTCGCCCGAGATGGGTCCAGGGAGAAGGTGTTATCGGCGCTCCGCATTACAACCAGGCGCCAAGCCTGCGGATTCCCGTACGATGACAGCATGAAGCCGTCGGATGGGGACGAGCCGTTTACCGTGGTCCGTGGGCGCGCCGAGAGCCAGCCGGTGGATCCGGGACTCGATCCACCGGTCACCGGCGTGACCGCGTACGCCCTGGGCGAGGTCATCGGCAAGGGCGGCATGGGCGAGGTGATCAACGCGCACGACCGGCGGATCGGGCGCGACGTGGCGCTCAAGCGGCTGAATGCCGAGGCGCCGACGACCACGGAGATCAATCGCTTCCTCCGCGAGGCGCGGATCCAGGCGCGGCTCGATCATCCGGCGATCGTGCCCGTGCACGAGCTCGGCAAGGACCAGCTCGGGCGCCCGTACTTCACCATGAAGCGACTGACCGGGCGCACGCTGCGCGAGCAGCTCCCGTCGGAGCCGCCGGCCAGCCAGCGCCTGCTGCGCGCGTTCGCCGAGGTCTGCCTTGCGGTCGAGTTCGCGCATCAGCGCGGCGTGGTGCATCGCGATCTCAAGCCGTCGAACATCATGCTCGGCGATTACGGCGAGGTCTACGTGCTCGACTGGGGCCTCGCGCGCGTGTTCACCGATGCCGTGACCGAGGTGGTGACGACGGATCTGGATAGCCTCGACGGCAGCGGCGAACCGAGCCAGTTGCTCGGCACGCCCGGGTACATCGCGCCCGAGCAACTGCACTCCTCGGGCGAGGTCGGCCGTCCTGTGGACGTGTACGCGCTCGGCTCGCTGCTGTTCGAGATCCTCACGAAGCAACCGGTGCACCCGCGGCAAGCGCAGGCGGCGATCTCGAGCACGTTGAGCGGCTCCACCGTGGTGTCGCCTGCGCAGCGGTTTCCCGATCTCCCGATTCCACCGGAGCTCGACGCGCTGGCAACGCAGGCGCTCGCGATGGACGCGACGTCGCGGCCGAGCGCCCGGCAGATCGCCGAGCGCGTGCAGGCGTTCCTCGACGGTGATCGCGATCTCGCGCGCCGCAAAGGACTCGCCCACGAGCAGCTGTTCCGCGCCCACGCTGCCCTCGGTACCGGTAACCGCGCAGAGGCGATGCACGCAGCGGGGCGCGCCCTCGCGCTCGATCCCGAGCTCGGCGGCGCCGCGGAGTTGCTCTCCTCGCTCGTGCTCGAGCCACCGAAGGAGCCGCCACCCGAGCTGGTCGCGGCTCTGCGCGCCGCCGACTCCGACGGTGTGCGGCGCCATGCGCGCACCGCGATCATCGCGTATCTCGCGATCGCATCGTTCCTCCCGATCGCAGCGTGGAACGGCATCCGCAAGTGGCCCGAGGTGCTCGCCGTGTTCGGCGCCGCCCTGCTGCTCGCCGGCGCCGCGTGGGCCATCCGCAGGAAGCCCGAGCGCTCGTTCGTCGAGATGCTCGGCTACGCCACCGCGAACGGCTTGTTGCTCGCGCTGCTCAGCCGGATGGCCGGGCCGTTCACGTTCGTACCCGCGCTGACCTGCGTGGTCACGATGTCGTGCATGGCGTATCCCGCGTTCATCAAGCGCTCCTGGGTCCTCGTCCTGATCATGGTCGCGAGCTTCACGATCCCGATCGTGCTCGAGGCGCGCGGCCTCCTCGCCGTGACGTGGGAGCTGCAAGATGGCGGGCTCCTCAGCCATGCCGGTGCGCTCGTGATCTCCGGCGGACGCACGTTCGGCCTCGTGGTCGGTGCGACGCTCGCGACGTTCGTGATCGCGGGTATGCACGCCGCGTCGATCGCGCGGACCAGCAGGCGCGCACAGCTCGCTCTGGTCACCCAGGCATGGCACTTGCGCCAGTTGCTCCCGACCGTCCCGACCTAGTCATTGCGGATCCGGGAGTAACCGACTAGGGTCCGCGCCCCGGTCCTGATGTCCTTCTCGTTCGCGCACCCATCTCTTCGTCGAGCCCTCGCTGCCAAGTCGTACGCCGAGCCCACGCCTGTCCAGGCGGCGGTCATGACCACCGAGACGGAGGATCGCGACCTCCTTGTCTCGGCGCAGACGGGTTCCGGAAAGACGGTCGCGTTCGGGCTCGCGCTCGCGAAGCGGCTGCTCGGCGATGCGGATCGCGTCGGAGTCGCCGGCGCCCCGAGCGCGTTGATCATCGCGCCGACGCGCGAGCTCGCGATCCAGGTCCAGCGCGAGCTGAGCTGGCTGTACGCCGAGACCGGAGCGCGGATCACGACATGCGTCGGCGGCATGGATCCGCGGCGCGAGCGCGATGCGCTGTCGCGTGGCGTCCACATCGTCGTCGGCACACCGGGCCGCCTCTGCGATCATCTCGATCGCGGTGCGCTCGTGCTCTCGAAGCTCGAAGCGGTGGTGCTCGACGAGGCCGACGAGATGCTCGACATGGGCTTCCGCGAGGACCTCGAGCGCCTGCTCTCCGCCGCGCCGGCCGAGCGCCGCACGCTGATGTTCTCGGCGACGATCCCGAAGGACATCGCCACGCTCGCGAAGCGGTTCCAGAAGAACGCGCTGCGCCTCGCGACGTCGAGCGAGGGCGAGAAGCACCGCGACATCGAGTACGTCGCCGTCACCATCATCTCCCGCGAGCGCGATCTCGCGGTCGTCAATCTGCTCCGCTACCACAACACCGGCGGCTCGCTCGTGTTCTGCAACACGCGCGACGGCGTCACGCGCCTCGCCGCGAACCTCAGCGAGCGCGGGTTCTCGGTCGCGTCGCTCTCCGGCGAGCTCTCGCAGCGCGAGCGCAACCAGGCGCTGCAGGCGCTGCGCGATGGCCGCGCCAAGGTGTGCGTCGCGACCGATGTCGCCGCGCGCGGCCTCGATCTTCCCGACCTCGGCGTGGTGATCCACGCGGACCTGCCGCAGAACCGCGAGGTGCTCGTGCACCGCAGCGGCCGTACCGGTCGCGCGGGCAAGAAGGGCATCGCGGTCGTGGTCGTCACCGAGCAGGCGCGCCGCTTTGTCGAGCGGATGTTCTCCGCCGCGCGAATCGAGCCGGTGTGGAAGCTGCCGCCGAACGCCGACGACATCCGGATCCGCGATCAGGATCAGCTCGTCCTCGAGATTCGCGAGCTCGTCGAGAATCCGACCGATGACGATCGCGAGGTCGCGCGCACGCTGCTCACCGATCGCTCGCCCGAGGACCTCGTCGCCGCGCTCGTCAACCAGCGCCGCCAGGCTCGCCCCTCGCCCGAGGAGCTGACGATCCCGCACTCGCTGCGCCCGCGCACGGCGAGCACCCCGAACTCGCGCCCACCGATCTCCACCCGCCCGGCGCCGCGGACCGAGCGCGCACCCGAGCGCGCCCCGGAGCGTCATCTGGAGCGCCACGAGCGGGCCGCCCCGGCGGAGCGCCGTGTCGAGAGCGGCGATGATCGTCGTCAGCGGTCCGAGTCGGTGCCACAGGATCGCCGCACCCCCCCGCCGGATCGCCGCAACCGTCGCGACGTGGGAGACGAGCCGAGCGCGGCGCACGGCAATGCGGTGTGGTTCACGGTCAACGTCGGTCGCTCGAAGAACGCCGATCCGAAGTGGATCATCCCGCTGCTCTGCCGCCGCGGTGGCATCACGAAGGCGTCGATCGGAAAGATCCAGATCCTCGCGCGCGAGACCCGCGTCGAGATCTCGGCCGATGCCGCCGACAAGTTTGGCGATGCGGCGCGCAAGCCCGATGCGAAGGACAAGAACATCCACATCGAGCGTGTCGACGGCGACGGCGCGGCCTGATCAGTTCGTCCACTTCCACTCGAAGTGCTCCTCGTCGGGCACCTCGGTGATCGTCGCCTTCGCGTAGACCGTCACGTCGCCCCACGGTGTGCCGACGCTGACCGCCGTGCCCCCGCCCGGGAGCGCCTTCGGCTTGTTCCACAGGGTGCCGACGATCGCGCCAACGACCTTCCCGTTCGGCGCGTCGCGCAGGCATGTCCCCACCGGCAACCACTCGGTCGCGTTGCCCTGGATTTCGATCTCACCGGAGTCATCGCCGGAGGACTCGCGCGGCTGCGGTGGGGGCGGCTTGATGAAGCCCACGACGCGACTGAACGGTGCCGACGCGGTGACCGCGAGCCACGGCGCCGGCGCGGTTCCCGTCACCCGCAGGCGCGCACCGGTGGAGATGATGGCGAGGACCGGCGCGTCGTCGCGGGGATTCGCTCGCACGGAGAACGAGATCCCCGTCGTTCCATCCTCTCGCGCCGGAGCCTCCTCGAAGATCGTGGTCGTCACGCTGTTCGGCACGAAGCCGGTGAACTTCAGCGGCTCGCCCGAGAAGATCTGCACCCACGGCGTCGTCGTGCTCTCCACACGGAACCCGGGGAGCGCGAACAACGCCGGATCCGGCGGCCCGCCGGAGGTGTGCGAGACCGCGGTCTCGACCCGCACCGCGCGCCCGAGCTCGGAGACCGGCACCCAGCGCGTGATGATGATCTCGCGGGTCACCGACGCGATCTGGACGTCGGTACCGTGGATCTCGGCGATGACCACCGGGCGCGACGAGCCTTTGAGCCAGGCGCGCTTGGGCGACGCGGCGGCCGCGGAGACGTCGCACTCCGGCGGCGGAGCTGGAGCGGCCGCGACCGGTGCCAGGGTCGTGGCGGGTGCACCGCACGCCGCCACCAGCGCTCCGGCGATCACGCTCCGCACGGGGCACGGGACACACGACGACCCGAGACGGTTGCATCGACCTCGTGGCGGTGACGACTGGCCCGATGGCTGGTGTACCCGCCGGCAAGGCGGTCTGCTGGCGTGGTGATTTCGCTGGGAACCGATTGGAATCACAAGCGCGATTTGTTGCGGTTTAATGGTCCGACCTTTGCTTGGCCCAGGAATATGGAACGACGAATCGTGCTCCTCGCCGCATTGACCCTGGCAGGTTGTGCCACCAACGGCGGTGGCGATGACAACGCCGACGACGGCAAGGGCGACCAAGGAGAAACGTGCACGGACGCCGAGTATGGCGATGGCGTATGTCAGGTCGCGCTCGCGTGCGGGGTTCCCGATATCGACTGCTTCCAGACCTTCGCGAGCGACGCCGAAGCCGCAACGTGGGCGAGCGGTGCACACGGGATGACGGCGTTGCCGGAGAGCGATCCGCGGCAAGCTCGCCGACATGCGGGTTGCGGTGGTGGTGTTGCAGAACCCTACGCTCAACGCGTTCGTCGCCGGATCGACCGACAAGACGAAGGTCGCGCTCGCCGTCCACTTCCACTCGGCGATCCTCGAGCCCCAGCTGACCGACGAGGAGATTCTCGCCGTCGTGTTCCACGAGCTGACGCACGTGACGAAGTTGCACGTGTTGCCCGAGGTGCGTGAAGCGACCCAACGCTATTACGTCGCCGTCGGTGGGACGGAACCTATCGGCGCGTTGCAGATCGACGATAGCCGCGTTCGCGCACACCTGACGCGATGGCAGGAGCTCGCCGGGCTGGCGGGCGCCTACTCGCGACGCGAGCTCGGCGAGCTCCCTGTTGGTGGCAACCTCGCCGACCTGTTCGAATGGCTGCTGGAGTCGCTGGAGCCCGTATGTCCGGGGCAAGTGGCCGAAGCACGAGCAGTGCAGAGCGAGCTCCTGGCAGCGCGCGCGCCGCTCGACGGAGACCTCGTGGTCGATTCGCAGCGCGCGGCGCGGATCAAGAGCTCGCTCGATCTGCTCGGCGCGTGCGGTCGGATCAACAGCACGATGTCACTCTCGCAGATGTTCGCAAGCGAACCACAGTGGCCGACCTACCTCCACTCGGTGCTACGCGCGGACGAGCTCTGGCTCCTCGAGGATCCGGACGCCCTGACGGCGCTCCGGATCCTGGTGGGCGATCGCCGCGAGAAGATGCGCACCGAGGCCGCCGCGTTCGAGCACGACCTCGGTACGCCGTGGACAGCCGCGCGCTACTTCTCGACGGAGGAGCAGGCCGACGATATGTCCGTGCGGGTCAGCAAAGCGCAGAGGTTCGCGGCGCCCGGCGTGTCACTCCTGATGCACCGATTGCTCGACGACCCCGCGCTGTGCGATGCCGCCGTCGCACACGATGCCGTTCCGTACGGTGTACGTCTCGACGATTCGCACCACGCCACGTGCTGGCGCATCGCGCACGCTCGGCAACTGGCGGCCGGAGACAACGCGCCCGCGCGGAGGGTGTCCGTGGAAGCCGAACATGGACCGTGGACGCCGACGCGTCCGTCCGACGGAAGGCCGATGTACTGATCCGGACGGCATACAATGAGCACGATGAACCGGAAGCTCCGCACGTTCCCCGGCCTCTCCGTCGAGGAGCTCCGCCACCCATCCGATGCCGTGCGACCGACGCACCTGCGACCCCGTACGGATCCGTACGAACCTGAAACAGCGCGCTCGTGAGCCCGTGCTCAGGCGCGCGTCGCGACACCAGCGCTCGGTTCAGCCGGTCTCGCCAGCGGACTCGATGACGCCGCGATTTTCCTCACGATGCGGCTCGATCCGCGCGTCTGCGCCACCACTGTCGCTCGGAACGCTCTGCGGCTCCGACTGTGGCGTTTCGATCTTGGGCTTCCGGGACGGTTTGAAACGTTGCTTGCGCGGCATCTTGCCTCCTCGACCGCGGAGGCGAGCAAATCTCGTGCGCGATCCACGCAGGGTGGTCCGCTAAGGGGTGACCGTTGGCGAGATCATGGCGGCGCCCGAGAGCGTCCCGGTCGCAACAAAGATGAACCCGGCACCGCCACCACCACCACCACCGCCACACGAGTCGGCCCCGGTTGCGTCAGGTCCGTCGAACGCTCCACCGATGGAGCCCGCTGCCCCTGCGAGTCCGCAGTTGCCGCCGCCGTAGATCGGGCCGCCCGCCGCCTGGCTCGCCGTCGTCGCGTTGCTGCCCTGATTGCCCTGGAACGCGTACGGCGCCGAGCCACCGCCACCGCCGCCGTTCGCCGAGATCACTCCCGACAGGGTGATCGTCGGCGCTTCGAGTCGCACGTAGCCGCCGCTGCCACCGCCGCCGCCACCGACGGCGGAGCCCTGAGGCGCGCCGCCACCACCGGCACCGCCCGCGTTGACGATCCCAGCGGTCGAGACGGTGAGCGACGTCATCGCCGCGAGCTCGATCGCTCCACCACCTCCACCACCTGCCGAGAACGTCGCGGAGGTCGCCGGCGAGATCACCGCCGAGGTGCCCGCGGTGCCGCTGCTTCCGCCCGCGCATCCGCCGCGGATCACCATCGGCGCTTGCGCGATCCTGGTACCGCCCGGACCACCGGCCACCATCACGGTATCGCCGGTGGTGCCGTTGCCGCCATCACCGTGATAGGCCGCGCCACCGCCGCCGCCCGAACCACCGGTACTCGCGGCCGTCGCACCTTGCGATCCCGTGAGGCCGCTGCAGTTCGCAACGCGATTCGCACCCGCGCCCGTGCGCAGCGGACCATCGATGTGCGTGGTGGCGCTCGTCTCGTGAGTAGTGCTGCCGGCATCGATGGTGCCGGTGATGGTGATCGAGCCCCAGCTCGCGATGATCAGCGGCTTGTCGCCCACGACGTAGAGCGTGGCGCCGGCTTCGACAACGAGGCCTTCGACGTTGAGCACGGCGACCATCGAGTTATCGCTCTGCTGCACGACCACGTTCGACGACAGCACGGTGGCGACCTTGTCGGTCAGCACGCCGCCCATCACCGTCGTGGTGTACGTCCACGGACTTCCGCTCGCCGTGATCGTGAGCGGCGGTTTCGGTGTGCCGATCATGCAAGGCATGAAGTGCGCTGGATGCCAGCCGGCGCAGATGGCCGGTGCATCGGGCGCATCAGGGATCACAGCGTCTGGATCGATGTGGTCGGCGTCGATCTCCCGACCATCGATCGGGACGTTGCTCCCGCCGCCGACCGTGAATCCACAGCCGCCGACGAGGATAGCGAGCCCGTACAACCTCACTGCCCCCAGGATACGCCCGGCGAAGCGTGGGATGATAGGCGCATGGCGAAGGTCCTGTTTCCGCTGCCGGATCACGACTTCGACGTCACCGAAGTCGCGGTTCCGTGGAAGCTCCTCGAGGACGCCGGGCACGAGGTGGTGTTCGCGACCGAGACCGGCGCGAGGCCCGCGTGCGACCCGCTCCTCCTCACCGGGGTGCTGTTCGGGAAGCTCGGCGCACGGCCCGAGCCGATCTCGTTCTATCGCGAGATGGAGACCGCGCCCGCGTTCGTGTCGCCGGTGTCGTGGGCGGCCTGTGATGCCGCCGGGTTCGATGCGCTGTTCCTCGCGGGTGGTCACGCGCCCGGCATGAAGCAGTACCTGGGCAGCGACGTCGTACAGCAGCTCACCGCCGCGTTCTTCGCCTCCGACAGACCGATCGCCGCGATCTGCCACGGCGTGCTTGTCGCGGCGCGATCGAAACGCGCCGATGGACAGAGCGTGCTGCACGGTCTGCGCACGACGTGCCTGCCGAAATACATGGAACGCAGCGCGTACCTCGCGACGTTCTGGCTGCGCGGCAAGTACTACCGGACCTATCCGGCGTACGTCGAGGAGGAGGTACGCGCGGCGCTCGCGAAGCCCGAGGACTTCGAGCGCGGCCCCAAGGAGCTATCGAAGCGCGGCACGCGCGACGACGACACGCACGCGTTCGTGGTCGAGGACGGCCGCTACGTCTCGGCGCGCTGGCCGGGGGACGCGTACCTGATCGCGAAGAAGCTGATCGAGCGCATCAATTTGCGCCGCGAATCCGCTCGACCAGCGCCGTCAGCACCCTGACCTCGTGGGCCTTCCGCGCGCCGGCGAGCTCGCGGATGATCGGCTCGAAGCTCGCGGTGAGGCGATCGTCGATCGACGAGTCGGCGCCGAGAATGTTCGGCATCGCAGCCGCGCGCTCGAGCGCCGCACCTGCACCGCCCAGGTCACCACGCGCGATCCGCTCGCGCGCGAGGCGATGGTGCAGCGTGAAGCTGAACATGCATTCCGCAGCACGCAGGTCGAGCACCGCGAGCGCTTCGTCCGCGCGACCGGCGGCACCGAGCGCGCGCTCGCGCGCGTCACGGAGCTCGTCGCGCGTCGCGTACCACAGGCCTTCGCACGCGAGCCCGCGCTCGGCGTGCATGATCGCCTCGTCGCGGGCGTTGCGCGTGAGCTCGAGCCGCGCGCGATCGAGGTGCCGGCGCGCGACCGGCTCGTCACCGCCGGCTGCCGCGGCCGCATCGAACGCCGCATGTGCATCGCCGTAGCGACGCTCGCGGAGGTGAAGATAGCCAAGCGTGCGCAGCAGCGCCGGATCCGAGCCGGAGCGCTTCGCGACGAGCTCGAACACTTCCGAGATCGCCTCGAGCTCGGAAGGATCCTCGGGACCCTCGAGTGCGATCCGCGGCGCGGCGCGATCAACCCACTCGAGCATCGCGCGGTCGAGCCACGCCTCGTACCAGGCGTAGACGTTCTTCGCCTCAGGCGAGAGCGTTCCCTGCTCGCGCGTCCAGTCGCTCCACACCTCGCCGCGGTGCGCTCCGCGGACGACGAGCAGCGACCGCCCACCGCAGCCCTGCTCGGCAAGCACGATGGTGCCGTCGAGGGGGTTCGTTGCCCCGAGCTCGCGCGACGGATCGGCGTTTTGCGGCGGCTCGGGAGACAACAGGCCGTAGTACGGCCCCGCGCCCGCCGCTCCGAGCGTGGCCACAAGGGCGCGGTACTCGCGCGGCAGCTCGCCAATACGTGCTTCGATGGTCGAGAGCGCCGTCTCCGAGAGCGGGCCCGCGAATGCAAAGTTGTGGTTCGCCGCGCCGAACACCTGCCGATCGCGGTCGATGGACGCCAGGAGGGCGATGCGGTCGCGAATGGCAGTCAGGCGAGAGTCCACGGTGCGACAGACTACTCATTTTGTAAGGCGTCTGTAAGACCCCGGAACCGCGCGCAGCATCCGGCCGCGGGGCGCGTCCTACGATCATGATGAAAACGACGCTCGCATCGCTCCTCCTCGCCACGTCCCTCGTCGCCTGTTCGGATCGCAACCCGCAGGTGATCACCATCCCGGCCGCCGCGGAGGTCGTTCACCCCGGCCAGATGACGGTCACCGGTACCGCGACCCTCGAGGTCAGCCCCGATTGCGCCGATCTGACGATGACGATCGTCGCCGATGGTGCGAAGCCCGGCATCGCGACCTCCGGCGTGCAAGCGAAGCAGCAGCGGATCGTCGAAGCGCTGAAGAAGCTCGGCGTCGAGCCCTCCGACATGAAGCTGTCGATGCTGACGCTCAATCCGATCTACGAGCCGAACCCCGAGGGCTGGGCGCAGCTCAAGGTCCGCACCTATCGCGCGGAGATCACGATCACCGCGACCACGAAGCAGTTCGACAAGATCGGCGGCATCATGGAGGCCGGTGCCGATGCGGGCGTCAGCACGATGTCCACGGCGTTTCGGCGCAGCGACCTCCCCGAGCTGAAGAAGAAGGTGCGCGCGATGGCGCTGGCCGCGGCGAAGGACAAGGCGAAGCAGACGACCGATACGCTCGGCATCTCGCTCGGCCGCGTGGTCTCGGTCGCCGAGAACCAGGGCGGTCAGATGTGGAGCAACTACTACTTCCCGCAGGTCGCGAACTCGATGGAGGTCCGCGACACTTCCGCTGTCGCACTGGGTGGCTCGCTGCAGCCGCTCACGCTCGACATCACGATCGGATTCGAGCTCGCGAAGTCGACGTGATTGGGGTGTATGGTCCGCGGCCATGCGGCCGCAGCTCCTCGCACTCCTCGTCGTAACCGCTTGTTCCGGCAAGTCCACTCCGGCGCCGGCTCCTCTGCCACCGCTCGTGACAGCGCCGGTGCCGACGAAGCCGCCCGTGCCACCTGCGCCCGCCATGTCGTTCGCGACCCTGAACGACACCGGCATCGTCGGCGAGTGGCTCGATCGCAAGACCGATCCGTGCACGGACTTCTATCAGTACTCGTGCGGTGGCTTCCTCGCGACCGCGCAGATCCCCGCGGATCGCTCGGCGTGGGGCACGATCCAGATCGTCACGAAGGAGAGCGAGGACTTCCTGCATGACGTGCTCGACAAGGCCGTCGCCGCGAAGTCGCCCGATCCGATCACGGCAAAGCTCGGCGCGTACTACGCAGCGTGCATGGACGAGCCCGCGATCGAGGCCGCCGGCATCGCGCCGATCCGCCCGCTGCTCGATGCGATCGCGAGCGTGAAGGACGGCAAGTCCGCCGCCGCCGCCATCGTGGCACTGCACAGCGCCGCCGTGTTCCCGTACTTCGGCATCGCGCCGCAGCAGGACTACGCCGACGCGACGAAGGTCATCGCGAGCCTCGATCAGAGCGGCCTCGGCCTCCCCGATCGTAAGTACTACCTCGAGAGCACGGGCTCGCTGCCGAAGACGCGCACTGCGTACCAGGCGCACCTCGTGCGGATGTTCAAGCTGCTCGCCGCCTCCGACAAGAAGGCGCCGACCGCGGCGACCGCGGCGAAGGATGTGATGCGGATCGAGACCGCGATCGCGAAGATCCAGCAGGACGAGGTCACTCGCCGCGATCCGCACAAGGTCTATCACCGCGTCGATCGCGATGGCCTCGTCGCGAAGGTCGCACCGAAGTTCCCGTGGGCCGACTACTTCGCGGCGCTCGGCATTCCTTCGGTCACCGCCATCTCCGTCAACGACCTGGCGTACTTCAGCGCGATCGACGAGATGATCGCGAAGGAAGCGCCCGCCGCGCAGCGCAACTACCTGACGTGGATGGTGCTGCACGGCGCGGCCACGCGCCTCGGCAAGGCATGGATCGCCGAGGACTTCACCCTCGACAAGGAGCTCTCCGGCGTGCAAGCCGTGCCACCGCGCTGGCGCCGCTGCGTCAACCGCACGGACGATGATCTCGGCGAGCTGCTCGCGCAATCCTACGTGGCCGCGCGGTTCGCGGGGAGCTCGAAGCCGCGCGCGGTCGACCTGACGAAGGCCGTGCTCGGCGCGATGCGCGTGGAGATCGATGCGCTGCCGTGGATGGACGCGCCGACCCGGGCTGCCGCGAAGACCAAGCTCGACAAGATGGCGTACCTCGTCGGATTTCCCGAGGCGTGGCGCAGGTACGAGTTCGAGGTCGTGCCGACCGACTTCGCGGGCAACGTCCGCGCTGCCACGCGGTTCGAGCTCGCGCGCCAGCTCGGCAAGATCGGCAAGCCGGTGGACCGTCTCGACTGGCAGATGACGCCGCCCACGGTGAACGCCTACTACGACCCCACGCTCAACGAGATCGCGCTACCCGCCGGTCAGCTCCAGGCGCCGTTCTTCGGCGAGAAGTTCCACCCTGCGGTCAACTTCGGCTCCACCGGCGGCGGCACGATCGGCCACGAGATGACGCACGGGTTCGACGATGAAGGCAGCCAGTTCGACGGCGACGGCAACCTGCGCGACTGGTGGAGCGCGTCGACGAAGGAGAACTTCGCGAAGGCGACGAAGTGCGTGGTCGATCAATACGCGCAGTACGAGGCCGTGCCGAAGGTGAAGCTCGACGGCAAGCTCACCGCCGGCGAGAACATCGCCGACAACGGCGGCGTCAAGCTCGCGTTCCAGGCGTACCAGGCGTGGAAGGCGCAGCAGAAGAGCCCGGTGCAGGCGAAGGTCGATGGCTTCACCGACGACCAGCTGTACTTCCTCGCGTACGGCCAGTCGTGGTGCGAGAAGCTGACGACGCAATCACTCGAGACGATGGCCCACTCGAATCCGCATTCGCCGCCGATGTGGCGGATCAACGGAGTGATCGTCAATCAGCCCGGCTTCGCGACCGCGTTCCAGTGCAAGACCGGAACGCCGATGAACCCCGGCACGTCCTGCGGCGTCTGGTAGCTACGCTGCCTTGACCGATTCGATCGCATCGACGAGGTGCGTGTCGCGCTCGAACGCCGCGAGGGCGCGCTCGTACGGCTCGCGCGCCACCGTGTAACGGCCGCTGAACGGATCATCGAGATCGACGATCAGGAACAGGATGTGCGCGATCGCGCCGGAGAGCGCACCGGTGGTGAGGGCGTGCACCCACGCTGGCTCGATCACCATCATGTACATCGAGCCGATCATGATCAGCGCGCCGGCATACAGCAGGATCTTCATCGGCAGCGGGATCCGCTGGCGCGATGACGTCAACCGGCTCGTACGCACATCGGTGAGATCGTTGAATCGCGACAGCACCTCGCTGTACATCGTGTGCTGGCACTCGTTGACCGGCAGGCACCTGTGGATCGCGAGCCACACACGATCGAGCCGTTCGCCGACGCGCGTGATCGCGGCCTCGTCGTGACGCTGCATCGCCGTCCACTCGTCGTCTAGCACCGAGCTGACGTACGCGCGCAACCCCGCCTGGATCTCGTCGCGCGTGCCGATCGGCAGCCCGCTCGCCGTGCGGTGTAGATCGATCAGCGCCGCGGACTCGCGGTCGATATGCCCGCGCGCCTGATCGTACTGGTTCCACACGACGTAGACCACGAACGCCAGCAGGACGGCGTAGATGCCGCCGACGGTCTGCAGGTAGTTCCCGACCTCGTTGCTCGAGCCTCGTAGCTCCGCCATCGGCGCGAGCTGCCGAAACACGACGAGGCCGATCACGCTGAGGATCGACACACCCGCGACGATCACCGTGAGCCGAATCGTCGTGATCAGCCAGCGAGGCATTGCCTCGTAGAGCCTACTACACCCTACTGGGAGAGATCGTCGAGGCCGGCCCCGAGCGTGGTCGCCGTACCGTCGATCGTGAGGGTCGCACCGACGTTGTCGTGGTCGAACGCCACCGTGACGTTGCGGCCGTCTGCGAGGTGCAGCGACGCGCCGGAGTCACCCTGCGCCACGATGCTCGACGCGGAGCCATCGATCGAGATCACGTTGAGGAAGCGCTGGTTGCCACCCGGCTGGGTCTGGTC
The DNA here is from genome assembly GCA_038206055.1 of Haliangiales bacterium. Classification (GTDB taxonomy): domain Bacteria; phylum Myxococcota_A; class Polyangia; order Haliangiales; family Haliangiaceae; genus JABFXX01. Next base: position 27,907 of record JBBRBG010000078.1, read on the forward strand.
GAGGCGGAAGCCGCCGCTGAAGTCGCTGTTGCCGCGGTAGTCGTACGTCGACATCGCGCCAGCGCCGAGCTTCGTGACGGCAAGCTGGTGGCCGGCGGCCGACACGGTCGCGGTGTTGCCGCTGATCGAAGGCTGCGCCGCCACGGCGAGCTGCCAGGTCTGCGACGTGCCGCCCTGCACGCGATCGTAGACCACGATGGTGTTCGGCTGGAGGTAGATGATCTCGCGGTTGACCTTCTGGACGGCAGCGTTGTTGTCGTACGCGGGCGTGAGGTCGGCCGCGGCGTAGACCCAGCCCGAACCCTTGTGCAGCGCCTTCACACTCGACACCGTCGAGGCGACCTGGCGGACCGGCGCGCCGCCCTGGTCGATCCGCACGAGCCCGTGCGTGGTGACGTTCTGATCGAGGCCCGAGTGCGAGTCGACGACCGGGTCAAACGCGAGCCAGCCATCCTTGTAGATCATGAGCGAGCCCTGGTCCTGGTGCGCGTGCGACTCGGTGTACGGACCGGCGATCATGTTGATCCACGTGGCGTGGCTGTCCCAGCCCGACCGCGCGTACAGCTCGCCGAGGCCGGGCGCGTAGTACGCGGTGTTCACGCCGTCGAGCGATGCGCTCGTCACGTCGTCCATGTCGTAGATGAAGTCGTACGCGAGCATGAACGACTGGGTCATCGCCGGCACGGTGGAGCTGGTGAGCAGCTGCTTCGCCTTGCTCGCCATCGGATCGTTCGGATACAGCGCGACGAGCTCCTGGAGATACGCGCGGTGGTAGTCGAAGAACGAAGCGGTCGAGTCGCGTGACTGGTCCCCGGTTGGCGCCACGCGATCGAACGTCGGCAGCGTCTGATGTACGAAGGCCGTCATCGAGGAGCGCGCGTGCTTGGTCTTGGTGTGCAGCTTCTCGCCGGTCGTCGCCGTCCAGAAGTCGTAGAGCTCGAACAGGTTGCGCATCGCGACGCCGTAACCGGTGCCCTCGCGCGAACCACCGCCGATGAGATCCGCCGAGAACGTCGGCACGAGCTCGCCGAGGATCTTGGTGTCCCGGAACTGCGCGATCCACTCGTCAGCCTTGGGGTTCTCGCCCTTCGTCGCCAGACCCACGAGCATCGTCGCCCGCATGAACGAGTAGTAGTAGTTGTTCGATGGGTTGCTCGTCGACCAGCCACTCCACGGGATGGTCGTCGAGCCCCACTTCGCCGTCGCCGGCGCCCACACGTTACCGATCGCGGTGTTCGCGTACGTGATCCACCGAGCGCGCTGGGACGGGCTGACCTGATCGAAGCACCAGTCATAGACAAGCGCGAGGTCGCCGACCATCTCGCCGATGTGGAGGTAGCTATCGTCCGCAACCTCCGCGGCCTGGCCGGCCGCGATCTTCGCCTCGGCCGCCACCACCTGCGTCTCGACCACCGCGATTGCCTTCGTGCAGTAGCCCGGGTTGCCGGTGAGCGCGCCCATCAGCGCACCGTTCCACGACTGGAAGCCCCAGATATCGGAGCCAGAGATCCACTGATCGACCTTCGCCTTGAAGCGCGTCGCTGCTGTCGTGTTGGCCGCTAGCGACGCCTGCAGGCGCGCCTTGTTCGTACCCAGATAGATGCGCGGATGCTGCGTGGGGTACGTAGGGAGCGTCCCATCGTCATCCTGGTCCGGGCCGCTCGGATCACCGGTCCCGTTCGGGCCCGAGAAGCCATCATCGTCCGCGCCCGGGTTCTTGCTGCTCGTTCCGCAACCGCCCATCACCATCCCGACTAGCAGCGCAATTACGAGTGTGTCTTTGCGTCCCATGAGCGCTCAAGTAACAAGTGCGCGCAGCGCGCGCCTTGTATTAGTTGTCCTACAGTGCGTGGGGTTAGCTCGTAGGCGGATTTCCGAGTGCTGGTTGTCGTCGGGAGGTCTGCGTAAGAATGCGAACGCACGCGACGCAGCTTACAGTTCTCGCGACTGATTACCCGAAAAGAAAGTTCTGTTCCGAATGTCATTCGTCGTCGAGGCCCGCTTCGATCCTCGTCGGTAAAACTCTGTGTGATCACTGGGGACGTGTGCGGCGCGGACCCAGCGCCCTGTATACATCCCAGACCGCACCCATCACGCTCTCGGTCGTCGCCTTGAAGCGAAAGTCGACGACGTCGGAGATCTCGGAAGACTGCGGCCCGATCTCGACCGTCGGGATGCCCGCTGCGCGCGCGAGCAACACTGGACGCGCGAGGTACGGAAACATCGTAGGGACGCCGATCGCGAACACGATGTCGAAGCCTTCGTCGAGCTCCTGCTGGAGGCGCGTGAACGGATCGACGGGCAGCGCCTCGCCGAACAGCGGCATGTCGGGACGCAGCACATGGCCGCACGTCTTGCACAGCGGAGGAATGTCGAGCGCATCGAACGTGGTGTGGCGCGTGGAGATCTCGCAGGTCGAGCACAACAGATCGAACAGCGCGCCATGCATCTCGATCACGTTGCGCGAGCCCGCGCGCTGGTGCAGGCGATCGATGTTGATCGTCATGATCGACGTGCGCTTGATCTCGCGCTCGAGCTTGACCAGCACCTCGTGCGTGCGGTTTGGCACCGCGGCGCGGATCTGCTCCTCCATCCGCAGCAGGTATTTCCAGGTCAGCTCCGGTTTTCGGCGCAGCATCTCGATCGAGAGCGCGGCCTCGAACACCTTGCCGTCCTCCGGCTTCTTCCGCCGCAGACCGGCGATGCCGCGATAGTGAGACAGCCCGGAGTCATGCGAGACCCCTGGCCCCGTGATGAACAGCGCACTGCGCGCCTGGCTCAGCAACACGCCGACGGCATCGAGCAGCTCGCGGCGATTCCCTGCAAGCGACGGCGGCTTCGTCCGACGCGCTGTCATTTCCCAGCGGTGGCTCTCTGCCGCGGCACAACGACAGCCTTGTAGATGTAGAGCGAGAGTCCGAGACCGGCGACGGCCATCGGCACCATGGCGACCGGCCACGCGTACCAGTTATTGATGTCGGCCGCGGCGGGCGTCCCTTTCTCCGGCAGGATGCGTGCGTAGACGGCGCCCTGGAGGGCAGTGCCGAAGTACACGAAGCCGTCGATCAGGCCGGTCGCCGTGCCGGCGTTCTTGCGACCGCCGAAGTCCTGGCTTGCAACGCCGGAGAGCATGCCGTGCACGCCGATGATCGCCATCATCATGAACGCGATCACCCAGGGCACCGATGCCGGAACACCGAGCAGCGGGATGATCAGGATCGAGCCGCCGAGCACCACGCCGAACAGCACTGCGGAGACCGGCGGCCGTCGCGAGTTGAACACGTGGTCCGAGATGATGCCGGCGAACATGCCGCCGGTGATGCCGGCGATGCACGACACCATGCCCCAGTGGATGTAGACGAACGAGTCCTTGAGATCGACGCCCGCGGCGAACGTTCGATACCACTTGAGGATGCCCTGGCGCAGGAAGCCGGAGCACAGCGAGATGAAGGCGATCACGATGATCGTCTTGTTCGTGAGCAAGCGGATGATCACGCGATGCGCCTTCTCGGCGGGACCATCGTCTCCGCTCGACGCATCGGCGACATCGAAGTCCGCGAGGCCGGCGGCGAGCGGCGTATCACGCACGAACAAGAACGAGAGCACCCAGAACACGCCGAGGATGAGCGCCGGCGCGAGGAACAGCCACTCCGGCGAGGTCAGCGAGGCGATCTTCGGTGCCCAGTCGAAGGCGAGATAGAGCCCGAGCGAGATCAGGATCCCGAAGATCCCGCCAAACGTGCCGCGCTCGCGCAGGTGGAACCACGATGCGTTCACCTTCACGATCGACACGGCACCGAAGCTCTGGAAGTACATGTTGACCGCGAACAGCACCGTAAGCGTGGACACCGACGGTGGATGCCCCGCCTTCATGTAGAGGAGGCCGATGATGAGATTTGCGCCGCCCGCGCCGGCGGCCGCGATCAGGATGGTCACGCGACCGCCCCAGCGATCCGCGAGCGGACCGTTGAGGAGAAACGCGAGCCCGTACACGATCGAGCCGACCGCATCGATGTTTCCGAACTCCTTACCGGAGAGCGCCTTGCTCTCGAGCAGCGCGTTCAGGTTGTAGCGCCCCATGTAAAGGAACGCGTACGTCAGGCCGAGCGGCAACCAGTTGAGGACGCGGCGGCGACGGAACTCCGCGCTGTGGCCGACATCGACGGTCGGCAGGCGACGGATCACGAGGGCGATCACGGTCACCAAGATCACGATGGGGACCACTTCCTGAAGCAGCTTGTCTTCCATCGACGAGGTCATCGTACACGACGTGATAGGCTCACCGCGATGCGCACAGGGTTGTCTTTCGTCGTCGCGCTCGCACTCTGCGGATGCGGCAGCAAGAGCTCCGAAACCGAGTCCACTGGCTCCGCCGGCACGGCCGCACCGGTCGCCACGGGCACGCACATGTTCGTCGACGACAAGGATGTCGCGACCATCACGGCCCAGCAGGTCGCGACCTGGCCGCGCGTCGATTCGTTCCTGCCGGAGACCGCCCGGCGCCTGGGCAAATGGCAGGCGATCTCGATCAAGACCGCGAAGCCGCAGCTCTCGACTCTCGACAAACCATTCGAGGCGCATCGGGACTATATCCCGGCGCTGTTTCCCGGCCCGGGCGGTGGCATCTCGTTCGGCATGTTCGACCCCGTCGAGCTCGGAAAGAAGGGCAAGCCCGCGCTCCAGGAGGACGGCGTGCTCGAGGTTCGCGTCAAGCTCGCGTCCGATAGCGGGCGCGGCGAGAACGATCATGGCGGCGGCGGCTCCGTGGATCCGCAGGATCTGAAGCTGTCGATCAAGACACCGAAGGGCGAGCAGGTGCTGACCGGAGACAAGCTGCTCGCGATCCCGCGCGAGCAGATGCCGGGGGGCAGCGGCGACGCGAAGGGCTGGAAGCTCGTCACGCTGCTCGAGGCCGGGGGCGTGAAGACCTTCGAGAAGCTGCTGCTCACCGACGCCGGTGGCCTGACCCTCACGATCGAGAAGGCGGACCTCAACGACAAGACCGTCCAGTTCGTGAAGCTCAACCGCCAGGGTTCGCTGCGGTTCCGCATCTACAAGCAGCAGGGCGAAGGCTGGACTCCGGCCGGCGACCTCAAGGAGCTCGTGTCGATCGAGGTCCTCAAATAGCGCGAGCTACGCCGCGATCCAGGTGTCTTCGTTCGCGAGCTTGCCGTGCAGTGTGCGGCGCAGCATCGCCTGCTGCGGGATGACCAGGCCCTCGTAGTCCTTCGACGGCGTGGACCACCCGAGCCCGTCACCCTCGAAGATCGCGAACGGCATCAACTCGCCGGCCTTCGTACAGCGCGGGGTCTGGTAGTAGAGCGCGTGATCGAACCTCGCCTTCGCGTGGAACCGGCCATCGTGGACATGCACCGTCGGGAAGAACAGCTTCTTGGGCGTGCGGGTCGGGAACCGGAGCGCCATCGGATGCACGGTGACCTTGCCCGGCGCGAGCTGGAACACGGCGAAGCCGTAGTCGGCATAGTGCGGCACCGCATCGAACAGCACGTCGGGAAGCCGGAACCGTGGGTCGAGGCGCGAGAAGTCCGCGCGCGCCGGCACGTACGATGCGATGAACGAGCCGACCTGATGCACGACGAGGCGCTTCGGCGCGGACAGGCGCATCTGGATGCCACCCTTTCGCGCGAGCGGTTGCATCACCTCGAACAGCATCGCGAGGTGACCGAACATGTTGTGGTCCTTCGAGAGATCCACGAACGTCACCGCGTCATCGCCCGAGCCAGGCACGATCGGCAGGGGGAGCACCATCGCGAGCTCCTGGCTCGTCTCGAGGTTCATCGAGTACGCGAGGCACTGGATGCCGGGCGCGAGCATGCGCGCCAGGATGTTCGTCGCCGAGACGTGGACCGGGCGCTGGAACATCCGCGCGATCAGGCCGATCGGCGTGGCGACCGAGAAGCAGCACATCACGCCACCAGTTCAGCGCGCACGCCGGCGAGGATCGCGTCGATGTTCGCGCCCTTCTCGCGCAGCCCACGAAGTGCGACCACGAGCCCACGACCCACGCAGGTCTCGGGCGGCCACTCGTAGTAGCCATCCCCGTTCGCGTTGGTCTTCTTCGTCGTGATCGCGTAGCCGCAGCACTGGCCGACGTCGGAGTACCACCAGTGCGCGCGATCGTCGGGGGGCCGGAGGTCATCCTCCCAGATCTGGAGCTGGCGCGATGGATCGTTGCCGGCGGAGACCGCGGCGAGGTGCGCGCCATCGGGAGCATCGAGCCATGCGGCGGCGAGTGCGATCTGCGTCTCGACCGGCGCACCGTCCATCGATCCCTCGGATGCATGGAAGCCCATGCCGTCGAGGCCGATGCCGCCAGCGGCGATCGCGAGCGGATAGCCGTGCTGTGCGGTGCGGACGAGCGCGCCGATGCCCGCCATGCGATCGCGCGCCGCGAGGTCGGTACCCCATTGCTCGAGGCCCGCGAGCTCTGGCATGTCGGCGTGATGCCACCCGCTCGCGCCGAGGTTGCGGAGGTACGCGGCGAAGTCGGGACCTGTCGCCTCGATGGCGGCGCGCAACCGGTCGCGCCACGGATCCGCGGGTGGTTTCGCCGCCGGCTTCGCCTTCGCCGCCCGCTTCGCCTTGGGTTTCGGTATCGGCTTCCGTTTCGGCGCCGCCTTCTTTGGCTTGGCTGCCTTCTTGGACTTGGCCTTCGGCGCCGGCTTCGCCTTTCGTGCCGCGGGCTTCGTCGTCTTCTTCGCCTTCTTCGCCTTCGCCATCTCGATCACGATAACCGAGTTTTCTGCGACCGATCGGCTCGCCGGGCCCACTGGAGGGGAATGAAGCTTTTCCCATGGTTCGTGCTGATTGCAGTATCCGCAGCGGCGTGCGGCGGCGACGACACCATCTCGTCCGAGGAGGAGGCCCGACGGGCGTACTTCGGACTCGATGAATCGATCGCCGCCTCGATCACCCTCGGGTTCGCAGGCTTCAACGCCGCGTCGAGCGCGAACATCCCACCGCAGTCCGCGATGGGCATCGTCGGCGGTACGCTCACGATCACGGGTCAGGTAGATCAGGGCTCGTCGAACAACAAGGGCATGCGCCTCCTCGTCGGTATGGTCGCCTACACCGATGGTGTGGTCGTGATCGATGGCAAGCCGACCGACGTCAACATCGTCTATGACACCGCCGCCGCGAGCCCACCCGCGTTGACGATGCAGCTCAAGAGCATTCCGACCGGCACGCTCGACGGCACGCTGATCGGCGACTACGCGATGACTGGTGACATCGACGGCACCGCGACGTTGAACCTCACGTTCAGCGGCAAGCTGATGGATGCGGGCGGCGGCAAGGTGGTGCGCGTGCCCGGCATGACGCACGTGACTGGCTCGGCGGTCAGCGGCGACGGCACGTACGCGGTCGATATCACGCTGTAGCCGACCGAAAATAGAAGAGCCGGTGCATCTCTGCACCGGCTCCTGTCACGAGGTCTTTGCCTCGCCGTTCGTGTACGGCATCAGCTGCTTGAGGCCGTCCATGCCCATGACGAGCTTGATCTCGTCGATCTTCTCGGCGATATCGCGCATCGTCTCGAGCTCCTTCAGGCGCATGAGGACCGGGTTCTCCGCGATCACCTTGGCGGTGTTGGCCATGTTGCGCGTCGCGGCCGCGTCCTCACGCCGGAGGATCACGTTCGCGGCCGCCGCCTTCTCGGCCTCGATCACCTTGTTGAGCAGCGTCTTCATATCGCCCGGCAGGATCACGTCCTTCACACCAACCCGGTGTACGCGCACGCCGAAGACCTCGGCGCGCGGCACCACCTGGGCCTCGAGGTACTTCGTGAGGCTGTCACGGCCCTCGAGGAGCTCGTCGAGCGTGATGCCCGCGATGTACTCGCGCGCCGCGAGCTGAACCGCGAGGTACAGCGCGTCCTTCACGTCGGCAACCGCATGCACGGTCGTCGGCGCGTCGGCCGGGGCGTACTCCGCCGTGAGCGTCAGGCGCAGCGTGACCTTGTCACGCGTCATCAGCTCCTGACCCTCGATCTTCAGCTGCTGCACGCGCGTGTCGAGCACGTTGACGCCGACACGCGCCGCCGGGTGGTTCCAGAACACGTACCGGCCCGGCTCGAGGATGCCCTCGAAGCGGCCCTGCACGTACTTGAGACCACGCTCGAACTGACGCACCTGCGCCTCGACGATCTCCGTCGCCGGGATCACCGCACGCAGCTCGTCCGTCAGCTCCGGCGCCTCGCCGAGCACCGAGTAGGTCTTGATGGCAACGTTCGGGTTGACCATCCAGATCCGGTGCACACCGGGACGCAGGAACTTCAGCGGCTTGTCATCGCGGAACACGACCGCACGCTCGTCGTTGCCGAGCGAGATCGTCGCGTACCAGCCAGGCGGAACCATCGCGAGCACGTCCGACTGCGCGAGGAACACGAGGTCATCGACGTTCCAGATCGCGAGCTTGTTGTGCTTGCCCCAGAACGCGTAGTGACCCGGCACGAGCACGCGCTCGGGCTTGCCATCGCGCAGCATCACCGCGCGCTGGTTGAGATCGATGTGCGCCTCGAGCAGCTCGCCCGACGGGATGACCTTGCGCAGCTCGTCCGTGAGCTCCGGCAGCGGATCGGTCTCGGCGTAGACGCGCAGTGCGACGTTGGCCTCGACCTTCCAGATGCGGTGGACGCCCGGGCGCAGGAACGCCACGGCACGCTCGTCGCGGAGGACGATGCCGTACTGACCCTGCGCGAGATGAACCGTCTCGAACCACTCGACCGGCAGCGCCTGCAGCACGAGGGCCGGCGCCGAGAACGTCAGCTCGTCGGTGTTCCAGCGGATCACCTCGTAGCGCTTCCAGAACGAGTAGCGACCCGGAGCGAGTGCCTTCTCGGGCAGACCGTCGCGCACGAGGACCGCGCGCTCGTTCATGTGGAGATGGAGGTGCTGGAACATCATGACAAACCCCTTTCAATGGGTAGAGAAAACATAGGTGGCCGGCGTCGGTGACCGCCAGCGCGCCATGGCCCGCACGCTGGTGTGCGAACGAGCGGCTGCGCGTGGTCTCCGCCTCATCGGAGTGCGCTTCGCACCGGGTCACGTGCGCGCGGTCGCGGGCGAAATGCTGGCGACCGAACAGACGTGATCAGAGACGAAGCGAGTCCGACGAGACGTGGTTGGCGAGTGCCTTCCGGGCGATCACCGACGACGACCTGCTCAGGTTTTTTGCGGTTTGCGAGACCGCTGGGATGTTGGGATGAGCAAGCCCAACTCATTCGATATTTACTAGATTATTTACAATTATTTAGGCGACATATCGATCGACTAGTCAACACTTTAGTCAACGCGCTGCCGATCCGGATGGATCACATGGTTTGTGGTGACACTGTTTAAACAACCGCCACGGCGTGCGTTCAAGTACGTAGAGCGGTAGCGCCCGATCGCCGGACTGACTTCCGCGCAGACCTCGCAGCGGCGAGTCCGCTCGACGGACGCGTAAGCCGCGAAAGGAATTTCGATTGCACGCTGGTGTCCCAACCACGCGGGGTAAGGTGCCAGCATGCTGAGCGAGTTCGTGCGTGAGAATCGCGGCGACATCATCGAGCGATGCCGCGCGCGGGTGGCCGCAAGGATGGCGCCGCGAGCGACAGAGAGCGAGTTGGAACACGGGATCCCGCTGTTCCTTGATCAGCTCACGGCGAAGCTCCACTCAAAGCTCTTGGTGCCGATGGAGATGGAGGCTGGCGCGAGCGGCGCTATCCATGGCGGAAGCCTGCTCCGTCGGGGGTTCACCATCGGTCAGGTTGTTCAGGACTACGGCGACGTGTGCCAGACGATTACGGAGATCGCCATCGAGCAGACTGCGACCATCACCGTCGAGGAATTCCAGACGTTGAATATGTGCCTGGACGAAGCGATCGCCGGCGCCGTGGGCGAGTTCGGACGTCAGCAGAGCATCGACGTAGCCACGTCGGGCGCCGAGCGAGCGACCAAAGATCTTGGATTTCTTGCGCACGAACTCCGCAACCTGATCGCGACCGCAACGCTGGCGTTCGATGCTCTTCGAAGTGGAAGCGTCGGGATCTCGGGTAGCACGGGTGCGGTGCTGGGACGGACCTTGAAGTCGCTGGGTGTTCTTGTCGATCGTTCGCTCTCCGTCGTAAGGCTCGATGCTGGCTGGCGTCCTCTCGCGCGAAACCATCGTGATCGGAGACCTCATCCAAGAGATCGAGGTCACAGCTACATTGGAGGCGAAGGTAAGAGGCCATCAACTGACGATCGAAGTTGATGAAGCGTCGGCGGTGGTCGAAGGCGACCGGCAGATTCTTGCATCGATCGTCGTCAACCTCGTCCACAACGCCTACAAATTCACCGGTGCTCGGAGCCACGTCATCGTCCGCACGGTCTCGACGGCGCACCACATCCGGATCGAAGTCGAGGACGAATGCGGCGGGCTGGCACCTGGTGAAGTCGACACGATGTTCACGTCGTTCAAAC
>JBBRBG010000079.1:0-37842 GCA_038206055.1 Haliangiales bacterium
ATCGTCCGCCGCGCGGTGTCAAGCAGTAAGGTCGCCGCGATGATCCGACTCGCGGAGACCTCACTGCTCGTGCGCGACCACGACGAAGCGATCGCGTTCTATGTCGGCGTCCTCGGCTTCGAGCTCGTAGAGGACACACAGCTCCCGGCGAAGCGCTGGGTGCGGATCCGCGCCGGTGGCGCTGGCCTCGTGCTCCGGCGCGCGACATCACCGGAGCAGCTCGCGCGGGTCGGCAACCAGACCGGCGGGAGCGTGCTCCTGTTCATCGAGACGGATGACTTCGCCCGCACGCATGCTCACCTCGTGGCGAACGGCGTACGGTTCGCCGAACCGCCCCGCTCCGAGTCCTATGGCACGGTCGCTGTCTGCCTCGACCTATACGGCAACAAGATCGACCTCATCGAGCCGCGCCGCGGACGCGAGAATAGCCGCGAGCAGCTCGCGCGGTGACCGCCCGATCGCGGCGGCCGCGACGTAGAGCTCGTCGTGACCGACCGCGAGCGTCAGCGAGGGCAGCGGGTTCATCTCGAGAAAGATGACCTGACCGTCAGGCGTTATCCGGAAGTCGGCGCGCCCGTAACCCTCGACGCCGAGTGCCTCGAACGCCCGGTTCGCCGCGGTCGCGAGCCGTGCAGCCACCAGCGGTGACAGCGGCGCGGGCACCTGAACCTCCACACGCTCCGGCGTGGTGTGCTTGAGCGCGTAGTCGTAGATCTCGCCATCGTAGGCGTAGGCCACCGGCGGTAGCATGCCGATGCCGGCGAACCAGCCGACGGCCACGTCGCGGCCGGGCACGAGCTCCTCGACGAGCACGCCGCCCGGATACCGCGCGAGCGCCGCGGCCACGGTGCCCGCGAGCTGCGCCGGATCCGCGACGACGCTCGCCGCCGTGATGCCTTTGCTCGATCCTTCGAGGTTCGGCTTCACGATCAGCGGGCCCGGCAGATCGCCGAGCGGATCGGCGGCGGAGCGCACGAGCCTGCCGCGCGGAACGCGCACCCGCGCCGCTGCGACGATGCGCTTCGCGAGGCTCTTGTCGAGACACACCGCGAGCGTGCTCGCCGAGCTGCCCGTGTGCGCGATCCCGAGCTGCTCGAACAGCGCCGGATAGAACGCCTCGCGAAACGCGCCGCGTTCTCCCTCGGCGAAGTTGAACACCACGTCGGGCGAGATCCGTGCAAGCTCGGTGGCGAGGCGCGGAATCGAGCCGGTGACATCGATCGGCACGACGCAGTGCCCGAGCCCGGCGACCATACGTGCGATCATCGTGATCGCATCGCGGCTATCGAACTCGGCCTCACGCTCGGCGTCGCTGCGCTTCTCGTTGTAGGTGATGGCAACCTTCACGACCGCCCCCACAGCTCGTCCGGATCCTCGAGCGTCTCGGCCCACGCGTCGGCCATGCCCTCGAGGACGAGCGGAACGCATTCGGCGCCATAGATCGCGACGACCTCGGCGACGGCCTCGGCCATCCACTCGGCGTGCTCGTCGCTATCGACCGCGATGTGCTGGGTGAAGTAGGTCGTGTCGGCGATGTCCGCGTATTGCGGTCGCATCACCGCGAACATCTCGGGCACGAGCGTCTCCGCGGTCAGGAGCCAGCCGGCGAGCGCTGGCTCCGACATCTGCGTGAACTCGTCCGAGAGCCAGAGGCTCGCCGTCTTTCCGAGCGCCTCGGTGGGAAACCCTGCGAGCGTGCGCACCCCGAGGCTGCGCATCAGCTGGGCGGCGAGCGTGACGTGCGAGATGCCGCCGATGCCGGCTTCATGCGCGATGTTGTCCTCGATGGCCTGGCGCAGGCGGCGTGACTTCAACGCCCTCCCCTTCATCTGCGCGAGCATCGGGATCCAGGTGATGCTGTCGGAGTACTGGTAGTACGCGAACCGGAGCAGGGTCGCCCTCTCGATCTTTCCGGTCTTCGCAGCGACGAGCAACGGGTGCTCGAGCAACTCGGCTCGGTAGCGATCGAGAGTGAAGAAGATGGGCTCGGTTTCTTGCTTGGTGTGCAGACGCATCGTGACCTCCATGGTGGAAGTCCACTATGCGGTTCGTGCCGCGCCTTGCAAATCAAATTTTGAAGCTACGCATGGTAGCCCTTCACGCCGACCACCTTCGCGAGCTCGCTGCGGATGTCTCCCGTCTCCGCGGCGCGCGCGATCACCGACGAGAAATCGTGCTGCGGGCGCCAGTCGAGGTCCGCGCGAGCACGCGCGCTGTCGTACACGCGGTCGAGTGACGGCAGCATCCGCCAGCCGAGTCGCTCGTAGATCTCCTCCCACCCCGGCACGCGGCGCCGCATCACGGCAGGCGCATCGCGACGCAGCTCGGCGACATCCTCGCGGAGCAGCGGCGTGGGCGCGCTGATGATGTAGCGCCCGAAGCCCAGCACCGGCGCACGCTCGAGCCCGCACAGATGCGCGGCGACGACATCCTCGATGTCGACGCGGCGGTAGAGGTACTCGGTCGCCTTGAGGTTCGCGTCGGCATACGCATCGCGCGCTGCGGGGTTGTCATCCGCCTCGGGGAAGAACCGCGACGTCCGCAGTACGAGCACCGGCAGGCGCTGATTGCGATGCGCCAGCTGACACAGGTCCTCGGCGGCGACCTTGGTGACGCCGTAGATGTTCTTCGGCACCGGCACCACGGCCTCGGTGATCCACGCCGCGGGCGCACCCTCGGGCGGCACGAGCGCATCGCCGAACGTGCTCGTGGTGCTCGTGTAGAGGAACGCGCGCACCTTCGCGCGGCTCGCCGCCTCGAGCAGATGCAGAGTCGCCGTGATGTTCGTGTCGACGAAGTCCTGCCGGCTGTGCGTTGCGACGTGCGGCTTGTGCAGCGTCGCGGTGTGCACGACCGCGTCCACTCCCTCCATGCAACGCGTGACGACCTCGGGCTCGGTCAGCGAACCGACCACGTCGGTCCATGGAGACGGCAGCCGATCGACGCCGCGCACCAGCCGCCCCGTCGCGCGCAGGGTGCGCATCATCGCTTCGCCGAGGTGACCTGCGGATCCCGTGACAAGGATCATCCGCGGAGACTATCGCGTGCGGGTGACCTCAGCGATCGCGTCGAGCAGATGATGCAGATCGACCGGCTTGACCAGGTGGCGCGCGAACCCGGCGACCTGGCTGCGATGGCGATCCTCGTGCTGCCCGTAGCCGGTGACCGCGATCAGTGGCGGCGTCGCGGCGCCGAGCTGTTGCCGCATCCGGAGCGCGAGATCGTAGCCATCCATCACCGGAAGACCGATATCGAGAACAGCCACGGTCGGCGCGAACGTCTTCACCACCTCCAGCGCCTCCGGTCCATCCGCAGCCGTCTTGACCTCGAACCCCACCGAGCTGAGCAGCTCGCCGAGCAGGAGCCGTGCGTCCTCGTTGTCGTCGACGACGAGCACCCTTGCGGCCCCCAGGACCTTGCGTGGGGGTAGCACGGGCGCCGCAGCGTCCTCCGGGAGGATCGGACCCGGACGTGGAAGCACCACGGTGAACCGGCTGCCGGTGCCGAGCCCGGCGCTGTGGGCCGTCACGCTTCCGCCGTGAAGCTCGACCAGGGACTTGACGAGCCGGAGCCCGAGCCCGAGTCCACCCGCCGCGCGCTCCGAGCTCTGGTAACCCTGCACGAACACGTCGAAGATGCGCGGCAGCAGCTCGGCGCCGATGCCCGCACCGCTGTCGGTGACGTCGATCGTCACCTTCTCGTCGGTGTCGCGCGCGCTGACCGTGACGCGCCCGGCGGAGGCGGTGTACTTCGCGGCGTTCGTCAGGAGGTTCGCCACCACCTGCGTCAGCCGCGCCTCGTCACCGCTGACGACCAGCGCGGTCGCCGGGACGTCGATGGTGAGCTTGTGGCGTTTCTGCTCGAACAGCGGGCTCGCGACCTCGACAGCCTTGGAGATCACGTCCCGCACGTCCACGTGGCGTTTCCGCAGCTCGATCTTCCCGCTCGAGATCCGCGAGACATCGAGCAGATCGTCGACGAGGTGCATCATGTGCGTCACCTGCCGTTCGATGACCTTGTGCTCCTTCGCCGCGGCCGTCTCGCCACGCATCGCGATCAGGTCGAGCGCGGTGACGATCGGCGCCAGCGGATTGCGCAGCTCGTGGCCGAGCATCGCGAGGAACTCGTCCTTGATGCGATTCGCTTGCTCGGCCGCCAGGCGCGCGGCCCGTTCGTCCTCGGTGCGCTTGCGCTCGGTCAGATCGCGCGTGACCTTCGAGAACCCGATGAGGTCCCCGTTCGAGTTGCGGATCGGGCCGATCAACACGCTTGCCCAGAACTGACTGCCGTCCTTGCGAACGCGCCAGCCCTCCTCCTCGAACCGACCGACGCGTGTCGCGACCTCGAGCTCCATCTCGCACTTACCGGCCGCCACGTCCTCCCGCGGATAGAACCGCGAGAAGTGCATGCCGATCGCCTCTTCGGCCGTGTAGCCCTTGAGCCGCTCGGCGCCCGTGTTCCATGTCGCGATGTGGCCCGTGGGATCGAGGACGAAGATCGCGTAGTCGACCACGCTCTCGACCAGCCGGCGGTACCGCTCCTCCGCCGCGACACGGTGCTCGTCCGCCCGCTTGCGCTCCGTCAGATCGCGCGTGACCTTCGCGAACCCGACGAGCTCACCGCTCTTCGTGCGCGCGGCACTGATCACGACGTGCGCCCAGAACCTCGAGCCGTCCTTGCGAATGCGCCAGCCTTCTTCCGTGAACCGACCCTCGCGTGTCGCGACGTCGAGCTCCATCTCGCACTTGCCGGCCGCCACATCCTCCGCCGGATAGAACGTGGAGAAGTGCCTGCCGATGATCTCGCTCGCAGCGTAGCCCTTGAGCCGCTCTGCGCCGGCGTTCCACGTCGCGATCAGGCCGTGGGCGTCGAGCATGAAGATCGCGTAGTCATGCACGCTGTCGACGAGCAGCTGGAACAGCTCCTCGCTCGCGACCTCACGCGCAGTCTGCACCGCGATCGTGTCCGTCAGCTGCTCCTCGACGCGCGTCCTGCGTTCGAGCTCCGCGCGAAGTGCAGTGAGACCGCCGCTGTCCTCGGTCTTGCTCATGCGGCCTTGCGCATCATACCGGCCTTCCAACGCTGGACCTACGCCGACGAGGTGAGCGCGTGCGCCACACCCTGTGCTTGTGATCAGTATTGCTAGCGCGGCAACATGGCTCGGCAGTGGTCGCAGCCCCACGCCTGCTGGTCGGGGAACAGCCGCGCCTGCGCGCCGCACGTTGGGCAGAACGGCGCCTGCCGCTGTATCGGCGTCGGCGTCGTTGCGAGGTTGCTCGACACCTGCGCGGGCTTCATGCCGAGCGCGATCCCGAGCCGCTCGAGGAGCTTCTGCTCGCTCGGATCGACGTGCCCATCGGCGCTCGCGACCATGTGCGCGGCCTTCAGCACGTCCTGCCGCCCCTGCTCGTTGAGAAAGCCCATGATCTGCCGACAGAACGTCTCGACGTCGGGCGGCGCGGTGCGCGCGGCCTCCAGCTCGGCGAGTACCTCGTCGCGCGTGACGTTGCGCTTCTCCGCGTAGCGCAGGTAATCGAGGATCGCCGCGATCTCGGATTCCTCGACCCGACCATCGGCGAGCGTCATCATCGCGAGCACGCGGCGGGCCGCCTTCTGGCCTTCGGAGAGCCCTGGCGCCTGCGCCTGCGCGAGCACCTCCAGCTTGTAGGTGCCCTTGCACCCCGCGCATTCAACGTATTCGCCCGCCAGGTTCAGCGGAATCAGGGGGATGAAGAAAACGTGAAAGAACCGACGGACGCGGCGGTGCCGGTAACCCCGCATCCCGGAACAACACGGACAGTGAAACTCACCCGGGGGCCCCTTCGAGTACGTGATGCCGTAAGACCCATAGACGACGATGAAGAGGATCATCCTCACCCATCATCTCACGGTCGCCCCCTCGACAGACTCCCGTTCCGGCCGAACAATCTAGCGTGATCGACGTCGTGATGGTTCAGTGCTGGCTGTTCAGCCTCGAGATGGTCAACGGCGGCTCGCTGGCCGTGCTCGTGAAGCTTCTCGATGCGCGGTGGCCGGCGCACTACCGCCCGCACGCCAGCGCCTGAGTTATCGTCGCCGGCGATGAAGCCGGATTCGAAG
The DNA here is from genome assembly GCA_038206055.1 of Haliangiales bacterium. GTDB lineage: Bacteria > Myxococcota_A > Polyangia > Haliangiales > Haliangiaceae > JABFXX01. The sequence goes on from JBBRBG010000079.1 coordinate 6,100, forward strand.
CGGGTGATCGCCGATCTCGAGGAGCTCGCGAGCCTGACCTCCAACGACCGCGGCGCGCAGCGCGTGGCGTGGGGTCCCGTGTGGCGAGAGACGCGCGCATGGTTCACGACGAAGGTCGAGACCGAGCTCGGCATCACACCCGTCCGTGACGGCGCTGGGAACCTGTGGGCCACGCTGCCCGGCGCATCGAAGAAGAGCATCGTGATCGGCAGCCACCTCGACTCGGTCCCCGGCGGGGGCTGGCTCGATGGCTGCCTCGGCGTGCTCGCGGGGCTCGAGGTCCTGCGGCGCGCGAAGGCCGCAGGCACGCCGCCGCTGACGATCCATCTCGTCGACTGGGCCGATGAAGAGGGCGCGCGATTCGGGCGCAGCCTCACGGGCTCCGCGGCATCGGCGGGCGCGCTCGATGCGCACAAGGAGCTCGCGCACCTCACGGATCGGCAAGGCGTCACGCTGCCGGCGGCGCTCGCCGAGAACGGCATCTCGATCGAGAGCATGGGGACCGCGAAGGCGTACTTCGACACCCTCGATGCCATCGCGTACCTCGAGCTGCACATCGAGCAAGGTCCGGTGCTCGAGGAGATCAAGCAGCCGGTCGGCGTCGTGCTCGGAACGATGGGTGTGGAGCGCTACAACCTCAAGTTCATCGGCCAGGCGGCGCACTCCGGGGCGGCGCCGATTCACCTGCGCAAGGATGCGTTTCTCGCCGCCGCGCAGTTCGCGCTCGCATGCCGCGAGATCAGCGTGAAGCACTCGGGCAAGACGCCGAAGACGCGCGTGGTCGCGACCTGCGGGGTGGTCAAGGTCGAGCCGAACTTCGTGACCGCAGTGCCTGGCTCCACGGAGATCTCGATCGATCTCCGCGCGCTCGATGCAAAGGTGTTGAAGCGGATGTTGACCGAGGCGAAGGCGGCCGCCGCACGCGCTGCGAAGACGCACCTCGTGAAGGTCGAGTGGAGCCCACTCCTTCACATCACGCCGCGCCTGTTCGACGAAGCGCTGATGAAGATCATCCGGAGCTCGGTGAAGGACGTCACGGGCAAGGCGCCCGAGCTCCCGAGCGGGCCGCTGCACGATGCGGCGGAGATGGCCGCGGTGGTGCCGACCGCGATGGTGTTCGCGCAGTCGAGCCCCGGGATCTCGCACACGCGCCTCGAGGACACCCCCCGCCCTGCGCTCGACAAGTCGATCCGCGCCTTCCTGATCGCGGTGGACCGGACGCTTGTCGCACTGTCCGAGCGGACACCGTCCGGACGCACCGGACAGCGTGTCCGCAAGTAGTTCCAGGTAGTTCCACCCGGCACAGCCGTTGCTCTTCTCGCGGATCGCCATGATCCGCGATACGTCCGCCACTGACCGTCCGCTCGCCAAGCCCGCTGTTGGCCGGCCGTGGCGGCGGTGGGCAGTGCGCGTCGTTGTCATCCTCGCCGCGGTACTGGGGATCGGGTGGGTGGTGCGCAACTGGCTCGGGGCATCGAAATCGGTCGATGCGTCGCGCGTGCGGATCGCGAAGGTCGAGCGCGGCACCCTCGTGCGTGACGTGATCTCCGATGGCCGCGTGGTCGCCGCGAATAGCCCCACGCTGTACGCGATCGCCGCCGGCACGGTCGACTTCAACGTGCGCCCCGGTGACAAGGTCGTGAAGGGCCAGAAGCTCGCGACCATCGCGAGCCCCGAGCTGCAGAGCCGGCTGACCCAGGAGCAGGCGACGCTCGCCGGTCTCGAAGCAGCGCTCGGTCGCGCCGGCCTCGATGTCGAGCACGGCCGGGCAAACGCGCGGCAGCTCATGGACCAGGCCGAGGTCGATCGCCAGGCCGCGGCGCGCGAGGTCGAGATCAACCAGAAGATGTTCGCGAACGGCGTGATCGCCGAGCTCGAGCTGCGCCGATCGCAGGACGCGCTGAAGAAGGCGGAGATCGCGGTCGCGCACGCGAAGGTCGAGGCCGGGCTCCAGGGCAAGGAGCTCAACTTCGATCTCGGCACCAAGCAGCAGGGACTCGATCGGCAGCGTTCGGTGGTCGCCGAGCTGCAGCGCCAGGTCGCCGCGCTCGTCATCGAGTCGCCGGTCGATGGGCAGGTCGGGCAGCTCGCCGTGCAGCAACGCGCGTCGGTGGCGCAGAACGCGCCGATCGTCACGGTCGTCGACCTCGGCGCGTTCGAGCTCGAGATCAAGGTTCCGGATAGCTTCGCGCGCGACCTCGCGATCGGCATGACCGCGGAGATCAAGAGCGGCACGTCGAGCTTCCCGGCGACGGTGCGCTCGGTGTCGCCCGAGGTTGTCGACGGCAACGTCGCCACGCGCCTCGAGTTCTCCGCGAATCGCCCGGCCGGACTGCGGCAGAACCAGCGCCTGACCGCGCGCATCCTGATCGAGGAGCGCCCGAACGTGCTCAAGGTCGAGCGCGGTCCGTTCCTCGAGGCCGGCGGCGGCAACATCGCCTACGTCGTCGTCGATGGCGTGGCGGAGCGCCGCACGATCAAGGCCGGCGCGGTCAGCCTCGACGCGGTGGAGATTCTCTCCGGTGTGCAGGCGGGCGACCAGATCGTGGTCGCCGGCACGGATGCTTTCGGCGACGCACAGCGCGTGCGGATCGCGAACTAGGAGCGGCCATGTTGAAGATGAAGCAAGTCTCGAAGGTGTTCCGGACCGCGATGGTCGAGACGCACGCACTGCGCGATCTCGACCTGCAGGTCCGCGAAGGCGAGTTCGTCGCCGTCACCGGGCCGTCGGGTTCCGGCAAGACCACGTTCCTCAACATCGCCGGCCTCCTCGAGGAGCTGACCTCGGGCGAATATCTGCTCGACGGCGTCGACATCAAGTCGCTCAACGATCACGCGCGCTCCAAGTTGCGCAACGAGAAGCTCGGCTTCGTGTTCCAGAGCTTCAATCTGATCCCCGACCTCGACCTGTTCGATAACGTCGACGTCCCGCTCCGCTACCGCGGCTTCTCTCGCGGCGAGCGCAAGAAGCGGATCGAGGGTGCGCTCGAGCGCGTTGGGCTCGCATCGCGCATGCGCCACGACCCCGCCGAGCTCTCCGGCGGCCAGCAGCAACGCGTGGCGATCGCCCGCGCGATCGCGGGGGATCCGAAGCTCCTGCTCGCCGACGAGCCCACCGGAAACCTCGACTCGCAGATGGCCCGCGAGGTCATGCAGCTCCTCGAGGATCTCAACGCGCAGGGCACCGTGGTCGTGATCGTCACTCACGATCCGGAGATCGCCGCCCGCGCGCAGCGCAACGTCCATATCGTCGACGGCGTCGCCGCGGATCTCGAGCGCGGCCCATCCCTCGTTCGCCCCACCAAGTCCGCCGACCAGCCGGCGGCCTGAGCCAACCATGTTCTCCTACTACCTCGATCTCGCGCTGCGCAGCTTCAAGCGCAACGTCGCCCTGACCGTCCTCATGGTCCTCGCGATCGGCTTCGGTGTCGGCGCGAGCATGACCACGCTCACCGTGCTGCGCATGCTGTCGGCGGACCCGATCCCGCAGGCGAGCGGGCAGCTCTACTACGTGCAACTCGAGCCGAGGAAGGCGCGCGGCGATCAGACGGGCGAGCCGCCCGATCAGGTGACGCGCTTCGATGCCGAGACGCTGCTGCGTGCCGCCAAGGGTGACCGGCAGGCGATGATGACCGGCGGTAACGCCGCGATCGAACCGCAGCGCCCCGGCCTCGACCCGTTCTTCGCCGACGCGCGGTTCACGACCACGGACTTCTTCGCGATGTTCCGCGTGACGTTCCTCGCCGGTGGCGCCTGGACCGCCGACGACGACGCGAAGTCCGGACACGTCGTGGTCATCGCGCGCACGCTCGCGGAGAAGCTGTTCGGTGCCACCGACGTGGTCGGCAAGACCGTGCAGCTCGAAGGCACGCCCATGCGCGTGGTCGGCGTCATCGATCGATTCATGCCCACCCCCCACTTCTATGACCTCACCACGGGCGATTACGGCCAGGAAGAACAGGCGTTCATCCCGTTCAGCACGTCGCGCGAGCTCAAGCTCGACCGCAGCGGCTCGATGGACTGCTGGGAAGACAACGACGACGGAGACAACACGGGGCTCAACGCACACTGCGTGTGGATCCAGTACTGGGTCGAGCTCGACTCCGCCAGCAAGGCGGCCGCCTACAAGGACTACCTCGTGGCCTACTCCGCGGAGCAGAAGAAGGCGGGCCGCTACGAGCGTGCCCCGAACCCGAAGCTGCGGAACGTGATGGAGTGGCTCGACTACAAGGAGGTGGTACCGAACGACGCGCGCATCCAGACCTGGGTCGCGCTCGGCTTCTTGCTCGTGTGCCTGATCAACACGGTCGGCCTGTTGCTCACGAAGTTCCTCCGCCGGTCGTCGGAGATCGGCGTCCGGCGCGCGCTCGGTGCCTCGAAGCGCTCGATCTTCACGCAGCTCCTCGTCGAGGCCGGGATGATCGGCGTCGCCGGCGGGTTGCTCGGCCTCGGTCTCGCGTGGCTCGGCCTGTGGGCGGTGCGCCATCAGCCCACCGCCTACGCGGAGCTCGCTCAGCTCGATCTCCCGATGCTCGCCGGTACGTTCGGCCTCGCCGTGCTCTCGAGCCTTGCCGCCGGCCTGCTCCCCGCATGGCGCGGCTGCCAGGTCACCCCTGCCCTCCAGCTGAAGAGCCACTGAGGATCCCATGCACTTCCTCCCCATCATCTCCACGCTCCGCCGGCATCGTACGGCAGCCGCATTGATCATCCTCGAGATCGCGCTGACCTGCGCGATCGTGTGCAACGCGGTGTTCTTGATCCGCGAGCGGCTCTCGCGCATGGACCGCACGAGCGGCATCGCGGAGGACGAGATCGTTCGCGTCCAGATCACCGGCATCGGTACGCGCAGCGATGCGAGCTCGATCACCCAGCAGGATCTTGTCGCGCTCCACGCCATCCCCGGCGTGAAGTACGTGACGGTCACGAACATGGTTCCGTTCGGGAACTCGTCGTGGAACACCGATGCGTCGACCATCCCGGACGATCCGGATCGCCCGATCAACGTCGGTCTCTACATGGGCGGTACCGAGCACCTCGAGACGCTCGGGGTCCAGCTGACCTCGGGCCGCGACTTCACCCCCGAGGAGTACGTCGACTTCGATGCGCTGCAATCCAACGCCGCGAAGGTCGGGTCCGTGATCATCACGCGCGGCATCGCAGATCGCCTGTACCCGGGGCAGAACGCGGTCGGCAAGGCGATCTACGTCAACGGCAAGGAGCCGCAAACAGTCGTCGGCGTGATCGCGGAGCTCGCGCGCCCGAACGAGTTCAACGGAATGAAGTACGCGGACTTCGCAGTACTGCTGCCGGTCAAGATGCCGTACACCGTTGGCGGCAACTATCTGATCCGGGTCGACCCGACGCGCAAGGCCGAGGTCCTCGCCGCCGTCGACGCCGCGTTCGCCAAGGTCGATCCGAACCGGATCATCCTGCACCGCGACACGTTCGCGGAGATTCGCTCGAACTTCTTCAAGCAGGATCGCGCGATGGCGTACCTGCTGTTCGGGGTGTCGCTCGCGCTGCTCATCATCACCGCGCTCGGGGTGATCGGGCTGGCGAGCTTCTGGGTCCAGCAGCGCACGCGCCAGATCGGCATCCGGCGCGCGCTCGGCGCCACCCGGGGCGACATCGTCCGCTACTTCCAGGCGGAGAATTTCATCCTCGCGACGATCGGCATCGTCATCGGCATGGGCCTCGCCTACGGCATCAACTTGTGGCTGATGCACAAGTACCAGGTGGCGCGACTGCCCGGAGAGTTCCTGCCGGTCGGCGCGCTCCTCCTGTGGTTCCTCGGCCAGATCGCCGTCCTCGGCCCCGCGCTCCGAGCGTCGATGATCCCCCCTGCGATCGCCACGCGTAGCGTGTAGCCTCGGACGCTGCGATGCCCACCGTCCTCGTGATCGACGACAACCCCGCCGTTGCGACGGCGCTCGAGGTGTTGTTCTCGCTGCGCGACCTCCGGACGCTCGCCGCAGAGACGCCCGCCGCGGGTCTCGCGATCCTCGAGCGCGAAGCGGTCGATGTGGTGATCCAGGACATGAACTTCCGCGCGGACACCACGTCGGGCGAGGACGGCATCGCGCTGTTCCGCGCCATCCGCGCACGGTTCCCCGACCAGGCGGTGATCCTGTTGACCGCGTGGACGCACCTCGAGGCGGCCGTGGAGCTCGTCAAGGCGGGGGCCGCCGACTACCTCGCGAAGCCTTGGGACGATACAAAGCTCCTGATCACCGTCGGCAATCTCCTGGAGCTCGCCGAGACCCGACGGGAGCTCGCACGGCGGGTCACCGGCGAAGGCCGGCGTAGGTCCGAGCTCGAGGAACGCTTCGACCTGCGCGGTACGGTGTTCGCCGACGCGGCGACCGAGCGGGTGATCGCCCTCGCGTGCCAGGTTGCGCGCTCCGACGTGCCGATCCTGATCACCGGCCCGAACGGCGCCGGCAAGGAGAAGATCGCCGAGATCATCCAGGCGAACTCTGCCGTGAAAGACGGCCCGTTCGTCACCCTCAACTGCGGCGCCCTGCCCTCCGAGCTGATCGAAGCGGAGCTGTTCGGCGCCGAGGTCGGCGCGTACACCGGCGCGAACCGCGCGCGCGAGGGTAAGTTCGAGGCGGCCGATGGCGGCACCCTGTTCCTCGACGAGATCGGCAACCTCTCGTTGAATGGGCAGATGAAGCTCCTGCGCGTGCTCGAGACCGGCAGGTTCGAGCGCCTCGGTTCGAACAAGGAGCGCCAGGTCACGGTCCGCGTGATCAGCGCGACGAATGCGGATGTCGGCGCGATGATCCGCACCGGCACGTTCCGCGAGGACCTTTACTACAGACTCAACACCATCGAGCTGCGCGTGCCGCCGCTCGCCGAGCGTGTCGACGACATCCTCCCGCTCGCGAACCACTTCCTCGGCGGGGGGAAGCGGCTGGCGAGCGATGCGCGGGAAGCACTGCGCAACCATCCGTGGCCCGGGAACGTGCGCGAGCTGAAGAACGCGCTGTCCCGTGCGTCCCTCCTCGCGAGCGGCCCGGCGATCACCGCCGCGGACCTCGGCCTCCCGACCGCTCCCCGGCCCCAGGCCGCGGAGGACGAACCTGATCGAGGGACCATCGAAGCGGCGCTGGCCCGATCGGGAGGCGTGATCGCGCAAGCCGCGGCCGACCTTGGCTTGAGCCGGCAGGCACTCTACCGGAGGATGGAGAAGCTGAGCATCCCCCGCGAATGACCCCGCCCCGCTCGATTCTCTCGGTCCCTGCTCGTCGCCGCAGCTCCCTCGTCTGGCGAGTCGCGCTCGTCTCGAGTGCGCTGGTCGCGGCAGCGGTCGGACTCGCGTTCGTGCTGTACGACTGGTTCGAGGCGCCGCTGCTCACCGCCGCGGTGACGATCGCCGTGATGGTCCCGCTCACGCTGTACATGGTGCTGAGCGTGCTCTCGCCAATGCTCGCGATGTTCCGCGCGCTGGCAGGAACGGTCACGAGCTACCGCGACGGCGACTTCGCGTTCTCGCTCGCGTGGGAGCGCAACGACGAGCTCGGCGATCTGGTGGTGGCCCACAACTCCCTCGGTGACACGCTGCGCGGCCAGCGCGAGGCGCTCGTTCACCGCGAGCTGTTGCTCGACACCATGGTCCAGAACACCCCGGTCGCGATGCTGCTCGTGGACTCGGGCGGCCACGTGGTCTACGGCAACATCGCGGCGCGCAAGCTACTCTCCGATGGCCGTCGGCTCGAGGGCACCTTGCTCCCGGCGCTGCTCGAGGCGGCACCGGAGGCGCTGCGCGAGGCCGTGTCGCGCGGCGGCGATGGGTTGTTCGTCGTCGAGAGCGAGGATGAAGAAGAGACGTACTACCTCGCCCGCAGCGGGTTCCGCCTCAACGGTCGCCCGCACGAGTTGTTCGTGCTGCGCCACCTGACCGCCGAGCTTCACCGTCAGGAGGTCCGGACCTGGAAGAAGGTCATTCGGGTGATCAGCCACGAGCTCAACAACTCGCTCGCGCCGGTGGCCTCGCTCGCTCACTCCGGCGGCGAGCTCGTGAAGCGCGGCAAGTACGAGCAGCTCGAGAAGGTGTTCACCACGATCGCCGAGCGCGCGAAGCACCTCGAGCAGTTCATCCTCGGCTACGCGAAGTTCGCGAAGCTCCCCATTCCGCGGCTCGAGTCCACGTCGTGGTCCGAGCTCGTCGAGCGCCTCCGCGCGCAGGTCGGGTTCGAGATCGACGGCACGCTCCCCGAGGCACCGGGCCGCTTCGATCCGGCCCAGCTGGAGCAGGCGCTGGTGAATCTCCTGACCAACGCCCACGAGTCCGGATCGCCGGCCACCGAGGTGCAGCTGCGGCTGCGCAAGCTCCCGAGCGCGATCGCGATCGACATCAGCGACCGCGGCTCGGGCATGACCGAGGCCGTGCTCTCGAACGCGCTGCTCCCGTTCTACTCGACCAAGCGCGGTGGCACGGGTCTCGGTCTCGCACTGGTCCGCGAGATCGCCGAGGCGCACGGCGGCCGCGTGTCGCTCGCGAATCGTACCGGCGGCGGGCTCGCGGTCACGATGACACTGCCGCAGTGACCTGGGTGTCGCAGGCGCTAGACGAGCGTCCGGAACTTGGCGGGCTCCACGAACTGCAGCCCCGTCAGCTTGGCCCGCTTCGCGGCGGCCGCCACTTCCTCGCGCACCATGATCACGCTCGGCATCTCCGCGAGCCGGAATGCCCACGGCCATGACTTGTCGACGCTGCCGCAGATCACGAGCTTCGAGATCGTGCGCATCTTTCCCGGCGCCGCATCGGCCTTCCAGACCGACTTTTCCCGATCCACGGCCTCGCGCTGTGCCAGCACGTTCGCGATCCACCAGCCGGTCTTGACCAGCTTCTTCGGCGAGATCGAGAGCTGCACGCGCAGCATCTCGAAAGCGCCGGGTGCGTTGTGCGCGAGCAGATCCTTGTAGTGCTGGTTCACGATCAACCAGCCGAACGAGTTGGCGGCCGCATCCTTGCGGAGCGCACCGAGCGGAACCGCCTCCGCTGCGGTGTACTTGACCTGCGCTTCCTTCGGCCACTTCTTGCCGAGCGGCCTGCACAGGTCGAGTGCATCGTGCGCGGCACTCATGACCTTGGGATCGAACTCCCCGATGTGCGCGTCCCCGTCCTCATAATGATCACAAGCGACCACGTACCCCATCCTGTTCATCATGCCAGCTATCGCGCGCGGATGGGGTCCGGATCGGCTCACGCCGGAAGCAGGCGCACCAGCTCGTCGTGGAGCCCGGCGCTCTCGCCGTGGTCCGTCAACCGCGCCCCGATCAGCGCGTTCGCGCACCGGCCCGCGCGAAAGCCGCCGCCCTTCGCGACCAGCGCCACATCGCACCGCTGTGCCGCGTCGTGGCGCACGCGAACGGTGATCGATCCGATCGCGGACTCGAGACGAGCCACCGTCCCATCGAGAATGCCGCCCGCCGCGTCCGGGTGCACGGTGACCACGAGCGGCCCGTCGAGCGGCCGCGCCCACTGCGAGCCCTGCGCCTTCTCGGTGGAGACCGAGAGCAGGATCAGCGGAAACGCGGCGGTCGGACGTGTGGGCTCCGGCGCCGCCTCGGTGACGAGGTTCGCGCGACCGGTCGCGGTGGGAAACGTCCGATCGGGGAACACGATATCGGGAGCGAACGGATGCTTGATCGGTCCCTCCGCCTCGAGGCGCTCGAGGGTGATGCCCTCCGCCGCGAGCTTGCCGAGGATGCGGCGCTTCCACGCCCGCGCGTCGCCGGCGAGCGCATCGCCGAGCCCCACGCGCTGCGCGAGCGCCTGTACGATCTCGAGATCCGACCGCGCATAGTCGGGCCGCGGGATCACGGGAGTCGAGACGCCCACGTAGTGATGGCCGTACGACCCGAGCACGTCATCGTCCTCGAGCAGCGTGGTGGTCGGCAGCACCACGTGCGCGCACTGCGCGGTATCGGTCAGGAAGGCGTCGACCACCACCGTGAGCTCGCGTGTCTCGAGTGCGCGCGCCGTGGTCGCCGAGTCGGGCAGCATGACGACCGGATTGCCGGCGGTGATCCACACCGCGCGGATCGGCGGATCGTTCGCGGCGAGGATATCGTGACCGAGCAGCGGCTCGTGGATGAACCGGGGTGCGTTGCCCTTGATGAACGACGTGTCCATCGAGCGCCGGCGCTTCGCCTCGAATGACACCGCGCCGCCGGGGATGCCGATGTTCCCGGTGATCGCACCGAGCGCGTCGAGGGCGCGCACGATCGCGCCGGCGTTGGCGCGGCGGCCCATCCCCCAGCCGACGAGGATCGTGGTCGGCCCCGCGTGCAACTTCCGCGCGAGATCCTCGGCCGCTGCTTCGGGAACGTCCGCGGCCTCGCACCACGCCGCGAGCGGGCGCGACATCGCGAGGGCACGAAACTCGTCGAGGTGTTCGCACCAGCGCGCGGCATCGGGATGCGTCCAGCCGCGCTCGAACAGAATGCGCGCCGTGGCCAGGGCGAGCGCGAAGTCCCCGCCCGGCCGCGGCTGCACCACGCGATCGCAGAGCTCGGCGGTGCGATGGCTCACCGGATCGATCAGCGTCAGCTCCGCACCGCGCGCCTTTGCCTCGCGGAGGAACGGCGTCAGGTGGATCCACGACACGTAGATGTTCCGGCCCCAGATCAGGATCTGCTTCGCGTTGACGAGGTCCGATGGTTCGTTCGCCTCGTAGTCGCCGAAGTCCTCGATCTGCGCCCACTCGCCGGCCCCCGTGCAGATATCGCCGCGGCGGTCCGTGACCGGGCCGAACAGCTCGAAGAAATGGCTGACGACCTGCTTCACGAAGCCCATGGCGCCGGCGGAGCGGTAGTGGAAGATCGCCGCGGGTCCCGACTCGGCCTTGATCGCCGTCAGCTTCGCGGCGACGAAGTCGAGGGCCTCGTCCCACGTCGCGGGCTCGAGCTTGCCATCGCGACGGATCAGCGGCGTGGTCAGCCGCTCCGGCGAGTACTGGCGATCGAGAAACTTGCTGGTCCGCGGGCACAGGAAGCCCTGCGTGATCGGATGGTCTTTGTCGCCCTGGATCTTCGTGATCCGCCCGTCCTCGACCGTGGCGACAATGCCGCACACGTCGGGGCAGTCGCGGTTGCACATCGTCTTCTTGATCTCGACGGTCACGGCCTTCGCATCATGCCTGATCTCCGCAGGTACGGCGGATCTGTGCTGCCCGGCGCCGCGCCGGGTTGTTACGGTCACCGGATGCTCCACGGCTCGTGTCATTGCGGCGCGCTGACCCTCGAGCTCGCGACCGCGCGCGAGCCTGCCGACCTGCCCGTGCGCACCTGCGGCTGCACGTTCTGCCTGAAGCATCGTCCCCGCTACACCTCCGACCCGGCGGGCCACGTCACGATCCGCGGCGCCGCGGCGGCGAGCCCGTATCGTTTCGGTCTCGAGCTCGCCGACTTCCTGATCTGTCGCACCTGCGGTGTGTTCGTCGTCGCCTACGAGCCCGCGGGCCGAGCGGTGATGAATATCGAAGCGCTCGCACGAGCCGCGGAATTCGTCGCCACACCGCTGCAGCTGACGATCTACGACTCCGAGGATGTCGCTGCCCGCACGACGCGCCGTGCGGCCAACTGGACGCCGGCCGCGCTCGTCGCGTAGCACGATCAGTCGGGCGCTACTTCTTCATCGGCGGGCGGACGGCCTGGCGGGTCATGCCGAACTTGTCCTCGGAGGGGCCGCTCTCCGCGTCGCCCTTGACGTCGAAGCTCATGCTGTTCGTGCCGGCCTTGATCGTGATCTCGGACTCGGTGGCGGCGGCGCTCTTCTCGCTCCACGCCCGGACCTTGTACTTGCCGGGCGCGAGGCTCTTGAAGCTGAACTCCTTCGCACCGTCGACGACCACGTAGTGCGGCGCATCGACGACCACCACGTACGACGCCATCTTCGCGTGGATGTTGCAGCCGAGCCGCACGATGCCGGCCTTCTCGAACTTCACCTCGCGCGTGTCGCCGTCCTTGTACAACCCGAGGTCGAACTTCTTCGGCTCGGAGATCGAGAACACGTTGTGGAACACGCCGTCGAAGTTCGGGAACGCCACGGTCGAGCCCGGCGGCACCGCGATCACGTGCGGCTCGAACGTCTTGTCGCGCTGCTCGACGACGCGCAGCTTCGGCGTGCGGCGCTTGCCCTTGCCGCCCTCGGGCCACAGCATCACGGTGCCGAGGCCATCGAGCGGCTTGCCATCGACCATGATCGAGCCGGTCAGCGACGCGCCGAGCCGCTTGCCCTTGTCGTCGTCGTCCGAGGCGCCCGCGAGCCTGGGCTGGGGAGGCGTGTCCTTGGGCATCTTCTTCAGCGGCGTGTCGATCCGCGGCGGCGCGCCATCGCGGAACGTGGGGGCGGCAGCCGCGACCACCTTCGCGCCGGTGAGCGCCTCGACCCGCGAGAACAGCTGGTCGGCGTAGTTCCGCTGGCCGCGCTTCGCCGCGACGATCGCGGCCTGCATGATGTCAGCGGCCTCGCCGGAGAGCTTGACCGCCACCGAGGTCGCCTTCGCGATCGCAGCATCCGGCACCGGCTTCAGGCGGTCCTTCGGCGTCACGATCTGCGGCTGCATCGGCCCGAGCGCGCCGAGGAGCTCGTTCTTCTCGCGATCGGGAACCTTGAACTTGGCGAGCGCACCGGCGAGATCCTCGACCAGCGCCACGAACTCCTCGTCCACGAGCTCCATACCCGCGTGCGAGGTCTCCATGTCCTGACCCGAGTACTTGCACGGGCCACCGGTCGCCATGCACACGAGCTCGACGAGCAGCGTCTTGAGCCGCGGGATATCGGTGTTGAAGAAGCGGTGCTTGATCCGCGCATCCGATGCGACGCGGTCGATGAACTCGTCGACCACCGCGGTGATCGCCGCCTTCTCGCCGAGGCGCATGTAGAGCGACGCATCACCCTTCGCGGCGGGCGTTGCCTTGCCGGCCTTGGCGGGCATCGCCTTGGCGCTGGTGGCACCACCCTTGTTGGTGACGTCCCTCGGCGCCTTCGTCGACTTCGACGAGCCACCACACGCGATCAACAGACATGCCACGGCTGCGAGCTTCTTCACGATGCCTCCCTGGAAGTACTACGTGTAAGGACGAGACCCGGATCGACCGAGATCGACGACTCAGGGGACGAAGCAGCGGGCTTCCATTCGCGATCCGGCGGGTGCGACGCCCGCTCGGCGAACGGCGATTCCCAGGTTGTCGCCGTCGGGGCACGCGGCTGCGTCGGCGTAGCTGTACCAGCACGGGCCGACCGATCCCGCGGCGCACTCGGCGAGCTGCGTCTCGGCGTCGCCGACGATCTCCATCACCGTGCAGCCATCGCGCTCGGCGGCGAGCAAGCTCGGCAGGCACGAGCGCTGGCGGTTGACGATCGGCTGGGTGATCCGTTGATACGCGGACTCCTGCGAGCACCCATCAACGAACGCGCCACCGAAGCTATCGACGAGTGATCCGATGCGCACCGCCGGGTACGCCGCGCCACCGGCGCCCGTGCAGCTCGGCTGGAGAACGGGCGAGCCGAGGTTTCGCACCTTGAACGAGTCGCGCGGGCCGGCCACCGCCGAGACCACGACGTCGCGCTTGTCGGGCTTCTTCGCCTCGAGAAACGCCTTGTACTCGGAGACATCGACCATCACCGGCGAGCCCTCGCGCGGACGGCAGTTCGTGTGCTCGCCCTCACGCCACGGGTCATCCGGATCGCAGACCACGCCCTGCGACGTGCACCGGAAGTGCGTCGGCGCACCGAGGCTGGTGTTGGTCGGGTCCATCACCGCGGAGCGCTGCGCGGAGCAATCGTCCTCGGCGGTGAGGAACACGACCGAGAGCATCGCGCCATCGCGCACGAAGCCGGGGTTGATGTCGGGATCGAGCGCCTTGCGCATCGCCTCGAGCGGCTGCTCGTATTCGCAACCCGTGCCGAGGTTCGAGGGGTTCGTCAGCCGGTCGAGCTCGCTCGCGAGATCGTCCGACGTGAAGTTCCGCATCCGGCCGCCACTCGCCTGGCGCAGGTCCTCGAGGTATCCGCCGCCCGGTTGACCGTCGAACGTCTGGAGCTGGCCGGCCTTGCCGAAGCCGGCGCAGTTGCCGGTGGTCCAGCCCGGGAGCGCATCCTTGGTGCTGCTCGTGCCGAGGTCGGTGGTCACCACGCCGACGTGCAGGCTCGGCAGTTGACCGTCGACGTCCGCGAGGCGCGCCTGCAGCACGTCGAGCTGCGAGGCCATCTCGTCGTAGCTTCCGCGGTTCGACGAGTCATCGATGACGAACAGGATGTCGAGATCGCGGGCCGCCTTCACGTCGAGCGGCTTGTACGCATCGATCTCCGGGGTGCACGCGGCAGCGAGCAACACACAGGCAAGGGCGATCTTCATTTCAGGCTCCATCCGAGGGAGAGCGAGTTGGTTCCGACGCCGACGGTCATCTCCGACGACTCGCGGTGCGTCTTGCCGCGGCCGAGGATCCACATCGTCGCGCCCGTCACGAGGAGTGCGCCGCCGCCGATCGCCGCGATCTGCGCGACTCGCGTGCGATCGTGCGCCTGATCGCCGAGGTCCGCGGCCTGCCCCACCGGGCAATCGCCGTTGGAGTTGCAGCCGAGGTCCTGCGCGCGGTTGAAGTCACGGTTCGCCAGGAGGCCGAACGTGCTGGCCACGCCGAGAGCGACCACGCCGCCTGCCGCGATGCCGAGGCCCACGCGAGACATCGTCCGCGAGCGCGGCTCAGCGCTCGCCCGCATCACCATCGCTGCCTTCGTCGACACCACCGAGGGCGTCGGCTCGTCCGTGATCGGCGCGGGCATCGAAGCTGCGGGCGCGGGCATCGGCGCGGGCATCGGCTTCTCGCCGCGCTCTTTTGGCGCGTCGACCGTCCGGGTCTGTCCCGCCGGGATCTCGACGAAGAGCTTCTGCGCGCTGCCATCGCTTCGGGTGAACGTCAGCTCGTCACGGTTCGCGTTGACGAGCACCTCCTTGGAGATATCGAGATCGACGCCCGCCGCCGACAGCGTGTACTGCTGGCCCGGCGCGAGCCGCACGCGGACCTTGGCGGTGTTCGGCCACAGCTTCATGATCTCGGCGGCGGCCTGCTCGCTCGCTTCCTGCGCCTTCGCCTCGGCGGCGCGCGCGGCCTTGCGCTTCGACACCGAGGCCACGCCCATCGCTTCCCTCGCGGACTCGATCTCGCTCTCGCGGAAGAGGATGAGCCGCTGCCACGTCTCGAGCGCGCGCGCGTACTGCTTGTCTCGCGAGAGCGCCGTCGCGTAGAGCGTGAGCGTCTCGGTGCGCTCGTCGAGCTTGTAGCTCGCGAGCAACTCCGTCGCCGCGGCCTTTGGATCGCTGTCGAGCAGCTTCCGGCCGTTTGCGAGATGACACTCGGGTGTCGGGGGAGCGCAGTCTTGGGCAAATGCCTTCGAGTGCGCGAGCATGACTGCCAGGCCAAAGGCCACGTATGTCCTCACGCCAGTCCATACGACCCAGGGCCGAAATCGGCTGACTGTAGTTCGCAGTCGGCGTAACTGCGCGATGGCGCTACGCGTCGCACGTTTGATTCGGTGCTACACCGCAGGCGTGCGACGCCTGTGGCCGAGACTCGTCATCGTCCTGGCGGTCCTGGGCTCGGCGCACTTCTACATCTGGACGCAGCTGATCGCGCCGCTGCCGTCGCCGTGGCGCGGCATCGCCACCGTGCTCCTCGTGCTCCTGGCGCCGAGCCTGCCGGCGGGATCGATCCTGTCGCGGCGGATGACGCGCAAACAAGCGCGGCCGTACCTGCTCCTCGCGTATGGCTGGTTCGGGCTCGCGACGTATCTGCTCCTTGGCGCGGCGGGAACGCAGATCGCGGTCGCGCTCGGTGCCGATCCTCTGATCGCTGCGGCGGGCGGCGGTGGTGCGGCTCTCGCGACCGTGATCTACGGCTTTGTTCACGTCGCGCGCGGCCCGCGGGTGCGCCACGTCAAGGTTCCACTCGCGAAGCTCCCGGTCGCCTCGTACACGATGGTCCAGCTCACCGACGTACACATCGGGCCGATGCTCGGCCGCGAGTTCGCCGAGGGCGTGGTGCGCCAGGTCAACGCGCTCGCGCCCGACCTCATCGTGATCACCGGCGACTTCGTCGACGGCCGACTCTCCGAGCTGCGCCCGCACATCGAACCGTTCCGCGAGCTGCGCGCACGCGACGGCGTGTTCTCGGTCACCGGCAATCACGAGTACTACTGGGATCCCGAGCCATGGCTCGATCACATCCGATCGCTTGGCATCCGCGTGCTCCGCAACGAGCACGTCACGATCGCCGATGCGTTCCAGCTCGCGGGCGTCGACGACTCGAGCGCCGCCGAGGACCTCCCGCGGGCCCTCGCCGGCCGCGATCCGTCACTGCCGCTCGTCTTGCTCGCGCACCATCCGCGCACCATCGCGCGCGCCGCACCGGCCGGCGTGGATCTCCAGCTCTCGGGCCATACGCACGGCGGCCAGCTCCTCCCGCTCGGCTGGGTATCGCGCCTGTTCGATCCGCACATCTCCGGCCTCGCCCGGTTCGGCACCACCTGGCTCTACGTCAGCGAGGGCACGGGCTACTGGGGGCCGCCGATGCGCGTCGGCACCACGCAGGAGATCACGGCGATCACGCTGGTCCGCGCTTAGCGCTCCGGATTCCCCTGCGCTTGGTATCCTGAAGCCATGCGCAGCGCCCTCGCCGTGATCGTCCTCGCGGGCTGTGGCGGCTCCGATTCGCCGAGCTACGACGGCCCGATGTCGGCGTTCTGCATGGCCGCTCGTCCGCAGGCCTCCGGCGAGGGCACGTATTACAACGCCGACGGCACGGGGAACTGCAGCTTCCCCGCCGATCCGACGAAGCTGGTCGCGGCGATGAACGCGGTCGACTACGACACCGCCGCGTGGTGCGGTGCGTGCCTCGCAGTGTCGGGCCCGACCGGCGACGTCACGGTCCGCGTCACCGATCAGTGCCCGGGCTGCAAGAAGGGCGATCTCGACCTCAGCAAGGAAGCGTTCGCGAAGATCGCGGCGATCTCGGCGGGTCGCGTGCCGATCACGTGGCACGAAGTCGCGTGCGATGTCTCGGGCCCACTCGCGTACGAGATGAAGAGTGGCTCGTCGCAGTACTACGCGGCGATCCAGGTGCGAAACCATCGCTATCCGATCGCGAAGCTCGAGGCGATGACGCCGACCGCCGCGTACAAATCCGTCGGCCGCGTCGACTACAACTACTTCGTCGCGAGCGGCGGCCTCGGCCCGGGGCCGTACTCGCTGCGCGTCACCGACACGCGGGGCAACGTCGTCGAGGATCCAGATATCGCGATCGGCGACGCCGTCGTCCGGCAGGGCGCTGCGCAGCTCCCGACCTGCCCCTGAGCCGGGACTCCTGATAGGTTCCCCGCCATGATCAAAAGCCTCTCCTTGGTTCTCGCGTTGGCAGCCACGGCCTGCGGTGGCGGCTCGAAGAAGCCGGAGCCCACGACTCCGCCCACCACGGCAACGGCACCCGCCGCTGCGACCACCACACTCGCGCTCGGCGAGATGAAGTTGTGGGATGTGCACAAGAACCGCGCGCTGCTCATCCACGCCGATGGTCTAATCGAGGTCGATGGCCACAAGTCGGCGAAGGTCACCGCCGATGGCAAGATCGTCAAGGCCGACACTGGCGAGGTGGGCTTCACGCTCGAGGCCGATGGCACCGTCAAGGGTCCGGATGGCGTCGACACCGGCGCGAAGATCAGCGCGGACGGCACGCTCGCGATCAAGGGTCAGACGATCACGGTCGACGCCACGGGGATGCTCGTCGGCGGCAACGAGGGCGCACCGCCGCTCAAGATCGAGGGCGCGACCGACGCGAACCTCAAGCGCACGGCGCTGTTCGTCCTGGTCGCGCTGACGACCGGCGGCGAAGCGAAGTCCGAGACCTCGGCCAACTAGGTCGACGTCGCGTTCGTGATATTCCGCAGTGATGCGGAATGCACTCGCGATCGCGATGGTGATGGCGGTGGTCGTACCTGCGAGCGCCGAGACGCTCGATCAGGTCCTGGCCAAGAACGCGGTCGCGCGCGGCGGAGAGGCGAAGCTGCGCGACGTCAAATCCCTGCGACTCACGGGGCGTGTCGTGTTCGGCGGTGGCGACTTCAGCACCGAGGCCGAATGGGCCCAGGTCCAGAAGCGCCCGGGAAGCGTGCGCAGCGAAATCACGCTGCAGGGGCTCACCGCGGTGTCCGCGTACGACGGCACGGATGGCTGGAGCATGTCGCCGTTCGGCGGTCGACGCGAGGCGGAGAAGCAGTCCGACGACGATGCCCGTGCGCTCGCGCAGGAAGCGGAGATCGACGGGCCGTTGATCGAGTGGCGCGGCAAGGGGCATCGCATCGAGTACCTCGGGATCGAGGATGTCGACGGCACGACGGCGCACAAGCTCCGCGTCACCCGCAAGGACAACGACGTCCAGTACGTCTACATCGATCCGGACTCGTGGCTCGAGATCCGGATCACCACCGTGCACAAGGTGCGTGGCACCGAGGACATCACCGAGACGGATCTCGGCGCGTACCAGCAAGTGAACGGCGTGTATCTCCCGTTCTCGATGGAGAGCGGCGGCAAGGGCGAGCCCCGCAACACCCGGGTCACGGTCACCCGCGCCGAGGTCAACGTCCCGATCGACGACGCATGGTTCAAGCTGCCAGCGCCGAAGGTCGCGATCACGCGCGTGATCGTCCCCGGCGCTCCGGACACCGTCGTGGCCGTCACGAGCCCGCCCGCACCGCAGGGCGCTGCGAGCGTCGATTCGGGCACCATCTCGGGCATCGGCGTGCGCAACATCGGCTCCGCGGCGATGAGCGGCCGGATCGCTGCCGTCGCGGCGACGCACGAGGGCGGCAACACGACCGTCTACGTCGGCGCGGCCTCGGGCGGCGTCTGGAAGTCCGCCGATGGCGGCACCACGTTCAAGCCGGTGTTCGACAAGATGCCGGTGCAGTCGATCGGAGCGATCGCGATCGACCCATCGAACCCGAAGACGGTGTGGGTCGGCACCGGCGAGTCGTGGACGCGCAACTCCGTCTCGGTCGGCGACGGCATCTACCGATCCACCGATGGGGGCGAGACCTGGACGAACATGGGGCTGCCCTCCTCCGAGCGGATCACGCGGATCATCGTGCATCCGAAGAACGGCTCGATCGTCTACGCGTGCGTACCGGGCAAGCTGTGGAGCGACTCCACCGATCGCGGGCTCTACCGCACCGCAGACGGCGGCAAGACGTGGGCGCTCGTGCTGAAAGGCGGCAACGCGTCGACCGGATGTTCGAGCGTGTCGATGGATCCCAAGAATCCCGACGTGCTGCTCGCCGGCATGTGGGACTTCCGCCGCAAGGGCTGGACGTTCCGCTCCGGCGGCGATGGCCCGGATGCGCCGAGTGGCAGCGGGTTGCACCGATCTGTCGACGGCGGCAAGACGTGGACGCCGGTCAACCGCAACAAGGGGCTTCCCGTCACGCCGTGGGGCCGCGTCGAGGTCGTGCACGCACCCTCGGATGGCCGCGTCGTGTACGCGCTGATCGAATCAAAGAGCTCGGCGCTGTTTCGCTCTGATGATGGCGGCGCAACGTGGGAGGAGCGCGACAGGAGCCAGCTGATGGTGTGGCGCCCGTTCTACTTCGCCCGCCTCGTCGTCGATCCGACGAACCCGAACCGCCTGTTCAAGGTCGACCTCGGATTGATCGTCAGCGAGGACGGCGGCCGCACCTTCTCCCGCAGCGGCGGCGGCTCGCACGGCGACTGGCACGACGTCTGGATCGATCCGGCAAACCCCAAGCACGTGATCGGCGGCGACGACGGCGGTCTGTGGACGGCCTACGACGGCGGCACGCGCTGGGTGAAGAACAACAGCTTGCCGATCTCGCAGTTCTATCACGTCAGCATCGACAACCAGGATCCCTACCAGGTCTACGGCGGCCTGCAGGACAACAGCAACTGGGTCGGCGACTCGTCCTATCCGGGCGGCATCACGAACCAGCGCTGGGAGAACCTCGGTGGCGGTGATGGATTCTGGGCGATCGTGGATCCCACCGATCCGAGCTCCGTGTACTGCGAATCACAGGGCGGCTACATCCAGCGCATCGATCGGCGCACGCACGCATCGCGCGATATCCAGCCGAAGCCCGGCTACAAGGAGAAGCTGCGGTTCAACTGGAACGCGCCGATCCACGCGAGCCCCACGCAGAAAGGCACGATCTACATCGGCTCGCAGTTCCTGTTCCGGTCGCGCGATCGCGGCGAGAGCTGGCAGCGGATCTCGCCGGATCTCACGACGAACGATCCAGAGAAGCAGAAGCAGGAGCAGTCCGGAGGTGTCACCATCGATAACTCGTCGGCGGAGATGCACACAACGATCTACGCGATCAGCGAATCGCCAAAGAACGCGAGCGTGATCTGGGTCGGGACCGACGACGGCAACGTGCAGGTCACCCGCAACGCGGGCGGCACGTGGACGAACGTCGTGAAGAACGTCACCGGCCTCCCCGCGACCTCGTGGGTCAGCTGGGTCCAGGCGAGCCGGTTCGATGCGGCGACCGCCTACGTCGCGTTCGATCGCCACACCTACGGCGATCTGACGCCATGGGTCTACAAGACTACCGACTATGGCGCGACCTGGACGCGGATCGTGTCGCCGGATCAAGGCGTGCGCGGCTACGCCCACACCATCGTCGAGGACACCGTCGAGAAGCAGCTGCTGTTCCTCGGCACCGAGTTCGGTCTCTGGATCTCGGTCGACGGCGGCGCACGCTGGGCCGAGTTCAAGGGCGGAAACTTTCCCTCCGTCGCGGTGCGCGAGGTCGCGGTGCAGCCGCGCGACAGCGATCTCGTGATCGCCACGCACGGCCGCGGGATCTGGATCATCGATGACCTCTCACCGCTGCGCGCGCTCTCGGCGGCCACGCTCGCGAAGTCGACGGCGTTCCTGGCGCAGCGACCGATCCAGCAGCGCATGAGCGGCACCGGCGGCTGGGTCGACGGCGATGCCGTGTTCGTCGGCCAGAACCCGCCGGCGGGCGCGGTCATCACGTACTACCTGCGGTCGCGGCACACCTACGGCCGGATCATGCTCGAGGTGCTCGACCCCGCCGGCAAGGTGATCGACACCATCTCGCCGACGAAGCGCCGCGGCATCAACCGGATCGCCTGGAGCATGCGCGTCAAGCCTCCACGGGTACCGCGCGCCGCGCAGATCGCCGGAAGCGCCACGCAAGGTCCGCGCGTCGCCCCCGGCACGTACACGGTGCGGCTCACCCGCGGAAGCGAGGTCACCGAGACCAAGCTCGCGATCGGGCTCGATCGCCGCGCGAAGTACTCCGTCGCCGATCGCCGCGCGCAGTTCGACGCGCTGATGACGGCGCACAAGCTGTTCGAGGACATGAGCAAGGTCACCGATCAGATCGAAGCCACACGCGCGGCCGTCGTTGATCGCATCACTGCGCTCGGCGCCGACCCACTTGCGACCCAGCTCAAGGCGATCGACGTGAAGCTCGAGGCCGCGAAGAAGCTCGTCGTCGCGACCACCGAAGGCGGCGCGGTCACGGGTGAGGAGCGCATCCGCGAGCACCTCGCCACCGTCTACGGCGCGCTCGACAGCTACGAGGGCAAGCCGGCGAAGTACCAGGTCGAGCGCGTGGCGTCCCTGCGTCGCGAGCTCACGGATGTGTCCAAGGCCCTCGCCGACATCATCACCAAGGACGCGCGCCCACTCGACAAGCAGCTCGAGACCAAGAAGCTCAAGCCCATCCCCGCGCTCTCGGAGCTCGCCCTCCGGCCGGCGCTCGATCGTCTCGCGATCGAATGCGTCGAGTCGCGCGGCGAGGACTGCGGCGGCAACGGCGAGCGCGCGGCCAACGAGCGCGACTAGCTCGTCGCGCAGCTCACCGTGATCGTGTGCGTGTGACCGGCCGACGACGACACGGTCGACACGCTCATGTTCGTCGCGAGCTTTGCGAAGTCCGTCGCCGTGAGCGTCACGATGTGGTCGTGGAGCGCTCCGCCCTGAATGCTGTACATCTTCTGCGTGCCCGCGGCGACGTCGGCCTTGGACACCGCGAGCGCGTGACCGTGGTTGGCGGCGATCGCCACGAGGGTGCCGTTCATCGAGCAGCTCGCCATACCCATGCTCGCGTCAGGCCCGACGGTGCCGTCGACCCCTGCATCGCCGGCAACCTGCGGCGCATCCGGGCCGCCGGTGCTCGCGTCGGGCGGGCCTGAAACCCCGTCATCCTTGCACGCGGTCAGCGCACCCATGCCGAACATGGCTGCAGCGAAGCCCACCGACGATCGTAGAAACTGGTTGCGATTCATCATGTGACGCTGAGGACGCTCGCGCGCGAGGTCGCATCGCGTGCCTCTGACAAGTGCGCTGACAGCGAGCGATACCTGTGCGACTCACGGACGTCGGTGGAAGCGGCTGGCCACGAGCACGAGCACGAGCACGCCGCCAACAGCGCAGCCAACCGCGTTGTGCCAGACGTCGAGGAACGAGGTGTAGCGATCGCGCGTGACGAGCTGTGCGAGCTCGAGCACCGCGCTCACGACCGTCCCGAGCACGAGGCTCTCGAGCACGACCCGCGCTGGGCGTGCCTGCCGCCACAGCGCGAAGCCAACGCCGAGCGGCATCAGCATCAGGATGTTGAGGGCGAAGTCGCGATCGAAGCCGTGGAACCAGTGCCAGTCGATCCGCGCGATCCGGTAGCGGATCGCGTAGCGGGTGAGCCGGTACTGGAATGGCCACTGCGTCGCGACGATCGAGATCAGCACCGTGCCGATCGCGAGCGCTTTGCCGGCCGTGCGGAGCTGCGGTGACGGCATGGCCCGGCGGCATCCTAGCGTGTGTCAACCTGACACGACGAGCGCGCGTGCCAACCGCAACCACCTCGAATCGCGAGGGCCTGGAAGGCACGGTCGCTGCACCAGGAAGTCGTCCATGCGATCCGGCGTCATCGTGATCGCGATCGCATCGTTCGCGCTGACTGGGGAAACATCGCACCCGCGGACCACAGCACCGACGGCCAACGCCCCCCACGTGGCAGCGAGAACCGTCGTCCCGGCGCCGCCGCGGCAGATCGCCCTGCCCGCCCGCACGACGCTCGCCGCGCGGGTTGTCGTCAACGGTCATCCGGCCGATGCCGTCGAGGTCCTGATCTCGGATGGCAGCGAGCTCCCGCCGGCGATCGCCCGCACCGATCGCGAGGGCATCGCGCGCTTCACCGATCTCGGGCCAGGACCGTTCGAGGTGTGGGCGGTGGGCACCCGGCTCGCATCGCCGCTCGCGCGGATCGCCGCCGTCACCGCCGAGCCTGTCGAGCTCGCGCTCGAACCAGCCAGCACACTGAGCGGCGAGCTGCTCGCCGATGTCAACGCTCCGGCGAGTGGCGTCGTGCAGCTCACGCCGCTCGATGTCGACCACGCGGTGCGCACCGCGTCACTCGATGCGCACGGACATTTCGTGCTCGATGGCATCCCGGCCGGGCGCTGGCGGGTCGAGGCGACGAGCCCGGGCTTTCTCCAGACCGCGCCGCAGGAGGTTCGCGTCAGCGGCCCGACCGCTGCGGTGGTCGTGCGCCTCGAGCGTGCGGCTGCGATGGCGGGCACCGTGCTCGATCTGCGCGGCGAGCCGGTCGCGAACGCGACGATCGTGGTGCGGCGCCAGGGAGCCCGCGGCGCGCGCCTTGCTGCACCGGCGTTCGGGCCGATGCGCTGGGTCTACCCGTTCGCGACGCACCGTCAGGTGCCGACGAACGACAGCGCCCGGTTCGGAGCCTCGCGTCCCGGCGCGCGCCCCGCCGAGTGCGGCGATGGCCATTGCGGCATCGATCTCGTGATGCCGCGCGGCACCATCGTGCACGCGACCGGTGACGGCGAGGTCATCGTTGCGACCACGGCCCTCGGCAGCGAAGCTGGGCGGTTCGTGGCGATCGATCACGGCGATGGCCTGGTCACGATGTACATGCACCTCGATCAGGTGCGCGATGGCCTCGAGGTCGGCCAGAAGATCCGCGCCGGCACGCCGGTCGGGACCGTGGGCTCGACGGGCTTCGATCCGACGAAGTCCGTGCCGCACCTCCACTTCGCGATCACGCAGCATCGCGGCGGGCGCACCTGGTACCTCGATCCGGAAGCGATGCTGCGCCATGCCGTGGTGCTGGCGGCGCCCCGCCCGTTCGACCGCCTCGACGAGATCGCGGTCCTCGCCCCTCGCGATCACGCGACCGCGCCGCCCGCCGAGGCAATCACCACCGATGACCGGGGCCGCTTCCAGGTCGCGAACCTCGAGCCCGGCGCATACGTGGCGGTCGCCTTCGCCGCAGATCTCGCGCCCGGCGCCAGCGAACCGATCACCGTGCGCAGCGGTGATGCGACGGACGGCGTCGTGGTCATTCTCCAGCCCGGCACGATCGTCCGCGGGCGCATCAGCACGCGCAGCGGCCCGGTCACCAACGCGGCGATCATCGCGAGCACCGGCTTCGGCGAGACCGCGAGCAAGGTCGCGACCACCTCGTCCAACGCGCAAGGCGAGTTCGTGCTGCGCGCGCTCGCCGGCACGGTCACGATCTCTGTCGCCGCGCCGAGGTACGGCGAGACAACGCGCACGATCGATCTCGCCGGCCACGATGCGAGCCGCGCGGACTTCACGCTGGTCGCCGAGGACGCGACGTTGCACGGCCTCGTGCGCTCGCCCTACGGCAGCGTGGCCGGCGCGACCGTGCGCATCGTCGATGGCCCCACCCGCCGCTCCACGACCACCGATGCCGCCGGACAGTTCACGATCCAGCCCGTGGCCAGCGGTCGCTACGTGCTCGAGGTGTCGTCGCCCGAGTTTCCGAGCCGCCGGCTCACGCTCGAGAGCGATCGGTTCGGCGAGGTCCGCCTCGAGCAAGGCGGCGGCGCGCGCGTGCGCGTGGGCGATGCGCGCGATGGCAACGGCCTCGCCGGGATCCGCGTCGATGCGCGCGGCCCCGAAGGAGCGACCACGACGCGTACCACCGATGCACGAGGCCTCGTAGATCTCGCGGGGCTCGCCGCGGGCACGTGGACCCTCTCCGTGCGCGCTCGGAGCTACGCACCCGTCACCCGCGACGTCGCGATCCGCGCGAGCCGCGTCCCAGATGATCTTCGTCTCGATCTCGTGAAGGCCGCGACGCTCGCCGGCGTGGTGCGTGATCGCCGCGGTGCACGCGTCGCCGGGGCGCGCGTGTGGTCGGATGCCGCGCAGACCGAGAGCGACGCTGACGGCAACTTCCGGCTCGCCGGCGTCGCCATCGGTTCGATCGAGCTCGAGGCGGAGCTTGGCGATCGCCAGGGCCACATCGCGCTCCAGCTCGCCGCCGGCGACGACCGGGCCGCCCTCACCATCGAGCTCTCGCCGTAACGCTCGCTCGGGAGAACGTGCGAGGCTCGCCACATGTCAGAGCTCGCCAGCATGGACGTCACGATGAAGCTGTCGTTTCAGACGAGCAGCACCCAGATCAACGGAATGCAGCTCTCCGAGAAGGAGACGACCGAGGTCACGTTGACGCTTCCACGCGCGACCTCCGTCGCCGCGACGTTCTCGAAGGAAGGCATCGGCAAGAAGCTCGTCAAGATCTTCAAGAAGGAGATGCAGACCGGCGACAAGGCGTTCGATGACGCCATCTACATCTCGACCGACACGCCCGAGCCCACCAAGGCGCTCCTCTCGTCGGATGTCGTGCGCGAGCTCATCACGCTCCACGTCGGGACCGCCGGCCCGATCGAGATCCAGGGCTCCACGGTCAAGCTCGTGCTCGCAGGTCGCCAGGACGTGGAGGATCCGGCGGCCGTCACGCTCGCGCGCGCCCTCCTCGCACTGCCGACGTCATGACCAAACGCCAGGACCCTTCGGCCTTCAAGAAGATCGTCGCTGTTCCGACACGTCAAGCTCTCGTCGCTCACCGACCTCGAGCGACCCGCCGTTCGTGCACTGATCTGCGGCAACGCGCCATCGGGTGCCGCCGCCCTCGTGAGCTAGTACGATCACTGCCGCGTCAGCGCATACACGCCGACCGCGCGTGGCGGCGGCGCGATACCGACCGTCCACTTGTCCATCGTGACCCGCCAGCCGTCGGCCTCCATCGCCTCGAGCAAGGCAAGGCTCCCGTCGCGGAACGGGTCCGCGAGGAGCACCGTGCCGTTCGGGGCCAGGTTCGTCTCGAAGATGTGCCGCAGCGGCGGATGTAGATCTCCCGCATAGAGAATGTCCGAGCCGACGATCAGATCGTACTGCGCAGCATCCACCCAGGCGGTCCAGTCCGCGATGCGGTGCTCGATCGCGGCGACCCCGTTGCGCTCCGCGTTCTGCTTGCTGACGTGCAGCACGAGCTTCTGCCGATCGGTCTGCACCACGCGCGCGCCGAGCGACGCCGCGACGATGCCCGGAAGTCCCGTCCCGGCCCCCAGCTCGAGGATCCGCGTCCCGGTGAGATCGCGCGAGGCGAGCTCGTGCGCGAGCGCGATCGCCGCGGGCCACAGCATCACGCCGTACGGGCGTCTCGTCGCCGCCTCGCCGAGCAAGAACTCCCGCTCCTCCTCGCGGCTGATCACCGCACCGGTGTGGAGGATCGTCCACATGCGGCCGTGAACGCTGAGCTCAACTTCCTCCAGCGGCATGTCCCCGGCCGTGGTGTGGAGGACGGTCATCGGCGCGGCCATGCCGCAATATGTGCCGGGGACGGCAAGTTGTGGAAGTCATGTCTGACCCCTATTCTGCGGCGATGGACTTCGAGGCCCACCGCAGCCACCTGCGCGGCGTCGCGTATCGCATGCTCGGCTCGCTCGCCGAAGCCGAGGACGCGGTCCAGGAAGCGTGGCTGCGCCTCGACCGCGCCGAGCCAGACGACGTCGCGAACCCACGCGGCTGGCTGACCACGGTCGTCGCGCGCATCTGCCTCGACATGCTGCGCACGCGCACATCGCGACGCGAGGAGCCGCTCGGTCCGCGTAGAAGCGCAGGGCCTTGTCTTGATCGTCGACGTAGAGGCTCGTCAGCTTGATGTTCAAGCCCTTGCGGAGGGACGCCGTCGCGGCGGGCGCAGCCGGCGCGGCCACGTAGGGCTTGGCGCACGCACCTCCGAGGATCAGGGACACAGCCAGGAACTGAGAAGTCTTGAATCGCATGATCTCCTGACGCTACGCGCCCGCGGAGTGTGACCGCAAATCGTGAAGATCAGCGAGTCCCTGAGATCCAGCCCGGCAACGCGGCCGCCTGCTTCACCCACCTGGCCATCTGTGGGTCATCGGGCTCGTCGCCCTCGTGGATGTCCACGTAGCGCGTCTCCGCGCTCTTGCTGATCCCTGGCGGCATCGGGCGCAGCGACGTACCGCGAAAGAACGCCACCTTCAGGTAACTCTTGAACGCGTGGAGCGAGAGGAACGCCCCGTGGCCTTCGATGCCGTAGAACGGCGAGTTCCACTTCACTTCCTTGTGCACGCCGGGGACCGTCCGCACGATCAGCGCGTCGAGGCGCTTCGCGAGGTCGCGCTTCCAGCCCGACAGCGCGGCGATGTAGGCCGCCACCGGAGCGTCACCGGCCGCCTTCGCGATCTGCGGGTTCCCACCCGAGAGCAGGACGACCTTCGCGCGTTTCAGAGCGACGATCGGCTTTGCCTTACGCACGCCGCTTGGCTTTCGTGCGCGCCTTCGCCGGGGCCTTCACCTTGGTGACCGCCTTGCCGGGCTTGCTCGCCGTGGTCTTGGCTTTCGGCGCCTTCACGCTGATGTTCTGGGCGACCGCGGCTTTCACGAGCGACTTGAACGCGCCCGCGTCAACGGTCTCCCCTTCGTGAATGTCGATCGCCCTGCGCGTGTTGCCTTCCAGGCTGGAATTGAACAGGCGCGATGGGTCCTTCACCGTGGCGCCACGCGCGAACGTCAGCTTGACGACCTTCGCGTACGCCTCGCCGGTGCAGATGATCCCGAAGTGGGACCACACCGGCGTGCCCATCCACTTCCACTCCTCGACCGCCTCGGGCTCGGCTTCTAGAACCAGCCCGCGCATACGGGCCAGCGTCTCCCCGCGCCATCCTCCGAGGTCGCGGATTCGCTTGTCGATCAACTGCGACGCGTTGGGCATGTCGGGGATACTGACCCGAGCGCTACTGACCCGTCCAGGCGAAGTGGAACCTGGTCAAGCCGATCGCCTTGGCTCGATCGATCAAGTCGCCGACGACGCGCGTTGGCACGTTGCGGTCCTCGCTGATCACGATCGGCGTCCTGGGTCCGCGGCGAAGGCCGGGGTCAGTGTAGCGCGCTCGACGCCGTACCCAAACCGGTGATTCTCGTGCGAGGTTCGGAACCGTGCACGCCGCGCGAAGCCCATGGATCGCCGCGGCCGAACGCATCGGCCTCCGCGTTCCTGACGGCGCCGATGGCGCGGCGATCTTCCATGCCCTGTGCCACAACCTTGTCGACGGGACCGAGGCCGAGTGGCGCGCATGCTCGACGGACTGGCGCGAGGCAGCGGCGCGGCACACGCAGTACGTGCTCGCGGGCCGCCACGGACTCCACTCGCTGCTGACGCATCCGCGCTCCTCAGATGACGTACTCGCCGACCGGACGGATCGCTCGGTGCGCGCCGCGCTTGTCGGGCTGCGCCGCTCCGAACACGAGCCGTGGGCGCCGGCGCTGCACGAGGCGCTCGAGGCTACGGCGACGCTCATCGGCGTCGTGCCGCCCGCGCTCCATCCAACTGGCTTCCCGCTCGGTGCGGCCATCGGCAGCTGCGCTGACTGTGCGTGGCGCGGCGTCTCCGGAGACCGCGTGGTCTGCCAGCAGTTCGAGGACGTCGTCGTCGATGCGTGGCCGGCCTGCGAACACTACGAGCCGGTGCTCGATTGCCAGGACTGTGGTGCCTGCTGCCGCGAGGCGTTCCACATGGTCCGGGTCGATGCCGGTGATCCAGCGATCCAGCGCCTGCCGCTGCTCGTCGTCGTCGATGGCGATCGGTTCGAGCTACGCCGCGATGGAGATCGTTGCGCGGCGCTCGCCGGTGGGCAGGGCGAGCGCTACCGCTGCACCGTTTACGGGGATCGCCCGACGACGTGCCGCGACTTCACGTCGGGCACGAGCTCGTGCCTTCTGGCCCGCCAGCGCGTCGGGATGAGCCGCTGACCGTCGGCCTCTATGCTGACCGCCGGGCGAATGCGCCCCTGTGCGAACCAGGTATCGACCACGGCTCCCACAGGGGCCGCCAAGGTCGATGGCACGCGGGCCTGTTGTTGCACATGGTCGGGCGCATGATGAAGACCCTATCCTCCACGGCGTTCGGGTTCGCGGTTGCTGCGCTGCTTGTCACGGGTTGTGGCAAGAAGCCGGAGCCGAAGTCGGTCAGCACAACGAGCACGCAGACCACCAAGCAAGACGACACCGGCGAGTCGACGAAGACCGACTCGAAGGTCAAGACCACCGAGATGCCGGACGGCTCGAAATCGGTCGAGACCACGCAGAAGACGAACACGAACGTGCCCGCCGGCACGCCGAACAAGTAGCGCTCACCTGCGCTCGCCACAGGGGCGCACGGCTGGCTCTGTCGCGGCGCGAACTGTGCAGGTGGGGTGCCGATGCGGCATCACGTGTACTTCTCGCCGGGCATGTTCGGCTTTGGCAAGCTGGGCTCCTACACCTACTTCGCGCACGTCGAACGAGCGCTGACCCTCCGGTTCGCGGCCGCGGGGCACGAGCTGGTGTCCCACGTGATCGAGGATCTGCCGACGGCATCGATCCGCCGCCGATCGACCCGGCTCGCCGAGCTGGTCCAGAGTACGGCGGTGGACAGCGATCCGATCCATCTGCTCGGGCACTCGACCGGCGGACTCGACGCTCGGCTCGTTGCATCGCCATCGACGACCTCGATTCCGGCCGCGGACCTCGCGTGGCTGCCGCGGCTGAAGACCATCACGACGATGAACACGCCGCACTACGGAACGCCACTCGCGAGCTTCTTCGCGACGTCCAACGGGCAGCGCGTGCTCGCGGCCCTTTCGATGCTCACCGTCGCCGGCCTCACGCTCGGCGCAACGCCGCTGCGGGCGACCAGTGTCGTGCTCGGGTTTCTGCAGCGTGGCGACCTCGCGATCCCGTTCAAGCTCCTGATGCTCGACCGCGCCGTCGAGTCGGTGGTGGGTATGGTCGACGATGCCGGGCGCCCCGAGGTGCGAAAGTTCCTCACCGCCATCGAGGAGGACCAAGGCTCGATGCTGCAGCTCAGCCCCGAGTCGATGGACCTCGTCGTCGCGGGCTTCGAGGATCGTCCCGGCGTGCGCTATCAGGCGACCGCATCGATGTCGCCCACGCCGACGCCGCGGCGCTGGGCCCAGACCATTGGGCATCCACTGCGCGCCCTCTCGCTCTCGATCTTCTACGCGCTGCACCGGCTCACGGCGAACACCGACGAACGTTATCCCTGCCACGCGCATCACGGCACCCCGGCCGGCCTCCGTGCGGAGTACGAGGCGCAGGTCACGCAGACGTTCGGTCGAACGCCGGGACTCGCCGACAACGATGGTGTGGTGCCGTTTCGCTCCCAGCTGTGGGGCACCCTGGTGTGGTCAGGCCTCGGGGACCATCTCGATGTCCTCGGCCATTACCGTGACGATCGCGAGGATGCTCCACGCGAGAGCCGCCACCACGACTGGCTGACGAGCGGCTCGGAGTTCTCGCAGGGGCAGTTCACGGCGCTCATGGACGCGGTCGCGACCGGCATGCTCGCGTAGCCGGGGCGTCACTACGTCCGCGACGATCGCGGTGAGCGCCTTGCCCGTCTTGCTCTTGACCGCGACCGGATGTTTCGTGAGTGACTGTTATAATGTACCTCGTGCAACCCCATCCTGACCTGCAGCCCACGGCGCTCGCGCGATGATCGCGTTCGTGCCCAAGTGGTTGCGATGAGTGCCTCGAGCGGTCTCGACCGCGTGATCGGCTGGATGAAGTGGCCGGTCGCGTTCGTCAGCCTGATCTTCCTGCCGGGGATGTTCTACGCGCTCTCGTTTGTCGCACGCGACATCGGCCACCGCCCGAGTGCCTTGGTGCCACTGCTCGTGGGCGCTGGTGCGTTTCTGATCCTGTGGCTCGTGCTGCTCCTGCCCAAGACGTCGCGCCACTACATCGTGACGCTCGAGCACGAGCTGACGCACATCCTGTTCTCGCTGCTCACGCTGCACCGGGTCGCCGGCGTGCGCGCGGCGCTCGTCGGTGGCGGTCACGCGCGCTACGAGGGGCGCGGAACCTGGCTGATCGCGATCGCGCCGTTCGTCGTTCCGCTGTTCTCGGTCATCGTCGTCGTGATCGCGAGCTGGGTCCACCAGCCACGCGTGATCTCCGGGGTGCTCGGCTTCACGCTCGCGTGGAACGTGATCGGCAACTGGGCGACCGCGCATCGCCACCACGGCGATCACCGCGAGGCAGGACGCATCTTCTCGTTCCTGTTCGTCACCTGCGCGAATCTGTTGGTGCTCGGGCTCGTCCTCGCGTACGCGACCCAGGCACGTTCGATCACCGGCCACCTACACCACGTCGCTGGACCGACCCGCTCGTTCTTCGCCTGGATCGTGAACCAGCTCGGCCCGAGCTGATCGATCCGCAGCGACGCGGCGCCTGTTCGAAGAGCCGGCGTTCGGGTTACGTATCAGGGAGAGAGGCAGCGATGCTCAACTACAATCACCTCTACTACTTCCACGTCACGGCCGTCGAGGG
>JBBRBG010000080.1:0-37811 GCA_038206055.1 Haliangiales bacterium
CTTGCCCCTGCTCTCGCGGACCCTGCCGAAGTCGCTCGAGCTGGCCACCTCCCTCGGGGCAGGCGCCTGCCGCGTCGAGGTCGATCCGCATCACCTCGGCCAGGTGATCATGAACCTCGCGGTCAACGCCGCGCACGCGATGACCGGCAACGGCACGCTGACGATCACCACCGAGGCCGTCGAGCTGACGACGGGCAGCGTGGTGCGGCTACGCGTGCGCGATACGGGCTGCGGCATGGACGAGGCGACGCGCGCGCGCGTGTTCGAGCCGTTCTTCACGACGAAGCCGCTCGGCAACGGCACCGGCCTGGGGCTCTCGACGGTGTGGGGCGTGGTCACCGCACACGGCGGCACCATCAGCTTGGTGTCCGAGGTCGGCGTCGGGACCGTGTTCACGATCGAGTTCCCGCGCACCGATGCACTGCTGCCGCCGGCTCAGCCGCAACCTCTCGAGCCGCAGCCGACCCGCGCGACCGTGCTCGTGGTGGACGACGAGGCGCTCGTCCGCTCCGGCACGCGGCGCATCCTCGAGCGCCGTGGCCTCGTCGTGCTCGAAGCGGGCAACGGCGAGGAGGCGCTCGCGGTGTTCCAGGCGCACGCGGCCTCGATCGGCCTCGTCATCCTCGACATGGGCATGCCCGTGATGGGCGGCGCCGAATGCTTCGCGAAGCTGCGCGAAGTCGCCGACGTACCCGTGCTGATCTCGACCGGCTACGCCGAGGATGCCGCGGCGCAGGGCCTGCTCGCGCGCGGCGCCGCACTGATCGAGAAGCCGTTCGCATCCGCCGCGCTTGCACGCGACGTCGTTCGGCTGCTCGCACTCACGAATTGAAACAAAGGCTCGTTCGGCGGAGAGGTCGGTAAGCCGAGTTCTGTGTGGTGGCGATCATTCATCTAGGCCCGCCATTGCTGGCGGGCTCCAGCGACCAACCCGGAGTCATCGTGCGGGCAGCACGACCCCTGTCTGGTCTTGCTTCAGGTGGGGTTTGCCATGCCTCCTCTGTCACCAGAGGAGCGGTGCGCTCTTACCGCACCCTTTCACCCTTACCAGCCGACGACGTTCGCCGACTGGCGGTTTGCTTTCTGTTGCACTGTCCTGCGAGTTACCTCGACTGGCCGTTAGCCAGCACCCTGCCCTATGAAGCTCGGACTTTCCTCCCGTGCCGAACTCTTGCGAGCCGACACCGGCGATCACCTCGGCCTCTCCGTCGAACGAGCGCCGATCCAGTAACACGGATCAGGCGGCGGTCGGGAGCTTCTTGTTGTACAGGCCGGACTTGATGTTGCGGCGGATGGTCAGCGCCTCGCGGATGACCTTCCACATGTCCTTGAGAGGATTCACGCGCGAGCGGTTATCGTCTTTCCACTCGACGCCGACCTCCTCGATCGCGAAGCCCCGGCGGCGCGCCAGCGCGAGGATCTCGAGGTCGAACGCCCAGCCGTTGATGGTCGCGCTCGAGAACAGATTGCGCGCCGCCTCCGCGGTGAACGCCTTGAAGCCGCACTGCGTGTCGCGGATGCCCGGCACGAGCGAGCGCTGGATGATCTTGTTGCAGAGGCGGCTCCACAGCACGCGGTACTTCGGCTGCGCGACATCCGTCTTCGCACCCTCAGCGTAGCGCGAGCCGATCGAGATCTCGGCCTTGCACGCGATGATCGGCGCGAGGAGACGCGGCAGCTGCTCCGGCGGCATCGAGCAATCCGCGTCGCACATCACCCGGATCTGGCCGCGCGCCGCGAGCATGCCGCGCCGTACCGCCGCGCCCTTGCCCGCGTTCGGCGACTGCCGCACGAGCGAGAGGTGCGGGATGGTCTCGATCGCTTTCTCGACGACGTCGCACGTCTTGTCCTTCGAGCCATCATCGACGACGAGGATCTCGTAGCGCAGCGGCTGCGCCGAGAGGAACGCGTGCAGACGCTCGAGCGTCGGCAGGAGACGCATCTCCTCGTTGTAGGCCGGAACGATCACGCTGAGGTCGACGAAGGGGACGAGATTCGACATAGACATGCTCCAGGGGACGAACGGGTTCAGGCGGCGACGGTTCGTGCAAACACGAGCCGCCGCTGTGCGGGATAGGTCCAGATGGCGAACACGACCGCCGCGCAGGCGAGCTTCGCGAGCACCACGGGAACGCCGAGCTTCACGGCCACGATCTTCATCGCCACCGACATCAGCAGCGCGGCCGCCACGGCAACGAAGCCGAAGCGAGCGAGCTGACGCAGGTTGATCGGCGTGGGATCGCGGAACGCGACGTACTTGTTGATCACAAAGTTCGTCGCGGCCCCGGCGAGCGCTGCGATGAACGTCGCCACCGGCACCGACACGCCGTGCTTGACCATGAGGACAAGACAGCCGAGGTCGAGGCCCGTACCGACGGCGCCACCGAAACCGGCAGCCAGCAGCTCGCGAGGATTCTTCACGAGAGGGGATAGGAGCACCCCCTGTGCCACCCGCCACAGTCGAGCGATTACAGTAATTTACCAGCGATTGGCTGTCAGCCCTTCACCAGTCGTCACGGTGGTCCGACCATTGTCGAACCGCTTCCACCACCCGCTGCCGCCTCCGCATCGGGGTCATCAGGACTTGGCGCCTCGTCGTCCGGAGCGGGCGTGCAGCGCGGACGCGGGTGGGGGGTGACGAGATCGGTCGCACCCACCAGCGGGGATCGCTGGCCGTCGAGCCCGACGATCGTCACGCCATCAGATCCCGCGACGAGCAGCGTGCGATCGCTCATCCACTCCACGCTGAGGCCCTTGTCGATCTTCGTCGCTTCGATCACGGGCGTGTAGAGCAGTGTCACCACACCGGTCGCGGCATCCGCCGTGTACGCGGCCGCGCGCGCTGCGCCTGGCGTACACGTGGAGTCCGGCTGGAGCTGCGCGACGAACGCGAGGTGACTGCGATCGGATGACCACACGACCGTGTTGCCATCGATCAGGCCCGGGCTCGGGACGTTGACGACCTTGCTCGACGAGCCGATCCGCATCGCGCTCGCGAGACCCTGGTCATCCCAGTCGGCGATCACGCCCGCGGGTAGGCCGTGCAGCCGCGCGCTCTTGCCTTGCACCTCGAGGCGGCGATCCGGCGGGCGCGCAGTTTTCGGCGGCAGTGCGTCGAGCGTGGTGGTTCCGACGCTGCGCCACGTCGCGAGGTTGAAGCGCGCGCCGCTGCCGACGAAGAATCCGATCGGCACCTTCGCGCTGTACACCACGCTGACGGGTCCGAGCGTGCCGAGCGGGATCGGGCGCGTGGCGCGGCCCTTGCCGAGATCGAGGACGCCGATCGCGAGCTCGCGCTTGCCCTTCACGCCTTGCCGCGTGACGTATGCGAATTCTCGCGCACCCGGCGCGGGTAACACGCCCACCACTGCGCCGCCGGTGCGGGTCACTCGATGCCACCGCGATGTCGCGGCGTCGAGACCGAACAGCTCGCCGTCGCCGAAGACGATCGTGACGTGTGCGAGCGCCTCGAGGTACGCGTTGCGATCTTGTTCCACGCGCCGCCGCCAAGCTTCACCGGTCGGCGTTGCGAGGAAGCCCTGGAGCGCGGGGAGCTCGAGCGATGCCTGGCCCCACTTGCCGAAGTCGCCGGCGACCGCCTGCGCGAGCGGTTCGACAAGCTCGCTCGTCTTGCCGAGCTTCCCGAGCGCCGCTGCGAGTAACCACGCCGCGTCGAGATGGCCCGGATCGGCGGCGAGCGCCTCGCGGCACGCGGCCACCACGGCGGCCCAGTCCTCCCGACCCTCCGCCTTGCGCGCGGCCTTGAACGCAGGCTGGCCCGCTCGCTTGCGCCACTGATAGGCGCTCAGTTCCGGGAGTCCGAGCGCGCGCGGCGTCAGCTCGACCTGGGGCGCGCTTACAACGGTTACCTCCGCATCATGCTTGGGCG
This sequence comes from Haliangiales bacterium, assembly GCA_038206055.1. GTDB lineage: Bacteria > Myxococcota_A > Polyangia > Haliangiales > Haliangiaceae > JABFXX01. The sequence continues at coordinate 3,890 of JBBRBG010000080.1, forward strand.
GGGGCGCAGGCGCGGATCCGCTGCCTTTGCCGCACGCGGCGGCAACGCACAGAACGAGCGCGACCCGCATCCTCTCGCACGTAGCACACGGCACCCCGGATCGCGAAGATCCCAAGGCATTGCCAGTACTCCCGCATCCTGTTATAGACCGCCGCCGTGTCCCCCACCCGTCATCTGCTGCTGCTGCTCGCCACGGTTTCGGCGTGCCAGAGCAAGTCCGATGCGGGTGCACGCCAGACCGAACCAACGCCCTCGATCGAGCTCAAGGATGCGAAGGGTCACGTCATCGCACGCGTGACGCCGGGCCATCCGTGCCGCGCGATGGTCGATGACATCGAGATCCTGGTCGGCACGGATCCACTCGTCGCACAGCTTGGCGAGGTCCGCTGGACCGGCACGACGGCCACGAACGGCACCACGATCAAGCGCAACGACGAGGTGATCGCCCGGGTGTTCCCGATCGACCAGCCCTCCGAGACCGGCGTGTACACACCCGATGGCGTCGCGATGTTTCGCGCGACTGTCTCGGGAGACAAGGCGGACTTGATCAGCGGCGCTGGCGCCGTCATCGGGTCCGTGAAGAAGCTGCCCACGGGCGGCATCTCGATCGGCGAGCGCGTGCTCACGGGCACGAACGATCTGTTGCTCGCCGCGCTGCTCGGTGCGACCGAGGCTCCTCCCGAAGTGCGCGGACTCGCCGCGTGTCATCGGCTGTTCCCTTCACCGAACGGGCTCTAGATGTCGTCCGCCGCGTCCACCAACATCCGCAACGTCGCGATCATCGCCCACGTCGATCACGGCAAGACCACCCTGGTGGATGGTCTCCTCAAGCAGGCCGGCTCGTTCCGCACGGGCGAGGTCGTCGCCGAACGCGCGATGGACTCGAACGATCTCGAGCGCGAGCGCGGCATCACGATCCTCTCGAAGTGCACCGCCGTCACCTGGAAGGGCGTGCGCATCAACATCGTCGATACGCCGGGCCACGCCGACTTCGGTGGCGAGGTCGAGCGCGTGCTCGGCATGGTCGACTCCGTGCTTCTCCTCGTCGATGCCTACGAGGGCGCGATGCCGCAGACCCGGTTCGTGACGCAGAAGGCGTTCGACATGGGTCTCAATCCGATCGTCGTCGTCAACAAGATCGATCGCCCGGGCGTCGATCCGCACGAGGTCATGGACCAGGTGTTCGCGCTGTTCGATTCGCTCGGCGCGAATGACAAGCAGCTCGACTTCCCGGTGATCTATGCATCCGGCCGCCAGGGCTTCGCGATCCGCGAGCTCGGGGACGAGCGGAAGGACCTCGGGCCGATCCTCGACCTCATCATCGAGAAGGTGCCGCCGGCCGCCGGCGATCCCGAAGCGCCGCTGCTCATGCAGGTCGCCACGCTCGATTACGACGACTACCTCGGCTACATGGCGATCGGCCGCATGCGCGCCGGCCGCAGCAAGGTCGGCGACCGCGTGCTGCTCGCGCATCGCGATGGCAGCAAGGAAGAGTTCCGCGTCCAGAAGGTCCTCGGCTTCCAGGGCCTCAAGCGCTTCGAGCTCGCCGAGGCCGTGGCCGGCGACATCGTCGCGTTCACCGGCATGGCGAACCTCAACGTCGGCGAGACGATCACCTCGATCGCCAACCCGACGATCCTCCCGCTCCTCAAGATCGACGCGCCGACGATCACGATGAACTTCCGGGTCAACGACGGCCCGTTCGCCGGCAAGGAAGGCAAGTACGTCACCTCGCGCAACCTCGCCGAGCGCCTCCAGCGCGAGCTGAAGAGCAACGTCGCGCTGCGCGTCGAGGACACCGCCGACGCCGGCGTGTTCCGTGTCTCGGGCCGCGGCGAGCTCCACCTCACCGTCCTCATCGAGACGATGCGACGCGAGGGCTACGAGGTCTGTGTCTCGCAGCCGCAGGTCATCCTCAAGAGCGACGAGGTCACGGGCAAGACGCTCGAGCCGTACGAGCACGCTGTGATCGATCTCGACGAGAACTACGTCGGACCGGTCGTCGCGGAGCTCAACCGCCGCCTCGGCCAGATGACCGAGATGCGGCCGTCGGCCGTTGGCCGCACGCGCCTGGAGTACAAGATCCCCGCTCGCGGCCTGATCGGCTATCGCAGCCAGTTCATGACCGATACGCGTGGCACCGGCGTGCTCTACACGCAGTTCGCCGACTACGGCCCGCAGGGTCCGGACATCCGCACGCGCCAGAACGGCGTGCTGATCTCCTCGGAGACCGGCATCTCGAACGCGTACGGCCTGTTCTCGCTGCAAGAGCGCGGGCAGATGTTCATCGGCGCCAGCATCTCGAACTACAGCGGCATGATCGTCGGCATCCACCAGCGGGACAACGACCTCGTCGTCAACCCGAACAAGGTCAAGGCGCTGAACAACATCCGCACCACGGCCGCCGACGAGAAGCTGATCCTCGCGCCACCGCGTCAGCTCACGCTCGAGTACGCGCTCGAGTTCATCAACGACGACGAGCTCGTCGAGGTCACGCCGGCATCGATCCGCCTGCGCAAGATGATCCTCGACCACAACGAGCGCAAGCGGTCCGAGAAGGGCCCGAAGCACCCGAAGACCGCCGAAGCCTGAGCTCGCTTACGGCTCGTCGACGATGAACAGGTAGTCGAAGCTCGCCGTCGCGTTGTCCGTGCCGAGATAGACCCGCCCCGCCGTGTCGCCATCGTCGTCCTGCGTCGGCGGTAGCGACGCATCCGGGATGGCGCCCTCTCCGCCGTTCCCCGCGTTGCCCGCGGAGAACCCGCAACCGGCCAACGCGACGATCGACTCGAGGATATCCCCTTCTGACGAGATCGCGTAACTATCTGGTTGTCTTGGGCTTCGCCGGTACGACCGTGATCTCGAACAGCACGCTCGGCCGATCCTGCATGGTCCCTGCCCGGCACAGCGTGGTGCCGAGCTTCTTGCCGGTGATGACGAACAGGTTGTCCTCGGCGGTCCCATTCTTCATCTCCGCGCGGACGATCGATTCGTCGTCGCACAGATGGCCCATCGCGTAGCCGACCTTCTCGGTCACAGTCTTGCCGACCTCGATGGTGAGCGGGATGCGATCCTCGGCGTGCGCCTGTGTAGGCACGACGCACAACGCGACGATCACGAGGGCGCGGAGCATCTGGCAGATATAGCAGCTGCCGTGGTCGCAACCCAGTTCGGTGTGCGCTCCGAGAGTTTGTTATCCTGGGTCGATGGTGCGGGCAGTACTGATTCTCGGGATGCTCGTGGCGTGCGGCGATTCCGGGCAAGCACCGATCGACGCCACTGCCGATGATGTCGCAACCGATGCGACTGACGCGTCCACCGACAGCGCGGGCAACGTGTTGACAGCGACGCCGGGGGCCGCGACGTTCACCGCGCTCGTGAACAGCACGGCACGGGCCACCGTCATCTTCACGAACACCGGAGGCTCGGTCTCGGGGCCGCTCACGCTGATGCTCGGCGGCGCAAACGCGTCGGTGTTCATGGTCGAGTCGAGCACATGTACCGGAACGCTCGGGGCCGGTGCGACCTGCACCGTGGCCGTGGCGTTCAAACCGACCGCCACCGGTAGCTTCACCGCGACGCTGACCCTGGCCGACGGTGCGTCGACCGCGGTCGCGACCTTGACCGGGTCCGGCACCACGGCCGCCACGGGCCTCACCGTCTTGCCCGGCTTGAAGGATTTCGGGACCGTTCCGCTCGGGTCGACGAGCTCGTTCTTCAGCTTCACCGTCACGAACATCGGCAGCGCACCGACGGGCGCCGTGACCATGGTGTTCGACTCCGGTGCGACCGGCGACTATTTGCTCGCGAGCAACCTGTGCTCCGGCGCGATCGTGCCGGCGCAGGGCACGTGCACGTTCAGCATGGGCTTCACGCCGATCGCGATCGGTACGCGCACCGCGTCGCTGAAGATCACGGATCCCGCGAGCGGCACCCAGGTCGGCGTCGCGGTCACCGGCGTCGCACCTTCTGGAACGGGTGCGATCGTGTTCGCTCCATCGACCTACGACTTCGGCATGGTCAATGTCGGGGACTCCGCCTTCGCGCACCAGTTCACGCTCACGAACACCGGCGCCTCCGCCACCGGGACGATCGCGACCGCGACCGGAGGACCCAACGTCGGCGACTTCCTCAAGATGGCCGACAACTGCAACGGTCAGACGCTAGGCCCGGGCGCGGCGTGCACGCTGTTCGTCGCGTTCGAGCCGGGTGCCGCCGGCCCTCGCACCGCGCACGTTACCGCCGTGGCGACGCCCGGTGGCACCGCCAACAGCGACCTCTCGGGCACTGGCCACTGATCAAGATTTGAGGCAGCCCCGGTAGCGAGGAAGCGCGGTCTACTGGACGTTTCGGGCTCGCTGCGGCGTTGGCCTCGCACGATGTCTCTCCGCAGGCCTGGTGTTGGATCTGTGATGTCCGCAGTCGTCACGGGCGTGCTTGCTCTCGGCTGCTCCAGCGGGATGAAGCCACGATCACCGCGGGCAAGACCGCGACGCTCGCGGTCCACGAGCCCGACCGCGAAGGTCGTGTCACTGGAGCTGAGAAACTAAAAAGGGCCCACACCAACATGACCATCACGCCGATATTCCGGGTCGCTGTGTAACCTTTCACTGCGGCGCGATTCGCGTGGTCTTCGCCCACCTGGTGCTACGGTCGCTCATGCTCGAACGAGCTCGCAAACGACTTCCGGAGCTGCTGCGCCGCGCGAGGTGGCACGCAAGCGATGTCGCTTGGTTCGCGAACTGGCGCGCGATCCGCGCGGCCGCGACCCCGTGGGCCCGCCAGCAGTACACGGCCGCGCGTGAGAAGCTCTTGCCGGCGAAAGCACCGCGCGCAGTCGTGGTCGAGCGCGCGCTTCTCGACGGCTGGCTCCGCGATGCCGCGCCGCCGGGCGTGCCATTCGACGCGGTCGTGCTCGACGGCGACGCGTTGCGCGCACGCTTCGGGGACGGGCCAACGGTGCGCCGCAGCCTGCACATGCATGGCAAGCTGCGAATGACCCATCGCGACATTCCGAGCCGCGCGGTCGTAGTGCTCGCGCTGTTCAGCGACGTCGCCGCAGACTACTTCGTCGAAAGCATGGCCGCTGATGTCGCGCAGCAGGCCAACGATCGTTACGGCGACGGTATCGCGCTCGCCGATTCGCAAGCGAGCATCCCCGTGCTCCTCAAGGAGGTCGCGACCGCCGCGGGACTCGGCACGATCGGCAAGAACGCACTTTTCTTCTCGAAGCGTTTCGGCTTCAACTGCAAGCTGAACGTGATCTTCGTCAACGCGCCGGTCGATCGCTACGATCCGGCGCCCGTCGGAGAGACGTGGAAGCTGCCCGACTGCAGCACGTGCAATCTGTGTGTCGAGGCATGTCCCGTCGGCGCGTTCGACAACTACGTGATCACGAAGACCGAGTCATGCGATCGCCTGATCTCCGGCGACTTCTTCGGCCCGCGCCGCGATCACATGTGTCGCGCCTGCATCACGCGCTGTCCGGTTTCGAACGACGTGCTGAAGCTGCAGCGCGCGGAAGGAGTTCCGAAGCGCGCCTTCTGGGATAATGAAGCGCAGATGTCGCTCGTCGCGGATCTGTTCATGTATCGGCCATCGTTCCTCGTGTGGCTGATCCAGCGCTTCTACTACGGCTCGGATCATCCCGATCGTACGTCAGATGGCGGCGACAAGAAGAAGGGCTACACGGCGAGCCTTACCGATGCCATGAACGCGGCCACGAGCGATCGGACACGCGACGGCTGGCGACTGACGACGACGAAACGCAAGCGCCCGTGAGAGCGTGGGTCCGTCGCACGACCGAGATCCATCGCGAGCTCGCGGCGATCGCCGAGGTCGATCCACGATGGTGGGCGATCGCGAGCGGCGTGGCATTGGCGGAGGTGTGGGCGCCGCCAGAGGTGTATCTCGCGTCGGATGCAGAGGCAGATGCCGATACGGTGATGGGATCGCGCGCGACGTGGAGCGTCGATCCGGCGCGCGAGGCGATCCGGCGCGCGATCGCCGCACGTACGGCGATCCGCGAGCTCGACGGGCAACTTCCCGAGCAGCCGCTCGCCGTCACGATCGACCGCTCTTCGGGCGGCGGAACGCCGTGCAGCGGGCTCGACGTCGTTGCATTCGCGATCGCCGGACATTGCCTCATCGCACGCCTCGACGATCCGGGGCTGCCGTCGAAGATCGATGCGGTGATGCGCGGTGACGAACCCGATCCGTGGTCAGGTGCGACGCCGTTCGTGTGCGTGTCGATCGGCGACGAACCGCTCGAGACGGCGCGGCATGGTCATCGCCGTGCGTGGACGGATCGCGGCGGCCCGTGGCTCGGGCTCGGTCGCGCGGGCGATCTCGCGCTCGTGTCGACGTGTCACCTCGTGGTCGACGGCTACGGTCACGCGCGACTCGCGGCGCGGATCGCGGAGCTCTCGGAGGGGGGCTCCTCCGCGCGATCGAGCGCGCCGCCGCCGCCGCCACTCCACCGGGTCGCCGGCGCCGTGCCGCTCGCAGTCGTCTGGCGCGACCTGCCCTGCCCGACGCCACGCGTGATCCCGCTTGCGTATGCCGCGGGATGTCTGCTGCATCGCATCACCGGGCGGCGCGACGCGAAGTTCTCGCCGACGATCCAGATCCCCGTCGCGCGCGGCACGAAGGACGATCCGTTGCGGCTGCATCGGCGCGTGGTGTCCGCGACGACGAGCGTGCGATTCGACGGCGGCGAGGCGGAGCCGTTCGAGATCTTCGCGGACCGGTTGCGTGCCTCGATCTCGCGCGAGGCGATGTCGAGCGGATTGATCTCGCGGCTCCTGGCGGCCGCGCGCGCCGTCCCCGTGCCGATCGCATGGAAGCGAAGGTCGATCGGCGCGAAGCGACCACGCTGGCTCGAGAGCTTCGCGAAGGTACTCGGTGGGCGCGCCCTGCTGTCGCGGATCGCGATGGACGTCGCGACGCCTCCGATGTGTGCCGTGTCGTCACCGGCTCGTCTCGCGTCGAAGGAGGATCCGGTCGGTGGCTGCGTGATCACGATCGTCGACGACGGCACGCGCGCAGCGATCACGATCTGCGGATCGGGATACGCCGGCACCGTGGTTCAAGCATCGGCCTTTCTCGACGAGCTACTCGCATCGCTGTGATGGCGCCGACGGCAAAGCGGGCCCTCAGCGTCGCGCTGATCATCGGGACGGCGATCATCGCGTGGGTCTTCATGCGCGAGATCGAGTGGAACAAGCTCGGCGACGCCCTGGCGAACGCGCACGTATGGACGCTCGTTCCCGCAATCGCGATCTCGTTCGGGATGCTGTGGTGCAGTGCATTCGGCCTTCGGATCATGCTAGCGCCGCGCTACACGGTGTCGACGGCGCGGCTGTTCCGCTACACGATCGTCGCATACGCCGCGTCGATGATCGCACCGGCGCGAGCCGGCGAGTTGGTCCGGCTGTGGCTGCTCAAGAAGCGTGATGACGTGCCGGTCGCCGAGTCTGCGGCCGCGGTCGTCGCGCAGAAGTTCATCGATGGCGTGACGATGATCGTGTTCGTCGCGCCGGCGCCGCTCCTCCTGCCGAATCTCCCCGCGTGGGTCGGGCGCGCGATCCTCATCGGCGCCGCGATCGCGGTCGTCGGGTTCGTCGGCCTGTACCTCGCGCTCACGTACATCGAGGGCCGGGTGCAGAAGACGTGGCTCGCGCGGTTCATCGCCGGCATGCACGTGCTCAAGAGCCCGCAACGCCTGGCTCTCGTGATGGGCGCTCAGCTCGCGGCATGGGTCATCGATCTCGTGATGGTGACGTGCCTGCTGTACGCCGTCGGGCTCGATCTGCCGATCGCCGCGGGTCTGCTCATCCTGTTCACGCTCAACCTCACGATCATGGTGCCGACTCCGGCGAACATCGGCTCGCTCGAAGTCGGCGTCTTCGCCGCGACACGGCTCCTCGGGGTCGACGACGAGCGCGCCCTCGCCTTCGCGCTGCTCTATCACGCGAGCCTCGTCCTCCCGATCCTGGTCGCGGGCTTCGTACTCGAGGTCCAGGTCATGCTCGGCCGCGAGAAGCTCGCAGACTGAACTAACTACCGCGGGACGCGCGCGATCGTCACCGCCGCGATCGCCGCGCTGGCCGCAGGCGCCGCGCGATCGGGCTCGAGCGCATCGGACCAGCGATCGACGCGCCGCTGCCAGTTCGGCCTCTGCGACGTGGTGCCGGGAACGTTGTGCGGGAACGGCTCGAGGGCGAGATCGTCGAGAGCGACGAGCACGACCTCGGCGGCACCGTGCGCGAGATCGGCGGTCGCGGCGACCATCGCGCGCTCGACGTCGGTGAGCGCGTCGTTCGGGTGACCCTCGGCGCTGGTGAACGCGAGCAGCGCCGCGCGCGCGGTATCGCGCTCGATACGCTCGGTCGCCTCCTGATCGGCGGTGATCAGGTCGAGGTCGCGACGGTCGTCGATGTCCGCGCCGCGCCACCAGCCAGCGAACGTGGCGGTGTCGTGCGTGTTGAGGCTCGCGACCGCCTCCGCGGGCGACGGGCCCGGGCGGTCGCCCACGCACGCCGGCAGGAACCACTGACCGACGTGGAGGCGGAACAACCCGTGGCGCCCCATCGCCGGGCGAACTTGATCCGGCACGGTGCCGAGATCCTCGCCGACGAGCGCGCACTTCGCGCGATGCGACTCGAGCGTGAGGATCGCGAGCAGCTCCTCGGCCTGGTAGCGGATGTACACGCCGTCGGTGGCGGGGCGGCCGTCGGGGACGCAGTACAGGCGGAACAGGCCCATCACGTGATCGATGCGCAACATGCCCGCGACCTTCATGTGGTGCTGCACGCAGCGGATGAAGTAGCGATAGCGATCGCGGCGAAGCGCGATGGGCGAGAGCGGCGGCAGGCCCCAGTTCTGGCCACCGAGGAACAGCGCGTCGGGCGGCGCGCCCGCGGCCAGCTCGGTCAAAAACAGATTGCGGTGGCGCCACACCTCGTAGGCGTCACAGTTCACGCCGACGGGAAGATCGAGGTAGAGCCCGACCGGACCGGTACCGATCGCCTCGAGTTGCTGCTGCATCGCCCACTGCGCGACGAGGTGCGTGGTCAGCCGCGCGCCATCGGCGCCGAGGCCGATCGCCTGCGAGCGCGACTCGATCATCGGTGTGCCCTCGCGCCACGGCGAGCCCCAGTCACGCCAGCCGGTGCGGCGCTGCTCGCCGACCGCGCGAAACGTGGCGTAGTCGTACGCGCCGGTCTGCTGCGCCCACGCGTCGATCTTCGTCGAGATCGCCGGCTGGGCGGCGAGCCGCTGTGCGATCGGATCGAGCGCGAGCCGGCGCCAGTGGTACTGCGCCTTGTGATCGATCAGCGTGCCCGCAACGATCGGCGGCGCGGTGGGCGGGGTCAGGCCGGCCTGCGCGGCGAGCGGCGCGAGGTCCAGGTACATCTCGTTCCAGTACAACCGGCTCGCCGGCGAGTACGGGCTGAACATGCACGGCTCGTCGAGGAACTGCGCCAGGATCGGCAGCGTGGCGACATAGCGACCACCGCGGCGCTCGACGGCATCGAACAGGCGCTTCAGCGTACCGAGGTCACCCGCCTGGCCCGACTCCGGCGATGCGAGCCCGTACACCGGCGCGAACACGCCCCAGCGCCGGCCGCCGGTGCCCGGGCTCCCCCACGCGCGCTCCGGCGCCGAGATCGCGAGCGCCTCGCCCTGCGAGCCGAGGACTCGCCATCGCACGCTGTGATACCCGACCTCGCCGTCGAGGGAGACCATCGCGGTGCGGATGCAGTGCACCACGCCCTGCGGATGCGCGTGCCCGCTCGCCGCGAGGCTGAACAGCCGACCGTGCGCCTTCACCGTGCGCCCGCTCTCGGTCGTGACCTCGACCTCCCACGGCTCGTCCTGATCTGCGGGCACCGAGAACGGGACGGCGATCGAGCCGTTCCAGCCGATCACCACCGCGGGCACGATCTGGCGCCAGCGCTCGCGCTCGAGGATGGCGATCGCGCCGGGCGCATCGTCCGCGCGCTCGAGCTTGATGCCGAGATCCGGGGCCAGCGCCTTGAGCGTGGCGAGCACGGCCTCGTCGCTCGCCGCCGTGGGCTGACCACGATAGTCCGTGTACTCGGCGTCGAGCCCCGCCGCCTTCGCGAGCTCGCGCAGCGCGCTCAATTATCGCCTCGCAAGCTCGGCCAACTTTACCCGACGAGCTTGAGCCACCAGCCCGGCATGATGCCGAGCTCGAGGACCAGCAGCGGACACACGGCGATGACGAACAACAGGCCACCCGACCTCGTCGGCGCGAACGGCTGGTTCGCTTCCTTGAAGTACATCGCGGTGACGATGCGCAGGTAGTAGTAGATGCTGATGGCGGAGTTCACGACGCCGATCAGGACGAGCCAGATCAGCTGACCGTCGTAGACCTCCATCGCCGACTTGAAGATGTAGAACTTGCCGAAGAAGCCTCCGGTCGGCGGGATGCCACCGAACGAGAGCAGCAGCACGGTCATCGCGAGCGCGACCGCCGGGTGCTGGCTGCCAAGACCGGCCCAGTCGTCGACGAGGAGGCGCTCGCGGCCCCTGCTGCCGACGTACGCGACGATGGCGAACGCGCCCATCGTGGTGAAGCTGTACGCGATCAGGTAGTAGACGATCGCGCCGTTGGCCGAGCTCGAGCCGAGGCCGAGCGCGCAGATGCCGACGAGCAGCACGCCGCCGTGCGAGATCGACGAGTACGCGAGCATCCGCTTGATGTTGTCCTGACGGACCGCGGAGATATTTCCGATCGTGATCGTGATGCCGGCGATCACCACCATGGGGCTCGCCCAGCCGAGCGCACCGAACGGGATGACCTCGCCACCGAGCGCGAGCCCGAACACGCGGATCATCGCGGCGACCGCAGCCGCCTTGACCGCCGCTGCCATGAACGCGGTGACCGGCGTCGGTGCGCCTTCGTACGCATCGGGCGCCCACATGTGGAACGGCACGGCGGCGACCTTGAAGCCGAAGGCGACGACGAGCATGAACGCGCCCGCGATCACGAGGCCGGGGTTGTTGGTCTGCGCGAGCGCGGTCTGCATGCGCACGAGGCTCGTGGTGCCAGCCGCGCCGTAGAGCAGCGCCATGCCGTACACGAGGAAGCCGGTCGCGAACGCGCCGATCAGGAAGTACTTCATCGCGGCCTCGTTGCCGCGACGCGAGCGGCGGCGCATCGCGCACATCACGTAGACGCCGATCGACATCGTCTCGATGCCGAGGAAGATCGTCACGAGGTTCGCCGCGTGCGCGAGCATCACCATGCCCGACGCCGATAGCAGCATCACGCCGTAGTACTCGCCCATCTGCCACTCGTGCTCCTTCTGGTGAGCAGGCGACATCAGGGCGGCGAACGCCGTGACCACGCTGAACAGCGCGGACAGCACGTACGAGGTCTTGTCGGCGAGCAGCATCTCGCCGAGCACGGGGACACGAGCGTCACCGACCTGGCGATACAGCACGATCGAAGCGACGGCCGCGGCGATCGCTCCAGCGACGGTCAGGTTGACGAGAGCCGAGCGGTCCTTGCCCTTGTAGAACGCCTCGGCGAGCACGAGGAGCATGCCGGTGACGGCGAGGATCAGGTACGGAACGAGGTACCCGAGGTCTGCGGGATTGAAGCTCATCTCAGTGACCTCCGGCGGGCGGCATGGCCGGTGGTGGTGCGGCCGGTGGTGGTGCGGCCGGTGGCGGCGGCGCGCCGGGCGTCGGCGTGGATGCTTTCGCAGCGGGGGCCGCCGGTAGCGAGCCGTAGATGTGGGCTGGGCCATCGGGCTCGGCGACGCGGCGTCCGAAGTCGCGGATGAACTTCTGCACGGTCGGCTCCATCACCTGGAGCATCGGGCGCGGGAACAGGCCCATCAGGAAGATGCCGATGACGAGCGGGATGAACACGCCGAGCTCGCGCCCGGAGAGGTCCTTGAGCGCGCCGTTCTTCTCCTTGTCGAGCTTCCCGAAGAACACCGTCTGGAACATGTAGAGGAGATAGATCGCGCCGAAGATCACGCCGGTCGCGGCGAGCGCTCCGAGCACGCGCGGCGCCGGAATGAAGTGCGGCACGGCCGCAGGGAACGTGTCGCCGGCGTTGAACGTGCCGAAGATGGTGAGGAACTCGCCGATGAAGCCCGACAGCGCCGGGAGGCCCGCGGAGCCCATCACGATGATCAGGTAGAGGCCCGCGAACACGGGCATCCGCTTCCACACGCCCCCGTACTCCGCGAGCCGGCGGGTGTGGCGGCGCTCGTAGAGCACGCCGATGCCGAGGAACAGGCCGCTCGTGGTGAGGCCGTGCGACAGCATCGCGTAGATCGATCCGCTGATGCCGTACGCGGTCAGCGCGAAGATGCCGAGGACGCAGAACCCGAGGTGACTGACCGAGGAGTACGCGACGAGCTTCTTGACGTCGTCCTGGGCGAACGCGACGAACGCTCCATAGATGATGCCGATCACGGCGAGCACGGCGATCGTCGGTGCCCACACGGCCGCGCCGTGAGGGAACAGCGGCATCGCCCAACGCAGGAAGCCGTAGACGCCGAACTTGAGCAGCACGCCGGCGAGGATCACGGAGCCGGCCGTCGGTGCCTCGACGTGGGCGTCGGGCAACCACGTATGCAACGGGAACAGCGGGACCTTGATGGCGAACGCGAGCCCGAACGCCGCGAAGCACCAGGTCTGCGCACCGTACGGCAGCGAGACCTCCATCAACTTCTCGAGGTCCGTGGTGTAGACGCCGGTGACGTTCGCGTACTGGACGTACACGTAGAAGATCGCCACGAGCATCAGCAGCGAGCCGACCATCGTGTAGATGACGAACTTGATCGATGCGTAGAGCCGGCGCTGCCCGCCCCAGATGCCGATGAGCAGGTACATCGGGATCAGCATCACTTCCCAGAACACGTAGAAGAGGAAGACGTCGAGCGAGACGAACGCGCCGAGCATGCCGGCCACGAGCACGAGCATGCAGGCGATGAACTCGCGGACGTGCTTCTCGATCGACTTCGTCGTCGCGAACAGCGTCAGCGGCATCAGGAACGTGGTGAGCAGGACGAGGAACAGGCTGATGCCGTCGACGCCGGTCTTGAAGTGCGCGCCGAGCCCGGGGATCCACTCGATGTCGAAGACGAGCTGGAAACCATCGGCCTTCGCGTTGAAGAACCGCAGGCAGAGCAGCGAGACGAGGAACGTGATGATCGAGAACGTCAGGCCGATGCCACGGTGAAGCGTGGTCTCGGTCTTCGGCGTGCACATCACGAAGATCGCGCCGAGGATCGGCAAGCCGAGGAGCAGCGGGAGGACGAACGAGCCAGGCATGACTACTTCTCCTCCACGTCAGGCGCCCGGAGCTGGCGCGTCACCGTGACGGTCTTGCGCGTGAGCGGGTCATCGATGAACAGCGTGATCTGGGTATGGGTGTCGCCGTTCAGAACATATAGTTCGGGCGTGTCGTAGATCGCGCCCGTGTTCGGATCGACATCGGCAACGCCATCGCCGTCGACGTCCCAGCGGAGCTTCGACGTGGCGCCGACGATACCGGCACCTGGCTTGGCGACGAGGTGCAGCCGGTCGCCCACGAGCTCGTAGGTGAACGTGGGCTTCGCGTGGCAGTCCGAGACGAAGAACACGCACGCGGCGCCGACGACGACGCCGGCGAGGTAGCGCTGAACCTGACCGTTCTGGAACCAGCGCGAGATCCGGCCGATCAGGCCGATGATCATCGCCGACCCGTTGACCGCGATCGTATCGATGATGAACACGTCGACGATCTGGTAGAGGCCGCGCGCGATCAGCTTGAACGGCTTCACGATTGTCGCGTCGTAGATCTCGTCGAACCACAGCTTCGCCTTGCTCGCCTGATAGATCGGCTGCAGCGGGCCATCGACGAGTCTCTCGACCGTCTTCGATGGGCCCTTGCCACCGGCGCCGTACATCGTCCACGCGAGGAAGATACCGAGCGCGCCGACGCCGAACGCCACGGCCATCAGCGCATACGTCGTGGTGTCGCTGACGTGCCCGTGGATCTGCTGCACGGCGAGCGTGCCGTCGGGGCCTGGGTTGTACCAGGTGGAGGTCACGCTCGGCGCCAGCCATTCGGAGAGGCCGTGCATGAAGCTCGGCAGGTGCGTGCCCTCGAGGTGCGGGAAGCCGATGAAGCCGGCGATCGTCGCGAGGAACGCGAGGATGATCAGCGGGGCCGTCATCGAGAACGGCGACTCGTGCGCGTGCTTCGCTTCGTCGGAGCGCTCCTCGCCGTGGAACACGAGGAAGAACAGGCGCCACATGTAGAACGCCGTGCCGAGCGCGGCGAGCAGGAGCCCGCCCCACAGCACGTACCCGTACCAGGCAGGCCAGCCCGGAGGCGCGGCGGGACCGGTGATGCTCCACGCGCCGCCGAGGATCTCGTCCTTCGAGAAGAAGCCTGCGAACGGTGCGATGCCAGCGATCGCGAGGCACGAGATGCCGAACGTGATCCACGTGATCGGCATGTGCTTCTTGAGGCCGCCCATCGTCATGATGTCGCCCGGTGTCGTCGAGCCGCCGTGCTCCATCCCGTGCATGACCGAGCCGGCACCGAGGAACAGACACGCCTTGAAGAACGCGTGCGTCATGAGGTGGAAGATCGCGGCGGTCCAGTTGCCCGTGCCCGCGGCGACGAACATGAACCCGAGTTGACTGACCGTGGAGTACGCGAGGACCTTCTTCAGATCGGTCTGCGCGAACGCCATGAACGCCGCGGCGAGGGCCGTGAGCAGGCCGATCGTGGACACGACGATCAGCGCCGTGGTCGACGCCGAGTAGAGGAATGACAGGCGGCACACCATGTACACGCCCGCCGTCACCATCGTGGCGGCGTGGATCAGTGCGGAGACCGGCGTCGGACCCGCCATGGCGTCGGGCAGCCACACGAACAGCGGGAGCTGCGCGCTCTTTCCGCAGGCGCCGATGAACAGGAGGATGCCGGCGGCGGCCGCGAGGCGCTCACCACCCCAGAACGGCTGGACGAGCGCCGAGCCGACCGAGGCGCTCTTGAGCTGACCGAAGTCGAGCGTCTTGGTCGCCCAGAACAGGAGGAACATCCCGAGCAGGAAGCAGAAGTCGCCGATGCGATTGACGATGAACGCCTTGCGTCCCGCGGTCGCGTAGTCCTCGCGCTCGTACCAGAAGCCGATCAGGAGGAACGAGCACAGGCCGACGCCTTCCCAGCCGATGAACATCACCGGCAGGCTCGAGCCGAGCACCAGGATGAGCATCGCGCCCATGAACAGATTCAGGTAGCCGAAGAACGCCGCGTAGCGCGGGTCCTTGGCCATGTAGCCCGTCGAGTAGATGTGGATCAGCGTGCCGACGAACGTGACGATCAGGATCATCACGGCTGACAGGGTATCGAGGTGGAACGCGAGCTCGACCTTGAGCTGGCCGACCTCGATCCACGTGTAGACCGTCTGCTCGATGCCGGTGCCACCGGCGCCGGCCTTGTACAGCCGCCACAGCTCGCCGAACACGAGCCACGCGGAGATGCCGGCCGAGCCCGCGACCGCGAGGATCGCGATCGTGTGCACGGCGCCCTTGGACAGGCGGCGGCCGAGCGTGAGGTTGATCAGCGCGCCGAGGAGTGGCAGCACCGGGATCCACGCGAGGACCGGTAGGCCGAGGAACTTGAACTGTGAATAGTCCATGGCGGGTCCTCAGTGCCTCAGCGTGGTGAGTCGATCCACGTCGACGTTTTTTCTGCCGCGGAACACGGCGACCACGATGGCGAGACCGACCGAGGCCTCGGCGGCGGCGACGGCGATGACCATCAGCGCGAACGTGTGACCGGAGAGGTCTCCCCACATCCGCGAGAACGTCAGGAGCGTCATGTTCGCAGCGTTGAGCATCAGCTCGACGCTCATCAGAATGATGAGGGCGTTGCGGCGGATCAGGACGCCGGCGACACCGATCAGGAACAGCACGGCGGCGAGCACCAGGAAGTGCCCATAGCCGACATTGAACAGCAGGTCAGCCATGGCTCAGTGGCCCTCCCCGTCGGGGGTGTTGCCCTCGTTGTCCTGATCATCGTGGAGCGGGCGGGCGATCGCGATCGCACCTACCACCGCGACGAGGAGCAGGATCGAGATCGCTTCGAACGGGAACAGCCCGCCGTTGAACAGGTCGGTGCCGACGGCCTTCACGCTGCCCCAGTCGTGGCCCTCGGGCGTGATGCCCGGTGCCCCGAGCGCCTTGGTGGGATCGGGCGGCTGGACCTTCCACAGCAGCATGATCAGGCGACCGACGAGATAGACGATCGCGATGCCACCGATCGCCTGCCCCGCGCGACCCGACGGAGCCACCGGCTCGTCCTCGGGTCGGTTCAGGATCATGACGACGAACACGAACAGCACCATGATGGCGCCGGCGTAGACCAGCATCTGCAAGACGCTCAGGAAGTGCGCGTACAGCATCATGTAGATGGCGGCGATGCCGAGGAAGCTGCCGACCATGCCCATCACGGCGGCGATCAGGTTGCGCCGCGAGATCACGAACAGCGCGCCGCCGATGGTGGCCGCGGCGAACGCCCAGAACAGGAGCGCCATGCCCTTGCCGCTGGACGCGACGCGGTCGGAGTGCGGCGTGCGCGTCATCGCGGGCTTCACGCGCGCGTTGCCGCCCTGCTGCGCTGGAATCGCATCCGCGATCGCCAGCGACGGTGCCAGCGCGGAGGCCGCTCCCCACGCGAGCACGACGCTCGTGATGATGATCAGAAGGCGCATCATGCGGCTGCCTCGCCTTTCTTCGCCTTCGCAATGGCTGCCTCGAAGTCCGGCCGGAACTTCGTGAGGAAGCCGAGCATCGGCCACGCCGCGGCATCGCCGAGCGCGCAGATGGTGTTCCCCGCGATGCCGTGCGCGATGCTCGCGAGCAGCTCGAGGTCCGTGGCCTTGCCGTTGCCGTCGGCCACGCGCTTCGAGACCTTCTCGAGCCAGCCCGTTCCCTCGCGGCACGGCGTGCACTGACCGCACGACTCGTGCGCGAAGAACTTCATGATCCGCCACACGTACTTCGGGATGTCGCTGGTGTGATCCATCACGACGATGCCGCCGGATCCGGCCATGGTCTTGAGCGCACGGCCACCGCCGAGGTCGAACTGCTGACCGGGGCGCACCATCACGTTCTTGATCCGCTCGTCGGTCTGCAGCGCGTCGAACTCGCACGGCACGTCGAGCTCGTCGGCATCGAGCGGGGGCATCGAGACGCCGCCCGGGATGACCGCCTTGACCTTGTTGCCCTTCCACACGCCGCCGCAGACATCGTTGATGATCTGGTTGAACGTGATGCCCATCGGCAGCTCGAACACGCCGGGCTTGGTGATGTGGCCCGAGACGCAGACGATGCGCGTGCCGCCCGAGCGGCCGGTGCCGAGGCCGTTGAACCAGGCGCCACCCTTGTCGATGATGAAGGGCACGTTCATCAGGGTCTCGACGTTGTTGACGATCGTCGGGTTACCGAACAGGCCCTTGACCGCGGGGAACGGCGGCTTGAGGCGCGGCTGACCGCGCAGGCCCTCGAGCGAGTTGAGGAGCGCGGTCTCCTCGCCGCAGATGTACGCGCCGGCGCCGCGATGCACGGTGAGCTGCACCTCGAGGCCGGTGCCGAGGATGTTCTTGCCGAGGTAGCCGCGCGCATAGGCCTCGTCGACGGCCTTCTGCAGCACCGCGTACTCGCGCATCATCTCGCCGCGGATGTAGATGTAGTTGTGCACGGCCTTGAGCGCGTGCGCGGACATGATCATGCCCTCGATGAGGAGGTGCGGATCCCAGTACATGAGCTCGCGGTCCTTGCAGGTACCCGGCTCGCTCTCGTCGGCGTTGCACACGAGGTGGACCTGCTTCGCGTCCTTCGGGACGAAGCCCCACTTCGTGCCGGTCGAGAAGCCCGCGCCGCCGCGACCGCGCAGGTTCGACGCCTTCACTTCATTGACGATGTCGTCGGGGCGCATCGCGAGCGCCTTGCGCAGCGAGCTGTACCCACCGGTCTTCTCGTAGCCGGCAAGCGTCTTCGCTTCCTCGTTGCCGAACCGCGCCGTGACGACCTTGGTTCCGATTTCCGTCGGCATCAGACAACCTCCGACTCGGGAGACGGGTGCGACTCGAGCTCCGCGATGATCTTGCCGACCTGATCCGTCGTGATGTCGAGGAAGTACCTCGTACCGACGACCGCGCATGGCGCGTTGGCGCAGGCCGCGATGCACTCCTCCTCGATCAGCGTGAACGCCTTGTTCGAGGACGTGCCGCCTGTCTTGACGTTGACGCCGAGCTTCTGCTCGAACGCGGCGAGCACCTCATAGCCGCCGCGCATCATGCACGAGATGTTCGTGCACATCCGGATCGTCGTCTTCCCCGAGGGGTCGCGGCGATACATCGTGTAGAACGTCGCGACTCCGTACACGTGCGCGTACGGGAGAGAGAGCGTCGACGCCACGAGCCTCAGCGCATCGTCCGAGAGGTGGCCGAACTCTTTCTGCGCCAGGTGGAGCGCTGCCATGACGACCGGCTGCTTCGTTCCGGACACCGTGTAGCGTTCACACAGGGCCGCGATCTTCTTCTGGGCGTCCGCGGAGAATTCGAGTGACATCGGGGTGTTGCCTGGCACCGACGCGGGTCGGGAACGGGGCGAAAATTAGGACGGTGGCACCGGCCGGTCAATCGATGGCGGCGACAAACAGTCCATGGGGATCCGGTGGTTGCGCCATCCTCCTGGCGTCTGGGGCGTGGTATTTCGTCGCGGCAATGGCGCAGGATGCACCGCTGACCCGGATCGAGAGGCTCGCGTTCAAGTTCGCCGAGCTCGCCAACGAGGATCCGCGCGGCAAGTGGCTGCAGACCCGGTTCCTCCGCGGCGTCTCGTACCTGTGGGTCCGGGCCGGCATCTCGAAGCGAATGCTCGTCGAAGGGCTCGAGGACCTGATCGCGCTGAAGCCGCCGAGCGGCGTGATGCTCGTGGCCAATCACCGCAGCTTCTTCGACTCGTACGCGATGCTGCTCGCCGCGTACATGGGCCCGATCCCGTGGACCCGGTCGCTGCAGTTCCCCGTGCGCTCGAACTTCTTCTACGACAAGCCGCTCGGCATCGTCATCAACGCGGCGATCGCCGGCGGGGCGATGTACCCGCCGATCTTCCGCGACAAGGAGCGCCGTCAGCTCAACGACGAGGCGCTCGATCGCATGGTGGAGATCCTCAAGAAGCAGGGGAACGTTCTCGGCATGCACCCCGAGGGCACGCGCGGCAAGGGCCCCGATCCGTACGAGCTCCTCCCCGCACAGCCCGGCGTTGGCAAGATCGCGCTGCTCGCGAAACCGACCGTGATCCCGGCGTTCATCAACGGCCTGTCGAACAACGCGCTCGCCGACATCGCAGTGACGCGCACGTCCAAGGCGCGGCGCGAGGCCGCGATCATCACGGTGTTCGGGCCGCCGATCGACTACGCGGATCTGCAGGCCGAGAAGCCGCGACCCACGCTCTACAAGAAGTGCGCGGACCGCTTCATGGCCGAGGTCAAGAAGCTCGCCGAGCGCGAGCGCGCCGTCCGTGCGGACCTCATGGCGGGCCGGATCCCCGACGAAGATCCGCGGTGGCTCGATAACCGCGGTGCGAGCAAGATCTACGCGCGCGAGGTGCCCGTCTGAGGATCTGCTAACCTGTGGGATCAGATGGCCGTCGAACACGACGACACGGTCGCGAGCTCGCTGCCGACCTTGTCGGGAGGTCAGGCCGAGATCGCCGAGGTCATTGCGAATCGCTACCAGATCCTGCGCTGGCTCGGCGGTGGCGGCATGGGCCGGGTCTACGAGGTGCAAGACACCGAGCTCGGCGAGCGCGTCGCGCTCAAGGTGCTGCGGGGGGGATTGTCGGAGGAGGCGATCGAGCGGTTCCGCCGCGAGGTCCGGCTGACCCGACGGATCCAGCATCGCAACGTCGCGCGCATGTTCGATATCGGCGAGCACAAGGGCGACAAGTTCCTGACCATGGAGCTCGTCGACGGACCGGCGCTGACCCGCGAGCTCGGTGGGCCGCTGCCGTGGGCGCGGATCCAGAGCTTCGCCATGCAGATCTGCGCGGGCCTCGCGGCGGCGCATCGCGCGGGGGTGATCCACCGCGATCTCAAGCCCGACAACGTGTTGATCGAGCGCACCACAGATCGCGCGGTGATCACCGACTTCGGCATTGCGCGCTCGGGGGACGACGCCTCGGTGACGCAGGTCGGCGTGGTGATCGGTACGCCGCGCTACATGGCCCCCGAGCAGCTCGCGGGAGCAGATGTCGACTCGCGCGCCGATCTGTTCTCGCTCGGCGTGATGCTCTACGAGCTGGCGAGCGGTAGGCGACCATGGGCCGGCGACAACGCCATCTCGATCGCGGTCGCGCAGGTCACGCAGCCGATGCGCGAGCTCGAGCCGCTGCATGTGCCGCAGCAGTTCGTCGACATCGTCGTGAGGTGCCTCGCGCTCGAACCGGCACAGCGACCCGTGAATGCCGAGGAGGTCGGCGATGCGATCGCTGCGTGTGTATACACGCCGTCCGCCTCGCGCAACACGCCCCGGCATCCGCTGCCGTCGCTGCGGACGCCGACGGCCGGCGCGACGATCCAGACGACGGTTACCGAGGACACCGCGATCGCCGTGCTGCCGTTCGCGTGCGCACCCGCGGACGACTACCTCGCCGATGGTCTGACCGAAGATCTCATCGATACGCTGTCGACGACGCCCTCGCTCAAGGTCCGTCCCGCGGGCGTGGCGCGCTCGCGCAGCGATCAGGATGCCCGCACGCTCGGCATGCAGCTCGAGGTCGACCATGTGGTCTCGGGCTCGGTGCGACGTACCCCCGCCGGTCTGCGGGTCTCCGCGCGGCTGATCGGCGTCGCCGACGGGTTCCAGATCTGGGCGCAGCGCGTGGACTGCGCGGAGGGCGAGATCCTGTCGGTCAGCGAGCGCCTGAGCCAGGGCATCGCGCAGGCGCTGTCGACGCGGGCCGGGGCGCCGACCACCGCGACCGATCCGGAGGCGGTCGATTACTACCTGCGTGCCCGCGCCGAGCTGAAGCGGTTCTGGGGGGTGCACGCTTCGAACGCAACGGAGCTCCTCGAGAAGGCCGCACTGATCGCGCCCACCTCGGGGCCGATCCTCTCGGCGCTCGCGTTCGCCAGCGTGCTGAGATGGACGCGCGGCGGGAATCACGATGACCGTGCGCGCGCCGCCTCCGCGACCCAGCGCGCGCTCGCGACCGGCGAGGGCGAGGCGTACCTCGCGTCGTCGAACCTCAAGTTCAACGTCGGCGATCTACTCGGCGGGGCGACCGACCTCGGCATCGCACTTGCCCGAGCTCCGATGTCGGCGCCGACGCACGAGACCGTGGCGCGCCTGCTGGTCGAGGTCGATGCCGTCGGCGAGGCGCTGCGCCACTTCGACATGGCCGTCGGCCTCGACGCCGGGCGCGCGCAGCTGATGCAGCCCGACCTCGCTCGCGTCGATGCGCTGCGCGGTGACTGGGCGATGGCGGAGCGGCGCTACAGCGCGCTCGTCAACGATCCAGATCCGCCGATCATGCAGTTCGGCTCGGTGATCGAGGCGCGGCTCGCCCTGTGGCGCGGGGACCTCAGGCGCGTGGTCACCGCGGTCGCTCGCTTGCCCCCGCGGTTTCGCAACGAGGGCTTCGACCTCATCAAGGTGTATCAGACGTGGGCGGCCACCGGTGCGTTCGACCACGCAGCGTGGATGACCTATGTCCACTCGCTCGAGAGGCCCGAGGCGCCGCACCGCACCCAGCTCGCGACGTTCCAGCGGCTGATCGAGGCGTGCGCCACGATGAAGAAGGAGGAAGCGACCGAGCAGACCCTGCGCGCAGCCTCGGCGTTCGGTCTACTCGACGTACTCTGGGTCGAGGCCTGCCCCGTGTTCGTGCCGTTCAAGCACGCGGCCTGGTACGCCGAGCTCGTGGGCGAGATCCGGGTGCGCGCTGCCGCCGTGCTTGCCGCGTACCGCGCTGCGCGCTGATGCCGTGATCAGTGGACCTGCGGTGCGGGCGAGATCTTCGTCCCACCGGCGAGCGTGCCGTGCATCCACACGATGCCGGCGCCACCGCCGCCGCCGCCACCGCCGCCGTTCGCGCCGGGGGCCGGGGGTGAGCCCGCCTGTGATGCGTCGATGCTCGACGTGCCACGACCACCGTTGCCGCCGTGGGTGGGTGATTCGGAGGCGCCACCGGCGCCCGCCACCGCCGATAGCGTGGTTGCGCCATCGCCACCGGGCTGGCCGTCGCTCGCCTGGCCGCCGCCTCCACCACCCCCACCGTGCGCGACGACCGCTCCGAGGATCTGGATGCTCGGAGCGTCGAGAACCACGAGGCCACCCGAGCCGCCACCACCGCCGCCACCGCCACTGCCCTGCAGCGAGCCGGGTCCGGCGCCGCCGCCCGACGCGTAGATCGCGCCGGCGCTGATGATCGAGATCTGACTCCCGCCGAGCAGTGCGATCGCGCCGCCCGACTTGCCGGCGAGACCTCCACTTAGCCCGTTGCCCGGTGCGCCTCCCCCGCCTGCGCAGCCACCGCGGATCACGGCGAGGTTGACGATCGGCGCGACGACTCCGCCGCCTCCGCCGTTGGCCCCGGCGCCACCCACACCGCCAAGCGTGCCGAAGCTGCCGCCCGCGCCGCCGCCACCATCGTTGTTCGTCGTTCCCGCCTGCGATGCGACGCATGCCGTGCCGGTGGCCGCCGCGCCGAGCGGACCGAGGCGCGGCGAGGACACGGTGATCGTGCCGTTGACCGTGATGCCGCCGGAGCCGATGAACACGAGCGGGCGGCTTCCGGTGACCACGGTGTTCTCGATGCTGATCTGCCCACCGGCGATCACGCAGAGATCCGGACCACCCGTCTGATTGTGAACCTCACAGCGCGGATCACCGTCGGTGTCGAGGCTGCCGGCGATGATGATCGTTCCGACCGGCGGGGAGGCGACGCACACGCGCGTCAGCGCGCCGAAGCAGACCTGACCATCGACGACGAGCATGTCGACCACCGGCACGTCGATGCTCGCATCAGCGGTCGAGAAGTCATCGATCCCGAGGAGGGCGTGACAACCCGCGCTCGAGAGAACTGCCAGCAGCGTCGCAAACCGAAGCACGGCGGGGACCCTATCACTCGACCTTGAGCGGCGGTGGCCTTCTCGGTGCCTCGGTGTCCGCGGCCTCGGAGGCGATCTCCCGGGTGAACGAGACGAACGCCATCGCGGGTCGCCGCGAGTGCTCGCTCATCACGAACCGGATGCCCTCCAGGGTCCATCCCAGGGGTACCCACTCGTTGACGCACAGCTCGAGGCTCTCGTCGGTGACCACCGAGAGCTCGACGAACTTGTACTGCAGCGCCACGCGCTAGCCCTTCGCGAGCAGCTTTGCCGCGGCGGGCGCGTGGTAGCTGATGATGATGTCGGCGCCGGCGCGGCGGATGCCCGTCAGGGTCTCCATCATCACGCGATCGTGATCGATCCAGCCGTTCTTCGCAGCGGCCTCGATCATCGCGTACTCGCCGCTCACGTTGTACGCCGCGATCGGCATGTTGATCTCGTCGGAGACTGCGCGGATCACGTCGAGGTATGCGAGCGCCGGCTTGACCATGATGATGTCGGCGCCCTCGGCCACGTCCATCGACGCTTCGCGGACCGCCTCGGCGACGTTCGCGTAGTCCATCTGATGACCACGGCGATCGCCCGACTGCGGCGTCGAATCCACGGCCTCGCGGAACGGACCGTAGTACCCCGATGCGTACTTCACGGAGTACGCCATGATCGCGGTCTGATCGAAGCGCTGCTCGTCGAGTGCCTCGCGGCACGCGCCGACGAAGCCATCGAGCATGCCCGACGGCGCGACGACATCGCAGCCGGCCTTCGCGTAGCTCACCACGGTGCGCGCGAGGTTCTCGAGCGTCGCGTCGTTGTCGAGCTCGCCGTCGTGCAGCACGCCGCAATGGCCATGGTCCGTGTATTCGCAGAAGCAGGAGTCGACCATCACGACGAGCCCAGGCCGCGACTTCTTGATCGCGCGGATCGCCTTCTGGACCACACCCGAGTCCTTCCATGCCTCGGAGCCGACCGCGTCCTTGTGCTCGGGGATGCCGAACAGGATCACCGCCGGGATGCCGAGATCGGCGGCGCGTGCGGCCGCCTCCGTCGCCTTGTCGACGGAGAAGTTGAACTGGCCCGGCATCGCGCCGATCGGCTTCTCGACACCCGAGCCGGGCACGACGAACAGCGGATAGACGAAGTCGTCGACGCTGAGCCGGGTCTCGCGGACCATGCGGCGGAGCCCCTCGGTACGACGCATCCGGCGCGGCCGGTAATCCGGGAAGTTCATGTCCTGCCTGGATACACCGCGGCGACCGCGTTGGCCAACCCCTCGGGGGTCGGGCTCGTTGCCACCGAGACGCTGATGACGCCGGCCTCGCGCAGCACTGCGCCCGTGGTGTCGCCGATCGCGGCGAATGCCACGCGCAGCTGCGCGAGCGGCCCCACCGCATTGCCGAGCGCCGCGACCTGCGACGGTGCGAACACCGCACACACCGCGGCACCGTTCGACAGCAGCAATGCTTTTCCCTCCGCGAGGGTGGGATCGTCAGGCGGGGTCGGGACCGTGCGATACGCGACCACGTCCACGATCTCCACACCGGCCGAGCGCAGCACGGCGATCGCGTCGTCGCGACCATCCTCGGCGCGCGGTACCAGCACGCGGCGTCCTGCCAGATCGCGGGATGTCACCATCGCCTGCGCGAGGCTCGCGCCATCATGTGCGCTCGCCGGCTGTTGCGCGCGGATCCCGGCGGCCGCGAGCGCGCGCTTCGTCGCCGGGCCCACCGCCCAGACCTCCGGAAGCTGGCGCACGCCGTGCTGGATCGCCTTCGCGAGCGCCGCTGCCGCGCGCGCGCTGGCGATCACGATCGCGGCGTGCCCACCGTGCTCGAGCGCACGGGCGAGCGCGCCCAGATCGCGCGGAGGCTCGGTGCGCGTCACCGGCATCGCGACGACCTCGAGCCCGAGCGCTGCAAGAGCTGCGACATAGCCCGAGTTTGCGTCGAGCTCGCGCGTGACCACCGCGAACACCATCCCTGGAGCATACGTCAACTTGGCACGCGCCCTGCTCAGTTCGACAGCATGGCGATCACCACGCCGCTACCGATCTATACGGCACCCCGCGCACGCCGAGGCACAGGCACTCAGGTCGATTCTGATCTCGAGCGCGTGACGAAGCTCGCGAAGGTGCTCGACAACAAGTTCCTCGATCCGCTCCTCGGGTTCGTGCTGCCCGGCGTCGGTGATCTGATCGGCTCGGTCCTCGGCCTCTACGTGGTCGTGGTCGCGGTGCGCCGCAGGATGTCGCCGGTGATCATCGCGCGCATGGTGATGAACCTCGCGATCGACGCGGCGTGTGGTGTGGTGCCGATCATCGGCGATGCCGCTGACCTCATGTTCAAGGCCAACGAGCGGAATGTCGCGCTGCTGACCGAGCGGGCCGGCACGGGAGGTCGCGCCACCACGAAGGACTGGCTGATGGTCGGCGGCGCAGTCCTCGCATTCATCGGCATCCTGGCACTCTCGATCTACGCGATCACCGCGGTGGTCCACTGGATCGCGTGATAGCGTTCACGCGTGCGCAGTTGCCTGGCTCTCGTGTTCTCGATCGTCGCGATCGCCGCGTGCTCGAACAACGGAGCGGTCAAGCGCGAGGACGGTTCGATGCCGCCACCGAAGCCTGAGCCCGACGCAAAGCAGCCGAAGGTCTACATCGCCACGCCCAATGGTGACGTCACGATCACCACGGAGGTGGTGAACACGTGGCCAAAGATCGAGAAAGGCCTGATGTTCCGCGAGCACCTGGGGCTCGACGACGGGATGCTGTTCTTCATGGGCTACGAGCACGACCACGCGTTCTACATGCGGAACACGCTGATCCCGCTCGACATGATCTTCATCAAGAAGGACATGACCGTCGGCGGCGTCTACGAGAACGCGGAGCCGCGCACCGAGACCCTGCGCAAGGTCGGCGTCCCGACGCTCTACGTCCTCGAGGTCAACGGCGGCTACGCGCGCGCGCATGGCGTGATCGCCGGGGCGAAGGTTCGCTTCGAAGCGATGCCGCCCGTTCCACCGAACCAGTAGCCGCCACCTCCCGCACCGCTGCGTTCCACGGGTGCGTCCGATTCCGGAATGTCCCGAAGATCCCAAAGGCCCGGAGGAGAGGCTCTTTCGAGCCTCGCCTCGCGGTCTCGACGAGAACGCGCGCTACGGAAGAAGAGCTTCTTCTTCGTGCCTTCGGGATCTTCGGGGCGGTCTTCCTTGGCGCACCAGCATGACGATGCCGCTACGGCGTACCGCTTCCCGAGCCGCTTCCCGAGCCGCTGCCACCACCCGGCGGCGCATCCGGGATCAGCGCCGGCATCTCCACCACGACCTCCGCCGACTGATTCGCCGGCGAGGCGCCGACGTTCACGGCCTTGCACACCGCAGGCAGCGCATCGCCGTGCCGCTCCGCATAGCCCATCGCCGCCATGCCCCGGATCTCCGCCGGGAACGGCACGATGCACGCCGAGTACGTACCAGGCGTCAGCTCCTTGAACACCGCGGGCTCGCCGCCGCGCAGGATCAGCCACTGCGATGCGCCCGGACCGGCCGCCGCCATCTTCAGCGACAGCTCGTTCTGCGTCTTCACCGCGATCACGCCGCTCGCGAGCCATGCGTTCGCCACGCCGAGCGTTCCGGTCTTCGCCTTCGGCGTCACGGTGAGCGTCACCGCGCCGGGCTCGACGGCGAGATCGATCGAGACCTCCTTGCCCGAGGGCACGGCGACCTGCTTCGAGTAGAACCGCATCCCCGTCATCGGCATACCGAGCGTCGCGGACACCTTGTAGATATCGGGCGCGAGCTTGTCGAACCGGTAGGTGCCGTCGGGCCCCGAGGCCACGTTGTAGAGCGCGCCCGGGGTCGTCGTCGATTGCGCGCTGACGAACACACCCTCGGCCGGCTTGCCGCCCTGGCGAAGCACGCCCTTCAGCGACCCGAAGACCTGAAGCTCGAGGGTCAGCTCGGCCTGGCCCGGCATGTCGGTGGGGAGCCGCAGCGCCTTCGAGCGGCCGAGGCTCGCCTGCTCCGCGACGATCGTGATGTCGCCATCGCTGAAGCCCGAGAGCGTGAACGTACCGTCGTCGCCGGTGGTGGTCTCCTTGGTGCCGCGCCCCATCGGGTTGAACATCTGCGCGCTGTTCGACGAGCCGGTGCCGAAGATCATCCGGCCCGCGTAGACCGTGGCGCCCGGGACCGGCTTGCCGTCGGCGAGCACCACGCCCGCGATGCCACGGCCGCGCGCGACGGTGATCGTGCCGACGTCGGTGGTCTTGCCCGGATCGATCGTGACCTCGAGTGCGCGGGTCTGGAAGCCGGCGCCGCGGACCGAGAGCTCGATCTTCTTCACCGGCGTCAGCGAATCGAGGGTGAACTCGTCGCTCGAAAACGTCTGGGCCTGCATGCCAACAGAGACCGTGTACGCGCCGGGCGCCGTGCCATCCGCAAACGCGACCTTGCCCTTCACGGCACCCTCGGGCTCGAGCACGAGCCTCAGATCCTTGACCCCGGTCTCCGCGACCGTGCCCTCGCCGAAGCTGCGGCGCCCTCGGCTCGCCGCCTGCGCGGGTTGCGCGTTGACCAGGTAGCTGCCGGGCGCGAGGCCCGTCAGCGTGAACTTGCCGGCGGCATCGGTCAGCTCCTGCGGAAAGCCGCGCAGCCGCCACTGCACCATGTCGGGCACCGATTGCTGGTTGCGAAAGTTCGGACCCGCAGAGACCTGAACGCCCTCGACGGGCTGCCCCTTCGGATCGACAACGATGCCGGCGATCGTCCCCATGACGTCGAGCGTGAGCGTGATATCGCCGACGTCGCCCTTCGTCGCATCGACCGGCACACTCGCAGAGGCCGCGGTCTCGTGAATCGCGACCGCCATCAGCTCGCGGCGCGGCATGCCGCGGATCTCGAACGCGCCCTTGTCATCGGTGAACGCCTGGCGCGGCGGTGCGACGATCATCGAACGAAGCGCGAGGCCCACGCGCACCCGCGCGCTAGGTACCGGTTGCTTCGCGGCATCGATCACGCGCCCGCGGATCACCGCGCCCGCGGCCATCGCGATCGTGACGCCGGTCCGCTCCGTCTTGCCGTCGAGCGTGATCAACGTCGACGTGCCGGGTGCGAGATCATCGTGCGTCGCTACCAGCCGGAACGATCCGGCCGGTAGCGCCGGGAACGCGAACGCACCGTCGGCGCCGGAGACCACGGCATCGCGCCGGTCGTCGGCCTGTTGCATCCAGTCCGAGGCGCCGCTGTACACGATACGCGCGCCCGCGACGGGCTTGCTCTGTTCGTCGACGACAGTGCCCGAGACCTTCGCGCCCGGGACGAGGGTCAGTGATGTCTCGTTGACACCGGTGCCGACCTGCAACCACTGGAACACGTGCGCCATACCTGGCGCGAACGCGGCGAGCTGATAGCCACCGGGCACGACCGCGACGAACCCAGCGATGCCATTCGCCTTCGTGGTCTCTTGCTGATCGTCGATGCCGCGGAGCTCGACGGTCGCACCGTCGACCGGCTTGCCATCGGACGTGGCGACTCGCACGGTGAGCTTCGCTGCGGGACGCAGCCGCAACACGACGGGCTCGCTGCTCTGCGTGAGCTTCGCAGTGACCGGACCTGCAATCCCGCCCGGACCGCGCGCGACGAGCGTGTAAGGCCGACCGACAAGGTTGTCGAACGCGAAGCCGCCGTCATCCTCCGACACGGTCGTGCGCGGCGGATTCGAGCCCAGCACGACGCTGACGCCGGGTGCTGGCTTGTCGCCCTCGCCGAGGACTTGGCCCTCGAGGCGCAGCGCACCCTTCGGATCGTCGTCGATCATCACGGGGATCTGCGGCGAGCGCTCGTCGCCGGGTCCGCTGCGGCGCGGTGCGTCGGAGGGCCTCGCCGGTGCAACAACCTGCCCCGAGCCGGCCGTGCTCGATGTGGGTGTTGCAGCTCTCTCCCGGCGATTCCACCAGAAGGCGAGCGCAGCAACGAGCGTGAGGCCTACAACCACCGCGACAATCTGCTTGCGGCTCATCTGCGCGGAGTATCACACCGTCGGTGTCGTCTAGTTGTGCCGACTCGTAGTTCTGCGATAGAACGTCGGGGTACTGAACCTAGCCCAGGGGAATCACATGGCATCGCTCCGTCCGTTGTTCTATCTCGCCGCTGCCCTTCCGCTCTTTGTCGCCTGTGGCGGCGATGATGGCGGCACCGTCATTCCGGAAGGCACGCACACTCAGTACGTCGCGGCGAGGGCGTTCGTACCGACCAACAACAACCAGGCTCGCGAGTTCGGTCTCGACCTCAACAAGGACAAGACCGTCGACAACCAGCTCGGCATGGTGCTCGGCACGCTCGCCTCGATGGGCTTCGACATCCAGGGCACGATCGACAAGGCCGTGGCCGAGGGCAGCATCATCCTGCTCGTCGATTTCCAGACCAAGGACTTCACGAACACCACCGCTGCGGGCCTCAAGGTCCTCCTCGGTACCAACCCGATGCCCGCTGCGTGCAACGCGGGCGAGATGTCCTGCAACACGGCGATGCCGCCGGTGTGCACGGGCTGCTCGCACCACCTGCAGGGCACCGGCGTGTTCGCCATCGATTCGAAGTCGCCCGACACGGCGGCGGTCGGCGGCAAGATCATCAACGGCACGTTCAACGGCGGCCCGGGCCAGATCTCGCTGCAGATCGCGCTCGGTGGCACCACCGCGATCCAGCTCGACCTGATCGGCGCGCGCGCCAAGGCCTCGGGCATCACCGCGGACAACATGGACAGCGTGATCCTCGCGGGCGCACTCACCGACGAGGACCTCAACACCAAGGTCATCCCGGCGATCGCCACGCAGATCCAGCCGATCATCACGCGCGACTGCACCATGCCGACCGTCCCGGGCTGCGGCTGCGTCGCCGGCTCGACGGGCAAGACGGTTCTCGACCTGTTCGACGGTGACATCACCGGTTCGACGAAGGACTGCAAGGTCTCGGTCGAGGAGATCAAGGGCAACAGCCTGATCCAGTCGCTCCTCGCCCCCGACGTGACCATCGACGGCAAGATGGCGCTGTCGCTTGGCATCAAGGTCCAGGCGAAGAAGGCGACCTTCCCCGCGCAGAACTGAGCACTCGCTCGCTCGACGCGCGACCCGGCCACCGCAACGTGGCCGGGTTTTCTGTTTCTGCGTTTCGTGGACTACGCCAAGTCGGCACGCACTACCGAGCGACGTTCATTAGTCGCGACCGGCGTGGTGACGAGAAGCGCGAGACCCCACGCCCAGGTGCACCGTCATGCGCGCTTCGCGGTCTCGAGGTGAGCGTCGATGATCGCCTTGATCTCCGCGAGCCGCTGCGCGGTCTGGGCCTCGCAGCGCATGACCAGCGCGGCCTGCGTGTTCGACGCGCGGAGCAGCCCCCAACCGCCTTCGAACTTCGCACGCACGCCATCGATATCCACGACTTCGGTGACGCGTGGATCGGCACGCAACAGGCGCGTGACCTCGGCGACCACCGCGAACTTGGTCTCGTCGGGGCACTCGATGCGGAGCTCGGGCGTGTTGATCATCACCGGCAGCTCGTCGGCGAGCTGCGCGAGCGTGCGCGTACCGCGCGACAGCAGCTCGAGTAACCGCGCACCGGCGTAGATGCCGTCGTCGAAGCCGAGCCAGCGATGCGCGAAGAACATGTGGCCCGACATCTCGCCGGCGAGCTGCGCGCCGGTCTCCTTCATGCGCGCCTTGATCAGCGAGTGGCCGACCTTCCACATCTCGGGCTCGCCGCCTGCCTTGCGGAGCTCGTCGTACATCGCCTGCGAGCACTTCACCTCACCGACGAACTTCGCGTGCGGGACCTCTTCGAGCAGCGCCTTGCCGAACAGGATCATGAGCTGGTCGCCCCACAGGATCCGGCCGTTCGCATCCACGGCGCCAACGCGGTCCGCGTCGCCATCGAGGGCGATGCCGAGCTCGGCGCCTTCGCGTTTCACGGTGGCGATCAGATCCGCCACGTTCTCCGGCTGCGTCGGATCCGGGTGGTGGTGCGGGAACGTGCCATCGAGATCGCAGTACAGCGGCACCACGTCGAAGCCGAGGCGGTGATACAGCCCGACCGCGGTGGGGCCGCCGGCGCCGTTGCCGGCATCGACGACCACCTTCAGCCTGCGATCACCGATCTGCAGCACCTGCGTCGCGTGCGCTTGGTAAGCGCCGATGATGTCGCGCGAATGGATGGGCTTCGTGGGATGCGGCGCATCCGTCTCGAGGACCTTGACGACCTCGTCGCGCAGCGCGGCGATCGCGGCGCCGTGCAAGGTCTCGCCGTGGAGCATGATCTTGAAGCCGTTGTCCTCGGCAGGGTTGTGGCTGCCAGTGATCATCACGGCGGCGGCAGGCTTCAGGTGCTGCTCCGCGAAGTACACGAGCGGGGTCGGCACCACGCCGACGTCGACGACGTCCGCGTGGACACGCAGACCATCGGTCAGCGCGGCGAACAACCGCGGCGAGTGGGTGCGGCAGTCGCGCCCCACGACCACCGTGCCCCCTGCCTTCTCACCGACGACGATGCCGATCGCGCGCACCGTCGCGTCATCGAGGTCGCGCTCGGCTACCCCGCGGATGTCGTACTCCCTGAACACGCGCGGGTTCACGCGCTATAGGTACCTCGCGAGCCCCTTCGCGGAAAGGGCATCGACGATCTTGCGCACGTCCTGGCTCGCATCCTTCCGGATGACCAGGATCGCGTTGCCGCTCTTGACGACCACGAGATCGGTGATTCCGTGGGCCGCGATCATCGTATCGTCGTCGCTCATCAAGATGTTGCCGGTGCAGTCCACCGCGACCACGGGCCCCACCGTCGTGTTGCCGTTCGGATCGGTGCCGCGCAGCGCGGGCATCGCCGCCCACGAGCCCACGTCGTCCCAGCCCACGCTCGCGGGGAGCGCCTCGATCCCCACGGCGTGCTCCATGACGGCGTGATCGATCGAGATCGATCTCAACGTCGGATAGACCTCGGCGGCCGAGACCTTCGCACCGGCGATATCGCGCACGGCCGCCGCCGTCGCGGGGAGGTGCGCATCGAGCTCGGCCATCAGGCGCTTCGCGCGCAGGAAGAAGATGCCCGCATTCCACAGAAAGCGCGGGCTCGCGACGTATCGCTCGGCGGTCTCGCGATCCGGCTTCTCGACGAACCTCAGCACGCGCAGTACGCCCGTGACCGACTTGATCGGATCGATCTCGAGGTAGCCGAACCCGGTATCGGGGCGTGTTGGCTTGATGCCGATCGTCACGATGGTGTCGCGGTCGTCGACGATCCCGAGCGCGCTGTCGAGGATGTTGACGAAGCCTGCCTCGTTCGCGACATGCTGATCCGCCGGCAGCACCATCAGCACGGCGCCCGGATCTTCGCGCTCGATCACGGCGGCCGCGAGCCCGAGCGCTGCGGCGGTGTTGCGCGCGACAGGTTCGCCGATGATCCGCGCCGTCGGCGCCACGGCCGCTGTTGCGGCGCGCTGTGACTCGGCGGTCACGATGGTGACCTTGTCGCTGATCGCCGCACCGCGCCGGACCGCCGCACCAAGGAGCGTGCCGCCGTCGGCTGCGATCGGGAGCAAGTGCTTCGGCAGGATCTGCCGGCTCGCGGGCCACAGCCGGGTGCCGCTTCCGCCACCGAGGATCACGGTATGTCGCACGCCGCGACTCTACGTCATTCAGCCGCGAGTTGGATCGCGAGCTCGGGCGCCTTCAGGCAGTCGTTGCCGACGAGCACGTAGCGCAGCTTCCTCGCCTTGTCGTAGATGTTGTAATGCGGCAGCGCGCCGATCTGAAACTGCTTCGCGACGGCCGTGAAGCCGTCACCGACATCGATCTTGCGGATCACGACGCCGTCGGCGTGCGCGACCTGGACCGCGAGCATGCCGCCGACCACCGTGCACGCGCCGCACGACTCGCTCCAGAAGTCGACGACGCTGACATAGCCGGGGACCAAGGCCGGCGCGAGCTCGACGCGCTCCCCGGGCTGGTTGAGCTGCACCGACTTCACCGCGGGCGGCGGAGCCGGCGTTGCCGCATGTCCGCAGCCGACGAGAGCGAAGATCGCGAGGCAGCGGATCACGAGACCTCGGCCACCTGACGCGCGAGCCGCGCCACATCGGCGCGCGCGAGCCCGGCGTGGAAGACCTGCTCGAGCTGGAGGCGCTCGCCGGAGACCAGCTCGCTCGCCGAGAGCCGCACGGTGCCGTCGGTATCGAGCGTCAGCTCGACGAGGACGAGCACGTCACCTGCGGGTGCTTCGGGAAGATCGAGCACGGCGTAGCGCCCGAGGTGGCGGTTGCGCGCGCTCTCGGGCGACTCGCCTTCCCATACATCGAATTCGATGCGGAGCTGCGCGTCCTGCTTCGTGGCGAACACGCGATGCTCGCGCGTGGGGATCACGGCGCTCTGCGCGATCACCATCTCGCAGTCGCTCTGCCCCGTGGACATGAGGAGACCGCGCGCCGCGACATCGATCAGGAGGATGCCCTCGATCACGCCCTCGAGCCGCGCGACCTCGAGCGCCGCGCCGACGGCGACGACCTCGTCGGGATTATCGATCACCTTCGCTTCCTTGCCGAGCACGCGGGCGATCTCGCGACGCACCGCGGGCATGCGCGTCATCCCACCCACGAGGAGGATCTCCTGGACGTCGTCCTTGGTGCGTCCACTGCGCCCGAGCACCTCGGTCATCGGGCCTTCGAGCCGCTTGAGGAGCAGCGCCGCCCACAGCTCGAGCTCGTCGCGCCGCAGTGCGCGCGAG
>JBBRBG010000081.1:0-37428 GCA_038206055.1 Haliangiales bacterium
ATCCCCGCGATGACTTCATCGGGCTGATGGATCACGAGGTCGGGACCCACGGCGATCTCGGTGAGCTGACCATCGGTGAGGATCGTCGCGATCTCGATGATCCGCTCCTTCACGGGATCGAGACCAGACATCTCCATGTCGAGCCAGACGAGGATGTCGCTGCCAGCCATAGGGCCGGTGTTAGACACCGGATCCGGGCGGGCTGCAACGCCGAACGTCACCCGCGAAAGGGTCAGGCGGCGCGCATGGCGGCGAGCTCGGGCTCGAACGGCAGGCCCCAGCCGGGCTGGTAGCCGTACGCATCGCGTGCGGAGCGCGTGTGCGTGTTGCCATCCACGAGCTCGAGCGCATCGAGCGGGACGAGTGACGGATGCGCGTGGCCGGTTGCGTGGGCGAGGTGAACCAGATCCTTGCGCAGCGTCGCGAGGTAGTTCGCGAGGCGCGCCGACTTCAGCGTGGGATCGAGGCCGCGCATGAGCCAGCGGTTCTGGGTGGCGACGCCCGTGGGGCAGTGGCCGGTGTGGCAGCGCTGCGCCTGGATGCAGCCGATCGCCATCATCGCCTCGCGCGCGACGTTGATCATGTCGCAGCCAAGAGCGAGCGCGAGCAGGCCGCTCTCGGGAAAGCCGAGCTTGCCGGAGCCGATAAACACCACCTGGTGCTGCACGGCGGCCTCGCAGAACTCGCGATAGACCTGCGTGAAGCCGAGCTTGAATGGCAGCGCGACGTGATCGGTGAACACGAGCGGTGCGGCGCCGGTGCCGCCTTCGCCACCGTCGATCGTGACGAAGTCGGGCGCGCGGCCCGTGCCGCCGATCTGCTTCGCGAGATCGCGCCAGAACCCGAGGTCGCCGACGGCGGACTTGATTCCAACCGGGAGGCCGGTCGCGTCGGCGAGTCGCTCGATGAAGTCGAGCATGCTCGAGACGTCGGAGAACGCGGTGTGGTTCGCCGGGCTGATGCAGTCCTTGCCCATCACGATGCCGCGGATGCGCGCGATCTCCGGCGTGATCTTCGCTGCCGGCAGCACACCGCCAAGGCCGGGCTTCGCGCCCTGCGAGAGCTTGATCTCGATCGCCTTGACCTTCGCGGAGGCAACGCTCTCGAGCATGCGCTCCATCGAGAACCGGCCCTGATCGTCGCGGCAACCGAAGTACCCCGTGCCGATCTGCCAGATGATGTCGCCGCCCTTGCGGTGGTAGTCGGAGATGCCCCCCTCGCCGGTGTTCTGCAGCGCACCGGCGAGCCCGACGCCACGGTTGATTGCCTCGACGGCGGCGGGCGACAGCGAGCCGTAGCTCATCGCGGAGGTGTTGACGATCGACGTGGGGCGGAACGCGTGTTTTCTGCCACGCACGCCGCCGAGCACGCGCACGCAGGCCAGGGGGAACGAACCGTCGTAGCCGGGCTCGCCGGCGTGCGGGGTGTGGATCGGAAATGCACTGTGGCGGATCAGGATGTAGCCGGGGCGTTCGATGTCGTTGTCGGTGCCGAACGCAAAGTAGTTGTTCTCCTTCTTCGACGACGAATAGACCCAGCGGCGCTGGTCGCGCGAGAACGGCCGCTCCTCGTCGTTTTGCGTGACGATGTACTGGCGCAGCTCGGGGCCGATTGCCTCGAGCCAGTAGCGGACGTGCCCGACGATCGGGAAGTTCCGCAGGATGGCGTGCTTCTTCTGCGTCACATCGTGGATCGCCACGACGAGCAGGAACGCGAGCACGCCGATGCCGATCCAGGCCCACGTCGACATGCGCGGAGCATAGCTCAGCGCGCGAGCACCGAGCAGCTCGCGGGATCAAACGGTGCGGCGACGATCGCGGTGTCGGCGAGCTGCCACGGCGATGCGCACTTGATATACGCGGACAGCGACGACGGATCGGCGGGCGTCAGGTTCCAGATCCACACCGTGCCGGAGCCGCCGGCGACCGCGAGGTGCGTGCCATCGGGAGACCAGGCGAGCTGTGCGAGGATCACGGGGAGCTCGAGCTCGGCGAGCAACCGGCCGGCGAACGGATCCCACAGGCGAACGCGCTTGTCGCCGACGGTGGCGAGGATCGCGCCGTCCGGGCGGAACCTCATGGTGGTGATGAACGCGCCGCTCTGCCACGAGCGGATCGGGTGCAGGCCCGGCCAGTCGAACAGCGCGATGTCGCCGGCGACGCCCGCGACCGCGACGCTGGAACCGGCGATCGAGGCGCTGTTGCCGGTGGCGAAGCCGAACTGCCCGCTCGGCTTGCCGGTCACGTCGATGACGTCAACCTCGCTTGCGTTCCCGACGAGCAGGTGGTCGTTCGCCGCGAACAGCTCGTAGAAGCGCGTGGTCAGGCCGGGCGCAGCGATCGGGTGGAGATCCGCCACGGACCACAGCGCGACCTTGTTCGGCTTCCCCTCGTCCTGCGTCGCGATCACGTCGCCGAACAGCACCACATCCCACGCCGACTCCCCGAGATCTGCGACGCCGCGCTGGCGACCCGTCAAGAGGTCCCACGCGCGCAGCGTATGATCGCCGACGGAGTACGCCGTGCGTTGATCGGCGGCGAACACCATGCGGCGCACGCGGCCGGTATGCCCGAAGAGGCTCATCGAGTGGGTCGGATCCGCGGCGTCCCACAGCACGAGAGCGCCGTGCTCGGCCGCAGTCGCGATCCACTTGCCATCGGGCGACACGCGCAGCGAGCGCAGGCCGTGCGGATTGACCGGCGGCGCGGGCGTTCCGCCGTCCGGTAGCGCGGTGATGGCCGGCTCTGTGAACCCGCTTGGCACGCCGAGCACGGTGGTCTTGCCGGTCGCGAGCTCGAAGCCACGGGCGGTGCCGTCGTGCGATGCGGACCACACGATGCGGCCGTCTGGTGACCAGGCGAGATCGCGGATCCGCGCCGTATGGCCCTGCGCTCGCTGGACGCCGAGATCTGGCGCGATCCGCCACACGCGAACGCGACCATCTCCGAACAGGACCATGCGATCGCCCAGCGCCGTGACGCCGGAGAGCGTGCCTTCGTTCGGGATCGCCTGCAGGCGTTCCCCGGTCATCGGATCCCAGACGAACGCGTTCCCCGTCTCGTCGGTGGTGACCAGGTAATTACCGACGAGCGCGGCGAGATCGATGCCGATCGAATGACCCGAGAGCGTGGCGTGCACGGTGCCGGTGTCGAGACTCCACACGGTGGCCTCGGTCGAGTCGCCGAAGGTCGCGATCCAGCGCGGCTCGGTGGTGCCGGCTAGCACGCCATAGATCGCGCCCTTCTGGGTGATCGTGCGGACGATTCGCTTCGCGGGTACGTCCCACACGCGCGCGCGGCCTTGATCGTCGCCGGTGATCAGCCGAGTCGAATCGAGCCACGTGATGCTCGCGATCTCCGTGGCGCCATCGGCGAGCTGCACGAGCGTGGCTCCGGTCGCGGAGTCGCGGATGATCGTCACGCCATCCTTGCCGGCGGTCGCGAACCGCGTGCCGTCGGGCGAGAACGCCACGGCCCACACGGTGCCCTGGTGCGGATCGAGCGACGCGAGCGTCGACGATGCGGGCGCGCCGAGGAACACGCGGCCGGCCTGGGTTCCGGCGGCGAAGTGCGCGCCATCGGGAGACCACGCGAGGACCCCCGCGATGTCCGTCGACGCCTTGGCATCGGGCCGCCACTCGTGCAGGAGCTTGCCATCCGCGATGGCGATCACGGCGAGCCGACCGGTGTCGTCGACACCAAGCACCGAGGTTTGGTCGGGCGATAGCGCCATCAGCCGCGCGGCGTGGAGCTGCCACACCGCCTTGCCCGCGATCAGGTCCCATGCGCGGAGGTCGCCATCGGTGCTCGTGGAGATCACCCACGCGCCGTCGTGGGCGAGGGCGGCGCCGGTCGTGCCGCGCGCGTGCCGTGGCACCACGCCGACGAGCCCGGCGTACGCGGCGCGCGCGATGTTGACGAGGATGTCGAGCGTGGGCGTGGCTCCTGCGACGTTCCGTGTGGATCCTTCGACGTCCGTCAGCGCGATGCCGGCACGCGCGGCGACGGCGCCCTCGAGCAGTGGCAGCGCCTTGTCGGGGGCCTTCGCGATCATCGCCTGGCGCGCGAGCTCCTCGAGGCTGTCCGCGACGCGCTTCACGGCAATGGTGCGCTGGCGCTGAGCCTCCGCGCGCTCGCTGCGTGCGAGATCGCGCTCCTTCGCGATCCGCCACACACCGATGGCGCCGATCGTGATCAGCACGCCGAGCGCGACCGCGGCGGTCAGCACCATGCCCTTGTGCTTGCCGATCCAGCGGCGCACGAGCTGTCGCGCCGTGTAGCGGTGTGCGGCGACGAGCTTGCCGGCCTGAAAGGCGCGGAGATCCAGCGCGAGGCCCTGCGCGGTCGCGTAGCGATCCTCGGGCCGGCGAGCCATCGCCTTCTCGACGATGGCGACCAGCTCCGGTGGTGCGTCCTCGACGAGCTCACTGATCGGCTGCGGTCGCTCCGTCGAGACCATGCGGAGCAGCTCGTCGATCGTGCGCGCGGCGCGATACGGGCGCACGCCGGTGAGCACGTGATAGAGAATCGCGCCGATCGCATAGACGTCTGCGTGCTCGTCGACCTTCTCGCCGATCGCCTGCTCGGGCGGCATGTATGCGGGCGTGCCAACCACCGAGCCGATCACGGTCTGCGCGTTGTCGGGTGGGATCGTGGTCGCGTGGGGGAGGGTGTCGAGCTCCTCGCCGGTCGCGAGGTTCTTCGCGAGGCCCCAGTCGATCACGACGGTCTCTCCGTACGCGCCGACAAGGACGTTCGCCGGCTTGAGGTCGCGATGGATGACGCGTTCGCTGTGAGCGTAGGCGAGCGCATCGGCGACGTCGATCAGGTGCGGCACGAGGGCGATGCGTGCGTCGAGCGTCTTGGCCTCGGTGATGAGATCGTCCAGCGTGCGGCCCTGTACGAGCTTCATCGCGTAGAACGGCTCGCCGGTATCCCAGCGGCCGACCTCGTAGACCGGGACGATCGCGGGGTGCTGGAGGTTCGCGGTGACCAGCGCTTCGCGCGCGAACCGCACGATGATGTCGGCCTGGGGGCGCAGCACTTCCTTGATCGCGACGATCCGGTTCGTGCGTGGATCGCGCGCGCGGAACACGCGGCCGAGGCCGCCGCGCGCGAGCTCGTCGAGGACCTCGAAGCGATCGTGGCCGACCATGCCGAACTGCTCGATCGTCGCGGACTGCATCTCCTCGCCGATGCTGCGCGCCTGGCTATCGCCCTTCGAGCGCAGTGCGCTGCCGCGCGACGACGGCATGTCGCCCGCCGCGAGGCGCACGAGCTCGGGCACGGGAACGATCGTCTCGTCGTTCACCGTGTCGCGCGATGCAGGGGCGCCGCCGCTGATCGGCGCCGCGAGCGTTTCATCCGTAGCGCTCGACGGCGGAACCGTTGGGCCCGTCTCGCTGACCGGGCGGTCGCGCTCGTCCGTCATTCCCCCGACCAGTAGCGCACGCGGCCCGTGTCCATGTGGACGAAGCCGCTCTCGAGGTAGAGCCCGACGCCGCCGATCGCCTGGGCCTTGGCCCATGCGTGTAGAGCGAGCGTGGGGATGTTCGGGATGTAGAAGTCGATCGCGTCGCCGTGGGTATGCTGGCTGTCGCGCGCGACCTGGTGGCCCTTCTTGCGGAGGATCAGATTGTACTTCGGGTGGCGAAACGCAGAGACGACGATCGCGGTGTCGCTGCGGAAGTTCTTGGCCGCGGCGGTGACGATGCCGAGGAGCCGCGGCTCCATGCGCGAGGGCTCGTTCATGAAGTGATCGCGGAGAAACCGATCCACGGTGGGGCCGGTCGGCGGCCGCTCCGGCTCGAACGCGAGCCACTCGTGGGTCCACTGGTTGTAAAGGTTGAGAAGCTTCGCGGGCCTCGTGCCGGGTGCGGGCGATGGGCCGTGTGTCGTCGACTTCGCGGCGCGCTCCTTGTCCTTCTTCACGACGCCGTCGTCGGCGTGCGCTGCGGTCGCCGCGACGAGGATCGCGAGGGCCGCAGCGCGATTCACGAAGGGCGCCCGCGCAGCTGGACCAGCGTCTCGGCGGGCAGGACCTCGTTGAGCGAGCCCGAGCGGAAGCCGGCGAGGTCGAGTGCGATGTACGCGAAGCCGAGGCGCTTGCCGAGCGCGACGATCTCCTCGCGCACACCGGGCACCACCATCTGCGGCAGCTCCGAGGTCTCGATCTCGAGGCGCGCGATCGCATCGTGGAACCGCACGCGGAGCTGGCGGAAGCCGAGGGCGCGCAGGCCATCCTCGAAGTCGTCGACGCGCCGCAACCGATCCGCCGTGATCTGCGTGCCGTATGGGAATCGCGAAGACAGGCATGCGAGCTGCGGCTTGTCCCACGTGCGGAGGCCGAGCTCCTTTGACAGGGCGCGGACCTCGGCCTTCGAGAGCTCCGCTTCGACGAGCGGCATCCGCGCACCGAGGTCGCGTGCGGCCGCGATGCCGGGCCGAACATCGCCCAGGTCGTCGAGGTTGGTGCCGAGCGCAACCGCTGCGGCGCCCAGCTCCGCGGCGATCGGGGCGGCAATGTCCATCAGCTCGGTCTTGCACAGCGCGCAACGGTGCGTGGGGTTATCCGCGAAGCCCGGGACCTCCAGCTCGTGGGACTCGATGACGCGGTGCCGATTGCCGAGCCCAAGCTCCTTCGCGAGCGCGATTGCGTCTGCGATCTCCGAGCGCGCCATCGTCTGCGATACGGCCGTCACCGCGTGGCACCGCTCGCCGAGCACGTCGGCGGCGACCTTCAGCAGAAACGCGGAGTCCACGCCTCCCGAGAACGCGACCACGACCTGCCCGTAGCCGGCGAGGGTGGTGCGGAGGGTATCGAGCTTGGACATCGCCACAACCTAGAGCACTCGCCTGCGGAGGTCGATCGCCCACGTCCCGTCGGGGAGGGCCGCAACGCTGACCACCTCCTGGCCCCATTCGGTCGCGCTGCGGGGGATGTTCCGACTGGCGGGCTCGTGGTCCGTGATCACCCGCAGCACGGCACCCATGGCCAGCGCTTCGAGTGCGAGCTTGGTTCGCACGAACGTGAACGGGCAGATCTCGCCGCGAATATCGAGCGCCTCACCAGGTGACCACGAGGTCGGCGGCGAAGCTGAGGGCGACGAGTTGCTCATGAGTCACGGGTCCTGCAGGCACCGGGGCTGTCGCCGAGGGGGCGAGCACTTGCTCCGAGGGCTTGAGATACACCACCCAGTCGCCCTCGGCCACCGCCGCAGCAGTGGCGCCGGGCCTCACGAGGTGCAGCACTGTCCTCACGTCCACACCTCGACCACCGCCGCGCGCGCGACCGCCTCGCCAAGCTCCGCGCCAACCACGTGCCCAAACGACCGGAGCGTATCGGCGGCGCGCTGCGCGAGCGGCGTGAGGAGCGGCTCGTCCACCACGACCTCGACGCGGCCGCCGCGAAGCGTCACGCCGAGCGCGGCCCGCAGCGCCTCGGCCTGCCGATGTGGATCACGTGTCTGACAGACAATGAGGATCATGTCAGCGCGATGACCCGGTCACTGGTACCAAGCACCGCCGCATGGTCGTCCTGACTGCCGCGCACGATGCCGTCCACGAGCTCGAGCCCCACCGCCGAGTTCGAGCACGCCGTGATCTCGCAATCGTCATCGAGCAACCC
Organism: Haliangiales bacterium; assembly: GCA_038206055.1. Lineage (GTDB taxonomy): Bacteria > Myxococcota_A > Polyangia > Haliangiales > Haliangiaceae > JABFXX01. The sequence goes on from JBBRBG010000081.1 coordinate 7,627, forward strand.
GCGCACAACGTCCGGCGCACCGGACATCGCCCCGACCCCGGCGTCCATCACGAACATCACGACCTCGTGCCGCGCACGGCGCGCCGCATGCGCGATTGCCGCGGCGGTCGATAGGTCGGCGCTGGTCGCGAGAACGATGCCTAGCTTCACGGCCGCTGTCCGGGACGTCGCCCCGCAATGGGGACGGTTTCAACTTGCGCAACTAACGATCGCCAACCGTGCGAATCCTCGTCGAAGATATGTCCGGCAAAGGCGGACGCAAGGGGGACGCTTTCAACTTGCGCAACCAACGATCGGTAAGTCCGCGATGCCTCGTCCCGCCCGGGAACGGTCACCGAGCCGACGAGACTTCGCGAGCTTGCAGATCGCAAGTTGCGTACGTTGAAACCGTCCCCGTTGTTTGTGGGGCCGTTGCGGGGCATCACGGCTTCCACCGTGCGACCTCGACGAGATCGAAGTCGAACTGCGCCACCACGGTGACGTCGCCGCCGGCCACGCCGATCACGAGGTGCTGGACGGGGTAGCCGGAGCCGATGGCCATCTGGCGGTCGACCTCGGAGAGATAGGCGCGGCCGTTGGTGTGCGAATGGTAGACGATTCGGGCAGGGGCGGCCGAGTCGAACGTCCGGGCGAACGCGAGGAGCTCGGCGCCGGCGATCACGAAGCCCGTATCGGCGCCGCGCTCGGGCGTGATCGGATGCTCGCCATCGGGTTGCGCGTTGCGGCAGGCGACGAGCGAGTCGACCGCGTTGCCGTCGCGTGGGCCGGTGAGGTAACCGCAGGCCTCGTCCGGGAACGCGGAGATGGCGTGCGCGTAGAGCTGCACGCGCAGGTGCTCGGGGATCGCGAGCGCGGTCACCGGTTCGCGACGTCGGCCATCCAACGGACGGCGGCGATGCTGCCACGCCAGAATGCGAGGGCGCGGTCGTCGTTCGGGGCCGCCGGCCACCAGGGCGGGCTGGGGGCGAGTGCGATGGGACGACCGGCAGTGGACGTGACGACCTTGGTGTCGGGGCCGTGGTTCGCGATGATCGCGAGCTGCGCTTGATCGGCGCCGGTGATGGCGAGGGTGCCGACGCCGCCGGCCGCGAGGTACGCGGCTGCGATCAGCTCGGCCGCAGGCTCGGACTCGCGCAGCTCCAGGTGCGCGGCGGCGACCATCAACGCGGTCTGGCCGAGGCCACCGACGTCCGGGAGGAGAATGTGGCGTGCGTAGCGCCGGACCTGCTCGTCACGCACCGGCGCCCCCGGCGATCGCGGGCACGATCGAGATCTCGTCGCGGTCGGTGACCTTCGCGTCGAGACCGCCGAGGTCGCCGATGTCGTCGGCGCCGACGAAAATGCGGATGAACGGCTTCACGTTGCCCTTGTCGAGCACCTTGGCGGCGATCCCCGGGTGCTTCTTGTCCAGCTCGGCGAGCGCATCGCGCACGGTGCTCGCGGTGATCTCGACATCGGATGCGCCACCGGTGAATGAGCGCAGCGCACTGGGGACTCGAATGCTCGCCATCAGGAATTCTCCGCGAAGCGCAGGGGTTGTGCGGCCAGGGGTGAGATCGGCGCGCGCTTGCATGCCGGGCAACCCGCTCGCGGCGTGAACCGCACGACGCGCGGCTCCGCCACCTTGCGCAGGTCATCGAACGCAAGCAGCGCGCCCGCGTAGGTTCGATCATTCGCGACGAGGCCGAGCGCGATCGCCGCGGCCACGCCGCCGATCGCGCCGACCACGGGGCCGAGCACACCGGCGTCGGCGCAGGTCGGCACATCGACCGGGTCCTCGAACAGACAGCGGTAGCAAGCAACGCCGGGAGCGCCGCCGAACACGTTGCCGCCGTAGCGCAGCGCCGAGGCGATCACGTAGGTGCGCCCGTTCGCGACGGCCCAGTCGGCCACCGCGAACTTTGTCTCCGGGGCATCGCTCGCGTCGACGATCAGATCGCAATCGCCGCCGATCTCGTCGGCGGTCGCCGGCAGCCACTTCGCAACCACACCGCGCGCTGTGCCGCCGCGCGCGACGATCGCGCCCGCGAGGCGCGTCGCCTTGGGCTGCCCGATGTCGGCGGCGGTGAACTGGATCTGGCGATGGAGGTTCGAAACGTCGACGAGATCATGGTCGAAGATCGTCAGCTCGAGCCCTGCGCTGCCGAGCGCAAACCCGAGCGGGCCGCCGAGACCTCCGGCTCCAACGAGCAGGGCGCGCGTGGTCATGTGGCGGTCTCGCTGTGGAGAGCCTCGGTCTCTGCGCCGCCGGTCACGCCGGCTCCTTGCCGCAGATCCTGCAGCGACCGTTGTCTCCGATCACGCCGACGCAAGCGCCGTCGGGGCACAGCTTGCGCTCGAAGTCGGCCTCGGTCGGTAGGGCTGCTGCCATGTCGTTCGCGGCTGCGAGCAGCTCGGCATCGACTGCTGGGCCAGTGCCGGCCGGTCCGGGGAGGTTGCCGGCGCGCTCTCCGGCGGCCGCCGCGGAGCGCTTGTCGTCGTCCGCGCTCTCGTCGTCGTCGTCGTCGTCGTCGTCATCGTCGTCGCCGTCCTCGTCGTCCTCGTCCTCACCCTCGTCGTCGTCGTCGTCGTCGTCGCTCGCATCGCCTTCGTCACCGCTCGTGGCGCCGAGTGAGCCACTGTCGTGATCGATGTCTGCGCTGGTGCCGGTTGCGCTCGCGAGAATCTTGCCTTTCGCCAGCTTTCCGCAAACCTTGCAGCGCCCATCCGCGCCGATGACGCCGATGCATGCGCCATCGGTGCACAGGATGCGCTTGGTCCACTCGGCAGGGGCGCCGATCAGCGACGGCGTAGACGGATCGAGCTCGGCGAGCTTCTCCGCGTCCTCGTCGTCGGCGTCGTCGTCATCCTCCAGGTCGTCCCCGTCGTCGCCCTCGTCATCCCATTCCTCGTCGGGCCCGAGCTCGTCGTCCCCGACGGTCGGCGCATCCGTGGCGCTCTTCGCGCGCAGCCCGCGATCGCGTTCGTTGCCCCAGTTCGTGGCAACGCGATTGCACACCTTGCAGTGGCCGTTGTCGCCGATCACGCCGACGCAACTGCCGTCGGGGCAGAGCTGGCGCTCGTCCCACTCGCCAACAGCCATCACGCGCCCCCGAGCGCCGTGAACAGATCGGCCGCCAGGAAGAACCGGAGATCGACATCGCCGATGCGGAGCACGCCGCGCGTACCGAGCTTGCGCTCCTTGCGTGCCTCGAGCGTGGACTTGTCCAGCCAGCTCCCGTTCTTGGAGCCGGCATCGGCGACGATCCATGTCTTCCCGTCGTGCCGCACGTAGGCATGGAGCCGCGACACGGAGTGATCGTTGATCACGATATCGTTGTTCGGCGTGCGGCCGATGGTGATGCGGTCGGGGAACGACGCACCGGGCTTCTTGGTCAAGGGGTAGACCTCGAAGTCCGCGTCCTCGTGGATCGCGAAGTCCTTGCCGTGCGGCATGGTCTCCTCCACGGTCTCCATGCCTTCATCTTGGTCGAGCGTCAGCGTGGTCGCGCCGCTCTCGGCATCATAATTCGCCGAGCGATACCGCACGAGTGCGGCTGGCGCGGACGAAGCCAGGAACTCCTCCCGTCCGAGCTGCAGGAGGTGTCGGTAGTGCGCGGTCGCGTCCACGGAACGGACCTTATCCCCCACGGCCGGCGTGGCGGCAAGAGGGTTCCGCTCGTCGAGAGTGAGGGTTTGACAGCCTTGCGGGGCGCGGGGTAAACGTCCCGGGCCATGTACGACACGTCCGATATTCGCAAGGGCCTCAAGGTACTGATGGACGGCAACCCCTGGACCGTCATCGAGTTCCAGTTCGTGAAGCCCGGCAAAGGAGCCGCGTTCACGCGCACGGTGTTCAAGAATCTTCTGAACGGCAAGACGAAGGAAATGAACATCCGGTCGGGCGAGAAGCTCGAGCCCGCGAACGTCGACCAGCGCGAGATGCAGTTCCTCTACAAGGAAGCGACCGATCTCGTGCTCATGGATCAGTCAAACTACGAGCAGGTCTCGGTCAGCGCCGAGATGGTCGGCAAGGCCGCGGACCTGATGAAGGACAACCTGCCGTGCACGGTCCTGTTCTTCAACGAGCGCGCCATCGATGTGACGCTCCCCACGTTCGTGTTCCTCGAGGTCACGGCCTCGGAGCCCGGCGTGCGCGGAGACACCAGCGGGAACGTTCAGAAGCCCGCCACGGTCGAGACCGGCGCCGAGGTGATGGTGCCGCTGTTCATCCGCATCGGTGACACGATCAAGGTCGACACGCGTACCCACGAGTACGTCGAGCGCGTCAACAAGCAGTGAGTGCACGCGGCCGCGTCCTCGCGGTCAACGGCGGCATCGCGATCGTCCGCAGCGAGAAGGGCGAGGTTCACGTCGCCGCCCAGCCCGGCTGGCGCGCGGGCGATCTCATCGACGAGCTCGCCGTGGTCCGTGCCTACGACGCGGGTGACTACCCGGAGCCGAGTACCGAAGTGGCGCGCCTGCCGCGTCCGCGCATAGAGGCGCTGCACGCACGCGCGAAGGCGCTGACCGCGCTACGTGCGTTCTTCGCGGCGCGCGAGTTCGTCGAGGTCGAGACGCCGCTGCTGGTGCCGAGTCCGGGCCTCGAGATCCACCTCGACGCCGTTGCCGCCGGCGGGGGGTACCTGATCACGTCCCCCGAGTACCAGATGAAGCGGCTGCTCGCGGGCGGTTTCGAACGAATCTACCAGGTCTGCAAGTGCTTCCGCGCGGGGGAGAACGGGCCGCACCACGCGAGCGAGTTCACCATGGTCGAGTGGTACCGCGCGTACGCGGATCTCGACGCGATCATCAAGGACACCGAGGCGCTCGTGCACACGGTTGTTCGGGCGGTCTCCCACAGCTCGCACGTCAAGGTCGGCACGCGCTCGATCGACGTCACGCCGCCGTGGCCGCGCCTCTCGGTGCGCGACGCGCTGAGGAAGTGGGCCGCGATCGATCTCGCCGGTGACGAGACTGCCGCGGAGCTCGTCGCGAAGGTCCGGCTCGCCGGCGTGGGCGTTGCCGACGACACGGCCTGGGACGATGCGTTCTTCGCCGCATTCCTTGCCAGGGTCGAGCCTGCGATTGCGGCGCTCGAGCACCCGCTGATCCTCGAGGACTGGCCGGCCCCGCTCGCCGCGCTCGCGAAGCGCAAGCCCACCGACCCGGCGGTCGCACTTCGCTTCGAGGCCTACGTCGGCGGCATCGAGCTCGCGAACGCGTTCGGCGAGCTGACCGACCCCGTCGAGCAGCGTGCTCGGTTCGAAAGCGATCAGGCCATCCGCCGCGACCGCGGCCGCGACGTCTACCCCATCGACGAGAAGCTCCTCGCCGCGCTCATCGAGGGCCTCCCGCCGTCCGCCGGCATCGCGCTTGGCTTCGATCGCCTCGTGATGCTCGCGACCGGTGCGGCGACGATCGATCAGGTCCTGACCTTCACCGCCGCCGAGCTGTGAATGGGGACGGTTTCAACTTACGCAACTTGCGATCGGCAAGTGCGCGAAGTCTCGTCGCGGGGACGTTGTCCGAATCGCGGACAGGATCACGCGCCGACCAGGAATCGCGGACTTCGAGATCGCAAGTTGCGTAAGTTGAAACCGTCCCCAAATCCGGAGGTGGATCCGGACGCTCAGAGGCCGTGCCGCCGCAGCATGGCCCGCACGGTACCCGCCGGATCGCGTGACGCGCCGCGGCCGACCTCGCCGAGCAACCGCGCCACTCGCGACGGACTCCCACCGGAGCGGGCGAGGGCGAGCTCGAGGGCGGTCCGCTCGAGCTCGTCGCGGAGGCTCTTGAGGTTCATGCGGCCGTCGTCGAGGAGCTTGGCGATCGCGGAGCGGTCGAACAATGAGCTCGACGCCGCGCGGTGATCGGCGGGAGCGCCGCGGATCACGTGCTCGGGCAGATCGGAGAGGAGGAGATCGTCGCCCGCGCGCTTGTTGACGAGAGCCTGGAAGATCACGTTGCGGAGCTCGCGGACGTTGCCGGGGAACGGGTAGCGCTGGAGCGCGGCGAGGGCGGAGCGGGTAAGGGTGGTGACGCGGTGGGTGGCGAGCGGCTCCTCGCGGTAGAAGCGCGCGAGGAGGTGGGCGCAGAGCTCCGGGATGTCGTCGGTGCGATCGCGGAGTGGCGGCACCTCGATGCGCACGATCGCGAGGCGCTGGTAGAGGTCGGCGCCGAACTCGCCGCGGCGCACGAGCTCGTCGAGATCGCGGTTGGTGGCGGCGACCACGCGAAAGTCGACCGCGCGCCATTCACTCTCGCCGAGCCGCGAGACAACGTGATCCTCGAGGACACGCAGCAGCTTGATCTGGAGGGTCTTCGGCGTGTCGTCGACCTCGTCGAGGAACACGGTGCCGTGCGAGGCTGCGTGGAGCAGGCCGTCGTAGTCGGAGACCGCGCCGGAGAACGCGCCGCGCACGTAGCCGAAGAGCTCGCCCTCGATCAGCTCGTTCGGCACGGCGGCGCAGTTGATCGGGACGAGCTCGCCGGTGCGACCGGAGCGTGCGTGGAGGTGGCGCGCCGCGAGGTCCTTGCCGGTGCCGGTCTCGCCGGTGAGGAGCACGGCCATCGAGGTGCGTGCCGCGCGATCGAGATCGGCGATGACCCGCTTCGCCGCCACGCTCTTGGCGACGAAGCCCACGGGCGGTGGGCCCTGATCGCGCGTCACGAGAAGCTCGGTGAGCCGGCGCGCGAGCGTGGCGGGCAGGGCGTCATCGATCGTGACGACGTCGTACGCACCTGCGAGTACAGCGATGGCTGCATCGGCCGGAGCGATCGCCGCGGGCGAGGCCCAGACCCACGGAGCACGCGGCGCGCGCGATGGCGGCCGGGTACCGACATGGACGCGGAGCGCTGCGCGCTGCGGCGGGGCGAGGGTGTGGCCCCCGGCGACCAGCGCCTTGCGACGAGCTGCAGACAGCGGCGCACCGAGGAGCGCGATCGACATGGCCGTAGTCTACTACGGATATCCGTATTGGTTTGCCGACCGAGTAGTCAAGGACTTCATGATTTCAGTGTGTTGCGCGCGGCGCGGCGCGTGCAGCTTTACCGGCCTGAAAGGACTTTCTCTATGACCCCACAAACCATGTTCCTCACCATCGGGATCGGTGCAGCGGCTGCCGTGCTGCTCTCGATCATGTTCGGCGTCGTCGTGATCAGCGAACACGAGTCCGGGCTCGTGGTCCGCCGGTACGGCAAGCCGTTGCCCCCGGGCCGCATCATCGCCACGCATCGTGAGGCGGGCTTCCAGGCGCGCCTGCTGCCGCCGGGATGGCACTTCCCGTTGTGGTCGTGGAAGTACAAGGTCACGAAGGTAGCGCTCGTTGACGTTCCGCCCGGCGAGATCGCCGTGGTGGTCGCCAAGGACGGCGCGTCGATCCCGAGCGAGCGCGTGCTCGGCCGCGTGACCGACTGCGACAACTTCCAGGATGCCGTCGCCTTCCTCGACAACGGCGGCGAGAAGGGCCGCCAGCTCGGCATCATCACGGCCGGCAAGTACCGCATCAACCCCGCCTTGTTCGACGTGGTCACCGCGCGCCGCGCGTCCGCGTTCGGCCTGAGCGCGGATCAACTTCAGGTGTTCCGCATCCCGTCGGATCGCGTCGGTATCGTCACGTGCCTCGATGGCCGACCGATTCCCTCCGGTGATCTCGCTGGCCCGATCGTTCAGGGCCACGACAGCTTCCAGAGTGGTCAGCTGTTCGTCGAGGCCGGCGGCTGCCGTGGTCTCCAGGAGGACGTCATCCTCTCCGGGGCGTGGAACCTCAACCCGTGGTTCATCTCGATCGAGCTCTCTTCGCTGACGGAGATCCCGATCGGCTACGTCGGGGTGGTCGTGAGCTACGTCGGTGGTGATCACATCGATGTCTCCGGCGATGCGTTCGCGCACGGCGACCTCGTGGAGCGCGGCCGCAAGGGCGTGTGGGTCGAGCCCCTGTTGCCCGGCAAGCACCCGCTCAACGTCCGCGCGATGAAGGTCGAGCTCGTGCCGACCACGAACATCGTCCTCAACTGGGCGCAACGCTCCGAGACACACAGCTACGACGCGGGCCTCAACTCGATCACGGTGCGGTCGCGCGACGGTTTCTCGTTCAACCTCGACGTCGCCGCGATCATCCATGTCGGCATGAAGAATGCTCCGCGCGTGATCTCTCGCGTCGGCTCGATGCAGAACCTCGTCGATCACGTGCTGCAGCCCACGGTCGGGAACTACTTCCGCAACTCCGCCCAGGAGGTCAGCGTGCTCGAGTTCCTCTCGGCCCGCACCACCCGGCAGCGCGAGGCATATCTGCACATCCGCGCCGCCGTGGCCGCATATGACGTCGATTGCATCGACGCGCTGATCGGTGACATCTCGCCGCCGGCGGAGCTGATGAAGACGCAGACCGATCGCAAGATCGCCGACGAGCTACAGCGCACGTATGACGTCCAGCGCCAGACCCAGTTGTGCCGTCAGCTCCTCGAGCGCGAGACGGCCGCTGCGAACATGCAGGCCGAGGTCGTGCGTAGCGAGCAGCAGGTGCTGATCCACACCAAGAACGCCGAGGCACAGGTCGCCGTGGCGCATGGCCAGGCCGAGTCGGCGCGCGTCCACGCCTCCGCCGATGCCGAGGTGGCGCGCGTGGCAGCCGCTGCGGCGGCGGATGCGACGCGGCTCACGGCGCAGGCCGATGCCGACGCGACGCGCATGCGGGGCGATGCCGAGGCGGAAGCGGAGCGCGCGCGTGGTGCGGCCCAGGCGCTGAGCTACCAGGCCGGTCGTAGTGCGCTCGGGGACGGCGCGTTCACCGCGATCCAGATCGCGCAGATCGTCGGCCAGGCGGGCCTCAAGCTCGTCCCCGATGTTCAACTCGGCGAGGGCAAGTCGAACCTTGCCGACGTACTGCTCGCTCGCATGGCGGTGAGCCCGACGCCGGCCGGCCCGGCTGCGACCCCGCAGGACATGTACATCGACCTGACTCAGGCCGTCCCGACGAACGGCGCCCGCAAGTGACGACTACGGGAGCTCCATCAGCGTCCAGTACTTGTTGAGCGTCGCCATCACCTCGGCGAAGTCGGAGAACGTCACCGGCTTGAGTAGATAGCCGGCGACGTTGAGCTGATACGCCTCGACCCGGTCTCTGTCCTCGTTCGACGTCGTGAGCACCACGACGGTGAGCGGGCAGAGCGCCGGGTCTTTTCTTATCTCGCGCAAGAACTCGATCCCGTTCATCCGCGGCATGTTGAGATCCAGCAGCACCAGGCGCCGCTGCGGCGGAATCGCGTCGCGCCGGAGCAGCTCGAGCGCTTCGACGCCGTTGGTGGCCACGAACACCTGGTTCGTGATGTTCGCCTTGGTGAAGGCGCGCTTCACGGTCATCACATCGACCTCGTCGTCGTCGACGAGCAGGATCGTCAGAGCGCGATTATCCATGGCTGTCTCCCTTCGTGTCGGCGGGCCACGTGAAGTGGAAGATCGCTCCTCCACTGGGGCGAGCTTCGACCGAAGCTCGGCCACCGTTGGCCTCGACGATCTTGCGGACGACGGAGAGGCCGATGCCCGTGCTCTCCACCTTGTCGCGGCGCTCGAGTGTCTGAAATAGGCCCCAGATCCGCTCGTGGAACTCGGGTGCGATGCCAACACCGTTATCGGCGACGGAGAAGTCCCAGCGATTGCGCTCGCGACGCGCCGACACCTCGATGGTCAGCGCGCGGCTCGCGTTGTACTTGATCGCGTTACCGATGAGGTTCATCAGCACCTGCTGGAGCTGGACGCGATTCGTGTGGAGCTTCGGCAGGCCCGGGTGGACCACTAACTCCGCGCTCTCCGGAGCGGCGAGCAGCTCCCACACCTCGTGAACGAGCTGGGTGGAATCGACCTCGGCCAGGTCCCCGCGCTCGCGGCCTGCGCGGCTGTACGCGAGGATGCCGCCGATCAAGTTCTCGAGCCGGAACACGCGGCCGCGCAACAGGTGCATGTGCTCGCGCGTCGCTTGGTCCATTCGGTCCCCGAGGTCGTCCTCGATCCATTGCGACAGGTTCGCGATGCCGCGCAACGGTGCCTTGAGATCGTGGCTGGCCACGTACGCGAACTGATCGAGCTCCGCGTTGCTCTTCTCGAGCGCTGCGATCAGCCCGTGCGCCTCCTGGAACATGCGGGCGTTGTCCATCGCGATCGCCGCGGTCACCGCAACGCCGCTGATCAGCTTCTCGGTCTCCTCGCTGAACATCTCCGGTCGCTCGTGGCCGAGGATCAGGACGCCGATCCGCCGCCCTGCTCGTCCGATCACCGGCACGCCGAGGTAGCTCGTCATCGGCAGCGGTCCTGCGTCGGTGGAGGCCTCGCGCAGATCGGCGATGCGTACGATGGCGCCGTTGCCGGCGAGGGTGGGGGCGAGCAGCGGGGTCAGGCGAGAGATCGGCAGCTCCTTGGCCAGCTCGCGCGAGACGCCACTCAGCGCGAACGCGGTGACGGCATCGCCCCGCGTACCGGGGAGCTGGTGAAAGAACACCCCGAGCTCCGCGCCCGCGAGCCGTGAGGCCGTATCGATCAGCTGCTGCGCCAGGGGCTCGACTTCGAGCTCCGCCGAGAGCCGCTTCCCGAGCTCGTGCAGGATCTCGAGCCGCTCCGCGTGCGCCCGCACCGAGGCCTCGGCCCGCCGCCGCGCCACGTCCGCCGTCTTGCGCGCGATGCCGAGTGCGAGTGCATCGACGCTGACCGACAGCGCATTCAGCACGTCGTGGTCGAGCGGTCGCCGCGAGTACATCGCCATCACGCCGACGATCCGATCCTCGACGCGTAGCGGATATCCAGCGAACGACACGATCCGCTCGCGCCGATGCCACTCGCCGGCACCGACCTGGCGATCGGTCGCCACGTCGTTCGTCAGGTACGGCTCGCCGTCCTCGGCGATCTGGCCGATCTTGGACTGGCCGAGCGAGATCGGCCCGGATGGCACCTCCACCAGATTCTCGATGCCCGAGCTCGCGAGCAGGTCGAGCGCCGTACCGCTGGGGTCGAGCGTCCAGATCCGCGCTTGCGCCGCGTCGAGATTGCGGACCATCGCGAGTGTGCATCGCTGCAGCGCCGATGCGAGCGACTCCTCGCGCGTCAGCGCATCGCCGATCTCGCCCATCATCAGCGCCTGCTTCGCCTGGCCGCTCTCCACGAGGTGCGGGTTGCTCTGGCGGAGGCTGATCAGCAGACCACCGGTCGGCGTCGGCTTCGCGCGGACCTGCGTCCAGCCCACGCGTGGGAGCGAGCTCTCGGTCAACAGCTCCGTGCGGTCCGACATCGCGTAGCGGAAGCCCGACGCGAACGCGGTCTGTTCGAGCTCCGGGCAGCGCTCCCACAGCGTCCCACCCGCATCGCCGACCATGCGGACGGCCTCGGGGTTCGCATAGAGGACGCGCCAGTCGCTCGCGACCACGAGCACGCCGTGCGGAAGCAGATCGAGGATCGCGTGCGGATCACTGCGTTCGGTTTCGAGGCCGGTGACCACGTCCACGAGACTATGAGGAATGCATCGTGAGGGGCAGCCCGCCGGACGGTGATGCCAACGTGAGTCACCGGTGTGCGCCCGCGCTCGCCGGAGCTACGGCGATGCTTCGAGGTTGCGATCCCGTGCAGAACGCTTCCCGCTCCCGCCACCACCCGTCGCTGCACGCGCCGATCGCCTCGCGCGCTCGAGCAGCGGCTTCACAAACTGCCCGGTGTAGCTCTTCGGGTTCTGCGCGACCTGCTCCGGAGTTCCCGCTGCGATCACCTCGCCCCCGGCGGCGCCGCCCTCGGGACCGAGGTCGATGATCCAGTCGGACCGCTTGATGACATCGAGGTTGTGCTCGATCACGAGCACCGTGTTGCCGCTCTCGACGAGGCGCTCGAGTACCTCGAGCAGCTTCTTGACGTCTCCGAAGTGGAGGCCCGTGGTCGGCTCGTCGAGCAGATACAGCGTGCGGCCGGTCTGCACGCGCGCCAGCTCGCGGGCGAGCTTCACCCGCTGTGCCTCGCCGCCCGACAATGTGGTCGCAGGCTGGCCGAGCGAGATGTACCCGAGGCCCACGTCGACGAGGGTGTTCATGATCCGCGACAGTTGCTTGTGATGCTGGAACAGCACCGCGGCCTCGTCGACCGGTGTGTCGAGCATCTCGGCGATGTTCTTGTCCTTGTAAGTCACGCGCAGCGTGGCGTCGTTGTAGCGCTTGCCTTTGCACACTTCGCACGTGACGAACACGTTCGGCAGGAAGTGCATCTCTACCTCGCGGACACCGGCGCCTTCGCACGCCTCGCAGCGCCCGCCGCCTTGCTTGGCCGAGACGTTGAACGAGAACCGACCCGCGGCGTACCCATAGGTCTTCGCGATCGGCATCTGCGCGTAGAGCTCGCGGATCAGATCAAACGCCTTCGTGTAGGTCGCAGCGTTCGATCGCGGCGTGCGGCCGATCGGCTGCTGGTCGATCACGATGCACTTGTCGACCTTGCCGAGGCCCGTGAGGGACTCGTACGGGCCAACTCGATCGAGCGAGCGATGCAGCATCCGGTTGAGCGCCGGATACAAGGTGGCGTTGATCAGGGATGACTTGCCGGCGCCGGACACACCGGTGACCGCGACCATCACGCCGAGCGGTATGTCGACGGTCACGTTCTTGAGGTTGTGCTCCTTCGCGCCGGTCAGCTTGACCCAGCTCGACGGCGTACGGCGCTCTTCGGGCACCTCGATCCTCTCGGTGCCCGAGAGATACCGACCTGTGATCGACGCCGCCACGGCCTTCACATCCTCCGGCGTACCCTCGGCGACCACGCGGCCACCATGGCGTCCCGCACCTGGACCGAAGTCGACGACCCAGTCGGCCGCCTCGATCGTGGCCTCGTCGTGCTCGACGACGAGCACCGTGTTGCCGAGGTCGCGCAGGCGATGCAGCGTCTTGATCAAGCGCTCGTTATCGCGCTGGTGCAGCCCGATCGATGGCTCGTCGAGGACGTACAGCACGCCGGAGAGCTCGCTGCCGAGTTGCGATGCGAGCCGGATGCGCTGCGCCTCGCCGCCCGAGAGCGTGCCCGCGCCACGGTGCAACGTCAGGTAGTCGAGGCCGACGTCGAGGAGGAACGTCAGACGCGCGCGGATCTCCTTGAGCACCTCGCTCGCGATCTGCGCGCGCGAGCCGGTGAGCTTCATCGTGGTGATGAACTCGAACGCCTGCTTCACCGTCATGCCGGTGACGTCGACGATCGGCTTCTCGTTGACGAACACCGCGCGCGACTCGGGCCGTAGGCGCGTGCCGTGGCAGGTGGCGCACGGGATCGCCCGGAAGAACTGCTCGTAGTGCGTGCGCGTCCGCTCCGACGAGCTCTCGCGGTGGCGCCGCTCGAGCTGCGCGAGGATGCCCTCGAACCGCATCGCCCATTCGCCCGTCGAGTGCCGGCCTTCCCAGGCCACCGTCACGCGCTTGTCGCCGGTGCCGTACATCAGGATGTCGCGCTGCTTCTCGCCGAGCTTGTTCCACGGCTTGTCGAGATCGATCTTGAACGACTTCGCGAGCGCCTTGACGATGTTCGTGGTCCAGCCCGAGTCCTTCGCGATCGACTCGCCCCACACCGCCACCGCACCCTCTCGGATCGAGCGCGTCTGATCGGGCACCACCAGATCCGGATCCGCCGCCTGGCGCTCGCCGAGGCCGTTGCAGTCCACGCACATGCCGAGCGGCGAGTTGAACGAGAAGCTCTGCGGCGATAGCTCGGGGAAGCCGATGCCGCACTTCGGGCACGCGTTCGCCTCCGAGTACATCCGCGGGATCTTTTCGCCCGCGACCTCGACCATCATCTTGCCCTTGCCCTCGCGGAGCGCGGTCTCGACGGAGTCGGTCAACCGACCCTTGTCCTTGTCGTTGATGCTGAGCCGATCGATCACGAGCTCGATCGAGTGCTTCTTCTGCTTGTCGAGCGCCTCGACGTCCTCGAGCCGCACGATCATTCCATCGATGCGCACGCGCACGAAGCCGGCCTTGCGCAGCTCGCCGAACAGCTCGCGGAACTCGCCCTTGCGGTTCTCCGCCTTCGGCGCGAGCAACGTGACGCTGGTCTTGTCGGGCAATGCCGCCAGCTCGTCGACCACCTCGCCCGCGGTGCGGGCACCGACCGGTCCACCGCACTGGTAGCAGCGCTGCTCGCCGGCACGCGCATACAGCACGCGGAGGTAGTCATAGATCTCGGTGATCGTGCCGACCGTCGACCGCGGATTGCTCGATGCGCTCTTCTGCTGGATCGCGATCGTCGGCGATAGGCCGCGGATGCGCTCGTACTTCGGCTTCTCCATCTGGCCGAGGAACTGCCGCGCGTACGCCGACAGCGACTCGACGTACCGGCGCTGGCCCTCGGCGTAGAGCGTGTCGAACGCGAGGCTCGACTTGCCTGAACCCGATGGCCCGGTGATCACCACCAGCCGGTGCTTTGGGAGCTCCAGCCGGTCGACCATCAAGTTGTGCTCGCGGGCACCCTCCACGATGATCGAGTCTGGCTCGCGCTGCGGGTCGTTACGTCCAGGACCGATGGAGCTGCGAGCCATTGGACGGACACCGTACGGAGCGTATGTTCAGGTGTCAAGGCGACCAGTTACGGTCGATCAGGCAGGCGGGGAAATGCTGACAACTGCCTGTCAGGATTACTTCGCGAACCTCGCGCGGTAGGCGCCAAGCCCCTGCGAAGCCAGCTGATCGACCGGCACGAACCGCAGTGACGCCGAGTTCATGCAGTAGCGAAGGCCGGTCGGCTTCGGGCCATCATCGAACACGTGGCCGAGGTGCGCGTCGCCGATCGCCGAGCGGACCTCCGTGCGGTCCCCACCATGCGAGGTGTCGTGCTTCTCCACGACAGCGCCGATCGCGCGGAAGAAGCTCGGCCACCCGGTGCCCGAGTCGAACTTGTCCTGCGAGCTGAACAGCGGCTGGCCCGTGGTCACGTCGACGTAGATACCGGCGGCGTGGTTGTTCCAGTACGCGTTGTCGAACGGCGGCTCGGTGCCCGCCTCCTGGGTGACGTGATACTGGTACGCCGTCAGCTCCTTCTTCAGCACGGCCGCGCTCGGCTTCGCGGTGCGGATCGGGCGCGCCGGATCCGCGGCGGCGGGGGCAACAGCGAGGCTCACGAGGGCGAGGAGCGAGAGCAGCTTCGTCATGGTGGATCTACGCCGCCCGTACCCATGGGTTACGGCCGTAACTCCTTGATAGGGTGAGCTGCCGTGACGCCGTTCGAGCTGATCCACGTATTTCCGGATATCGCGCCCCACGACCTGCTGGCGCTGATGACCACGTCGCAGCATCAGCAGATGCAAGACAAGGTGGGGAATGTCGAGCGCCGCGACTTCATCTCGCGCACCAGCGACGACAAGCAGTACCGCTGCGAGTGCATGGTCTATCCGGCGCGCAAGATCCCCGCATACGTGCGACCACTGCTCGGCGGCGGGCTCGAGTGCCACGAGATCGTGAGCTGGGACAAGGCGACGGATCAGCTCGAGATCGACGTGCACCCCGCGGTGCTCGGCGGCCGCTCCCGCGTGCGCGCCACCGTCACCGTGGTCGCCGATGGCACCTCGACCGTGCGCACGTACAAGGGGCAGGTGACCGTCGAGGTCCGGCTGATCGGAGCTCGCATCGAGAAGGCGATCGTCGAGGAGATGACGCGCACCATGAACGCCGCGGCCGACGCGACGCGGGACTTGCTGAAGCGCGGTAGCACGCCGGCCTAGGCGATCGCTCCCTCCCGGCGCGTCCACCAGCGCGCGGCCCAGTGCGCGAGCTCGCGCGCGAGACGATCGACGAGCGCCGGATCGCTGGCGAGGTCGATGACCTTGGTGCGCGCGAGATCCGCCGCGCGCCCCGCGAACGCCGGCCATGGCCGCATGATCGTGAACCGCCGCGCGACGTCCATCGCCCACACCTCACCGCGGCACGCGGCGACACCGCGCAGCTGCGCGAACGCGTCGTCGCTACAGCGCGAGCAGAGATGGTCGCGCTTGCAGCCGCACAGCATCCCCCACGATAGCGGTCGTCACTGACAGCAGCGAAAGCCGGTCGAGTAGTCCGAGTACGTCATGTCGTGCGCCGTGGTCGCGTACAGGCAGCCGTTGCCGTTTGCGACCGTATCGACATAGAAGCCGCCGCGGAACGTTCCAGCGGCCGCGCTGGTCCACTCGTGCAGGTTACCCATCATGTCGAACACGCCCTCGGCGGTCACGCAGCCCGGATTCTCGCCGGCACGATCGAGCGACGATGGGAGCTGGTCCAGGCACGGATGCGAGAGCATCGTGTAGATCACCGGATCGGTGGTGCCGAAGTACTCGACCGCGGGATGTTGCGCGCGGGCGTCGTTGCACACGCCGGGCATCCGCGTGTTGCCATAGGGGTACGTGGTCATCGCCGGGCCGCGGCACGCGCGCTGCCACTCGGTATCCGTGCACAGCCGCTTGCCCGCGGCAGCGCACGCGGCGGCCGCCTGCGTGCCCGAGATGTACGCCTGCGGAACCGCGTTCTTGCGCGAGTGGGCCGCGGGTGGCATCGCACCGGGGTTCCAGTACGGCGACACGCCATCGAGCGTGGCCTCGTAGCGATCGATGCAGAACGTCGCGATCCGCACCATGCCCGCGGGGCAGCCGCCGGTCCCGGGCTCCTCTGCGAGGCAGCTCGGGTTCGGCAGCGGATGCGCGATGGGATCACACGTCGCCGGCGGAGCGGGCAGGGTGCACGCAGCCGCACCCGGCGCGTCGTCGGATGCAACGTCGATCGATCCGGCGTCGACGTTCGATGCTGGATCAGTGCAGGCGGCGAGGCCCCATCCGAAGATGATGAGGACTACGCCGCCCGACCGCGGGATCACGCGCGAGCGCGTTCCACGGTGACGTCCTGGTCGTTGTGCTTCGTGCCGTGCACACCGCCGATGATCGCGTCGACCGCATCCTCGGGGACGCGAACGTGCGCGTGCGAGTCGCGAAGGCTGACCGAGCCGATCCGCGCCTTGTCGCCGCCGATCGGACCAGCGAGTAGACCGCGGAGGTCATCCGCAGACACGCCGTGCTTCTTGCCCAGGCTGACAAACAGACGTGCCTGACCGGCCTCGCTCGCGGGCGCCGCGGCCGGAGCCGCCTCGCGCTTCGCGGGCTTCGCGTCGGTCGTCTCCGCCGGAGCATCGGCCTTCGCGCCGCGCTTCTCACCGCCGCGGGCTCCGCGACCACGACCACCGCGGTCACGGCTACGTCCACCGCGCTCCGCAGCCGGCTCGTCAGCGGCAGCAGCAGCCTCGGCGACCGGAGCCGCGGTCGGCTCGGGACGCGTCGACTTCTCCTCGGCCCACGTCTCCCAGAACTCGCGGGTCTCCGCGGTGGGCTCCGTCTTCTTCTTGCCCTTCTTGTCGGCGGGCGCGCGATCCGCGCGCTCGAGTGCCGCGCGGGCGACGTCATCGACCTTGATCACCTCGGTGATCGGCTCGACGACCGGTGCTACCTCGGGGGGAGCCTCGGTCACGAGCGGCAGGGTCTCGTTGCGCGCGGGCTCGACGGCCGGCGCTGCAGCGCGATCACGATCGCCACCACGGTCGCGATCACGGCCGCCGCGGTCACGGTCACGACCACCACGGTCGCGATCACGGCCACCGCGGTCATCGCGGTCACGCCACGGACGACGCTCGCGGTCACCGGCGGGACGATCCGTACGGACCTCGGTGCCGGCATCCGGCGCCGTCGACACGGGAGCGCTGATCGGGCTCTCCACGGCAGACGCTGCCACGGGCACGATCACGTCGGTGTGGGCATGCTCGCCGTTCGGGGCGCGGTCGGGGCGCGGACCGCGATCACCGTCGGGACGTGGGCCACGATCGCCCTCGGGGCGATCGAAGCGGCGCGGACGGTCATCGCCGCCGGAGCGGGGGCCGCGGTCATCGCGGTCACGCCACGGACGGCGCTCGCGATCACCCTCGGGACGCGGCGAGGACGAGGGAGACCGATCGCCCTGCGGCGCCGCACCTTCGAGGCCGGCCACGCCCGCGGGCGGAGCGCCCTCGGTACGCGGAGCATCATGGTCACGGCGCGGGCCACGGTCATCGCGATCGAAGCGGCGCGGACGATCCTCGCCGCCGCCGCCGCCGCCGCCGCCGCCGCGCGCCGAGGACGACGATGACCGGTCATCGCGATCGAAGCGGCGCGGACGATCCTCGCCGCCGCCGCGCGGGCCACGGTCGTCGCGGCGCGGGCCACGGTCGCCATCGAAGCTGCGCGGACGATCGCCCTCGGGGCGATCGAAGCTGCGCGGACGCTCCTCGCCACCAGCGGCCGGGGCATCGCCCTCGGCGCGCTCGACGCGAACCGGACGCTCGCGGGGCTTGTTGCGGGTCGAGATCTTATCGAGGCGCTCGGCAACGAGGGTCGCGAGGACCTTCTTGCCGTTCGCGGTCGCGTACAACTTCTCGAAGATCTTCATCTCGAGATCCGTCGGGCCGGTCGCCGACAAGGCCACGCCACGGATCAGCACCTGGACGGGGTCAGGCGGCGTCGGCAGGCCGATCGGCGGCAGCGGCACCTTGAGCTTACCCTCGAAGATCGAGTCCTTCGGCAGCAGGCGCTCCTCCGGCTTGAGGCCGAAGGTCAGGCGCACGTAGCGGAAGTTGCCGAGCTCGCGCGGGCCGACCATCGAGAGGGCCGTGCCCTTCTTGCCGGCGCGACCGGTGCGGCCGGTGCGGTGCACGTAGACCTCGGGCGACTCGGGCACCGAGTAGTTGATGACGTGGGTGAGGTTCGAGATGTCGATGCCGCGGGCGGCGACGTCGGTCGCGCACAGGAAGCGAAGGTTCTTCGCCTTCATGCGGTTCATCACGCGCTCGCGAGCGTCCTGCGAGAGGTCGCTGGAGAGCGGCTCGGCGTCGAGGCCCTGCTTCTGCAGATACTTCGCGACCGCCGTGGTCTCGTCGCGCATGTTGCAGAAGATGATCGCGCTCTCCGGCTCCTCGGCGTAGATGATCTTGAGGAGGTCGCGACCGCGCGCGATGCCGCTCACGATGTAGTACGCGTGGTGGATGTCGGTGACCGAGATGCTGTCGCGCGACAGCGAGATCTGCTCCGGCGCGACCATGTGACGGCGCGAGTAGCGCGTCACTTCGTCGGGCATCGTCGCGGAGAACAGCAGCGTCTGCTTCTTCTCCGGCAGCTGCTTGACGACGCGCTCGATGTCCTCGAGGAAACCCATCGAGAGCATCTCGTCGCACTCGTCGAGGACGAACGTGTTGATCGCCTTGGTGTCGAGTGCGCCGCGACCGATGAGGTCGAGCACGCGTCCCGGCGTTCCGACGATCACGTGGACGCCGTTCTTGAGGTTCGTGATCTGCTTGCCGATCGGCGCGCCGCCGTAGATCGGCTCGACGAGCAGGCCGCGGTGCTTGCCGATGTTCGTCAGCTCGCGGGCGACCTGCAGCGCGAGCTCGCGGGTCGGTGCGAGGATCAGCGCCTGCGGCTGGCGCGCCATCGGCACCAGCCTCGACAGGATCGGCAGACCGAACGCGGTGGTCTTGCCGGTGCCGGTGCGCGACTGGACCATGAGGTCCTTGCCGGCGTGGACGGGGCCGAACACGGCGGTCTGCACCGCGGTCGGCGTGAAGTAGCCCATCTCATCCAGCGCTTGCCGGATGTCGGGGTGAAGATCGAAGTCGGCGAAGCTGGGCGGCTTCGGCTCTGGGGGAGCCTCGACGGTGGATTCGGTGGTTGGGGTCTCAGCAGCCGTGAGCGCCGCAATCGCGGCCTGATCTGCCACACCGTTCTCGTGTGGCACTGTTTCGTTCGTCATCTCGTAGGACCTTGGCGTGTTGATGCTCTCCGAGATCATCCAGTCGGAGCGCTGGTCGGGGCGAGAGGTCCTGGGGATTCGCAGGCACGCGACGACGTCGTCCGTGGCTGCCCCATAGATCTGCCCTGATGCAGAGCTCGCGCTGCGAACCTTCGTGGTCCGCGCCGTGGCGAGCTCTGTGTTCGGTAACCATGACTGTCGTTAACCCGTGATTTCGCGCAGACCTTAGTCGGCGCGAGCCATCGGGTCAAGGACAGTCAGCGGCCGCTCAACGGGGAAGCGTGAGGCGCACGATGCCGGCGGTGTCCGAGTCGCCGCGGCCCTGGAGATTGGCCGGAATCGGGCAGCTCGCGGGCGCGTTCAGGACCTCGGTGCAGAGCGCCAAGCTGGCGCTGAGACGGAAGATCTTCACCTCGGCGCCCTCGACCTCGATGCCATCGGGGTCGATGACCAGGCCGCGGATCGCGGCGGCGTCGGGCAGGCGGATCTGGTCGACCGAGACCGTGCTGAGGGTCGTATCGCGCGGGATCTCGATGTCGGTCCTGAGCCAGCTCGGTGCGCGTGCCTTGCTCGCGGGCTCGAATGCGAGGTCGTAGTGACCCCAGAGCGTAGCGACCGTGGGGTCGACCCACAGCGCAAACTCGCCGGTCTCGGGGGTCAGCGTGGTGGCGGCAGGGATCGCGGAGACGAACGCCTGCGGAGCATCGGGGAAGCTCCAGGTGAACCGCAGCGAAGGCCGCGCGGTGACCGAGACGTCCTTGAGCGGATTGCCGAGGTAGTCGTCGACCTCACCGCGGATCGCGATGCGGGTCGGGAGGAGGAGCGGCGTGGCCGCGAGCGACAGTGGCATGTCGAACAGCACGCCCATGTTCGAGCTGGCAGGAGGTACGACGTCGAGTCGGTACTGCGGCGTGATGCCGCTGCCATCGAGGAGCGACAACGAGACGTTGCCAGAGTCGTCGGCGGTGCCCTCGGCGGCGAACGTGGCGAGGGTCTGTCCCGTGGTCACGCCACCAATCGTGGCCGTGACCGTGACCCGTGCGCCGCGCACGCCGTTGATCGAGCCCGAGCCATCGACCCCTCGGATCGGAAACGTGTACGACTTCACGTTGCCAAGGTTCGCCGGCTGCACCAGCGTGCGAGTCGAGGACGAGGTCGACGAGACCTGTTGCTGGTGCAAGGTCGGCGCTGCGGGCGCGTTCGGCGCTGGACGCGCGACCAGCTCGACGGTGCCGACCAGGTTGTCGGCGAGCACGATGTGGAACTTGCCGTCCGAACCGGTGTAGTCGACCGACGAGACTTCGGTCGGCGGCGACGATGCTTCCCAGTGGCCCATCGCGACGACGCGGTAGTGGGACAGCCCACCGCCGAGCGCGCCGACGACGGTGCCGTCGACCGTCGGCTGGGTCGCACCTCCGAGGAGGATGGTCTTCGTGTACGAGTTGTTCTTCGCGTCGAGGGTGAACCGCATCGGCGGATACAACTCCGCCGCGCTCGGGCTGCCACCCTGGGGCTCGTCGCCACGCCCGGTCGGGATCACGGTGACGAGGTACTGCGTGTCGTTGGCCGCCGTCTTCGGCAGAGCGACCTCGAACGACGGACCGCTCGAATCGAGGCTTGTCTTGGCGTCGGCGATCACCTTGAAGCCGGGACCGCCCTTGAACATCGACGGACGCGTGATGGTGATCGTCGCCCCGATCGCCCCGCGATCACATGGCGTCGGTGGATTGCACGACGCCTCGACGCGGCCCGTGAACACGGTCGGCCGTTGGAGCGCGAGGTCCGCGATCCACCCGTCGTCGGCGATCGCCGGCATCACGAGCTCGCGGGGCACGAGGTCCTGGCGCTCGGCGGGCGGGGAGATGACGACCGCGTACATGCCCTGCGGTGGGTTGCCGTAGCAGGTCCCCTCGTCGCAGATCTCGCCGTTGGCGGTGTCGCAATCGCTCGCCTTCGTGCACTCGGGCGCAGGCCCCGACGGCACGGCGAGACATCCGCAGAGAGCGGCGGAAACTGGAACGAGGAGGAGTACTGCGTGCTTCATTGTTCGTGGGCGATGCACTTGAGGAAGTAGAAGACGGAGGTCTTGAGCCCGCCCGGCGGCATCGCCTGGTACGCGGGTGTGCCCGACTCGAGCGGCTCGCGATCGAACACGACGACCGAAAGGTTGCGGGTCTGCCCGATGTCGAGCTGCTGGCAGAGCGCGGTGACATCGCACATCACCGAGCGCTGCGCAGCGGCGGGCGTGGGCGGCGGAGACGTACAGGTCACGCGCGCCGGCTTCGGATCGCCGACCGTGTACTCGACGAACGCGCGGACGTAGAGCGTATCGCCGAGGTCCGTATCGATCAGCGTGGCGTTGATCGAGCCCGCCGTCGGACCCTGCTCGAACGTCACGGTCTCGCCGGGAGGCAGCTCCTGCTGGTCGCTGCGCACGGCGAGGATCGCGGGCGGCGAGTTCACGCCGGCGTCCTGGTCACCCACGGAGAGCGACGGCGGAATCACGCAGCCTCCCGAGGCAACCGATAGGAGCAACAACAGTCGAACCACAAGTGCTCGGACATCATGCACCCCGTGCGCCACACGCGACTGTCCCTGTGGTGTCGCACGGTTATGCGCGAAACCGGTGTGTGCATCGGCGTGGGGTTCGGACATCTGCGTCATGGGTGTATGGCGGGCCAACGTGTCTAGGTCACAGCGGGATCCGAGCCCGGAGCGTTCGGATCGTCGGACTCCTTCTCGAGGTGGCGGAACACCGTACGGGGATCGACGCCGAGATCGCGCGCCGTCTTGGTCCGGTTCCCGTTGTTGAGCGCGAGAATCTCGTTGATGTAGTCGCGCTGGAACTTGTCCTTCGCGTCCGCGAGCGTGAGGATCTGCGGCAGCACGTCGCCGGTCAGCCCGAGATCATCCGGGCCGATGACGCTCGATTCGCACAGCACGATCGCCTTCTTGATCCGGTTCTCGAGCTCGCGGATGTTGCCGGGCCAGCTGTGCTTGCGGATGCCGACCGCCGCGTTCGGCGAGAGGCCCTTCACCTTGGCGTCGTATTCGCGCGAGTAGCGAGAGATCAGATAGCGCGCGATCACGAGCACGTCGTCGCCGCGCACGCGCAACGGCGGCAGCTCCACGTTGACCACGTTGAGCCGGTAGTAGAGGTCCTCGCGGAACCGGCCGCCGGCGATCTCCTTCTCGAGCTCGCGGTTCGTGGCGGCCAGGATGCGGATGTCCACGGTCTCGGGCCGCGTGTCGCCGACGCGATACACGACCTTCTCCTGGATCGCGCGGAGCAGCTTGACTTGCAATTCGATCGGCATCTCGCCGATCTCGTCGAGGAACAGCGTGCCGCCGTCGGCCGCCTGGAACTTTCCGAGCTTGTTCGCGACCGCGCCGGTGAACGCGCCCTTGACGTGACCGAACAGCTCGCTCTCGAGTAGGTTCTCCGGAATCGCCCCGCAGTTGATCGTGACGAACGGCTTCGCGGCGCGGGGCGAGCGGTTGTGGATCTCCCTGGCGATCAGCTCCTTGCCCGTGCCCGTCTCGCCCGTGATCAGCACGGAGATGTCGGTGGCGCTGATCTTCTCGACCTTGCGGAACACCGCCTGCATCGGCGGACTGGTGCCGACGATCTCGCCGAACCGGTACTGCTCGAGGCGGTCGTTCAGGCGCTTGTTGTCGACCTTGAGCTCGTTGAGCAGCAGCGCGTTCGCCACGATCAGCGATGCCTGTGAGGCGAAGATGCTGAGCACGCGCAGCGTATCGTGCTGGAAGAGATCGCGGATCGAGTCGTTGCCGACGTAGATCAAGCCGAGCAGGCGGCCTCGGTCGAGAAGCGGCACGCAGATCACGCTCGAGACCTTGAGCTGCATCACGCTCTTCGCGGCGGCGAACTCGTCGTCGCGGAGCGCATCGGAGACGATCACGGGCTTCCGCGTGCGGATGACCTTCGCGATGATCGAGTCGGAGAGCTGGCTCACGGCATCCGCGATGTTCTCCTTGTTGACGTTGCGGGCAACTTTCACGTCCACCGTCTCGCCCTCGAGCAGCACGAGGAAGCCCTTGTCGGCGTTCGTGATCTCCACGACCGCGTCCATCAGCGCATCGAGGAGCTCCCCGAGGTCGCGCTGGTGGATCAGCCGCTCGCTGAACTCGTAGAGCTTGGTGTACGCGTCGATGTCGGCGATGGTCTGGCCGGCTTCTTCCATCGTCGGCGCTTGCTCGTCGATCATCACGAAGCGCAGCTCGCAGCTGCCGATCACGATGCGGTCGTCGTGGGTGAGCTTGTGCTTGCCGCGCTTCTTGCCGTTGACGACGAAGTCCGTCTTCTTGAGCGCGAGCACCGTGTAGATCTGGCCGTCGAACCGGATCGCGAAGCCGTCCTGCACGAGTGGATCCGGCAGGACGATATCGTTGTCGGGGCCCGATCCGATCGAGGTCAGCTTCTTGTCGGGGTGGAGGCTGTAGACCATCGGCGGATGGCCCGGTGCGGCGAGGCGAAGTGACGGCATGCTAGTTCTCCCATCCGATGCCGATGCCGACGCTGTCGGGCGTCACCATCGGAGACAGCTGTAGTCGATCGAGAAGCGAGGTCTTGCTGGGCGGCGGGGCCGGCTTCGGCTTCGTCGGATCGAGAAGATTCGTCGGGATCAGCGAGTCATCGCCCTGAAGCTGGCGGCGCGCCTTGTGGTGCCGGATCGCGTCGTAGACGCCCCACGCGTAGAACACGAAGAACCCGATGCCGGTCCCGATCTCCACCTGCTGGAGGTGACGGACCTGCGGGCCCTCCTTGAGCGGAACCGCGTTGCTCTGAAAGCCGTAGGCCCCGACGAGGTAGCTGAAGATCCCGACGCTCGCGACCAGCGTGGTGCCTTGGCCGATCGCCATCAGCGTGCCCATCCGATTGCGGTTCTGTGTGAACTGGGCGAGGCCGAACGGCAGGAAGTTGAACGAGAACGGGTGGACCTCGTAGACGTGGAGGCTCTTGCGATAATCCTCGAGCGCCTTTGCCTGCTCGGCGAGACGCCGCTTCTCGGCGTCGTGTTCGAGCCGCACCTTGACGTCCTCCCGGGTGCGATCGAACAGCCGCACTGCGCCCTCCGAGAACATCAGCGTGGTGATCGCGCGATCGGGATCGATCTGCAGCGCCTTCGTGAACTCGTCGATCGCGTGCTGGGTATCGCCGAGCTCGAAGTTCGCCGCGCCGAGCAGCACATGCGCCTCGATCACATCCTCCTGCCGCCCGAGCTGGAGGTCCGGGTAGAGCAGGGTGCCGCTGACCTCCTTCGCCGACTGCCAGTCCTTTGCGCGGAAGTTCTTGCGCGCGCGGTCGAGGTCCTGGCTCGGCGTGGCGTGGGCGAGCGCGGTCGCCAGCAGCACGATCACGGCGGCGGTGCGCACGTCACCTCCGCTGTCTTGCCGGCCTCGACCGACACGTTCTGGCTCCAGTTCTTCGTCGAGAACCATTCGATCTTCACCGTCTTCGACCCGAACATGCCGGGGAAGAACACCGGGGTCTTCTGCTCGAGCGTGGCCGGTTTGTCGTCGATGCGGACCGTGGTGTCGGGAAGTTTGCAGTGCACGACGACGTTTCCGGGCTTGTACGAGAGCTGGAACGGGAGCTCCGCCTGGCCGTACTTCGCGGTCGCCTCCTGCTCCACGCAGCAGCCGTTCCTGACCCGGACCGTGACGTCGTGATCGACGGCGCGCGCGAGTCGACCGTCTTCCGTCGTCACCGGCACCCAACCTTGCCCGTCTCCGAAGTCGACCTCGGACCCCTGCGCCGGATTGACGCGGACGCTGAGCTCCTTCGCGACGTTGACGATCGGAACCGCGGCGTCGATGAGGACCGGCGGTCGGGACCCGGATCCGTTGGGGCCGATCGCGACGAACTGCGCATCGGGCTCGGCGGCGATCGCGGCATCGATCGCCGGGGGCGGATCGTCGTGCGCGACCGACGACGAGCCTCCGGAGATCACGCTGTTGCGATCCGGCGGCGGCGGCGAGTCCGAGCTCGGCGGCTCGGCTTTGCGATGGATCATGTACGCGCCGCCGCTGATCACGAGCGCGGCGAGCAGGCCGAGGCCCACGGCGCGCATGCGCAACCGGCGGTTGATGCCGTCGAGGATCGAGATCACGTCCTCGTTGTCGGAGTCGATGGTGAGCACGCGGTCGAAGACGTCGAGCGCGCCGGGGCGATCGTCATCGGCGAGTAGCTTGCGGCCGCGCCGCACGAGGTGATCGACGAGCCGCGACTCGAGCGCCTGCTCGTACGACGCGGGCGCGACGAAGTAGCGGCCGAGCTCCGCGGAGATCTTGTCGGTCGGGATCCCGCTCTCCTCGAGGTAGGCCTCGATCGCGAGCACCATCTCGCCGACGGCCTGGAACCGATCCACGGGCTGCGCCGCCATCGCGCGCATGATGATCCGGCCGAGCCGGTTACCGATGCGCGCGTTCGCCGTGCGCGGATCGATGTACTTGCAGTCGGCGATCTTCTTCAGCACCTCGTGCGGGTTCTTGCCCTCGAACGGCAGCCGCCCGACGCACAGCTGGTAGAGCACGATGCCGAGCGCGAACACGTCGGTGCGGAAGTCGAGCTGCCGGCCCTCGACGTGCTCGGGCGCCATGTACGCCGGCGAGCCGAGTAGCTGGCCCGTCACGGTCAACCGCTCGAGGTCGACCATGTGCGAGATGCCGAAGTCCATCAGCTTCACCACTCCGTCGGAGCGGATCATGATGTTCTCGGGCTTCACGTCGCGGTGGAGGATGCCGTGGGCGTGCGCGTGCGCGAGGGCGCGCCCGACTTGCAGGATGATCATCGCCCCGATCTCGGGGAACGCGATCGGCCGATCGGTGATGACCTGCTTGAGGGTCTGACCGTCGATGAACTCGGTGACGATGTACGCCTCGGAGTCCGGCTTCGCGGCGTAGTCGAAGATCTCGAGGATGTTCTCGTGGCGAAGCTTCGCCACGGCCTGCGCCTCGCGCTCGAACCGGTCGCGCGCTTCCTGGTAATCGGCGAGGTGCTTGTGCAGCACCTTCACCGCGACCACGCGCTTCAGCGAGCGATCGATGCCGCGATAGACAATGGCCATCCCGCCTTGCCCGACTCGATCGAGCAACTCGTACTTGTCGAGGACCTGGCCGACCTGGATCACCGTGGAGCTCGCTAACGCCGCCATGACAACAGTGTCATGCGGTGTTCCCTACGTTCATCGGACCTGTAAAAGTCCGAACCGGTTGTCTAACCCCACAAGTCTACGCCCTTTCCGGGAGATCCGACAACCGACAGACACCAACTGGGTCTGACGCGCGGGTCACTCGGTTCGTGCCGGGAGTTGCACACTTCCATCACGCCGATCCGCGTCACCGTCTTGACGAGCGCGGATCGATCGCGTACTTGAGATGCCCCTCCAGGCACATAGCTCAGTGGGAGAGCATCACCTTGACACGGTGGGGGTCTGCGGTTCAATCCCGCATGTGCCTACGAACAAAGAGAGAATGACCACGACGGTGCACACCGGCGCTGTGTTGTTCCTGCTCGCGGCCTGCAAGACCGGGCAGCCGCCAGCCGACGACCCGATCGGGCCACCGCGGATCGATGCGGTCGAGTCCTGCGCCGCCCCCGCGCCTGCGACATCTGCGTTGCCCGTCCCGGTGCGGCCAGCCGCGGACCCGTACCAAATCTCGCCGTGGGCCCTGATGGGGTTCCGCGATCGCGAGGGCTTTCATCCGGCGACCCTGCTGTGCGACCTCCCGAGCCGGGTGCTCGTGGTCGCGGCCGAGCAGACGGTGAGCGGCGGCAAGCGCGTGGTCGGCGGGACGGCGTGGTCGATCGCCCGCGGGGGCGACGCGAGCCGTGCCGCGGTGCCGGTGCCGATCCTCGCGAGCTCGCCGGGATGCCTCGAGGGCAAGGTGACGTGCACGTGGGCCACGGGCTCGGTCGACGAGCCGACGATCGATCAGCTCAAGGGTCCGCAGTGGGTCGCGACGAGCGGCTGGGTCCACGGCGTCGAGGACATGTGCCGCGCGCTGCCGGACGATACGATCGCCGTGTGCTCGACGGCGAATCGCATGGCGTACGTCGAGGTCGGCTGCCAGGACGGTGAAGGCACGGGCGTGAAGCTGCAGATGGGCCTTCACGACGAGTCGCTCGAGCGGCACTACGATCTCGATGTCGAGAACCCCGTTGCGCGGCTCTATGGCACCGCAGATGCGGCGAGCGGCGACACCTTCACGTATCGATTCTCCGGCGCAGGCGACGCGAAGGGGCACGGAAAGTCCGCGCGGCTGGCGATCGACGTGGCGGGCAAGACGGCGTGGCTCGAGCTCGATGGCGTGCGCGAGGACTGCCTGGCGTTCGGGATCTTCCGTCGCTAGTAGCGGGACGCAACGTGTCTCCCGCAGGTGACGCCGCGGGCGCGTAACCCGGCGTATCTGCGCTTCGTGCGGTGGGCACTACGCGTGCACCAAGCTTCCGCATGTCCAACCTCGTATCGATCACCACCACCGAGCTGTCCTCCGTCACGGGAGGCGCCGGCTTCGGCGAGTCCGTGTCCAACGCGTGGCAGGGCACGAAGAACTTCGCGGGCGGCGCCACGGCGGGCCTGCTGCACGGCACCGACGCGAAGAACTCCCAGGTCGAGCGCTTCGCTCAGGGCAACAGCCAGGCGACGAAGGCCGGCTTCGAGATGGGCGCGATGGGGAACATGGCGATGGGTAACTTCGGGTCAGCATTGAGCGCGGGGGCCGACAAGGTCCTGCCCGCGACCGAGAAGTAGCGTCACCGAGGTTTCGGCCGAAACCGCTCCCACCGTCCGCAGGGACAGGCTACAACCTCCGCCTGCGTAGGCAGAGGAGATAGCCACTTGTCCATGACTGACGTCTGTACGGAACCTCGTCGATGAACGGCCGACCGCCTGGACGATTCGATCGTCGCCGCCCGGAAGCGGGCCTTCGGATCAATCACCGAATTCGCGTCCCGGAGATCCGGGTCATCCTCGAAGAAGAGCAGCTCGGCATCATGCCGACGCACGAAGCGCTCCGACTCGCTGAGGAGAAGGGCCTGGATCTCGTGGAGATCTCGCCGCGCGCGTTTCCTCCCGTTTGCCGGATCATGGATTACGGCAAGTACAAGTACGAGGAAGCAAAGAAGAAGCAGCAGGCGCGCAAGCGTGCTTCGACGGTCGAGACGAAGGAGATCAAGTTCCGTCCGAAGACCGAAGAGCACGACATGGCCTTCAAGGTGAAGCACGTGCGTCGCTTCCTCGAGGGTGGCAACAAGGTCCGGCTCGCCGTGGTGTTCCGTGGTCGCGAGATCACGCACCCGAAGACCGGTATGAACGTGCTCAACCGCGTGGTCGAGCTGTGCGCGGATATCGCCACCGTCGAGGCGACTCCAAACATGGAAGGCCGCCGCATGATCATGGTGATCGCGCCCAAGCCGGGCGTGGTCCGCAAGGCGCAGGAGGCCAAGAAGGCGCAGGCAGCGCAGGCGCAGGCAGCGCAGGCCGTGAAGAAGGACCAGCCGGGCAAGCAGGCCCCCACGGTCAACGCGGCCGATGACGAGGATGATGATCTCGACGAGGACGCGATCAACGCGGACGTCGATGATTCGGATGACGACGACGATGCGGCGCCGAGCGACGACGCTCCGTCGCCGTAGCCGCTGGGCTCGCCCGGAAGTGGTGATATGACGCGTTCGTGCTCAAGCGAACCGTCCTGTCACTGCTGATCGTCTCCGCCTGCACCCGCGCGTCGGCTCCCGAGCCGGAACCCGTGCCCGCACCCAGCGCAGTGGGTGCGGTCGCGAAGGAGGTGATCGCCGATGCGAAGGCGAAGCTCGTCGCGAAGCACGGCGCTGCAAGCACCGAGCGGATCGGCAGGGGCGTCGACCAGGCTGCCGCGCTGTGGCGGGCGGATGATGGAGACTTCGTCGCGTTCTGCCTCGCGCAGTTCGTCGCCGATCCCAAGGATCGCGATGCGCTGTTCGCGCGCATGGAGGCGACGATCGAGCAGATCCGC